>MFYT01000026.1 GCA_001789205.1 Candidatus Raymondbacteria bacterium RIFOXYA2_FULL_49_16 | reverse complement strand
TGAAATTTCGATGAACATGTTTTTGCCTTTGTTTTATTGCCGCCCAGGACGGGCGGCATTATTTATGTGCCCCCGCTATTACATGCAACTCGCTCTATGCGTCATAGTCTGCATTCTTTTTCATTATGGTGCTCGCAGTACGTCATATATTACGGGCAGCGGACTCACTGTAGAAATAGATTATTGATCCGTCTGATGTCAATAAGTTCACTCTGTGGTGGCCAGATGGACAAAACCCGTATAAGAAAGTTTATAAAGGGTATAAAAGTCTATGCAAGTACAAGTTCGGTGTGTATTCCTTTTCGGTTCGCATTGCGAACCAACCACCTTCCCTTTTTAAGGGAAGGTGGACGCCGTAGGCGGCCGGAAGGGTTCCATGTCCTTCCTCTGTCCAAAGCTATCCTTCACCTATCATTAATGCCGAAATGCCGAGGACTGAGTCTGTCCTGCTTATGATCCTTGGGTATCGAAGTCCGAGGTGTTCATTCATTGGCGGCCGGAAGGGTTCCATGTCCTTCCTCTGTCCAAAGCCATCCTTCACCTATCATTAATGCCGAAATGCCGAGGACTGAGTCTGTCCTGCTTATGATCCTTGGGTATCGAAGTCCGAGGCAGGAAGAAACCGGTCCAGCGGACTTTTGATAGCAGACAGGCTGGTATCGCTGACATGCGTATAAATTGCTGTCGTCTTTAGATTTGCGTGACCCAGCAGCTTTTGGATATGCCTGATGTCCGAGCCTTGATCCAGCAGGTGCGTGGCAAACGAATGACGCAATGTATGCACCGTAGCGTCTTTTTTTATCCCTGCCTTGTCGCGGGCATGTTCCATAACCTTTTGAGCTGTTCTGACGCTCAGATGGGTTTCATGGTCATAAGAAGGAAAAAGCCATGTCTTCGGCTGTACTGTTTTAATGTATGTTTCCAGCAAATGCATGACCGCGTCTGAAAGTAGCGTATATCGGTCTTTGCGGCCTTTCGCGTTTTTTACGTGGATCATGTTGCGTACACTGTCGATATCTTCCGGCCGGAGCCGCACAGCCTCGCTGACCCGCAGACCGGCTGAATAAATGACCATGAGTAGCAGCTTGTGTTTGATGTTCGAACAAGCTGCGATCAGCGCCGTGACTTCATCGGAATTCAGGACAACAGGCAGCTTCTTGTCCCTCCGGACATTGGGGATGTCATATATGAATTCCTTGTGCAGCACATAAAAGAAGAAGAAGCGCAGGGCATTAATGCCAAGGGACACGGTGGACGAGGCGTACTGCTTTACGTTGACCAGGTATTCAATAAATGCCTTCACGTCATCGCTGGTCAGCTGTTCCGGCGGTTTTTTGGCAAAAGTCAGCAGTTCCTTGGTGTAAAAGACATAGGAATCCATGGTGGGCGTGCTGTATTTCCGGCTTGAGAGTTCCCGTTTCAGCTTTATGATGGGGTCTTCTGCCATTTTCCCGGTTTGCTCGTCCATGACCACGGACATATTGAACCGGGCAAATATATCGAGTACCCTGTTGCGGTTATACAGGGTGTTCTCAAAGCTCCAGGCCTTGTGCTCGGGATGCCATCTACGGCCGGGGATATCCTTGATAAGGGGTATGAACTCCGGTTTAAAGGGACACAAAAGGATGATTCGGCTGTTTGCGGTATTCAAGATCACTTGGTCGTTCGTCATTTTTACCTCCAGTTGATGTTTTCTGTATGTAAATATAACGATACGATGTGACAAAACCTGTCACATAAGGAAAATAAGTGAAGAAATTAGAAGCTACATTGTCTACAACAATCCTGTTTCGTTCTTTACCCCCTTTAACAAAGGGGGTTGGCCGCATACAATCCTTTCGGGGGGATCATTTCCTGAATATCTTCGGATTCTTCCTGATAACCGACTCGGGCATTGTCCCCACAAGTCTCCCCTTCTCGTCCCGCAACTCAACCATCTTTTCCCCGCCCATGTACTGCCGCACAAGACGCCGCTGTTTGAGACGCGCCATGACCACGGAAAAAACAAAATACCCGCCTAGAAGGATATAAAACAACCCGCCCGAAATAAAGGCCCACGCCTTGTGCGACATATATAATGACGCGTATATAATGGCGCCAGTATGAAATAAAAAGAGGAAAAACATGCCTCCGGCCATGCGCCGCATAAGCGTGACCTGCGCGTCGTTCATGGCCATGCCCTTGGTAAAACGGCCCAGCATAACGAGCAGTATCCTGGGGTTCACAAAAGCGACCATGCCCAGCATCAACACCATGATAAATTCGATGAGTGCGGGTTTGAGTTTGAAAAAGAGCTCATTACCTGAGATAAACGACACTGCTCCCAGGACAATGATAAGGCCGGTGTCGAGTAGGATCATTTTATCGAACCGCTTCTCACGGGCAAAGACATATACGGCCTGGAGCAGCCCCATGAACACAGCAATGATAAGCGCGTATTTCAACCCTTGTTCTGGGCCATAACGGTCTGAGAGAAGGTCGTCGGCAACTATAAAAACCAGGAGCGGAATAAAGCTTAAAACAAGGTTTTTTATTAGATTTCTGATATCCATGCAGCCTGCCGCTTGTAATTATTAAGATAAATATATATATTATTTTTAATATGGAAGATAAGAAAATCGAGGAAAAACGGACCAGTATCCGCATACCCTTTGTTTATGATATCGAGTTTGACGATGCGGACCAGACCACCCTTGCCCTGGGAGGGTTTTTCACTGAAAAAAACACGCCAATAAAAATAAACGACATCTCAGCCGACGGTCTCCAGGTTGCTGTTCCCGATTTTCTGGCCAAGGGAACCAAGGTAAAACTCTCCCTTAAGTTCCCGCGGTGGCGCGGTGTTTCAAAAGAAATCGTTGAGGAAAACACCGAATGCGTGGTAACCGCCAAGATCCAGTGGATCACCAAAGACCGTACCGGCGGTTTTCGCGCAGGCCTCATGTTCATCAATCTGACGTCTGAGGCGCGTCACATGATCTACAAATACCTTGAAGACCATATCTCCATCACCGACGAAATGTTATAGGGCCTGTTGCGTGCCGCAATGACGCCAGACCAGATCCACTCCCTGCTCTCCAAGGCCTATTCCGGAAAAAACGCCAAAACCATTACCGGAAGTATTGCATCCTTCAGCCGCCATATCACCCATCCCTGGTATGAAAAAAGCGTGCGCTGGTGCGCACAGATCATGAAACGTTATGGCTTCGACTCTGTGCGAGTACTCAGCTTTCCTATTGACGGAAAAAAGCTCTACGGTAACTGGAAATCACCGCGCTATTGGGCTGTTTCCCGCGCCTACCTGAAGGTGTACATTGACGGACAATGGCGGACCATGGCCGACTATTCAAAAATCGCCACATCCCTCTTTGTCTATGCCGCTCCCACAAACGGTGAAATAACCGGCGAACTGGCGCTGCCGGACGCTCCGGACCTGAAGGGCAAACTGGTATTTGCCGATCCAACCAGCGCAACATACAACGCCATTGCGGAGGGAAAGGCCCTTGGTATTGCGACCGACTTTGCCCCAAACTGGCCTGGCGTAAGATCAGACCAAGATTTCAGGAATGGCCGCCGATGGGACAATGGTTTTCTCTTTGAGGATAGGAAAGGGCTGGTGGGCTTTTCCCTTTCGCGAAACCAGGGGGACCTGATCCGGGAACGCCTGAGACAGCGGGGATCCCTGCCGTGTAAATTCAGGGTCGACGGTTACCTGGGCAAAGGCCGCATGTACTGCGCAACCGGGTGTATCAAAGGAAGCGAAAAAACCGGGGAAGAAGTAGTATCAGTGGCGCACTTATACGAAGTGGGCGCGAATGACAATGGCTCGGGCGTGGCCGCCAGCATCGAATGCCTTAGGGCCATACAGCAGCTGATACGTGAAAAAAAGCTGTTGCAGCCAAAAAGGACCATCAGGGTGGTCTTTGCCTTTGAAATAATCGGCATGCTCGCTTATTTTTTTGGCCCGGGAAAAAAGACGCGTTATGTTGCGGGTATCAACCCTGACATGGTAGGCGAAGACCAGAAAAAATGCCGTTCAGTGCTGAACATCTACCAGGCGCCTGCCTCAAACCCGGAATTTGCCAACAAGCTGATCATACGCTTGCTCTCAAATAGCGCGGGGAAAAAATTCCGTCTGGGTATTCACCCCTTTATGGTAAACGATAATGTTGTCACTGACCCGCTCATTGGCGCAACCTGTCCCGCGCTCATCCACATCAGGGACCAATTCTACCATTCAAACGAAGACACTATTGACAAAGTCTCTGAAAAGACACTGCACTGGGTGGGCAGCGCCATGGCAGCGTACTTGTATGCTACAGCTTCGTTGGAACAAGATGATCTGGACCGGTTTCTCGGGATCGTGTTGCCTGTTGCTGAAAAACCAATAAAACCGGAAAACGCGCTTGAGAAAAAAGCCGGACAATTGGTTCCCCGGCGCACCCATGTGGGCGGTACCTTCACCTTTGAACACATTGCTCCTGAGAAAAGGACTTCCCTGAAATTCCATGCCAGTTGGTCGCCAAAGTGGAACCTGCCTGTTTTCTGGGTAAACGGAAAAAGGAGCCTGCTCGATATTTTCCGCAAAGCATCTCACGAATCCGGGCCCTACAAGCTGGAGGAATTCATCGAGTATTTTACCTTCCTTGCGCGGGAAAAGCTCATCCAATTGAAAATACGGCAACATACGGCCAAAAGGTGAACCAAATAGTTACTTTTTGCATTAACTTTCAGCTGCTTGTTCACCGTATATTCTTTAATTTATGAACCAGAATTGCCGATACTAGTATTGTATAATGAAGTACTTCCTCATCGCCTGTTTGTGCGCCGCGGTTTTTGGCCAATATTCCTCCCTTACTGATATGCAAGGCGGGAATGCGGGTGGCGCCGCGGTCCAATTTCTCAAGCTTCCCGTGGGTGGCGCCAGTGCGGCTATGGGCGGCAATGGGACAAGCATGCTCGATGACGCAAGCGTCCTGTACTGGAACCCCGCGCTGAGCGCTTCTTTTGTGACCAAGGAAATCTATCTTTCGCACAGCGAACTCTCCTTTGGCCTGCGCCACGAATATGCCGCAGCCGCCCTTCCCTTCCGCAATCTTGGCGTTTTCGGGATCCAGTGGAACATGCTGCGCACTGGCACCATTGGCGATGCGCGTGATATTGACGAGAACCCGGTATCACCTTCGGCCCTCGACATGTCGCTGGGCCTTTCCTATGCGCGGGGATTCTTTGAAAACATTCTGCAAGTTGGCGTGCTGGGCCAGTATGTCCAGAGCAGACTGGAAGACCAGACTGCGCGGGCCTTTGCCGTAAATACCGGTATTGCGGCGCGCCTTCCATTCCGGGCACTCACCTCGCTCTCCGCCATTAACCTGGGCGCGCCCCTCACCTACGGCACGGAAAAAGAATATCTTCCCTTGGGCATTGTCTGGGACCTGGGCAGACGTTTTTATCATGAACTGGCGGGCGTTTCCCTGGGCCTCAAGAAATTCACAGACTCGCCGCTGAAAATTGGAGCAGGCGGTGAATTTCTCATCCACCCCGCGCTTGGTCTGCGGGCAGGCTATGAATATACCTTGAATAACGATGATCCGGGCGCCATCAAGGGGCTGTCCGCGGGCCTTGCATTGCGCCAGGGTAATTTCAAAGTCGATTACGCCTATGTGGCCCGAGGCGATTACCTTGGGTCCGCGCATGTGATTGATGCGGGATTCAGATTTATGAAGCTGGCGCCCCCTGCGGATGAAGACCATTATGAAAAAGCCCTGGCTTTTTTCAAGAAAAAAAAATACACCAAATGCATTGAATCAGCGCGGATTGCTCTCAACCGCAACCCAAACCACTGGCAGGCGCACCAACTCATCGAGGAAGCGCTGCGTCTCATGCGCGTAGAGGAAAACGTGATCGTGGGCCTCATGTACACGGGCAATACCAAGGGCGTCTTTGTCGCCAGCAGGCAGCATGCGCTGGGCGGCCTGGCGCGCAGGGCCGGCATGCTCAAACAGCTCCAGCACGACTATCCCGTGTCCCTGACACTTGATGCGGGCAATTTTGTTTCAGCGGACAATGATTCCGTAAAACAACGGATAGGATATGCGCTGCTCAAACACATGAAATACGACGCGCTCAACCTGGGCCAGGACGAGTTCCTTGCCGGACCAGCGCGGTTCATGGACATGGTGACAACAGCCGGCCTCAAGGCCGTTGCCACAAACTATACCATTGAAGGCGTGGACAATATCCAGATCCACTTTGCTGAACTGACCCTGGGCAACCGCTACCTGTTCACGGTTTTCGGCGTTGCGCGGCCAGGAGAAAAAAGCGCGCTGAGAAACACGTCGCTCGCGCCTGTTGTCCCAACCCTGCGGCAACTGGTCTCGTCGGTCCGCAACAGGACCGACTGTATAATCCTTCTCTGTTCAGGCACGCTGGAAGAATGCCAGGAATATGCCATTGACCTTCCAGACATCGATGTAATTGTGGCGGGCGCTTCGCAAAAATTGACCTATGCGCCTGTTGTGGCGGGCAAAACGCTCATTGTGTCGCCCGGCGCCTCGGGCGTTGCGCTCGGGTTTCTTACCCTGCGTTTTAACAGGGGCAAAAAACTGGCTGGCTATGCCAATAGGATCATTCCTCTGTCCAGCGCTGTTCCCGAGGACGCGTGGGTGGCGCGAGTGCTGGACGAAATGACCTGGAACGCCCCTCTGCCCAAGGAACCAGGATCGTTTGTTCCTTCGACGAATGCGCTGCCCTTTATCTCCAATTATGACATGACCGCCTACCATGCGCCAAAAGAGGATTCAGCCTATTCTGACGAGGCTGTGGTAAAACGGCTGATGCTCGCGGATAAACCCGAGTTCCTGGTCCTTGATTCGCTTAAGCGGGCGCTTATGAAGCAGGACAGCGTCACAGTGGCAAACGGGATCCAAGCTGGCAAATACTGGGGTTATGCGCGGACAAACGATACCACGGACCAGATTTATATAGCGCCGTTCGACACGGGTAAAATCAAACGGGTCTCCTGGAACCGCAGGAACAATCGGGCCCCGCTTATGAACGCGCAGGGGACCATGGTCTGCTACCTTGCGGATACGCTTATGTGGACCAGGACCCGCACGGACCTCTATGCCTATGACCTTAAAAACGCGGCCACCATAGGCGTGCTTGCGGGGGGCAAAAATTCGATTGTAGCCGCGGCGTGGTCGCCCGATGGAACCGGCCTCTATTATATTGTCCGGGAACCCTCGGGCAAGTCTGAAATCATGGTGAAATATCTGAATGCCAACACCGAATACAATGTCTCAAAAACACCCGATGCTACTGAATACGCCATTGCCGTCTCGCCATCCGGGAAACATGTCTCGTTTATATCCGACGTCCAGGGCGCACCCCATATGTATATTGCCGGGCCCAAAGGCGAAAACCCTCTGCGCGCCTCATACACCACTGGTCGCTGCCTGTCCATGGCCTGGTCCGCAAGCGGCCGCTATCTTGCCTTTACCTGCAACGAACGGGAAAACGACACAGCCTGGGGCGACCTTTACCTGCTTGATGTAGCCACGGACAAGCTGGATACGTTAACGCGCAATGTACGCGTGCGCGACATTTCCTGGCTGGGCGATGAGAAGCTCTACCTTGCCGCTGGCGTCAATTACACTGACATCAATGTCATTGATATAAAAACACGGGTCATGGACCGGGCAAGCAAAGGGACTTTTGGACAACCTGCATACGAATCGCACCCCAGGCCCTTTGCGCTAAAAAAAGGCCCCTGGGTATACTACGAAGTGCAAACAGGATCAAAGAAATTCATCATGTTTACCAACCAGCTTACTGGCGAGGAAAAAACATTTGAATGCGGACCCGGGACCTGCGGTCTTGAATAAACAGCCGTTCCAATCAGCGGACCAGCACGGTTTTTACGGTCCGTACCGCGTTGCCCGCACGTATCCTGATGAAATAAACCCCTGAAGCGATTTCCCTACCCTGTCTATCGCGGCCATTCCAGGAAAGAGTGTGTTTCTGCGGGATAAAATCGCGATTGACCAGACGCTGCACCAGCCTGCCTGATACGTCAAACACGCCCGCCTCGACGCGGGCGGCTTTTGCAAGGTCAAACATGACCCGCACCACTGGATTAAAGGGATTGGGGAAATAAGAGAGTATTCTGAGCGCAAGGGAATCAGGAACATTCGTATACCGCTCGCTCAGGGTCGAGAGCCTGAACCTGTCGAGGCCAATATGGTATCCCGCGGAATGGGGGTTTTTCCCGGTTGATCTGAAGACAAGCGAATTATACCCCGGTTCCATGATAAAAATGCTGTCCGAACGCGTGCCTGCCACCCACGGTTTCCTGGTGTACGCGTCAGCGTGCAGACCAATGGTCCTGCCGTTCACCAGGGCCTCGAACGCGCCAAAAGAGTCGCCCGTACAATAGGTTGCCTCTATTTCAAAAGTGTCCCTGGCAGACGTAAAAAACGAAAACACAGCGGAATCACCGGCTGACCGGGCCCGCATTGCCAGATACCGTTTGTTGCTGTACAGGGTATCGCTTCCTTCAGGAGCGTCAGGAAGCCATGGATGGTCGCCATCCTCGTTAAAGGGCACATACACAAAAGTGGAGCACGAGGCGGACGCGAGCAGGGGGAAGAGGGATTCGGCTTCACGCTGTATAATGCCAGGGGTGCGCGCAAAAAGGGGCGCTGGGCTTTCCGCGGTCTTTTTGCCCCCGCAATAGCCTTTAAACCGGTAATAATACTTCCTGCCGCACGCAAGCCGGGTATCGGTAAAACTCAATCCATTGGCAATGCCTGCCAGTGTGTTCAGCGATGGGGTAAATTGCTCCACCGTATCGCGGTAGACCGCAATCCGGTCGTAGAGCGCGCCTTCTGGCCCAGGGTTCCAGACCAGCATCAGGCGCGTTCCATCGTTCATGTCTGGTACTGGGACTGCGGCCATCGCATATTGGGGAAGGCCCAAAACCGCGCTGTCCGGAGCAAGCGTATACACCTCATATTTCATGGCATTGAAACCAATGGACCATCCATCATCGCGGTTTACGATTTTTATTGCAAGGGAATCCTTTCCCCGGGCAATGGATTCAGGAATAAAAAAATCAGCGTCATAGAGCCGCGCATACTCGTTTTCAGCGCTTATCTGCCATACGCCCGCATATATCCTATCCACAAAAACGTCCATGCGCTGGCCGCCCCGGCTGATATCAGTGACGCACCTGAGAAGCGCGCCCCTGTTGGCTGAATCAATATGGATACTGAAAGTAAGGGAATCGTCCATGACCTTGGTCTTGAGCACCTGCACATTGAAACTGTCCCCAGCATACACCCCTGTGAGCCACTCTTCGTCGACAAGGGCGCTGTATGCCAGAGCATGCGCCTTTTCAGAAAGCGAATCGCCAAGGACCAGGGAATCGGTACGCACCATGGTACGCGCCTGCGATTGATAATAAAACGCCACGCTTGAAAAATCAGGGGGATGCGTGCCCAAAGGGCCTTTCTCAATGCCTGCCAGGAACGAAGCGCAGAACGGTATATTGTCGCTGATATGGAAACGGTAAAACGACATGGCGTCCTGGTCGCCGCGTTCAGAGGACAAAAAGCCGCTAAAGGGCAGGGCAAAGGGGCCATGGGTGAAATACCAGCCCGCGAGCAGATAGTCTTCGAGCCCTGTGCCGTAGAGGTCGGGAAACGACCTGCCGTCCGCATAGAAACGTTCGTCGCCCTCCAGAAAAATGCGGCTGCGGTCGCCTGTTACATACAGGAACGATCCGGCAAAACAGCCAGAGCCATTCACTGAAAGGAGGGGATAGTCCAGACTGTTGTTCCAGGGCATTTCAGCGTGGTGATACGCGTGAAAATACAGAATGGAGGAATCCGGGGGGGAAATAGCTGTGTGTTTGATGGTAAACGCGACCGTGGCTGCCTGCGCACGGTTATCGTTCCTGAGCTTGATGGTTGCCGACTTGCAAAAAGGCATTGGGAACTGGATGGTATATCCATGTGCGGAATCACCGTTCACAGGATAGGCCAAAAAGGCTGAAGGCCTATGTTTGCAGCCAATCAGTTCGCCAAGAGGCGCAAAAACCTGGGGAAGCGGCGCATTGTCCCAAGTGGCTATAATAACGATCCGGTTAAGCGCCTCGGCATCGTACGAGCCTGGTTTGATATGAAACTGGTAGATAGTGCCCGCTGACTGGCTGGAAAAGATGGTGATTTGGCCGCCAGCGGGAATGACCGCAATGGAATCGCCCATACCTGTATTATCCAGGGGCCGGAAGAGGCACGAGAGGGTGGTGTAGTCGTTGAGGGTATCGAGACTTTCAATGTCCTCGCCATCTTTATACCGGTAAAAGAGAAAATGATAGAAGGCCGGATGGTCGCTGAAACGTATTTTCAATCGATTTTTAAAGGGTATAGGCGACATGGAAAAGTTGCCGCCGCTTGCTGAATCCTGCGAAGCGGTCACGGGCCAGGGAAAGAGCCTGTGGGTGCCGCTGAATAGTTCCTGCCGGGAAAGTGAAAACCGCGGCAGAGTGTCGTCGTCAAACAAAAAAGAGACACGGCCGCTGAAATAATCCATTGTATCGACCCAAAAGTTGACCAGCACGCCTGGCCCGGCTTCGTCAAAGACCACGTATTCGCCCTTTTCAACATAGTGGTAATACGCGTCAGCGAACCCATCGCCCGCGTTCCGGCCTTTGCGGTCGTAACTTGACACTTCGTATAAAATACGGTCAGGCTGCTTTTGCGCAAGGCTTGCCAGCGAGAACATGCTGCGCAAGTCAAACGCCGCCGCGCAACAACAGAAGGCCAGCAGGCAGCAGCTAATCTTTCCTGTGGAAAAATTCACATTCAACCTCAGATATGCGCTCCGCGCTATCACGCACCAGGCGCATTGGCTTAAAAAAGGCCCTGATCAGCGTATAGGCATGGGTAGGATCGGTAAAGAGCGCCTTGTATAATCCTTTCAGTGAAAAAGGACACGGGGGCGCGATGATCCGGACCCGCTTTTCAGGCCATGAAATAAATCCCTGGCAAGCGTGAAGAGTCTTGCCGGAGAAGATACCGAACCGCCATTCCCTGTATGTGTCCTTGTGCATGATATACTGCATAAAAAATACATAAATTAGCAAAGCTGGCGCATGAATGGCGAAAAAAATATTCTTGACTTCGCATGCCAGTTAATGTATTTAACCTTGTCGAACTTGGCTGATCGGGTTCGTTTCCACCATAACCTAAGGAGCAGTTGTATGATTTCGCGAAAGATCCTATTAAAAGACGAAGACATTCCGCGCCAATGGTACAATCTCGCGGCAGACCTCCCCACGCCCATGGACCCACCCCTTGGTCCTGACGGCAAACCAATTGGCCCTGAAATGCTCGCGCCGGTTTTCCCCATGAACCTGATTGAACAGGAAGTGAGCCAGCAGCGCTGGATCGATATACCCGAAGAAATACTGGATATCCTTTACCGGTGGCGTCCCGCGCCCCTGCGCAGGGCGGTCTATCTCGAACGCTTCCTGAAAACACCCGCGAAAATCTACTACAAGGACGAAAGCACCAGCCCTCCGGGAAGCCACAAGCCAAACACCGCAGTCGCCCAGGCATGGTACAACAAGCAGTTCGGCATCAAACGCCTTACCACTGAAACCGGCGCAGGCCAATGGGGCAGCGCCCTCTCCTTTGCGTGCAAGCTCATTGGCCTCGAATGCAAAGTCTTCATGGTGCGTATCAGCTTTGACCAGAAGCCGTTCAGGAAAATCATGATGCAAGTCTGGGGTGGCAAGTGCATCGCAAGTCCCAGTAACGAGACAAACGCTGGCCGTGAAATCCTTCAGAAAATGCCCGATACCCCCGGGTCGCTGGGCATTGCCATCAGCGAAGCTATCGAGGCCGCAGTCACCGATTCCTCGGGCAAGACCAGGTATTCGCTGGGCAGCGTGCTCAACCATGTGCTCTTGCACCAAACCATTATCGGACTCGAGGCAAAAAAACAGCTCCAGATGATCGGCGAAAAGCTGCCTGATATCATCATCGGCTGTGCGGGCGGCGGTTCCAATTTTGCGGGCATCTCCTTCCCCTTTGTATACGATAAAATCAATGGCAAAAAGATCGAAATTTATCCGGTCGAACCCGCGGCATGCCCCTCACTCACCAAAGGGCCGTTCGTGTACGACCACGGCGACACCGCAAAAATGACGCCCCTGCTTCCCATGCACTCCCTGGGCCACGATTTTGTTCCCCAGCCCATTCACGCGGGCGGACTGCGGTATCATGGCATGGCGCCGCTGGTAAGCCGCGCTGTACATGAAGGCCTGCTGACGCCAAAAGCATACCCGCAGCTCCAATGCTACGAAGCGGCAATGACCTGGGTCGGCACTGAGGGTACTATTTGCGCACCCGAAACCAGCCATGCAATCGCCTGTGTCATTGAAGAAGCGGTCAAGGCGCGTGAAGAGGGCAAGGAAAAGGTCATTCTGTTCAATTACAGCGGCCACGGTCTCATGGACCTCTCGGGCTACGACAGCTATCTTTCCGGAAAACTGACTAATTTGGAACTGCCGCAGGACGAGATCGACCGCATGACCGCGATCTTTGCCAGCATGCCCAAACCCAACCAGGGAAAAACAGGGAAATGGTAGTGTATGCATATTCGTGGCATGCGATTAATTGCATGCCACGAATGTACGGGCGGGTTTGAAACCCGCCCGTACCCATCATCTTTTCCGTGCAACAACAATTCGTTCTTTGCCTGCCAAATCCTTCACTGTTTTGACATGCGAAAAACCATTGTCCTGGGCGATTGCAACAACCTGGCCAGCTTGGCCATCCCCGGTTTCCAGATATAGCTCTCCGCTTTCATTCAGGTACGCTCCGGCCTGGCTGAAAATTTTTCGATAAAAATCCAAACCATCAGCACCGCCGTTTAGCGCAATGCGCGGTTCAAAATCCCTGACCTCGGGCATGAGACCCGCAAGATCGTCTGAGCGTATATATGGCGGGTTTGACACAATTATATCGAACATTTTTCCGGCAAGACCCGAGAACAGGTCTGATAAAATCCATTCGACTTGTGTACCGTTCTTTTCACCATTGCCCTTTGCGACAGAGAGCGCTGGTCCAGAACTGTCCGATGCGCACATCGAAAATGAGGCAAGCGCTTTTTTGAGAGAGATTGCTATGGCCCCGCTGCCAGTGCAGAGATCGAGCACCCGCTTCCCTTCCTGTTTTTCATGATCGTTGATGACCGTCTGGACCAAAACCTCGGTTTCGGGCCGCGGAATAAGCACAGCCGGGGTCACTGCGACCGTACTATCACAAAAATCGCACGCGCCAATAATATAGTGCACGGGTTCGCGCAGACCGCGCCTGCGAACGCATTCACGGTACGCATCAACCTCGGGCTGCGTAAGCGGCTTATCAAAATTCAGGTAAAGGTCCATGCGTCTGCATGCCTGGACATGGCAGAGCAGAAGCTCTGCATTGAGGCGGGCGTTCTCGATTCCCTTGGTAAAAAAATAGTCCGTGGTCCTGGACAGGGCTTCGAGGACCGTCATACCTCGTTGATAATAAGCGGTTTAAAGCCGTGGTACTTGTGTTCGTTATAGTTGAGGAGGATGATCTCCGTACGCGCACCCGGCTTCACATTGATGATGAGTGAATCAATGAATTCTCGGGAGATAAAAAGCCCTCTGCCATGCTCGTCGTTGATGCTTTTTACATAGCCTGTGGTTGGATCGCGGGCAATGTTCCGCTCAAGCCAGAAAAGCACATCAGCTTTCTTGAGCCGCCCTTTCTGGTCGCTTATGGAAATGCCTATCTTCTCAGTGTCGAAAGCGTAGGTAATAAAAACGTATTCGTCGGATTCGAGGGGCATGTCCGTTTTCCACGAATCCTTGTGCGCGCCGTCCTCGTTCTTGGCGCCATAGTAGACCGCATTGACCACCAGTTCCCTGAGGGCGGTTTTTATCTTGTGCGACTTGGGCATGTCCTTGATGGCCGAATAAATCCGCTCAATGGCGTCCTCGATTTGGTTCGCGTTGGTGATCATGATGCCCTGGATGGTATGGGCTGGAGCGAAATACTTTTCGAGGCCGAAAATCTCGCCCGACACCAAGCGCGACACATGCACCAGGAAATCGGGGAAATTGAAAGGCGAGGTCTTTGAAAAAATATTACCGACATTATATTGTTTCGCAAGGTCGATATAGCTATTGACATCGTAGGCCGTGATGAGACTGCACTTGGTGTCCGGGTATTTTTTTCGCACCTGGTTGATGAGCTCAAAACCTTTCATGCGCGGCATATTGATGTCGGAAAGGACCAGGTCGAAGGCCGGGCTCTTCTCGAGCGTCTGGAGCGCCTCGACACCGTCGTGCGCGGTGACAACGGTAAAACCCTTGTCCGTCAAAAACTCGCTCAGGATTTCGAGCAAGTCAACCTCATCGTCAACTACAAGAATTCGTCCCTGCGCCATGATATGCGTCACCGTTTTGGTAAAAGGATGATAAATGTCGCGCCCTTGCCCGGCTTGCTCTGTAGAATAAACCTGCCCTTATGGCGCTGGATAATCTGGTACACTATCGAGAGCCCCAGTCCCGTGCCCTTGCCCGCTTCTTTTGTGGTGAAAAAGGGGTCGAAAATCTTTTTCTGGAGCTCATGAGGAATGCCCGGGCCCGTATCGGAGACTTGTATTTTAACATAGGTCTCCTGGCTCTCGGTGACAATGGTGAGCATTCCCTTGTTCGCCATAGCGTCGCAAGCATTGGTGAAGAGATTCAGGAACACCTGCTCCATCTGGCTTTTATCGCACGTGAGCACCGAATCCTGGTCAAACCGCTTCACGATCTCGACGCCGGCCGACCGTCCCTCGTATTCGAGGAAGCCCAGCGAACTGATAATAATGTCGTTTATGCTGGCAAGCGTGAATCCCGACACTTTTTTCCTCGAAAAATCGAGCAAATTGTTGATGATTTCACCGCACCGTTTGCTCTGCGCTTCAATTGAATCGAGCGCTTTCTTCACTTTATCGTTCAGATGTTCGGGGTCGTATCCCAATGCAAGCTGCGCGCGGGCGTTGATGATGGTGAGCGGGTTGCGGATCTCGTGGGCTATGCCTGAAAGCATAGTACCCATAGTAGCAAGTTTTTCAGCCTGGAAGAGCTGGTTCTTCATGCCCTCTTCCTCGGTAACATCGCGGCCCAGGACCATGAGCCCGGTAATATTGTTTATGGTGTCCTTAATAATGGAGATGGAATAGGAAATGACCATATCTTCCCTGATGGTAAAGAGCGGCTCCTCTTTGTTCTGGCCCGAGACAACCACTTCCTGCACATCGGCCCACAATGGTTCCCTGAGTTCGGGGCAGACCACTTCATTGAACCGGATCCCGAAATAGTCGGAGACCAAAATACCGAAAATCTTTTTTCCCATGTCGTTTAGCAGCATGATGGCGCCTTCAACGTCGATGATCATGAGACCATAGGAAAGGGAGGAGATGATTGACTGGTTAAAATTGCGTTCTCGCTCGAGTACAACATTTTTCAGGTTAAGTTCGTTGGCAATGGCCTGATTGTCCTGGATTGCCGAGTTCAAGGCCTCGATTTTAAGCTCGCGTTGGTAGAGCGCAATGGCGTTCCGTATCAGGTGATTCGCGTGCTGTTCGTTAAACGTGGTTGTCTCGATGATGCCCACGGCCTCGGGATGGGCGAACGCCTCATCCGTACCAGGGCGTTCCTCCGCGTAATAAATGAACTGAACCTTGTTTGAATAGAACTTGAGTGTATCGAGAAGCCGCTCATCGCTCGCTACAATGCTGTAGGGCATGATAATAACCGCTACCTCAAGATTCAGCAGCATGGTCCGGCAACTGTCCTGGTCAACCGCTTCAGCGACCAGATATCCCTGCCCTTCAGAAATAGTTCTCAGCCTTGCCGCAACAGCCTGAGGCAACTGCGCCAATACGATACTTTCAGCCATGGGGACTACCCGCCTCCTCCGATCAACCTGAAAATATCGTTGAATGTCAGCATGACAAACAAGGCTATCAGGAAAAATACCGCAGTCTGCTGGATGACCATCTGTTTGCGTGGTTCAAGCGGTCTCCCGCGCAACGCCTCAACAAGCAGGAAAAAAATGACTCCTCCGTCAGTAATGATAAAAAACGGAAAAAGGTTTACCAACGCCAGGTTCACGCTGATCATGGCGAAAAAAATAATAAAAAGGTCGAGCCCTCCCCTGCTCATCTGCCCGGTAATATGGACAATGCCCACTGGTCCGGCCATGCTCTTCACCGACACCCGCGTGGTCACCAGCGCCTTGAGGAACTTCCAGATCAGGACCGCATCGCGGCCTGTCTGGGCAACCGCCCGCCTGCACGCCTCGTTGAACGGATACCGGTTGAGTACAAGCGTCACGCCTTTGTGTATGCCGATCATGGCGCGCTTCTGCTCCTGGTTGTATTCCGGGGCAAGGCGAACAAGAGTATCGCCTCCTGGCCGCCGTATGGCAAGGGTGACTGTGCTTGTCCCTGCCTGCCCGATTTTATCGACCAGGAAGTTCCAGCCCGGGACAGTTTCATTGTCAATAGAGCGGACCGTGTCATTGTCCCTGAGTCCCGCTTTTTCCGCAGGCGACCCGGCAACTACTTTGCCGATAATGACCGGTTCGGTTTTATATAGCCCGCTCCAGCCGATTTCATCGCGTCCGATTTTCTTGGGCACAAGAGTAAGGGAAATCCGGCCCGAAGCGCGTCCCACTGTCACAGACATCGCATGGTCTGCGCTCATGGCCATATCGAGCAGGGCGTCGTCCCACGAACCTACGGGTTTTCCTGATAACAAAACCAGGGTATCACCCAGGGCAAACCCCGCCTCCTGGGCCCTGCTGCTGTCCGCTATATATCCCACCACAACGCCCGTTTCACTCGGCGCTTCGCGTATGCCCAACTGCCAGTACAGGAACACCAGGGCCGCAAGCGCGAACAGGTAATTGAACAACGGTCCGGCAAAGCCGATCTGCACGCGCTGAAAAATGGTTTTGTTCCTGAAATCAGCGGGATCTGTGTTTCTTTCACCCGGGTTTCCCATGTCTTCCTGACCGGTCATTTTCACATAGCCGCCGAAAAGCACGGCCGAGACGCAGTATTCGGTCTCGCCGATCCGTTTCTTCAACACTTTGGGGCCAAACCCTATGGAAAAGGTCTCAACACGCACCTTGTGCCATTTTGCGAACAGAAAATGACCAAGCTCGTGGATAAAAACCAGAAGGCTGAGAATGCCAATGCCAATGACTATGCCCATTCAACCGCCTTTGCGCGCGTTTCGCAATCAAGATCGAGGATTTCATCGATGGAATAGCGCGGCCGGGACACGTGACGCCGCATGGCCTTTTCAATGAGGCGCGGAATATCGGTAAATCCGATTTTTTCTTTGAGAAAAAAATCGACCGCTACCTCATTTGCGGCGTTCATGACACAGGGCAAAGTACCCCCGGTCTTTCCCGCGGCAAAAGCAAGCTCGAGACAGGGAAACCGTGTGTAATCGGGACGTTCGAACGACAGCGAACCCAGGGCCGGGAAGTCCAGGCGCCCTATGTTCAGGGGCGTTTTATCGGGATAGGTAAGAGCGTATTGTATGGGTACGCGCATGTCGGGTACGCCCAGATGGGCGATGACCGAACCGTCGACAAACTGGACCATGGAATGTATAATGGATTGCGGATGGACCACAACGTCAATTTTTTCATAGGGTACGTTAAAGAGGAAGTGGGCCTCAATGACCTCGAGCCCTTTGTTCATGAGCGTGGCCGAATCAACGGTGATTTTTGGGCCCATGCGCCAGGTGGGATGATTGAGCGCCTGCTTTGCCGTAATCCGCCGCAACCGGTGCGCGGGCGTCTTTCTGAACGGACCACCCGAAGCGGTAATAATGAGTTTCTCAACCTCCCGGGGCTTGCCTGCCTTAAGACACTGGAAAATGGCCGAATGTTCGCTGTCCACAGGCACAATGTCCGCGCCCCGTTTAATCGCAGTGTCAATAATAAGCCTGCCCGCGGCAACGAGACTTTCTTTGTTCGCAAGCGCGATACGGCGGCCCAACCGGGCGGCCGTGTACGTAGGTCCAATGCCCACGGCGCCGACAAGTCCGTTGATGACAACATGGGCGGGTGTCTGTACCAGCCGGTCCAGCCCCCCGTTGCCCTGGTACACGGGAACGGACCGGCGCACGCAAACCGCGCCGGGATCATCGCTGTCAGCGATGGTTACCGCTCTGGGATTAAAGGCGGCTATCTGTCTGTTGAAAAGGTCCAGGTTCGCTTTTGTGGAGAGTCCGGCGACCGAAAACCGTTGCGCGTTTTTCCGGATAACGTCGAGACTATTTTGGCCTATGGAGCCGGTTGACCCAAGGACGATAATTTTTTTTACAGCCATTGGACCGCCTTCATGAGATAATAATAGATAGGCGCGCAGAAAATAAGCGCGTCAATACGGTCGAGTATGCCGCCATGGCCCGGCAGCAGGTGCGAGGAATCCTTTACCCCGCAGGACCGTTTGAGGAGCGACTCGAACAAATCGCCTGCCTGGCCCAAAACGCCTATGACCGCGCCAATGCAGAGCGCGGCCGGAAGCGAGGGAAAGGCCGGTTCAAAGAGGGTGCGGCCAATACACATGCCAACCATGCCGCCAAAGACCGAGCCAGCAAGCCCCTCCACGGTTTTTTTCGGGCTCAGCCGGGGCCAAAGCAGCCGCGAACCAAACAACCGGCCGCTACCATAGGCAAAGGTGTCGCTTCCCCAGACAGCGGCAAAAAGCATGATAAGCGCGCTGCCGCCCATTTTAGCCGAAACCTGCATGCCCCCCGCGGAAAAGGAGAAAAGCTGCTGGGGAATAATAATGAGGTACGATCCCAGAAAGCCGATATAAAAAATAGCGAGCACTGTTCCGCCCGCGCGGGCTATGGCCTGCTCGGGTTGGGCCCTGAGAACCTCGGCGCATATGACCAGAAAAAGCGCAATGAACATACCAGGGAAAAAAACGGTTTGAAAAAGCCCGAAAGCGCCGGCCGCGTCAATGTCGGCAGCGGTAAGACCGCGTAAACCAAAAAGCGCCACACCCACAAGCGCGGCAGGAAGAAAAATAGGTGTTCCCTTTTCGCGGGTCATGCGCCAAAATTCGATCACACCGCCAGCAAGCACGCCAATCACAAATGCACGAAAGAGCCAGGTAAAAATTGGCACATGGTCGTTGCCGCCGTTGATCACGATGAAGAGCACCACCGGGATGGCCACAACCGCGAAAATGATCCTGACCGATGCCTCGGAAAGCATGTTTAAGACTCCATGATCTTGCCGAAACGCCGCTCGCGTCTCTGGAACGAGTCAATGGCCTCGTCAAGATGGGAACGGTCAAAATCGGGCCACAGGACAGGGGTAAAATAGAATTCAGTGTACGCGCACTGCCAAAGCAGGAAATTGGAGATGCGAAGGTCTCCGCCGGTCCGAATAAGCAGATCAGGGTCGGGCATGCCCGCTGTGTAGAGATACTGTCCAACAAGCTCCTCGTTTATGTTCGCCGGTTTTACCTTGGCCTTCAGACAATCGCGGACAATGGACTGGACCGCGCTGACAATTTCCGCACGGCCACCGTAGCTGATGGCAAGGTTGAGGACAAGTCCGGTGTTGGCCGAAGTGTTGCGGATACCCTCTTCGAGCACTTCGCGGGTTTTGCCAGGTAGAAGTGAAAGATCGCCGATGGCATTGAGCCGTACATTGTTTTTGTTCAGTTCACGGATTTCGCGCCGCACCATCTCGATGAGGAGCCGCATGAGCATGGTGACCTCGAGCGGCGGCCTGCGCCAATTCTCACTCGAAAAAACGTAGATAGTGAGAATACGCACGCCCAGTTCGCCGCAATACTGGACAATGCGGCGCGTGGCATCGGTGCCTGCACGGTGGCCAAATGAACGGGGCCGTCCGCGTTTTTTCGCCCACCTGCCGTTGCCATCCAAAATAATGGCGATGTGCCCGGGAATGTTCTTCTGCTCGGTCATTTACACCTGCATGATCTCTTGTTCTTTTTTAACGAGGATATCGTCGATCTGCTTGACATAGCTATCAGTCAGCTTCTGGATGCGGTCCTGGAGTTTCTTCGACTCGTCCTCGCTTATTGTCTTGTCCTTCTCCTGTTTTTTCACCGCTTCGTTGCCATCGCGCCTGATATTGCGGACCGCCACCTTGCTCTCCTCCGCGATCTTCTTGCACTGTTTGACGATCTCTTTGCGCCTCTCCTCGGAGAGTTCGGGCACGGGCAGGCGTATGAGTGCGCCGTTGTTGACTGGTGTAAGGCCGATATTGGCTTCGAGAATGGCCCGTTCGATTATGGGACAGAGTGATTTGTCCCAGGGATGGATCTGGATGGTGCGCGGATCGGGCACGCTGATATTGCCCACCTGGTTCAACGGCGTCAGTTGTCCATAGTAGTCCACCTTGATCCCTTCGAGCACGGCCGGGTTTGCCCTGCCGGTACGCTGGACCGAGAGATCGTTCTTGAACGCTTCGATTGTTTTCTGCATGCGGCTTTCAGTCTGTTTTACCAGTTCTTCACCCACGGTATTCCTCCTTCACTAAATTACACTTCAAAATAGGTTTCCTATAAAATAACAATAATATATGCCGTGAGGCCAGAGTAAGAGGCGTGCGCGTTAGCAGTGAACGAAGGTGCCCACCGAATCGCCGGAAAGGAGCTTTAAAAAATTGCCGCGTTTTTTAAAATTGAATACCACCAGCGGGAGTTTATTTTCCTCGCACAGAGTGATGGCAGTGGCATCCATGACCCCGAGGTGGCGCGTGAGCACCTCGGCGTAACTGAGCGTGTCAAACTTCTTGGCCTCCGAATTTTTAACCGGGTCGCTGTCGAATATGCCATCGACTTTGGTGGCCTTCATAATTACGTCCGCTTTGATTTCGATGGCCCTGAGGACACCGGCGGTATCGGTGGTAAAATAGGGATTGCCCGTGCCCGCGGCAAGAATAATGACCCGCCCCTTCTCAAGATGACGGATGGCCCGCCTGCGGATAAAGGATTCGGCCACTTGTTCCATTTTTATGGCCGAAAGCACGCGCGTATACACACCCTTGGCCTCAAGGCAGTCTTGCATGGCAAGTGAATTGATGACCGTGGCCAGCATGCCCATGTGGTCGGCAGTGACCCGGTCCATGTTGTGGGTTGCGCTCTCCCGGAGACCACGGAAGATGTTGCCGCCGCCAATAACCAGGGCCACCTGCACGCCCATGGCATGGGCAGAGACGATTTCGTCTCCCATTTCCTGGATAGTCTGGGGATTAATGCCAAACTCGCGGCCACCGCTGAGCGACTCACCCGAGAGCTTGAGCAATACGCGCTTGAACCGGGGGGCCATTATTGTCCGCCGAGTTGGTACCGGACGAATGTGACAACGGATATTTCAGAACCAACGGCCTTTGCCGTATCAGCAATGAGCTTGGATACTTTAACATCGGGGTCCCTGATATAGGGTTGCTCGATCAGGCAGTTCTCCTCAAAATATTTGTCCAGTTTTCCCTGGGCAATGCGGTCCAGGATTTTTTCGGGCTTGCCCTCTATTTTCGCCGCCTCGCGGTAGATGGCCAGTTCAGCCTCTATTTTCTCGCGTGCGATGTTCTCGCGTGAAACAGCCGTGGGATTGGCCGCGGCAACCTGCATGCAGAGGTCCTTTCCCAGCGTAGCTACCTGCTCGTTCGCAAACACGGCCTCAGAGGCCTTGAGCAGCAGGAGAATGCCGATTTTACCACCCATATGAATGTACGTGAAAACCCGGGTGTCTGGTGTCTCGTACACGGTGGTGACCCGCCGGATGCCGATATTTTCGCCTATGACGGCGATTTTTTCAGTAATGCCTTCTTTGACCGTACGATTGCCCAGGACCGGTGATCTCACATTTTCAAACGCCTCGACATTCTCGGGTTTGGCCTCCATGGCCACACCCAGAAGATCTGAGTGAAATTTCCGGAAGTCATCGTTGCGCGATACAAAATCGGTCTCGCTGTTGAGTTCAAGAATAACCGCGGCGTGGTTCTGTATCTGGGTGCCGATAATGCCCTCTTTTGCGACCCTTCCGGCGCGTTTGCTGGCAGACGCCTCGCCCTGTTTGCGCAGGTATTCGATCGCCGCTTCAATGTCGCCACCCGTCTCTTGCAGCGCCTTTTTACACGACATCATGCCCGCGCCGCTCCGTTCGCGGAGTTCTTTGACAATTGCCGCTGATATTTCCGCCATTGCTCTACTCCTCTTGTTAAACAGGCCCCGCCGGGACCCCTGCCGCTATTTCTCTTCTTGGCCGAGTTGCTGTTCCACTGCCTCGGCAACCTCTTCTACCACCTCGGTCTCGGTCTCGACCATGGCTTCGGTTGCAGCGTCGGCCGCTGCCGCAGCTGCGGCAAGATCGCTCTTGAGCACCTTCTTCCTTATTATTTTCTTGATGATCTTTTTCCGCACAATACGCTTGCGACCGCCCATGCCGCTGTCGGCCTTTTCTTCGGCTCTGACCATTTTGACCGGTGTAGCCGCGATAATCGCCGCCAGCTCCATGACGATGATACGTATGGTTTTGAGTGAATCATCGTTCGCGGGAATGGGATAGGTGACTGAATCCGGATCACCGTTAGTGTCGACAATGGCAATGACGGATATACCCAGGCGGTTCGCTTCCTTGACAGCAATGTGATTAGTGATGACATCGGTAACCACCACGGCGCCTGGCAAATGGCGCATTTCCCTGATACCCGCAAGAAAGCTCAAAATTTTGTCGCGCTTCTTTTTAAGAAGATTGACCTCTTTTTTCGGCAAAACACCAAAGGTTCCGTCCTGTTCCATGCGGTCTATGTCGTCAACCTTTTTAAGGGAGTTCCTGATGGTTGTAAAGTTGGTGAGCAATCCGCCCAGCCACCGGTTGTTGACGTAAAAATGTTTGCACTGTTCCGCCGCCTCGCGTACCAGGTCTGTCGCCTGTTTCTTTGTTCCCACAAAGAGAACACTCTGGCCGCTTTCCACCACCTCAACAAGCTTTTTCTTCGCAGCTTCGAGGCAGTTGATGGTTTCCTGAAGGTTGATGAGGTGGATGCCGTTTTTGGGCGCCAAGATAAATTTGCGCATCTTGGGGTTCCAGCGGCTGGTTTGGTGCCCGAAATGGGCACCGGCTTCGAGAAGTGACTGAATGGTGATCTCGGCCATTTTTTCTCCTTCTGGTTTGTTTCTTCCACAACAACCCGTGCCACCATTCCACGCTGGGAATAGAACCACGGCAACGGTTCAGGCCTGTTGTGTGCTGTATTTGTATGTGTAGCCTGTAATCGAATTCCTGTATACGGCGCTGGTTTAGCGCTTGGTGAACTGAAAGCGTCTGCGCGCGCCTTTGCGGCCGTACTTTTTTCTTTCAACGATACGGGCGTCGCGGGTAAGAAGGCCTTCTTTTTTCAGGATGCCCCTGAGTGACGGTTCGGCAAGCGAAAGCGCCCGCGACAGCCCCAGACGAAGGGCGTGGGCCTGGCCCGAGACGCCGCCGCCGCGAAGATTGACCTTGACCGTGTATGCCTCCATCCTGTCCGTAAGACGCATGGGCTTTTCGATCTCAATAATGAGCGAATCTCGTTTGAAAAACTCCCTTGGTTCCCGGTCGTTGACGATGAACGGCCCTTTTCCGGGTGTTAGGACAACCCGCGCCACTGCGGCTTTCCGCCGCCCAATGGCCCTGATTTCTTTTTCCTGTGCCACGTGCGCTATTCCTCCAGTTAATGATTACAGTTTGACAGGCTGGGGCTGCTGAGCCTGATGCGGGTGCTGATCGCCTGCATATATATGGAGTTTGCTCTGGATACGCTTGCTCAGAGGGCCCTTGTTCTTGACCATGCCAAGAATGGCGTTTTCGAGCGCCTCAGCAGGCTTCTTGATCATGAGGTCCTTGTACAGGATCTCTTTCTGGCCACCCGGATGTTTGGTGTGGTGCCAGTAGATTTTCTGATCAGCTTTTCTTCCGGTAACCTGGATTTTTTCAGCATTAACGACAACAACATGGTCCCCGCAGTCCTGATGCGGCGAAAAATCGGGTTTATGCTTGCCCGTAAGGCGCGTGGCAACCTGCGATGCGAAACGGCCCAGGACCTTGCCCGCAGCGTCGGCGAGAAGCCAGTTGTTTTCAATGTCTTTTTCTTTCTTGATAAACGTTTTCACTCGTAACTCCGCGAAAATGTGACAATCCTGCTAAAACAGATAGTCGTGTAAAATAATAATACAGATAAAAGAGAGTCAAGGATTTAGAAAGCTTCGCCTCGCAACCTCATGTCTCGTACCTTGAAAATTTAGGCCCCTATGGGTTCACCCTTGGCATACTGTTCGAACAACACGGTAAGATATTCCTCGTTCTCGACCATCACTTCACGCGCCTTGCTGCCTACGTTCTGGCCAACCACGCCTATCTCTTCGAGTTGGTCCATAAGCCGTCCTGCCTTGGCATAACCGATCGACATTTTGCGCTGTAGAAGCGAGGTTGAGCCAATTTGCCTGCTCACAATTATCTTGGCCGCTTCCATGAGTTCGCTCATTTCGCCGCCATATCCGGCAGCGCCCAGCGTCAGTTGCGCCTTCCGGTGTTCCTGTTCAAAGGAGAGCATTTTATCGCGCTTCACGTTCTGGTTTTTGACAAATTCAACAAGCGCCTCGGATTCCATGGTCTCGATATACGTTCCATGGATACGCTTCACCTGGGGCATCTCAGCTGACTTGTAGAGCATGTCGCCGTACATAAGCAGTTCCTCTGCCCCGCGTTCGTCAATAATGATACGTGAATCCATGGCTGAATTGACGGTCAGCGCCACGCGCGAAGGCATGTTCGATTTGATGAGACCTGTGACGACCTTGGCCTCGGGCCGCTGGGTCGCTAAAATAAGGTGAATGCCCACGGCGCGCGCTTTCTGCGCTAGCCGTACAATTTCCTCTTCCAATTCTTTGCCGCAATTGCACATGAGGTCGGCCAATTCGTCGATGATAATGACAATGTAGGGCATACGCTTCTTGTCCGCCTCGTCGATTGACGTGGTCATAATTGAGCCGTCTTTGACCTTGTCGTTGAACTGCGCGATATTCCGGCAAATGGCCTTTGCCAGCATCTGATACCTGCGCTCCATTTCAGCAACGCCCCATTTGAGCGCACTGACCGCTTCCTTTGGATTGGTAATCACGTTCGAGAGCAGGTGCGGAATGCCGTTGTACAAATTCATTTCAACGACCTTGGGATCCACAAGAATAAGCTTAACTTCATCAGGAGACTTTGCCAGAAGTATGCTCGCTAAAAACGAATTAGTGCACATGCTTTTGCCCGAACCCGTGGTGCCCGCGATAAGCATATGGGGCATCTTTACCAGATCAACCACAAAAGGCTTTCCGGCAATATCTTTTCCAACCACCAGCTTAATCTGGCTGTCGGTCTGTGCAAATTCCTTGGAAGTAAGCACGTTCTTTATGAACACCTTTTCCCTGTGCACGTTGGGAAGTTCAATACCTATGGCGGCTTTTCCCGGCACCAGTGAAATCCTGATCTTTTCAACAGCCATTGCAATGGCAAGATCGAGCGAAAGGCTTTCGACCTTGGCGACCTTTGTGCCGGGGGCAAGCTCAAGCTCGTACCTGGTGACAACCGGTCCTGGGCATACTTCGCCTATGCGGCCCTGGATTTTGAAATCTTTCAGCTTTTCTATGAGACGGTCGGCATTGGCCTGTATCTCTTCCTGTGATATTTTCCGTTCCTGCTGCTCATGCTCTGCTAAAAGATCCATGCTGGGGACCACGTATGGATCGTATACTGTGGCGTCCTCTTCCGGAGGGTCTATTTCAACTACTTTGGGAAACACACCCTGCTGCCCATCACCGTTATCAGATTCTTCTTCCACCATGCAAACCTCATCATCGCCCGTAATTGCCTTGTCCATGGTTTGGGGGGCATTCTCCGTCTCCTTGCCGGCCATCTTGCTCTTGCGGCCGCGCTTTGCGATCTTTTCCTCAACCTCTTTTTCCAGGTTGAGCGCCTCTTCCTCAATCATTTCCTTTATGCTCGGACCATTATAATCTTCAAGAAATGCCCTCTGCCGTTTTTCAAGCCTGGCTTCAAGCGCCTTTTTGAGCGGAAGATTTTCCAGTTCTTCTTCAGTAAATTCAGCGGGAATGGAGGCGTTCTTCATTTCCACTGCATCGTCTATCTCGGTCTCCTTGTGCGGCGCTGCCAGCTGTTTCTGGGGCCGGTTGATACCGGATTTCACGCGTATGCGGTTGGGCGCGGCCGTTGCAGTACTGGCTGAGCCTGCAAAACCAAACTGCACCTGCCTGAAAAATGCCTGGGTAAAACTGCCAATCATCTCGCCCATGGCTTTGATGCGAAGAGCAAGGGCGTAAACATCGATCCTGAAGCCCCAGATGCAGGTACCGGTCATAATGATGGCCATGACAAGATAGGCGCCAATACGCTGCGTGCCAAAGGCTATGGTAAGTATGTTCTGAACAATAAAATTACCCAGGACCCCGCCGGTATTATAGAACTGTTCCCAGCTCCTGCCCAACCCAAGGTTCCTGATGCTCGCAAATATGCACAATTCAATGAAAATAACGGATGCAAAAAAGAGCTGCCTGAAATATTTGCTGATCTCAACCTTGGTAATATAATTCCATCCAATATAAAAGAGGATCGCGGGAAGCAGCAAGGATGGGACTTTGCCCGCAAAGGATATTAATAGATGCGATAGGGCTGTACCAAAATACCTCCCCAACATGTTGTCCGCTGGATTAAACAGGTTGGAAATCAGGCTTACCATGGCCAGAAGGGAAAGGCCAAGGACCACAAATCCAATGAAACCCCTCCAGTCACCCGAGCCAGAACTTTTTACCTTTTTCTTATTTCTGCTCCGGACGGTCTTAGATCTGTTGAAGGAGATTAGTGTAGTTCCCTGTCTGGGTTTTGACCAACTGTGCTTTTTCTTTTTAAAATTCATAAAATAACTCCTGGATTAGACCCCTATGTCGGTCCAAGACATGCAAAAAACCCGCCACAAGTTTAAATTTTACTTTAGATATATTGTATCTCATTTAATATCAACAAACTTAATCATTTAACTTGTTAACTTGAGGTTAGGCGTTTTAACTAAATAGACCCTGCAAATTATGCCAATCGAGTTGGAACAATTTTCTTTATGGAAAAGCCTAAAGTATTTTTTTAATAGGGTCGATAGATGGTAGTGAGGAAACAATGTCAATAAAAAATATAACAATCTTGAATCTTCGGCTGCTCAGGGAAATCACTGGCGTGTGTCCGGTCATTATCCTGGCCAACAGACTGGAGTATAAAAACTAACATCGTCTCTGGTAATCTCCCAATATATCCCGAAAAGGCGTTCATTCGAAAGAAAGAACGCTTTTTTATTTCCCTGGTCATTATACACACAGGCTCTATTTATCATCCTGGCTCTTGGACAAATACATGGGCAGATATTGTATCCGCGGTCGACTACTGTTCCAATTAAGAAGCGTTTCAACCGCCTTTTGGCCCATTAATTCATTGTTCCAGACGCAGAAATAAACCGGCCTTCCGCCAATATCCGGGACTGAGTCAATTTCATCAAAAGAGACAATATCAACAGATCTGTTCTTTTTGGCGGGCTCGTTTTCCACAATGCTTTTCATTGTCTTTAGCATGTATCCGCACGCCATAATGATACCTGAACAATCCTGGTATGCCTTAAGTATATGTTCCATAGACGCGCGTTCCTCGTTACGCGGTTGCTGCAGCTGAATGGACTCTTTTGCCGCTGAAATTCCTGCTTTTTTCGCTTCTGATTGAATGCCCTGCCAGCGCATTTTGATAGTGGGGTCAGTGTCTGGATCATTTTTTTTCCGTGCATACAGGAAAAGTATTTTTTTATGTCCGAGTCCGTGCAAGTGCCTGACCGAGAGTTCTCCGCCCTGAAAATGATTGGCGCTTATCATTGGAACGCTGCTTCGGAAACTGACTAATTCCAGGTGTACCAGCGGAAGTTTCAGCTGCTCGAGTTCTTT
Source organism: Candidatus Raymondbacteria bacterium RIFOXYA2_FULL_49_16 (assembly GCA_001789205.1). Classification (GTDB taxonomy): domain Bacteria; phylum Fibrobacterota; class OXYB2-FULL-49-7; order OXYB2-FULL-49-7; family XYB2-FULL-49-35; genus XYB2-FULL-49-35. The sequence continues at coordinate 68,873 of MFYT01000026.1, read as the reverse complement.
CTGGAGCGTTTCATTTTCAAGTTCCAGGCAGATTAAACCATTGATCTCAAGCGCGTTAATTTCTTTGAATACTTCTGGAATGCTCTTGTCTCTTGTCTCAATCAGGTAGCATCTGATTTTATCTTTTACTAAAGTGATCTGAATACCCCAGAATATATGGACGAAATAAGCCAGCCCCACGGTATGCATCGCATAGCGGGGATACAGGATGCCCACTTTGCTTATTCGACCGTTGTTTTTCAGGTTTCCGTACGAAAGAAGATCTTTCGTGTTCCGGACAAAAATACCCTGTGAACGCACGCCTTTGATTAAGCCCTCTTTTTCAAGCAGGTTAAGGGAGTGCTGGATAGTGCGGGTGCTTACCTTGAACAGTGACTTCAGTTCCAGGGCTGATGGAAGTTTTGTATCGGGCATGTAAATGCCCGATCTGATGTCATTTTTCAATGATTTGTATATATCTAAATATTTCATAAAACGAATCAGTAGTGTCCGGTTAAAACCAATACAGGCATTGCATAAGCCTGATGATCCGGCGGGACAGAGCCCGCCGGTTATTCAGGTTTTTTCTTGCTTTTTTGTCGCACGGCCGCCCGCTTCAGCACAATCTACGGAATCCAATGAAGCGGGCCCCGCCCGTATTGTACCACATGATAGTGCCGGGCGGGGGAGGCTTTATCAAGCCTCCGGCCGTGCGCGATTAATGAAAGTACGCCATTGATGATTAACCGGCGGGCTCTGTCCCGCCGGACAAATGTCATTTTTACCCGGACACCAATGAAAACGAATATAAGTGTAAAATAAAAGATAATATTGTTGTATTACCATTTGTTTATGCGTATAATTATAAGTGTGAAAGGGGCTGTTATATGGGTTTGAAAAAAAACGTTATTTGCGTATTGCTGTTATTAGTTTCTTGGTCAACTGTTTTCAGCTCTGCATACGAGCAGTGGCGCGACTCACTTCCTGCCGACTATCCCACGATAAAAGATTATACACGGGTTCTGTCAAAAGCATTAAGATATGCTGAGGAAAATGGCTTCTGGCACGAAGCTGATACCATATTCATGGACTACAGGGGCAGCAACTATGCGCCTGCATACTCAATGGCTCTTGCGCAACTCATCGCTGATCCGGAATATGATTCGTCCATAAGCGGCCTTTCAAAATCCACGCTTATGGCGCGAGTGCATAACATAATTTCAAGAAGTACTAATTGGTATTGCAGCGGACAATATGCCGCAATCATACTCCAGTCCATACCCGATTCCCTGTCGCAACAGGAAAAAGATAAGATGATGTACCGCATTGGGACTGGAAGGGATGGGTGTGCTGAATTTGACTATGATCCATGGGGCGATACCGCGGATACAGACATAGAGTATAATTTCACACCGCTGCATGCATACGGGGCCTACTGCGCTTTTTTCCCTGAGGATACGGCAACATTCCGGACATTACAGCAATGCTGGGTTGAGGTTGCCGCAACCAAGGACATGCAGGACAGTTTTCGGCTTATTGGCGATCCACCGAAACCCATAAATGAATGGGCGCGCGGAATTAATTTTTCCTCTGATTTTACCGGTCCAAACCATTTTGGATTCGACATGCCATACATGTTCGATCCTATTGCGACTATGGGCGTGACATGGACTTTGATGAAAGCGCAGGGCAGGCCCATTCCATCCACATATTATTTTAACGTAGGAAATCTGTACGACCACTGTCTTAAGCATTACCTGTTATGGGATGGCGTTACCGTTTATCCCGGTGGTTTCGATTGGACAATGTATATACGAGGCCACCAATCCGAGCTTCTTTTTTATGCAGGCAAAAAATTCATGGACAACGATCTGGTTGCCGCATCTTTAGAGCGGAGCATCTTTGCGCATTATGAGTGGCGCCAAAAATTCCTGAACGGTGATCTGTGCGGTTTTTCCGATTCCTATGTCAGTAATTTTTCATGGCTTATGACGGCTATGGCAAATTGTTGTTTAATAAACAGGGTAAACGGCCCGTGGACAGGTGGATTTGCGTCCGAAGCTGAATTAAATGAACGCACCCGCGGCAACCACCAGGCCTGGGTATTGTCCCGTCTGACCGCCAACAGGACCGATAACCGGTTTGCCAAGGTTGGCACCGGGGGATGGACAATACTCCCGCGTAACGGAGACCACATGGGCCTCTGGGAATCGGGGTCCATGGGCCAGGCAGGCCTTAACCCATTTGACAATCATGGCGTGGATTGGGGAGCGCTCTATGGCACTGTCAGTGAATTTGATGAAGGTTTTGTTTCCACCAAAACCGCGTGTTTTGCCGCATTGCCGGACAAAAAGAGTGTCCTGATATATAGTCCAATATCGTTTTACGAGTTCCGTTGGAAAACTCAAAACTGGGTTTTCAATGACGAGCAGCGCATTGTCTACGATAGCGCACGGTCATTGGTTTTTGACCGTACAAATAAAACAGCAACCATGTCAGGGCGCTGGTTTAATGTTGACGATAAAATCGGGTATGTTAATATGCACCAAAGCGCTGTTTCTGTTTCTGAAGGCAGCCTGACACCGCAAAACAGCGGGGTATATTGGCCTGGACGATATATCGGATATATAAAATTTGAGCTTTTGAATAAAAAAACAGCTTTTATTGTATTACCGGACGCTACTGCTGAAGAGACCCGGCAATATGCACAGGCTGCGGAATATCATGTTCTTGCCACGGCACCGGTTCGTTCCGGCGGCGTTGCTTTAAAAGGCCAGGACGGATACTGGTATCTGGTTATGAGCAATTTTACGGATTCAATCCAGATTGTTTCAGCAACACTGCCTTTTATTCCCACGATAAACGAGCCTGTTACTGGCAATGCGCTACTAATGTCCAGCAGTGATGTATCTGTTTCTCTTGCAGGTTACAGCAGCGGCATCTATCGCGTTGGCGGCGCATATAATTATGCGGACAATGCTGTAAAAAAAGAAACTTCATGCATGGTAAGCGTGCACCCGAATCCGTTTAATCCTGTTGTGAAAATAGTTATAAGCGGTCAGGCGACAGCCGTGAACAGGGAAAATATTATCATAAGCATTTGTAACATTCAGGGTGCGCAAGTTGCAGCACTTACGGCCCGCAACTCTCGACTTGCAACCGGCGTCACCTGGGATGCTTCAAGCCAGCCAAGCGGCGTGTATATTGTCAGGTTATCCATGGGCGGCCAGAAATATTCAAGTAAAATAACTTTACTTAAATAACTTTGCGTTCATTTAAAGGGAGGGGCTATGAGAAATGGAACAGTGCGTGTAACCGTTATTGTGTTCATCTACGCCTGCATGTTTTGTTTAATGACCGGCAGGCCAGCGCAGGCGGCCTATGACGCACAATTCGTCAGGTGTGTCATACCTGAAACCCTGATCACGGATGAGATCTTCCCGGCAGTGATTTGTATGAGAAATACCGGGGACACTGCCTGGCCAATAGCGGATATTTTATTGCATTCCCAGTATCCGGCCAATAATTACACATGGGGTACGTATTTTATTCTCCAGCATCACGGGAACCCTGTTGCTCCGGGGGACACTTTTAATTTTACATCCAATTTCAGAGCGCCGCATGTACCGGGAAAATTTGGTTTTGCATGGCAGTGCTATAATAATACAGCGCATCAGCTTTTCGGAGAAATTGTACTGGCAGAGAGCATATACGTAACGCAGCGGCTGGAAACACCTCCGCCGCCTCCAGCACACAAGGATTCGCTCCTCGATTCCTCGGATTTCGAATATATTGGTTCCTTCAAGCTGCCTGCCCTGGCAGGGTATGATAATACATTTGTAGCAAGCGGGCTTGCCCTGCGTACAATGCCCGATGGAACTAAAAGAATGTTTCTGAATACCGGGACGTATACTCAATGCCTGTATGAAGTTGAAGTACCGCAGCCTGTTAGGATTGCGGATAACGACGGTTCCATACTCAATACCGCACCTCTTGTCAAAAAGTGGACAACCATTGCCTGGGACAGCGTGGTTGCAGGCGAGAACATTACGGCAAACGGCGGCTTCTGGTGGGACGACAGCACCAATATTCTATACTGGACCCATTATAATTCGTATTATGCAGGCAGCCCCTTCCCGGTGCTGGCTGCCACCCGGCTTGCTGATGACGGCACAGTGACGAATCTTAAATATTGGTACCTGCCGCAGGTACCCCTTTGGAAATCGTACTGGAGAGGGGTTACGCATATTCCAAAAACATTTGCAGATTTGTATGTTGGCGGAAGGGAACTGGCGCTGGGATTCGGTGGATACTTCAGTATTTGTCAGACCGCAAGCAACGGGCCTGCAATTGCGGCCATACAAAAACCGGAAACATCCCAGGATACCATGGATCTGGTCGAAATACTCAGATATAACAATTTTATCACTCCTCCTGAGGCTGCTGTCAGGAATGGCAATTATTTTAATGCTGGCAGCGGATCATATCAGCCCCCTAACCCCTGGGAGGGGAAATTCGCTTATGGGAGCACATGCGCGGCAGGAGTGTTCATTGATCTTCCTGATAAGCATGGATATGTCACATTTCCGAGACATTTTACCGGCAGGATTGCATACGACTGGGGCGGCATCGTTCAAGACGCCCACCTCGAGGACGATTGGTATTTTTATGATCTCAAGGAACTGGGAGAGGCAGCGCTTGGCAACCGGGCAATGGGAGACGTTCAACCGTCATCATTTGTCGCATATAATTGGCCTGCCCCGGTTGGCACCACGGACCATTCAGTGTCCGGCGCCTGCTTTGATGAGCAGACGCGGATCATGTATGTGTATGTCAGCAAGTCCATCGATCGGACCCAGTATGGGGCAAGCCCTGTAATCCATGCCTATTATGTAAAAGCAGACAGTTCGGCGGGCAGCGAGGCTGCCTGTTCCGGGAGTTCAGGGTCAGAGCCTGAGATACTGGCGAGCCCGAATCCGTTTAACCCGGCCGTCATGATTTTCGTAGGGGCGTCACGCAATATTGAGAGTAATATTGCCAGCGTGACACCCTTACGGTTGGCCATATATGCCCCCAACGGCCGGTTTGTGACGGATGTAACATCAAAACTGGTCAATGGCCGGGTTTTATGGGACGCGTCCCGCATGCCCTCAGGTATCTATATTGTCAAGGCACGGGCCGGGAAGAGGGTGCTGACAAAGGCGATAACCCTGGTGAAATAAAAAAGGAGGAACAATGCGTTCATTGGTTTTCAGCATTCTGTTTTGCTTTGCCGTTCATGGGATTTATGCGGCGCAACCAGCGAACATGAGCGGTTTTTTCCGTTCAGGCCAGACTTTTCTGACCTGGTGTGAAGATGTTGGCCAAACCGGTGAAACATACCGGATTTACCGCCACATACAGGCCATTACCTCGGGCAATCTGGCTTCGGCAACGCTGATCAAAGAAGTAAAGGAAGGGTCCAGTTATTTTCGTGAAATGCACAACTGCGACAGTTCTTTAACCAATCCCGCGGATACGTCGTATATAGACCGGTTTATCATCCAGCCTGTGACGAGCGGCAAGGGAACGCAACTCAGCGATACTACCGGCCTTTTTGTCTATACGGTAAAAGAGGAGGCGCCGGTTCAGCGATATTACGCTGTTACCACGGTTTCATCCGGGGGGACGGAAGAGATTGCGATAAGCACGGCGAACAGCACAGGGCCTGTGTCTGAGTATAAACAATATCCTGATGCTGTGAAGTATTGCATTGGTCCTGAAAGCGCGGATTTTCAGCGGGACTATTATATCATGTGGCTGGACCACGAAGTATACAACGGATACACAGGCAATGCCTTTCCCTTTGCCATATCCAATAAAAACTATGGCAATGCAACCATGTTCACCAGTGGCAAGTCTCCGGGCATATTCCTTGACGGAATAACTTCGCATTTTCCCGGCGCAGGATATTCCAACTACGGCAACATGGATTATGGCAATAACGGCACACCCACCTGGTACTTCGGGCATCATATGCCGGCTGCGTACGACGGCGGGTGTCAGGTTGCCAGCGGCAAAGCCATGCAGGACACTATTGCGAATTACGTGCAGTACAAGCACATGCAGGCTGTTCTATGGGCCCGAAGGCATTTCAATATTACCGAACCAAAATTTAATGTTACGGGCAATTCCATGGGAGCTTCCGGGGCCTATGGTCTTATCATCGCCTATCCCTCATTTGTTACTAGTATTTGGGCAAACGAAGGTATGACCCAATACAGTAATCCAGGAATTAATGGCGTTGGCGACACCATGTGGGCAGGTACCATTTGGGGAAACTATGGCCATCATTCACTGGCAAACCCGGTGAAGTTCCTTCCCTTCAATGATCCGGCGTATCCTGGTCTTGACTGGGTCACCAAATTTAATGGCCGGAATGTGTATGACATGCGCGACGTTGTCATGTTTCTTTCAGAAAATACGCATATAAGTTTCGGATGTATCTCAAGCGGACATGCGTTTGAAGATGGCTCTATTAAATGGCCATATCAAGGCGCGCCTTTCGAGAATTATTTAAAAAATTCCCGGCATTGTTTCGGATATGGCGTCAGGCACGGTGATCACAACTGGGGATCGGCGCATTATGGCAGCCTTATGTCGAATTACATGCGGTGGGATGAAAGCAGGCCGGGATTTTCAAATGTTCCAGCCATGGAAGGATGCGAATTTAATAATCCTGCCTATCCGGACACAGGCAGCCGCACATACATGAGTTTTGTCCAATGGGGCACAACTGAGCATACTGTCCTGAATGGCAAAAAGATAACCGAGACCACGACAAGCTGGAGCATTCCTATTGTGAATACTTCCAACTGCGCAAACAAGAATGCAGAATACACAGTGGATATTACTCCGCGAAATCTCCAGAGCCTTGAGATGTGCGAAGGCGATACGTTTACGTATCAAATTAAAGACGCAACCGCTGCAACAGTGGAAGCTTCCGGCGATATCGTTGTGGACAGTCTGCAGTTGCTTCTGATTCCGGGCGTACCCATCAGGCTCTCTGGCGCTGTGGCTTCTATTACGCTGAAAAGTCGCGGCCCCAACTATCCCTGCGCTGATATGGATCCGCCCATGCACGTGTCCATGCGGGAATTGCCAGGACCGGAGGTCAGCCCGGAAATAAAGGCATACCCGAATCCATTCAATCCTGAAACAAAGATAGCCGTGAGAGGTGGGTCGTCAGTAATGGACAAAAATGCGCGCATACGGATATTTTCCATCTCGGGAAGATGTGTCTATGAACTCACGACTCACGATTCACAACTCAACGCTGGCATAACTTGGAACGCTTCATCCGAGTCCTCAGGTGTCTACATCATCAAGGCGTTTGCCGGAGGGAAGGTGCTGACAAAGACGATAACGCTAATCAAATAAAAAACGTATATCTGGTATCTTCCGAGGGTAGACAAACAGCTTTTTAACTGCAATGGCAGCCATTGGTCCGGTCTATGCCGGACATTTATCGTAAGGCGAATTCTATCTCAAGCTGTTTCTTCCACGAGAACCTGACCGCTTTCACGCCCGGCGCCGCATTCTCCTGTGTGTATGGGGAAAACCCTTTCAAGTCGACCACGGCAAACGGGGCCTTTGACCTGATGCGCGACAGATCGGTCACAGGCAGGGTGGTGACCACCTCGCGGTCAGTGTCCGCTGTCAGCGTCAGTTTGGGAACGCTCCGCACATCCCACCGGATGCCAGCCGTGAAAGTCTGGTAGAACAGGACCGCCTGCGCCCATCCGCTGCCCATCTCAAGCGTCCCGGTCTTCACCGTGTACGCATCATCGCCAACCCTGAACGTTGAAAAAGCGGGGTCTTTCTTGGATTTGAATCCAGTCAGGACAACACCCGTGTCCTTGTGCGAAAGATAGACCATTGTTTGCTGGTCAAGCGCATAATCGCTGTCAGCGGCCACCATCCGGTTGAGGGCGCACACCGCGGAAATGCCCGCTGTCCAGCCATTCCTGCGCACAACGCCAAGCGGCAGGGTCAACCGGTTCTCGCCGTCCTTCCGGTTCTCCTGTGTTTCGCAGGGACCAGTCTGCATCAGATCGAGTTCGTGATAAATGACCGCGAGTTCCTCCGGGTCATTGCCCGTGTAGTCCCTGGCGCGCAGGACTTCAGCGATATACCCGCGGCCCTGCGGCGTGAGCGAATGGAGCGCAAGTCCGTAACAGGGCCATTTTTTAATCGCATTGCTCCGTTCGTCCGCAAAGGGCATGTGTTCGTTGTCATAGTTCAGGAATGAACGGTAGAAATTCCCCGCCTTAATGAATTTTTCGCGTGGATGATGCTGGCCATCGAGAACATCGTAGAGGCACCCTGCCGTGAGGGGTGTATAGAGCAACGACGGCCCGCCTTCGCGCTGTTCATTTGTGTGCTCTTCCCAATATCCGTCAGGGTGGCCCGATGCATAGAACCGTTCCGCGAATTCAAGCGTGAGCGCGCTCCATTCCGGACGGTCAAATATTTTTCCCGCGTAATACACGCCTTGCATGAAGATGGCCGTGTGATTGTTGACGCGGGTAAGATAAAGGTCCTTGACTCCTGGAAGAAAACGTTTGTTGTGTTCAATCGCCGCCTCAACCTGCTGTTCCAAAAGAAGCCTGAATTTCTCCTTCTCCCCTGCGTTCAGGACACCTTCCAACGACTGGTATGCGAGCGCCGCGTGGAAAATCAGACGCCGGAGCGGCACGGTCCAGCGTCCATACCCTTCCACGTCATGATTATAAATCGCAGTCCGGTAATGTTCCATGGTATTTAGCACATTACGTATCAGTTCCACTGCGCGTGCATGGCCCGATGCTGCCATGGCCGCGAGCACCGATATACCGGTCGCTTTATAATCATAAAACGAGACGACCTTTTCAATAGTTTTCAGTTCGGGACGAAAAGCAGGCCCGAACGTGATCTTGCCAGACCCGTAGGCGGATTCCATTACAGGGAGCATTGCCAGCTCAATACGGCGCTTGGTGGAAAGAATAAGAGCGGTATCGAGGGAAGGTGCATGTGACATCAGACCGCCTTTCTTTTCGACATCACCGGCAAATACTGCGTCAGCGCCAATAGCTGCCGCCGTAGCGGCCAGCGCCGCGGTCAGTACGAAATCCCTGCGGGTCAATGGATCTGTCATGTAATTTCTCCCTTGTTTATTGGTAAAATATTATTTTCCCTATCGTAATACAATTGCCATGCGTATTTTTAAAACAATAACAAGGGTTTAAAATATTTAGTACATGATACCTGCCACTACCACACGGCTATGGGACAAGGACGCCCCGGGTTTTGATCCAGCCCTGGGAACCGAGATCCCAGCAATAATCCCCTATCTGCTCAAAAACAACACAGCCAATCCCGCAGTCATCGTTATACCCGGCGGCGGCTATGGCGCACGCGCGCCTCACGAAGGCGCCCCTATTGCCCAATGGCTCAATTCCATACGCGTCAGCGCTTTTGAACTTGTGTATCGCGTTGCTCCCTACCGCCACCCCTGCCCTTTGCTCGACATTCAACGCGCCATACGCATGGTACGGCACAATGCGAAACAATGGAACATAGACCCAAACCGCATAGGTGTACTTGGATTTTCAGCAGGAGGCCACCTTGCCTCAACCGCGGGAACACACTGGGACAAAGGCGACTTAAAAGCCCAGGATCTTGTTGACAAGGAAAGCTGCAGACCAAATTTTATGATCCTCTGCTACCCAGTCATTTCGTTTGGAGAATTCACACACAGAGGTTCTTTCTCAAACCTGCTAGGCAATAATCCGGACCAAAAACTTCTCGACCTGTTATCAAACGAAAAACAAGTAACAGCAGAGACGCCGCCCGCATTTATCTGGACCTCTGCCGACGACCCCGCTGTTCCGCCGAAAAACAGTCTCCTATTTGCCCTGGCTCTAAGCGAAAACAATGTCCCATGCGAGCTGCATCTATTCAAGCGCGGAGGACATGGCGCTGGTCTTGCGACCAGCATGCCTGATGTGGCTGTGTGGACACAATTGTGCGAAACATGGCTGGGAAGTATCAGAATTCGGGAATAAGCGTCATGGCCTGCATTGCTAATATCAAACCGCGTGGATATATGCGCGTTCCTACAGGGCTTTTTCTTTTTGACCGAGTTCTCCCGGTGCGCATTTAAATCGCTTTTTAAACATCTTCTGAAAGTTTTTTGGATCGTCGATACCCACGGTCTCGGCCACTTCCACCACTTTCATTTTATGACCTCTCAAAAGCATGTGAGCTTCTTTCAGGCGGATATCGGTCTGATAGGCCTTGGGACTGAGCCCAAACAGTTTTTTAAATTTTTTAATATAATGTTTGTGGCTGACGCAGCACTGGCGCGCAAGGCTATGAAAATCGATGGAACGGAAATAGTTTTTCTGGATATACTCGCGTGTACTCTCAAACAGCGAAAGGTAATAGTCTTTTTTGCCCTTGTGCGTAAAGACCGGTACGGGAAAAAACCGCACGGCCAGGGCTGATTCAATGCCGCAATAACTGACAGGCTCGGCCAAAAATTTGAAAGGTTTATCAGGCGCATTGGCGAATGCCACGATCTGCGGGTCCTGCTCTTCCATTTCTTCGATATTGAACGCTGTAGGCCTGGTTTTAACTGATAGCTGGGTCATCTCCATTTCACCATCCCAGATGTATGCTGAAATATGCGACGCGAGGTGGTTGAAAACAGGCCTCGGATCCGCATAATCAAACAGTTTTTTTTTATCACAGTATAATTCAAAATACGCGCCTGTCCTTCGCAGTGACACTAATGGCATCGTGCTTTTCACCGTGCAGGAGAACAGCGGGGCGGAACGTCTCCAGAAACAGATGAAGATATGGTCCCTGACGTCTATGTCCACGTGATAGCCTGCATCGAATTTAAACAAAGACTTGTTGCTGACCAGAGGATGCCCCGGAATAAGCGTAATACTGCATTGCCGTTTTCCATTGATCTTCAGATTTATTTCAATATCCTGCTCAGCGGTATTGAATCCGCGCACACTGGTAAGAACCGGAGGCGCAAAACGCCCTGTGGGTGCGATACCAGATGCACGTGCGAACAGTACTGAATCCCGGAGCCTAGTCATGCTAACTGTGTGGTTTCCATGCAAACCAGCTGCTTCAGATGATTTTGGAACCCCGTTTTCAAAAAAATCATAAGCTGTCTGCCAGGAACTTCCCTTGCCAAGGGCAATCTCCTGGATGTGGCGGGTTTTTCTCTCATGGAGAAATGGGTTGGGATTTTGATATTCATTTTCAAGCAGCGGAATGACTGATTTATTATAAAATGTGTCATCATCAATGAAATTAAGGATTTCGTGAAAATGGTAATTATATGATACGGTTCTATAACCGGAGTCCAGAAGGATGGTTGGTACATTCTCGCTACGATACAGAGTCAGCAATTCCTGTGCAATCGGCGAGTTATATGTATGTGGTGCAAGCGAAATGACAGTGTGCTTTTTGTTCCCGGTAACAAACCATGAAGAAAATGTGTAATGAAAGATACAACTCTCTCCGGTAACAGTTGGATGCGAAACCTGGACATACATATCCAGCGGACAAGGTTCTGTTTCCGCAATGTCTGCCAATTTGAGGAATTTTCCAGTAGAAAATCCAAGCGGTCTGAAAAGGTTCTGCAGAGGCTTTTTGATGAAATCATCGTGGCCATACACAAAGCTGTGTTCAGAATTGAGGGAGGCGTCCTGAATTATTCCTTTCCTATTCACTAAGAGCAGGGAAAAATTCGGATTATAGGTTTTTTTCAGGTTTTCGAGGATTTGCATCACAGAGAAAATACAATAATTTGAGTAAAAAGGCGAATTTTTACCCCCATGCAGGCGAATTTGGCTGTACCGCATTGCTTATACTTAAGCGTATAATATATAGTGTAAACAAAGGGAACCTTAAATGAAAAGGGGAATAAATATGAGAACAGCCATCGCAGTCATCGTGTTTTTGGCGCTTACCTCTGTTTCACAGGCAGCGCTGTCAACACACAGCTTCACTAACAAAACAGGCCGGGGCAGCCATCCAAGCACCCTTACTTATTCAAATGGGCGGGTTATAATCGATCTTTCTGCAATCAGTGGTGCAGCCGTGTACCGGGCTATTCTTGATCCGAACAGGCGTTACGGGAATCTTGGTAACGATGATGCTGAAAACACTAATGACAATGTAACCCAGGACATGGTTATTGTTTCAAAAGCGGGCAATGCACTTGAATTGATGTCTCCCCGATATCGTACATTTGATGCAACTGCGGCCGTCCAGTCGGCGCTCAATGTCGGCGGAACACGCTGTACACTGACCGTATCCAGTGCAGCAGGCCTTGGCGGTGATGGTGCAATGATTTCACTGGATGTTATGTGCAACAGGTCTGCTGTTACTGCTATTACGCAGGTGGACAGTGCATCGGCCCGTTTCAAAGATGGCGATGCCATGATCATTTTTAAGGAGGTGAATCCACCCTTTACTTCTGATTCAATAACCTGCGCCCAATATCTTGCTGAATATAACGCCCGTTTTTCCTCCAATGCAGGCGCTGATTGGTCTGGCGCCATCGAAAAGATCCGTTACCGCATCTACCGGTCAACTCAGCCGCTAATTTCAGAAAGCGCACTAAGCTTAGCCGAACTTGTGGATGAGATAAAGCCGCTCTCATGCTGGGACGCTGCATACTGGGGCAGGGGCGGTTGCGGAACCGGGGACCGGATCGTGCCGCGGTATCCGGTAGATAGCCTTGTTCTGGCCACCCCCGGCACAGGAATATACGTGGACCGTTATAATGGCAACACCAGCGAGACATTTTATTATTTTGTGAGCCATACTATTGATGGCGCAGAGGACTTTTCCACTTTTGCGCAAAACGTTAACGCAACCAACAGTGTTGTTGAAACAGGCGGGCACGGCATGGTACTGCTTCGTGAAGCCCAATTCAATGTGACTTACAAATATACGGCCAACTGTACCCTCTATTACTATGTACGCTGGGAGGCTCCACCGTACTGCAATATGCCAAACTCTCCATACGACTATCTGGTTGCTTTGCCGCCCAATGTAAAACGCCCTAAGCCCATGGCCCAAGTGTCGCTGCATTGCTGGGGCGGGAACCTCAATGGTGATTGGGGATGGTGGTGTAGGGCGGATGAAGGCGGCTTGCTTATTTCTACAAACCAGTATCCATACGACTGGTGGACAGCCTACCATGAAAACCTCGGGACCTTGAAATCCTGGACCAGCGGTACAGTGCAGCCTTTTACCCAGGCCAGATATCTCTCATTTCTGTATGATTTTGCCGTTCCTAAATATACCATTGATATTGAACGCGTCCATCTTGGCGGCAACTCCATGGGTGGTTCGGGAACATCAATGTGGGGCATGCGCAGCGGCCATATTTTTTCCCACCTCATATCGTGGGTTGGCGTTCATATTGCCAAAGAATCGCCGACATATACCGGTTCATATATAGGGTATTTTGGCGACACAGCGTGGAACTGCCCTTATTCCAATGAACAAATGGAGCGGTTCGGGTATCCGCTAATCCATCCTGAGGATAATGTGAATGTATGGGATTATTGGGACAACACCAAATGGCTTGCGGCAAATCTTAAGACCGAGACGCCATGGATGTCCAATTGCAATGGCACTAACGACAATGGCATTGGATGGCCCCAGGCCTGGAAAAATGCCAACGCAATGCACGACACAAAGCGCGGATATAATTTTACATGGGGTACACATGCTCACAATATGCGTGCACTTGTGCTCGGACATCTGAACGAACGTTACAGTGATCTTGATTTTCACAAGAACCAGTCGTATCCTGTGTTTACCAACGGTTCGCTCAACAACCCATTGGGAACAGTCCCATGGGGCCATGACTCCACAGGCAATCATAACAACTATGTCATGTGGGATGCGTCCACAGTGGTTGACGAACCCCTGCAATGGGAAATGAGCATGTGGCTTATCAGCGGCGCCCCGCAGGCCACTGAGACTGTGGACATTACGCCGCGACGCCTGCAGCTATTGATACATGGCGCAGGATCAACCTATTCCTGGGAATGGAACGAGGGAGCAACGGTCATCGCCAGCGGCAATGTTACTGCAGACTCAAATGGCCTCATCACTATCACCGGATTGACCCTGTCCAAGACGCACCGTACGCTTAAGCTCAACTGCAGTAACTGCGTTACTACGGGCAGTGAAGTCGCTACCGCGGATGTTGGTATTCCTGAATTGCAGCTTACACCAAATCCGTTTAATCCGAGCACCACAATTAGAATAAAGAATACAGTTGGCAGCAGACAGAAGGCAGAAATAATATTTTTTGACGTTCATGGAAAACTGGTTCAAATGCTGACTACTGACAACCATCAATTATCTTCTGGCATTGCTTGGGACGCATCCAAACAGCCCAGCGGAATATATATTATAAAGGTGGTGGCTGGGAACAGGGTGCTGGTAAAAAAAGCTGTTTTAGTTAAATAAGCACTTTTACGACTGGCCATTAAAATGGCCAGTCTTTTTTAAACAGGGGCATTTAAACGTGTAATCAGCGGGGAGCAATGAAAACAATAGCCCTTAATTTTGCTTTTGCCTTTCTCCTATCCATGAATGTCGTTGCGCAGTCGACATTTAATTCACAATTTATTTCTGTTGTTATCCCTGACACATTGACCACTGATGAGATCTTTCCGGCAACGATTAAATTTAAGAACACCGGTACATCTACCTGGGGTGCTGGAGGAGAAGTTTTTTACCTCATCTCCCAGAACCCTACCCGCAATTACACATGGGGAACGTATTTCATTATACTCGGGCAGGGGCATACGGTTGCTCCCGGTGATACCTTTAATTTTGCCTCGAACCTCAGAGCACCGTCAACACCTGGGAAATGGGCATTTGCATGGCAGTGCTCTACTGTTACAGGACACGAGCTTTTCGGAGACGTTGTACGGGCAGAGAGCATATATGTAACACAGCGGCTGGAAACACCCCCGCCTCCACCTCAACACAAGGACTCGCTTCTCGACTCCTCGGATTTCGAATACATTGGATCATTCAAGCTGCCAGCCGTGGCTGGTTATGAAAACAGATATGTGGCGAGTGGGCTTGCGCTGCGCACAATGCCGGATGGGTCTAAAAGGTTTTTTTTAAATACCGGAACTTATGCTCAATGTCTGTACGAAGTGGCATTACCGCAGCTGGCAAAAATAGAAGGCAACAGCTATTCTGCGCTTAACACTGCAACGCTGGTCAAAAAGTGGACGACCATCGCCTGGGACAGCACTGTTTCAGGTGAAAATCTTACGGCAAACGGCGGTTTCTGGTGGGACGACAGCACTAATATCCTTTACTGGACCCATTATAATGGATATTATACTGGAAGACCATTCCCGGTGCTGACTGCAACCAGGCTTGCCGATGACGGCACGATCACAAACCTCAAGTATTGGTATCTGCCGGAAGTGCCCCGCTGGAAAGCATATTGGCGGGGAATTACTCACATTCCCAAAACATTTGCTGATTTATACACCGGTGGGAGAGAGTTGGCGTTGGGTTTTGGGGGAGACTACAGCATTATTCAGACTGCAAGCTGCGGACCGTCAATTGCGGCAATACAAAAACCGGATACAGCCAAAGATACTCTGGATCTGGTCGAAGTGCTCAGATATATATATCCTGAGGCTGCTGTCAGAAACGGTAATTATTTCCTTGGTAACTCAACTATCTGGATTTATCAGCCCCCCAGTCCCTGGGATGGAAGGTTTACTACCGGGAGCACGTGCTGGGCAGGAGTATTTATCGATCTTCCTGATAAGAAAGGGTTTGTTGCTTTTGTGAAGCATGGGACCGGCAGGCTCGGATACGATTATGGCGGCAATACTATTGACCCCCACCTTGAAGACAACTGGTATTTCTATGATCTCAAGGAACTGGGAGATGCTGCGCTGGGCAATCAGACCTTGGGAAGCGTCCAGCCGTCTTCATTTAACAAGATCGAGTGGCCCTATCCGGTCAGCAATACTCAAATATATCATTCAATGTCCGGCGCCTGCTTTGATCCGCAAACCAGGATCATGTATGTGTATCTTAGCTTTGCTCTTGGCGGCGAACCAGCTGTGCATGCCTACTATGTAAAAACAGATAGCTCGTTGGCTAACGAAAGAAGCTCTGGTGCGGCACATAGTGGACAGTTGCTGGCAACGTATCCCAATCCGTTCAACCCGGCCGTAATGGTTTCCGTGGCAGGGATATACAAATGTACGTCTCTGCGAGTTTATAACACCAACGGCCAGATGATCACGGACATAACGCAGCAATTGGTCAATGGACGAGCGATATGGGATGCATCGAACCAGCCCGGCGGCATATACGTTATCAAGGCAGTGACGGATAAAAAGGTGCTGGTCAAAAAAGCCGTGCTCGTGAAATAAATTAACCAATTGCATGGGGGGCATTCCGAAAAATATCAGGATACCGTCTCTATCTCCATGCCCAGCATGGAAACATCGTCTTTAAGCGCCACGTTCCCAATATAACTCTTCTGTTCTTCAATGATCTGTTTGAACATCTCCTTCAAGGGGAGATGCTGGCGCGCTTTGATAAATTCGACCATGCGCGGTGACCCGTAGAGCGCACCGTCGGTATTAAATATTTCGTACAGGCCATCTGTGAACATGACCACCTTTGTTCCGGGCTGGAGAACAACTGACTGTTCGCTGGAATTCAGCGTACTATTGATACCAAGGGGCAGTCCCTTGGTATGAAGAAGCGTCAATCCCTCTGTCTGCAAGACCAGCGGCGACGGCATGCCCGCTCCCACATAGGTCAACACACGGGTTGCCGGATCATATCTTCCATAAAACAAAGTAATAAACATGCCCTGCTCAAGGTTCAGATCCGCCTCGCCCACGGTCTTGTATACTTCTGAATTGATAAGCGACAGCTGCTCAAGCAGATTTTTCTTCTCGTTGAAATGCTTCTGAAAAAGCGTTTTGAACATGACCGAGACAAGCGCCGCGGGTACGCCATGACCAGAAACATCGTACAGCAGGATAATCACCTGGCCATTCTCTGTCACAAAGACATCGTACAAGTCGCCGCCGACAATACCCGACGGTTGATAGTAAGATTCAAAAGTGATACCTGACTGTTTCGGGAATTCCTGGGGCAGCAGCCTATTCAGCACTGAAGAGGCGATCTTAAGTTCCTGGTTGATCTGACCAAGCGCCAGCTCCTTGTGCTGAAGGAGCAATTCCTTTTCCCTCTGGGTCTTCCGGAGTTCTGTGACACGTCTAAGATACACGTCCCTGACCAGGGTGTTATTGATACCTCTGTTGAATATCTCAGCCTCAAAAACCTGATCAGGCCTGTTGCGGAACACAACGTCAAAATTCCTTGGTTGCTGAGCAGCATAATTCACCAGGCTCTTTCGTTGCAGGAGTTTAAGCGAGTAGATATTCAATGGGAAGGCGGAAACTAAAAGGCCCGAGTGGAAAGAGAGTCCATAGCGAATAAAATTCGGATCAGCATATTCGAGGACCCTGCGGCCGTTGACGAAAAATCTGAATATACCGCCGACCTTTTCCGCTGCGAGCAACATCCTATTTTTCCCTGCCGGGAGACTAATCTTCTTTTGCACAAGCTCATTGCACCATCGCTTCAGAAACACCCGCGATGGCATGCCATTAGGAAACCCCCTATGTATCGTTACCAAATAACCATCAATGTCCGGTGTGCCAACTGACGAGACGGAATATTCCATGGTACCATTGAAGAAAAAACCGAGTGCGCACCGTTGGTTAAACGACACTTCAGCTTCCCAACGCAGATCGTTACGGAAATGGTCAAGGACCTGGCCGAATGCAAGAAACCCTGTCACACCAGTATTGTCTATTGTTACGCCACCTGTGCACCGCGAGATACGGGTATCTTGGTCAACTTTCCAACCAGACTTGAAAAAACCAGGATCAGGCGTAACATTGAACAATTCTTGCCAGGAATTGACATTGGCACGTTCAGATTCTGTTAATTCCTGGACCATTTTTCTTTGCTGCGCAAACGCCATTTCAACAGGTTTGGTCCGGAAAAAATTGTTCAAGGGTTTGCCAAATAGTTTTATGCGGTCCAGACCGGTCATCCATTGGAACAATTCACTAAACGAAAGAATCCGGCCACGTTGATCAACGGTCACAATGGCATCAGATGAAAGTTGACCGATAAAACGATAGGTACGGTTGAAGATAGGCCTGAATAACGCTATCATATGGCCCGTGTCGAAGGGATGAACTTCCAAAACATAGGGCATGCCGGTACACATCTCTTCAAACGCAAACGTCCGGGGGTTTGCGGGATTGACGTGCGATGGGATTGTGCAGGTGCCATTGCCGCCGTTTTGAAGCATCCGCCGGATTTCGGTTTCTGTTGAACCAATATCCGCGTGTATAAATGACTGTACCTTCGGACATCGGGATGAGCCTACGGAGATATTGAGGCCTCCGGCCATAAAACGGTTGGCATAACAAATCCGGCCTTCTTTATCATAGACAAGAATTCCCACTATGGAATTAGCTGGCCAAAGAGAATCAATACGGGCGGCAAAATCGCTCTTTTTTTTCTTACGCGCCATTGTTTTCGTACTTTTTTTACTATATTTCTATGTTAAAATAACTTTCCAGATTACCATGGTCAACAAATTACAGTATCAAATTCTAATGGAGATACTCTGAACAAAACCCTGGGCCAATAGGTCCGCGGGCCTGCAAGAAAACACTATTGATAGAAAACCACTGGATATTATTTTTCACTATCCATGCGGTTTTCTTTTTTTATCATCGCCCTGTCCTGCGCCTCCATCTTTGCGCAGCCCAAAGATCTGCCCGACAAAATAATTTTCAAGGAAAAACCATCGACGTACAATAGTATCTATGATTTTGCGTTGGATGGCCGTACTGTTTGGTTGAGAAAGAGAGGTCCCGAAGCAGGCCCGTGGACCGTGTGCCCGCTTCCGAAACGCCTCTCCTGCCCCAGGGAAATACACGTGGACAGCGACATCTTCATTGCCCTCGATTCGACAGGCGCCATTTATACAATGTTCAACGCGCTTGCAGACCCGGACAAATTCAACTGGACCAAACACTGGGGGGCGCCCTTCCGTATGGCCAAAGGCATGGCAATTCCCGCAGAATACGAAAAACGCGCTCTATCCTTTCTCTCCCCTGTCGAAGACCAATACTACCACGCATTCACCGGTGGCAGATACGATGTGGGCATGGGTGTCACCAATATCTACATGCTCACAGGTAATGGCCAGCATATCATCTATCTTGACCCCTGGCTGCCCAATGACTTCAGTTACGAAGTCGGCGGTCCGTTCAAAGGAAGGTTTATTGCCACGGCCATAAGCGCCACGGGTTCAACTATCTTTCTGATCAATACCTATGGAGACATGTACACCCGGACCTGCGACTTTGACATGGTTGGTGGTGATGACTTCTTTTTCAATTATTCATATCATCCAGCAGACTACAAAATAGCGGACACATTGCATGTTGTCCCAAGAAAAATACCCCGGCCGCTCCCGCTCGAAGATTGGACACACCAGCCAAAAATAAACGGCACCATTACAGACCGGATCACCATTGTCAAATCCGGCCCTGGCACAGCGCGGCGCACCCTCCTGGTAGAAGGTATGAACATGGAAGCAAAAGCCGGGTACTTTTCAAAGGAAATGTTAGGGGATACCTGGTCGTTCACCGAAACCAGTTGCCCGCTCAAAGGAACGCCGCTTCAAAATCCCCCTGAGGACTGTTCACATCTCACATTGGGACCCGATGAATCATTGCGATTTGAATACCATGACGCGGACATGCGCGTTACAATACCGGATTTTGTTCTCCATGTGTCGCCTGCCTCATTAACCATCGCATTTACCGGTTGTCGCGAACTGCCGCTTCTTTTCCACACACACGAAACCATCCGTCAGATGAAGCGCGAATCCGGCCTGTCCGATAAGCCCCTGGAACTGAAAGGCGCCATTGAAATTGCCCCGGATCTCCTGGTAAACAGAAATGCACTTGAGCCGAAGGTACGTGATTTTATTAAAAATAACTTTAAAAAAAGCAACTTCGCCGATATTACAGTCAAAGCCACGGCACAACAGCTGAAAATCTCGGGTCAGGGAACCATTGCATGGCGCTTGCAGGCAAAACCATGAAACACATCCCCTGCGCTCCATACGCGGCTGTCCAGAAAAACCTCGGCGGACACTGATTATTGCAGCAATACCGCCTGTTTCGTATACACATTCCCCCCAAGCTCAGCGCGCAGTATATACGTTCCGCTCGGCAGGTTTGAAGCGTCCCAGGTAATACCGGTAGCCAATTGATGTCCAGTAGCCTTCAGCTTTTGAACAAGTTTTCCATGGACATTATAAATCTTTACCTCAGCATTCACTGCTCCAGGGTCCCTATGTGCAATTTTTATGGCCATACTCGGGTTGAACGGGTTGGGAAATACCTGCATAACAGCCTCTGCCAAGGCTGTCTCCCGCGTTTTGTCCGCAGCTGTTGTTTCTGACGCCACCTTCCACACATGGACCAGGCTTGGGCCATTGACACCCTCACCATTTTCCTCTATGGCATAGAGATATCCCCTTTCACGGTCAAAAGCGATATCTCCACCTTGATTCCGGTACAGTCTGTCCGTAATGTCCCAAATCATGTATGGCTGGGGATCCCATGGCTGCATCTGGCCGTTTATAACTTTGTTTAAATCCTCAGGATTATAGAGATACATGCATTTTTTCTCACCAGTTGAATGCGGTCCTTTTGATCCGCACGGACCGCACTGGGTACGCGGCCAGTCCAGATCGTTTCCCCACGCCCCGCTCTGGAGAATGCCGCCGTCTGTTCCATACCAGTCTTCCCCAATGCTGCGTTTCCCGACAATGGCAATGGCCGATTTCCCATTCGATGAAAGCCACGCACCGCCGCTGAAACCGGTAATCATATTGAAATTCACAATCCACCGCATGCCCGTGTCAGGCATGGGTGCGTATGAAAGCATTCGTGTGGCCAATAGCGCGGTACTGTCAGCCGCAAGGCTTCCGCTTTCCCATGGCGCAACCGCGTAGAGGTTCGGCCCAGCGCACGGTTCGCCAACGCCGCTTACGCGTGTGCGGCCCAAAATGAGCGAACGGCCATTTGTCATGGAATCAGCCCAGTCCTGAGGTGCCGGGAAAATGACCTTTGAGGACAACGCAGGTGAAATTTTACCCGAATCTCCCGGCATTGCGCCAATATACCACGGTCCATAGCCCTGGGTCATGTCCAAGTTGAATGCGCCATGGCCTGCAAAGCTGGACGGCGGACTATAATCTGTTCCGCATGAGCCCACGTATATACCTTCCCCTATGGCGTCATGGCCCGGATGATACTCCATGCCGGTAAACGAATTCGCATGAATGACCCCTGCGCCAAAAATGAGCCCAAGAGCGTCAGTAAACGGTTTTAAGGCGGTTGCGCGGGGAAGAAGGGACAATGTACTCGAAACAACCGGTAATGGAATATTGACTTCTGAAACATTCATTGAATAAGGATGGCCAATACCATAGAGCGAGCCTGGAAGCTCTAATGCATCATCGTAACCTGGATTGCCATCAGGGAAATAGGCCAAACCTTCATACGCATAATTCCATGACCGATAATTAGTTCCTCCTGAGGGCAGCTTGAATGCACCCTGGTAGGCAATCTCATCATAGGGATTGATCAGGTTGCCGGTTGAGAAACTGGGCGTTGTGATCTCAACCATAGCAGCAGGACTTTCGTTGCCCATTCTGCTGGTGCTGTAATGCGTCACATACATGCCATTGACCGCGCGATCGACCCCCGTGACCTCGTATGTGTAATGGGTGTTGGGCGCAACGCTCATGTCCCGGTAGCGCAAAGGAGGATATTTTCTCCAGTAATTCAGCCAATAACCATTAAGACAAGCGTAAAACTCTCCGTTTCGATAGATAAAATACCGTGAAATGCCCGCGGTATATGCGTCTCCGCCCGGAAGGTCAATTGCCTCGTCCCAGGTAAGTTGTATCCCGCAATTGCCGGATCCCTGTGACAGAGAAATCATGGCTGCCTGCAGGTTGGCCGGCGCTTCAGGTGCGATTGAATCAACCTCATCCGTCAGTTCGATCTTTGTAAGAACAAGCGCCACGTTCCATCTGGCAATAGCAACGCAATAATGGTCGCCCACACTCGGGACCTGCAGATACGCAAGGAGCCAGGCCGAATCAGCTATATTAAAATGGATCTCACCAGTCTGATGACCGGGAATGGACCTGCCGGTATATCCGTTTTGTTCCCAGTACATGCCGTACCACGGCGTATCAAAGGTCTCTGTTTGCGAGCAACTGTCCTGGTCCGTGAAACTGATCCTGGGACCTGCGCTGACAGATGATCCAGAGGTATTATAAAATGTCGCCACGACCTTGTGCCCGCGCTTAAACGTGATAGGCGTTGCACCTTTAACCCCGGCAAAGGATCGTGTGCTGATCCCCCAGTGCGCAGTATCACCGTCAGGGTCGGCATATTGGGCGCCCGCAGGAGCAAGAAGCTGGTTCCACGTGGGATACTCGGTACCAAAAGTCGTTGAGGCGGAATCTTTACCGAAATCAACCAGCAGCCACCGAGTTGCGTGCAGAGGTGCGCAACAAATGAAAAGAAATACGGCAATCGAAGCAGACCAAGAGAAAGTGTTCATTGTACCCCCAAGATTTTATTTAACGCACAAGGGCCATGCGCTGTATCAGCGTCTTTGTGCCGTTGGTAAACTTCACCAGATAAATACCGCTTGGATGCTTGCCAGCATCCCAGGGAATAGAATTACGACCCACTGATTTAGAATTACGGATTAAATCCGTTAAATCAGCGACCAAATCCCCTCGGATATTAAATATTTTTAATGCGGGATTCGTAATCTGTAATCCGTAATCCGTAATTATTATGTTAGTGACCGGGTTGAATGGGTTCGGCGCCACGCTTATTGAGGTCTTCCCTTTTCCAGCGTCTACCCGGCTGGCACCCATAATACAATTATCACAGTTGATCTTAAGCGTACGGTGGGTCTTGGAGAGGGTCAAACCCGTGATGGTGATAAAGCCATTGGCATCGGCAGTGGCGGCGCCGCTGCTGACCACGGTTGCGCCCTCATCAAATTCCCATGTATACGTTGATCCCGCGCCATGCATGAGCTGCTGGAGCCTTCTGGGCGTTATGTCAGCGGTTTCCGTTGCCTGGCTCGCGCCTGCATCAAGCCATACTGCCATTTCCCATCTGTCGCTTTCGTCAACGATCGTGGCCGGGTCCCAGCGTATATAGGGATTGATGTCCCCTGTTGAATCGTGGGCCCATGGCGTGCTGCCAAGGGAATCATCGAGCGACCCGCGGGTAATGGCGGGATACGACTTGTTCTTCTGATAATTGATGGTAATGTATGAAACAGTCGTCGAGTGCCCCTGCACTCCCCAGTGGAAGTTGAAACCGCGTTTGGAGGAAACAAGGGACTGCGCATTCTTCCATGCCTGAGGCCAGCCAATACCATTGTCGTTGGTGCCGTTCGAATGGGACATCCACGGCGTTTCGGTCGCGATATTGGCGCTGAGCCATTTGGTATTGTCCCAGTAGTCCCACACATCAACATTGTCCGCTGGATGAATGACCGGATACCCGAACCGTTCAAGTCCCTCGTTTGAATACTTGCAGTGCCATGATGTGTCGCCGTAGCTGCCTGCAAAGGAACCGGTGAACGTAGGCGACTCCTTTGGAATATGGACGCCGACCCACGAGTAGATGTTCGAGAAAATGTGCCCGCTGCGCAGGCCCCACAGCGAAGCGCCTGCCCCGCCCATGGAGATTCCGGCAACCATTATCCGTTCCGGATCGATGTTGTATGAGGGTACTGCAAAGTCGAAGATGAACGAGAGGTACCGGATTTCGGTGTACGGCTGGACAGTGCCTTCGGTAAAAGGCTTGAACGTGCCCGAATTCTCATGATACGCGGTCCACCAGTCATACGGGTACTGGTTTGTAGAAATGAGCAGCCCGCCCTCGTTCTCGCGGAACCATCCGCAATAGCACGAGTTTATGCTGCCGCCCCAGCAATGCAGCGATACCTGCGCCATGGGTTTGGCAATAACGTTCGGCGGGACAGCGACCAGGTAATCCAAAGGCTTGCTCGGCGTATTGCAATTTGGCGGGCATTCCCATTTGACGTAATAATTGAGCGTGGCATTTTCTTTATACTGAAAAGTAACGTTGGATTGGACTTCCCTGAGCACTACCATGCCTGTGCCGGTGGAGGCCTCGACGCTGTTGGTTGCGTTGACTCCCTCTGTCAGTGTCGAGAAATCTTCCGCGCCATCAACCGTGTGGCTCACAAAGTAATACAGCGTCTGGCTGCCATTCCCTTTGTACCGATCAACATATATGCCAATACTAGGCGACGCCAGTTGGAGGCTGTCCACTGGATAGAGAGGCACGGTTTTTGTACCAGTACAGTTCCCAGAACCATAATACGAAGCGTCCCAGCAACTCAAAGGAGTTATTTCATCAACAAGTTCTGCATTGGCAAGGGCATTTTCAGAAATTAACGGCTCTGTTGAACGATAAATGCGGTAACGGATTTTCTGTACCCCGCCGTTCCAATCCGCATTGTCGTTTGAACGGGAAAAATGGGCGCTATAATAGGCGTTGTACTGGTCGCAAGTAATGCTTTCGCTTGTAAAAGGCGGGTCCACTTCTTTATACGTAATCATAACATCCCCGTTTTCAAAACGGGCAAAAGCACTGTCCGCCTGCGCAAGCGCGGAATCAGCCGCCAGATTACACGTGACGTCGAGTGTTGCCATGCCGCCATAGGAATAAAAGCCAGGGCCGCTTGCAACTGTCAGGGTGCAACGGTCACTGGTCGCAAGCGCCTCCTGGACCGCCTGAGTTGCATCAAAGCTCATATACCGCGGCCCCATTATCTGGAGCGTGTCGCCTGCTTTTGAGATCAGTATGGTTTTGGCCGTTGCATAAAGACTGCTTGGATAGCCGCCGCCGCTTGCGTATTTTCTTGGCACACCGAAAATTGCGCGGTACACCGTGGCCCCGCTTATTGCCGACAGATTAAAAATCAGCCTGCCGCTTCCATAGGTAATGGTACTCGGATGACTTCCACGGTCAGCTTTATCCGTAAAACTGTGCGTCGAAAGCGCCGCATACAGGCCTGTACTGAGAAATCCAAAGGCAAAAAGCAGAAACAGATGATTCTTTTTCAAAATACCCTCCTCTACTCATAAAAAAATGACCAATCCATGAGCAAAACCTTTGGCCATCATAAATATAACGCTTAAATATAACTTTGTATATAATAAAATTCAAAATACAATAGGTAGATATTCACTTTTTAATGAAATATTATCTATATTGTAGATCATGGGTAGTATAATATTTAAGCTGGCAACCATCCATTCACCAGCAATGATAACCTTTCTTGTGGATAGAAGCGGCGTGATACACGATTCCTCCCCTGCACCCGAACGATGGCTTAAATGTACCAGAAAAAAAATAATTGGAAAACCACTTTCCAGTATTGTGCGCCCTCTTGGCCCCTCTACTGCCCGCTATCTCAATCTCTCTTCATTACCGTGGAAAACCGTGTGTCCTCCCGAGCTCTACGTACAGGGAATCCATCCTTCATTTATCAGCGACATGGGACTTTTTCACTATTCGTTTTCCTCCTGGTTCACCACAGTCGGAAAAACTCGGGCCCTGGTCTTTCTAACGCCACAGAACTACAATGCCCCCATAACGAAAAAATTCCTGAGCCTCTATCGCAGCGAAGAGACGCCCATTATCATGCTCGACTCACAGTTCAAGATTGTGTCCTTCAATCTTCATTTTCATGAATTAATCGGCTTTGCGGAACACGATTCCTTCTATATGCAATCAATCCTTCAGCTCCTTGAAAACGCCTTTCACTCGCCAAACCCCTTTTTCTTTGAAAAAAGAAAGCGCTATATATGTGCGGCTGCTGTGCGAAACAAAGGTCAATGGCATCTGGTCGCGGACATGCCGTGCAAACACCCCCTCCATATACAACACCGCATGCCCCACGTACGCGTGACATTTCCCGTGACCGTAACCGTTCCTGAAAATGATGTCGAACTCGTCATTGAGACCATTGCGTCCAGAAAAGGAAATGCCACCATTGCGCTCAGCCATGTATGGACCAGGGACCCGCTGCTTGCAAAATTCGAAAACGGATATTATCTGGACATTGACACTGCCGGAACCAGGATTGGCAATACACTTGTCTCTTTTTGCCGGAGGGAAGCCACTCTCTTCTCTACAACCGTAACAGGCCAAAGGCCCCGCATTGTAGTCCGGCAGACCGGTGCGCTTCTCGTCTTGAATATTGATGGTGCCGAGATTTTCTCCTATCCCGATCCCCAACCCATTTTTTTCAGGCACCCGGTCTATTATTCCCTATTCCTCTGGGACGGTATAATCGAATTAACCCATTTCCAGCTTTGGACCCGGCCCAGCACGTTCAATGTAGCGGTCATGGAACGAAGAGAGACGCCTGTTGTGGCCTTCAAGGCGCAGCCTGGCCGTTTTTTCCGTTTTACAGCTGATCCCGTGAGCCATCTGATGACCCAGTCATCTCTTGCTGTCCGGTTTTACCCCCTACCGGTCAGGGGTCAGCGCACGCGAAAAGACTATTACATCTCTCTGTTCGAAGAGGCGCGGCAATATATTGATGCGCATTTCCACGAGACTGTTGATTTCCATGCTCTGGCGCGCACCTGCTGTGTGTGCCATAAATATTTTATCAGAAAATTCAAGGAATTGTATGAAAAAAGCCCAAAAGCCTACCAGACAACAATACGGATGAAAGAGGCCCAAGCGCTGCTGAAAAGCGGGGCCATGAATGCCCGCGAGACGGGCGAAGCAGTGGGAATCAGCGATCCGGTCAATTTCCAGAAAATGTTCAGAAAATACGTTGGCCACAATCCCGGCGACCATGCAAAGATTGTTCAAGACCAGCTTGTATTGTCCCTGCCCAGCAAGGGCCTATCTGGACAAAACAAGGCTCTTCGTTAACACTCTGCCTCCAACCTTCACTTGGGCCACATATATCCCAGACGGCTGTCTGGAAGCGTCCCAGGTTATGCCGGAACTAAGAATTCGGGAACACGAGGCAAACAGATCAACCAACCTGCCGTGCATGTCGAATATCCTCACCGAGACATCCTGGTTCTCCGATCCCTGCTGTTTTCGACTGATTGTAACTTTTGGATTAAAAGGATTGGGGAAGACGCACAATTCCATAGCATTCCCAAAACAAAGTCTATCCTCTATTCCAGTGAACTGGCTCGGAATACCCAGGGAAATGGAATAAGGCTTACGAATCCCCGGGGGACTGCCGGCAACCGAGAAAGTCTCTCCCTGGTCAGAAAGCGTCTGCTGGGACACAAGAGTAACGCCGCCGTACGAATAATTCGCATCAGAATAAGCATAAGCAACTTGGTCATTGGTAAACGGCCTGTCATATTCCTCGTAATGCCAGTAGACACGCGCTGAACGGAAACCATAGGCGCCCGGGTTCGGTTCAATCATGCGCACCCAAACCTCGCTAACCGGCTGGTCAAAAACTTTAACACTGTCGTACTGAAGCATCCAATGAGAAGTCTCAAAATTGTCTGTAATCGACCGTACCTTGCTCCAGAGCGTATCAAAGATCTGGCCGTCAAGAGAATAAAGAATAACCGCGGCCCTGCTCCGCATATTGAAAGAGGCGCCCGCACTAAACCATTTAATCTTTGATCCTCGCGGTGGTTTGATATGGATAGGTGATGCAGGCACAGTATCATAAAAAACCACCCCGGGCACGGTCTGGAAACCCGCTACATCCCTGTGCGTATAGGTCATTGTTGTGGCAGAGGTAAGCGCCATGGGAAGCGAGGCCGGCCATACTTGGCCCCAGGTATCAAGGGTAAGACTCTCAAGCACCGCTCCTGGAGCGGCAAATTCAAATTTGATCAGATAGCCATACGTTCCGTAAACCTTCATGGTAAAATCAACCGTATGGTCCCCATCCGTTGCAGCGGTATATACCGGCGATCCCCAGGCAATGCTGTCCGCGTTTGGATATTTATATGCGGTATACACACGCACAGACTGGCCGCCAGAGGTCCTGAATCTCGCCACAGCGCCATCGGTAATGCCGGTGAGATTCGCCAGATTCGCCTGCGCTGTCCCATTCTTACCCACAATGGGCCACGGTGTTTTTACCTCAAATATGGAAAAACCATTGGTTGTCTGCGCCTGAATGCCGGCAAGGGCCTGCGAGACCCCGTTGTCCGCCCAATAGCCATCCTGATAATCGCCATAGCCGAGTGTAAGGTTGGGCGCATAGTGCCAATGGACATTTCCGGGCCGTTTGTAGTGGTGCCCCGATCCAGCGGCAGAGGTCTGTTTGTCATGTTCAAGCATTTTGTCAGGGTTCGCAAGAATCCTGTTGGCAATGTATATTTGCGGGTTCCACCACTCATAAAAATTGAGATATCTGGTACTGTCGGCCCGAAAATAACAGGTGAGTTCCTCCCCCCTCCTCAGTATATAATCCATCGTATGGCCAAGTTGAAAGCGCCGGAATTCATACTGAGTGACAGTCGTGTCAGTAACAGCGGACTTAACCAAGTTTCGGTCTGAAGGAGCAGGATAAACGTTGTATCCTTGAGTTACCGTGTAATCAATCCAGTTTGTGTGCAATGATATTTCAGGGGTTCTTACCACACGGTTTGTACCCGGCTCCATGACAAAACCTTTCAGATTGCAGTCGTATTGATGCCAGGTATTGCCATACCGGAGTTCAGAAGTGACATGCGCATGGTCATAGGCGGGACCTGCGACTATGCGCGTACCATTAAAACCCACGCACGTATAAATGGCGCTATTGATATGGGACATGAGCGCGCAATAACCAAATCCGCGTGTATTGAGCATCTTGACTGGTTCGCGGAGATGCCAGAAATCGTATGAATTATTGTACACGGATTTGCCCGGTTCAATGTCTGAGACTGACCCATAATGGATAAAACCTTTTAATGTATCGACAAGGTATTGTTGGATGGCTATAGCAAGGTCCTGCTCAGTTTTGCCGCGGAAATCTTTGTATTGCATGAAATTCGCCCAATCACCACTCAGGTCTGCTATATCATCGGAAATGATCCTTGGCGAATAAACACGCGCGTATACACTGAATGCCAATAAAAGTACAACCGCAGCCAGAAAAAAACGCATATTGCTCCTTTGTTTAGCTACTCAACATAAATAAAATAATATCAGGATGGGCTTTTCACAATAGCGAAGAGGCCATTTCAACAGAGTTTGGCAAGAAACCATAAATTATCGCGTGAATATACTTTAAAAAAAAGGCCTCCGATATTTTGCAATACCAGAGGCCAATTTATAAACCTGGCAGCGTCCTACTCTCCCGCAACAGGAAACTGTGCAGTACCATCAGCTCCGAAGGGCTTAACTGCCGTGTTCGGAATGGGAACGGGTGTTGCCCCTTCGATATAACCACCAGGAAATTTTCATTTCTTAATATGCGAATAACCTGCAATCAAGCATACTTTTGTAAACTTTCAATATGCTATCTGATGTTTTTATAACCCGCGAACGGATCATAAAAATATGACCAAACCGCACGACCTATTAGTACCACTCGACTCAACGCGTTACTGCGCTTACATCTATGGCCTATCAACCTCGTAGTCTTCAAGGGGTCTTTAGGGAGCTTAAGCTCCGTGATATCTAATCTTGGGGTGGGCTTCGTGCTTAGATGCATTCAGCGCTTATCCCTTCCGGACATGGCTACTCTGCGATGCTCCTGGCGGAACAACAGATACACCAGAAGTCCGTCCATCCCGATCCTCTCGTACTAGGGACAGGTCCCCTCAAATATCATGCGCCTGCAGCGGATATGGACCGAACTGTCTCACGACGTTCTGAACCCAGCTCACGTACCACTTTAATCGGCGAACAGCCGAACCCTTGGAACCTTCTTCAGCCCCAGGATGTGATGAGCCGACATCGAGGTGCCAAACCACCACGTCGATATGAACTCTTGGTGGTGATCAGCCTGTTATCCCCAGCGTACCTTTTATCCTTTGAGCGACGGCGTTTCCATTCACAACCGCCGGATCACTAAGCCCTGCTTTCGCATCTGCTCGACTTGTAAGTCTCACAGTCAGGCCCGCTTATGCCTTTACACTCCACGCGTGGTTACTAATCACGCTGAGCGAACCTTTGGAAGCCTCCGTTACATTTTGGGAGGCGACCGCCCCAGTCAAACTGACCCCCTGGCAATGTCCTCGGTCCGGATAACGGTCCCGAGTTAGAACCTCGTCAGCACAAGGGTGGTATTTCAACGTCGACTCCATCCTAGCTAGCGCCAAGACTTCAAAGTCTCCCACCTATCCTACACATGCAATGCCAAGACTCAATGCCAAGTTACAGTAAAGGTGCATAGGGTCTTTCTGTCCAGCTGCAGGTAATCGGCATCTTCACCGATACTACAATTTCGCCGAGTCCGTGGTAGAGACAGTGCCCAGATCGTTACACGATTCGTGCAGGTCGGAACTTACCCGACAAGGAATTTCGCTACCTTAGGACCGTTATAGTTACGGCCGCCGTTTACTGGGGCTTCGATTCAAAGCTTCGCCTTGCGGCTGACTTCTCCTGTTAACCTTCCAGCACCGGGCACGTGTCAGTCAATATACTGCGTCTTACGACTTTGCATTGACCTGTGTTTTTGATAAACAGTCGCCTGGGCCATTTCACTGCGATCATAACGGGCTTCGACCGCAAGGATCTACACCCACTATGACACTCCTTCTTCCGAAGTTACGGAGCCAATTTGCCGAGTTCCTTTACCACGGTTTTCTCGAGCACCTGAGGCTACTCGCCTCGCCCACCTGTGTTGGTTTTCAGTACGGACATTCAACGCACTCGCATAGAGGATTTTCTTGGCAGCATGTTTATAGCCAGTTCGATCACCCGAAGGATCTCTTTCCCATCACGTCTCGGAGTTAACGGGGATCCGGATTTTCCAAAATCCCCCTCCTACTCGCTTGGCCTCACACTTCCAATCGTGAGGATGGCTTTCACTTCTGCGTCCCCCCATAGCTCAAACGCGCGTTAAATGGTACAGGAATGTTGACCTGTCTTCCATCATCTACGCCTAATTGGCCTCGACTTAGGGTCCGACTAACCCTGAGCAGATTAGCTTTACTCAGGAAACCTTGGGCTTACGGTGTGAGGTTTTTTAACCCTCATTATCGCTACTTATCCTAGCATACTCGTTTCCAACTCCTCCACCAGGCTTTACAACCTGACTTCAGCGGTTATTGGAACGCTTCCCTACCACTTGATCGGTCCGAAGACCGATACAAGTCCACAGCTTCGGTAACATGCTTGAGTCCCGGGTATTTTCGGCGCGCATTCACTTGACTAGTGAGCTATTACGCTTTCTTTAAATGATGGCTGCTTCTAAGCCAACATCCTAGCTGTCTGAGTAAATCCACATCCTTTTTCACTGAGCATGTATTTTGGGACCTTAGCCGATGGTCTGGGCTGTTTCCCTCTCGACCACGAATCTTATCACTCGTAGTCTGACTCCTGCGTAACAAGTAACGGAATTCGGAGTTTGAAATGGGTTTGGTAGACCGGTAAGTCCCCTAGTCCAATCAGTGCTCTACCGCCGTTACTCTCTGACGCAAGGCTATACCTAAATATATTTCGGGAAGAACGAGCTATCACCAGCTTTGATTAGCCTTTCACCCCTATCCACAACTCATCCAGTGAATTTTCAACTTCAATTGGTTCGGTCCTCCACTTGGTTTTACCCAAGCTTCAACCTGGTCATGGATAGATCAACTGGTTTCGCGTCTACTGCATGCAACTAAATCGCCCTATTCAGACTCGCTTTCGCTACGGCTTCGCATATGATATGCTTAACCTTGCTGCATACAGTAACTCGCTAGGTCATTCTACAAAAGGCACGCCGTCATCAGCCAAAGGCTGACTCCGACCGCTTGTAGGCGTACGGTTTCAGGTACTATTTCACTCCCCGCTAGGGGTGCTTTTCACCTTTCCCTCACGGTACTGGTTCACTATCGGTCATTGGAGAGTATTTAGCCTTACGAGATGGTCCTCGCAGATTCACACAAGATTCCACGTGTCCCGTGATACTTGGGTGCCTGAGAGAAGAGATTCCTCACCTTTCGCTTACTGGACTTTCACCGTCTATGGTCGGCCTTTCCAGGCCATTCAGCTAGATAGGAATTTTTCCACTCTTCCGCTGTTCGATACAACAGCGCCTCAGGTCCCGCTACTCCATGTGTACAACGCGTATCGGCTATCACGCACACACAGTTTAGGCTATTGCCCTTTCGCTCGCCACTACTAAGGCAATCGTTATTACTTTCTCTTCCTGGGGGTACTGAGATGTTTCACTTCCCCCCGTTCGCTCTATCCAGACTATGTATTCATCCGGAAGTTTCCCGACATTACTCGGGAAGGGTTGCCCCATTCGGAAATCGCCGGATCAAAGGATGTTTGCTCCTCACCGACGCTTATCGCAGCTTACCACGTCCTTCATCGCCTTCCAATGCCAAGGCATTCACCATACGCCCTTGATTGCTTGATCGAATTTCAGATAGCAAATTCAAAATTCCAAGCAAATAAATTATCGCTACAATATAGTAGCTCGATTACAGATACCACCTAAATATTCAAGGTGTATTCGATATTACCCGCATATAAGAAATGTCAAAGAACGGAATCTATATTTCAGATTCAATTCGCTAGTATTTCTGGAGCTGAGGGGAGTCGAACCCCTGACCCCTAGCTTGCAAAGCTAATGCTCTACCAATTGAGCTACAGCCCCTAAACGTATCAAATATGGGCCTGGGTAGAGTTGAACTACCGACCCCCGCCTTATCAGAGCGATGCTCTAACCAACTGAGCTACAAGCCCATCGTTCAATAAAAACCATATAACGTGTATGAAAGCCAATATCCGCCGTATGAAAAACTGTAAAAGGATTTTCTCCTTAGAAAGGAGGTGATCCAGCCGCACCTTCCGATACGGCTACCTTGTTACGACTTAGCCCCAATCACCGGTTTTACTTTAGGGGCGCCCTCCTTACGGTTAAGGCAACCACTTCGAGTACCCCCGGCTTTCATGGCTTGACGGGCGGTGTGTACAAGGCCCGATAACGTATTCACCGCGCCGTAGCTGATGCGCGATTACTAGCGATTCCAACTTCATGGAGTCGAGTTGCAGACTCCAATCCGAACTGAGACCGGCTTTTTGAGATTAGCTCCACCTCGCGGTATTGCGACTCTTTGTACCGGCCATTGTAGCACGTGTGTAGCCCTGGACGTAAGAGCCATGAGGACTTGACGTCATCCCCACCTTCCTCCTCTTAAATGAGGCAGTCTCCTGTGAGTCCCCGCCATGACGCGCTGGTAACACAGGACAAGGGTTGCGCTCGTTGCGGGACTTAACCCAACATCTCACGACACGAGCTGACGACAGCCATGCAGCACCTGTGTAGGGTGTTTCTTGCGAAAAAGGCACATCTCTGCGCCGGTCACCCCCATGTCAAGCCCAGGTAAGGTTCCTCGCGTACCATCGAATTGAACCACATGCTCCACCGCTTGTGCGGGCCCCCGTCAATTTCTTTGAGTTTCAGACTTGCGACCGTACTCCCCAGGTGGGATACTTAATGCGTTAGCTTCGACACCGAAAGATTTGATTCCTTCGATATCTAGTATCCATAGTTTAGGGCATGGACTACCAGGGTATCTAATCCTGTTTGCTCCCCATGCTTTCGAGCCTCAGCGTCAGTATTGTTCCAGACGACTGCCTTCGCCATCGGTGTTCCTCCTGATATCTACGCATTCCACCGCTACACCAGGAATTCCATCGTCCTCTCCCATACTCTAGAAATCCAGTATCAGAGGCAAGTTCAAGGTTGAGCCTCGAAATTCCACCCCTGACTTAAATTTCCGCCTACGCTCCCTTTACACCCAGTAAATCCGAACAACACTAGCTCCCCCTGTATTACCGCGGCTGCTGGCACAGAGTTAGCCGGAGCTTTTTCTGGAGGTACCGTCAGTGCAGATTATTCACCTGCAGGTTCTTCCCTCCTAAAAGAGCTTTACAATCCGAAGACCTTCATCACTCACGCGGCGTCGCTGCGTCAGACTTTCGTCCATTGCGCAAAATTCCCTACTGCTGCCTCCCGTAGGAGTCTGGGCCGTATCTCAGTCCCAATGTGGCCGTACACCCTCTCAGGCCGGCTACCCATCGTCGCCTTGGTGGGCCATTACCCCGCCAACTAGCTAATGGGACGCAAGTTCATCTTCCAGCGGTACTTACGCACCTTTTATCACAATGCCATGCGGCATCGGAATGCTATTCGGTATTAGCCCCGTTTTAACAAGGTTATCCCCAACTGAAAGGTAGATTACTAACGCGTTACTCACCCGGTCGCCACTATACTCGTGAGGCGAACCTCACTTTCCCGTTCGACTTGCATGTATTAGGCGCGCCGCCAGTGTTCGTTCTGAGCCAGAATCAAACTCTCCATAGATTATTTTCATTATCATTTTACTGACAATAAAAGATGAACAGTTTAACCTGGGCGAACATTGGAGTCGATCATACACGTTATATAATTTTCAAAGAACAGGAACAAAATTTAGAAATGTCTTTTGTTATGACAGACTATTAATATAAAATATTTAACAGAATATGTCAAATATTTTTTTGCATATTTCCCGAAAGGCCTTTTTTCATGGTTATACATTAGATGCGTCACAGAGAAGCTAAGGCCTGATGCCTGAACCAGGTAAGCTGCCGCTTCGCGTAATTCCGCGTCCGCTTTTTGACAAGGTCCCTGGCCTCCATCTCCCGCATTTCCCCCGTGAGACACAGGATCGCTTCGCGGTAACCGAGCACACCAAGTCCAGGCGCGTATTGTCCGTAACGCGTCAACAGACCCGCTGTCTCGCGCAGCAGTCCGTCATTGAACATACGGTCCGTGCGTTCATTAATATCCGCGTACAATTGCTGGCGCGGCGGATCGAGAAATATTTTCTCCCTGATTATAAGCCTGGAGGAAACCTTCTCTTTCCGGAGAACCGACATCGGGACACCGGTTTTCTCAAAAACCTCAATGGCGCGGATGACTCTCCGGACATTATTTATATGAATGTTTTTCGCCGAGAGAGCGTCGATGCGGCATAGATGGGCATGTAATGCCGCAGGGCCCTGTTCCGTAAGTTCCGCCTCGAGCCTGGACCGTAACAAAGGGTCTGCTTTTGGCCCTTGGAAAAAACCTTCAAGAATCGCCTTGAAATATAATCCAGCCCCGCCAACAAGTAGAGGGGTCTTGCCTCTAGCGGCAATATCACCAATGGCACTCATGGCTTCGTCCCCATAATCAGCCGCATCATACCTCTGATCTGGGTCAATGATATTTATCATATGATGGCGGCATGCATCCAATACACTGCGCGGAGGTTTTGCAGTACCAATATCCATATGACGGTATATCTGAACAGAATCGACCGAGACAACCTCCCCCCGTACTTTGGCGGCAAGATCAATAGCCATAGCGGTCTTGCCCGAGGCTGTGGGACCGCATATGACAATAACCTCTATCTTTTCTTTCATAAGGATTTTCTTACACGGTTACAATACTATTATTTCACGGAAATCTTCGGTGATGTTGATTCCGCCATTTGGAGAAACAATGAATGTGTCTTCGATACCGACCATTCCTATTCCTTCGATGCCCTTTTTCGGCTCAACAGCAATGGTCATACTGGCCTCAAGGGGCAGATTGAATTTATCAGCAATAACCGGATATTCATCGAGCACAATACCAATACCATGGCCAAGAAATTTCACCTGGTTCTGGCGGTATCCCATGAAATGCTCTGCAAATTCAGGGTCAGATTCGATATACTCTTTATATATCTTATTATATATATATGAAGGGGTTACATTAGGTTTGAGCATATCTCTGACCACATCTTGAATGGCGCAGCACTTCTGAAAAGAATCGATCGCCTTTTGACTGGGCTTGCCTGCTGAATATACCCTGGTCTTATCTATATAGTATTCGTCGCAGGGGGTGACCATATCAATATATATAAGATCCCCTGCCTTTAGGGTCCGGTCGCTTCCAAGAAAAGGACAGGCTGGCGATCTTCCCCGGATGCCTCCTGGCCCGTCAAAGGCCGAAGGATACAGGGAATTTTCACCAAAACTGATATTGCCAAAGAAAAACTCGTTGCCGCCCGCTACCCGGCTCATGCAATTTAAACCGCGTTTTGCCGATTCCTGAAACAGCAGGAGGCCTAATTCCCATTCAGACATACCAAGCTTAATCAGCCCGGGAATAAGAGCATAGATCTCCCGGCTGAGTTCACCGGCCTTTTTCATTTTATTCAATTCATATTCGGATTTGACCGCGCGTAAACGCGCACACAACTGACCTATGTCGCTGAACACTGATTGGGGAACATTCTTTTGAAGCATCTTATAAAAGGAAACGGTCACAGCCCCTTCGTTAATTCCAATATTGGCCACTAAATGCCCCACCTTTGCCAGATAGGCGGAAATATCCTTGAAATTTTTATAGGGTATTATACGGTTGTGAGAGGATTCGAGCAGCGCTCTCTCGGGATTGCGCCGGACAAAATAGACTGGTTCTCCTGTGGCGGGGACAAAAAAGGCCCCATTGGCCATGGTTCCGGTAAAATAGAGCAGGGAAATTTTGTCGAAGATAAAAGCACCATCGAGTGCCTGTGCACCAAGCCCCTTCTGGAGGCGTACAACCCGGGAGGTTAGTTCTGTTTCGGGTATGAAAGACATATTTGGTAATAATATAATATACTTTTTCGAATTTCAGGGACATGAGCGCAATATTTTTCCACTGTGACAGGTACGGAGCTTTTTTATATTCTTGTTTTCGTTGTCTGGAAGGGCTATTTTCTTGACGAGGAGGGTGAATTTGGAAGCGGAATCAGGAAAACGGGGGGGCTGAATACCGGAAAGAAGTGCGACCTGCATGCGCCGGTAAAGGGAGTATGCGAAATGGAAAAACAAAATGTCTATCAATTGTTGCCTCCGCCACGGTCAGGTTGTCCTTGTCGCCCAGCGTAAGGTTTTTTTTAATCAAGCTGTCCGAGGCGCGATTCCGGCAGGATGAGCCCGGGCCCTTCAGGGTCTCGATATGGTATAGGAACCGTCGGTCGAATCGGCCGTGGCAGGGATGTCGGTTTTTCCGAAACAGGGCCTTAATAAAACTGTTATAAATGAGGCAAAGAACAGGGCTTTCTTCATTCTTTTATTCTAATTTGGAAAGCCACCTTCTAAGAAGGTGACTGATTTACTTTCCTCAAGATCATCTGTTTTTTTGTTGACACCGATGAATTACTCCGGTCTCTCGTAAATGTACAATAGCTATCGCACCAAGACCACTTTCTTTGTAACAAACATACGGTCACGCGTCAGCCGGCAGAAATAGACCCCTTTGCTAGAGGCGGGCATAGTGAAAGGAACTTGGTACGCGCCCGGCGTCTGGTGTCCGCTGGCCACTGAAATTATTTTCACGCCGCGGGTGTCGAACACCTCAAGACTGACGTCCGTCTCCTGTGCAAGGACATATGCCGCAACAGCCCTTCCGGGGAGAGGATTGGGCACTACATTGAAGTCAAAGCTGCTGGAACGGGCAAACGCTTTTTCAACGGCAATGTTTCCGCCGCCGTCTGTGGTTTTAAGGATTGTGACGCTGCCAACCGCGTAACCCACGGAATTGTTCAAAAAAAACACGGAACTAATGGACCCGGAATCTCCTATTTGCTCATGCCAGGTCCTGCCGCTGTCAATGGTCATCATGGGGTGGCTGCTGCTCCCGCTTGCCAGATACCCCCGGCTTGCGGAAAGGAAAAAAAACCGTTTTCCATCGATATTATCGAGCTCTGTCCAGCTTGTGCCGCCGTTCTCGGTGCGCTTGATATATGCGTTTACGCCAGAACCGCACGCTGCAAGCCCTATATTCTCGTTTATCATATGGATCGCGTAAACTTCGCCTCCAATGTATGAAGCAAAGCTCCAGATCGCTCCGCCGTCCGTTGTCTTGTAAGAGGCGCCCTGGTAGCCGGCGGTCCATCCTTTGAGGGAACCTATGAAACTGATGTCCCACAGCGGGTTCGTGAGCGAACCCACCTGGGTCCATGAAGTGCCGCCGTTGATGGTCTTGAGCATGACCCCGCCAGTTCCGCAGATGAACCCTGTATCAGCGTTAAGAAAATAGATGCGCCGGAAATCAATGTACCACCCGGCAGGGGAGGTCACAGCCGTCCATCTGTTACCGCGATTGACAGTACGGTATATTTTCCCGCCTTCGCCAGCAATAAGGCCGGTGGAGTCGTTGATAAAGCAGACTGCAAAAATGTTGTCTTGGCTGCTGAGCCCGCTGTTAAAATTGGACCATGAGGCGCCGCCGTTGTATGTGCGCATTGCTTTGCCGCCTAGGCCAACAACCCAGCCTGTGTCCTGATTTACAAAAAACACGTCTTTGTAAACATAATTGAAATTGGGCCGTACGTTGATCCAGCCTGCAGTTGCGGCTGTTGCCAGGCAAAAAGCAAGAAAAAGAGACAGCTTTTGACGCACTCATCAGATCCTCCTTCTTAGATTATTCGGGTTGCTGGTGAAACCCAAAACACTTTATTCTCAATTATACAAGAAACATAGCTTTTTGTAAGAGCGATGCCAACGATATTTGGAGTGAAAACATACAAAAATCAACAGAGATTAATGTTCTGACACAAACCATCCAAAAAGTGCGCCAATCGGCACCGCAAACCAGAGCGTCGCTCTTTTTCCTGGTTCCAGCGCCACCCATATTTTCCCGCCATGACGCTCAATTTGCGATCGTTTCCTTAACAGCCATGGCAAGGTAGCTACAATTATAAGGTTTTTGAATAAGTCCTAAAGCGCCTTTTTCCATGATCATTTTCGCTTCACCATCCATGGAATACCCGGAAACGACAAGGACTTTAACTTTAGGAAGCCTCCTTTAAGAAGAAGCTGCGTAATCGTTGAATATTCATGATAATAAGTATCAAATACCACTCCATTAAAATAGAAGCGTGACGGGCATCCAAATTAAGGAATAAAGCTGAAAAAGCCCCGAAGTCACCGTTTTTAAGAAAATCCGTCTCATAAACAAGAATAACTCCCTATTGCTGCCATTCAACATTAGAAAGGATACCGTTTTGTGGTCATTTATTATAAATAATTACAATGGCATTGTAATTGCTTTATTTCCAGGATTGGATATCAAGGAGGGTTTGATGAAAGTTCTAACTATTGTTTTTCTTAGTATAATCGTGATGGTTCTCATCGGTTTTACGGTAAGCCGCGCTGATGTCGTTGTGGGTGCCAGAGTAAACTTGCATGCCAATGTAAACTTTAGTGAACTCAATGATTATGGTGAGTGGGTAATCGTGCCCGGATACGGCACGGTTTGGCGGCCGGATGCGGACCCGGGATGGCGTCCGTTCACCTATGGACATTGGGTCTATACAAATGACGGGTGGTTGTGGGATTCGGATGAGCCCTTCGGGTGGGTCGTATGCCACTATGGCAACTGGGCCTACGATGACGATCAAGGCTGGGTATGGCTGCCGGGATATGAATGGTCACCCGCCAGAGTCAGGTGGCATGTGACCGACAATGAAATCGGATGGGCGCCTCTGTTCCCGGAACCCCGGCATGGATATCATCAAAACGCGATCCAACTGCAATGGACCTTCGCCCCCCTGCCATTTTTTACCTCAGTCGAAGTGCGCCATCATATAGCGTTTCGCGATAATCCGGCGCCCGGCGGGGTGCGAGTGCGGGTGTCCGCCGGTCCACCTCCCAGAGAGTTTGTCCAGCGAAGCACTGGAACCCCTATTGTCAGTATTGCCCTCAATAAAGTCCGCGTGACAACCCGAGAACACCCTCTGATAAAGGTTGAAGTGCGGAACCGGAAACACCCGGCCATCGAGACGCCGGTAGGGCCGAAGTACAAAAGAGTCAAGACCCGGGGGGATGTCCAGGGCATGCAGAAAAACGAAGACAAGCAGAATGACAATCAGGATAATAATGAACGGGGAAAGAAAAAAGTAAAAGTTGAAGTCCATACCAGATAGATATTAGTCTTTGCTTGGTTTATCAAAGAGGAGGCTGAAAAATGTTAAAGATATTTTTACGCGTGTTCGCATGTTGCGCGGTTGCCTGGGTGGCGGGTTGTACCGTGGCGATTAATGATCCCCCGCCGCTGACCACGGTCGAGGCGGAAAACAATCTCAACAGCATGAGTGTGGACGTAAGCGGCACCACAACAAACGTCGACGGCATTGATTTGGAAAGCGTGACCATTGGGGACGTTTTCTTCACATCCATCGCTTACGGAACGACTTCTTATGAAAAGGTCACTAACCGGTCCGGAAATGTGTCTGTAACCATTGGCACGGCTGTTGTATACACAACCGTTCTTGGCCAAACCGTTCCGATCGAATTCCAGAATATCAGCCAGATGTCAACGACCATCACCCCTGAAAGATTAAACACCGTTGTTTTTAACCAAACGACTGCGGGGGTTATTTTCCAGGCGCTTGCCAAGACAAGTGTGTTTTAAACTTCGTAGGTCTTCACGGTGAATGGATGGTTCTTTTTAGAAGAACATTTTATCAAACTTGCGCCTTCGCGCTGATTGCGCAGGCGCTTGCTTTTATAATGGCGCTGTCGGCAGCATCATGGGCGGCGCCTCCTCCGCCAAAATCTCC
Organism: Candidatus Raymondbacteria bacterium RIFOXYA2_FULL_49_16; assembly: GCA_001789205.1. GTDB lineage: Bacteria > Fibrobacterota > OXYB2-FULL-49-7 > OXYB2-FULL-49-7 > XYB2-FULL-49-35 > XYB2-FULL-49-35. Next base: position 27,868 of record MFYT01000026.1, on the reverse strand, counting down.
TGCCAACGTATGGTACACCCAGATCGGCCAATGGCACATCCAGCAAAAGGACAATCTATCCGGGGGATCCTTCCTTTTTCATGACGCAGGCATCGACGGCGCACAATCAGGGCAGGCAACGGCGAATGTGAGATTCAATTATTCCTTCCAGGGCATTCGCAGGTGTGTCGTCCGCTTGGCGTTGGGTCCCGCTCCGGCAACGGCCGGGTTACTGGTTCAAAACAAACAGGCAACCTACTACTTTCTGGTCCAAAAAGGAACAGCCTCCGATTCTCTCCGGATAAACCGTTATAGCAACAGCCGGATGATTTCACTTTTCTCCGCAGCAACGAACATTTCCGATACGACATGGCTGACACTCACCATCAAGGCAGACAGCCTGGTTTTTGGGGCTCATCGGACAATAGTATCGATCGCAAAGCCTCCGGATTTTCCAAGCCTGACGGCTGTCGGCATTGAGTGCCCGCAGGGAAGTGTGAAAGTGTTCGATGTGGACATCGAATCGCAGAATACCGCAGTGGAAGAGACTTTTGACAAGGCCACCCTGATCAACCTGCATTTGGATAAGATGCTGCCGGGTGGACAAACTTTGTCTGGTCGGAAAGAATAGGATACAGGATCTGAACCTGTCAAAGCAAACTTCTGCTTGAAATTCTTTTAACCGTCTTTCCGAAGCGCTTTCGCCTTTTCAAGTCTCAAATCATTGATCAATATCGGCAAAGAAGCGGCTCCAAATTCTTTGCGTGTGCCATAAAACTGCTGCCAGCCCAGCTTCAGGCTGTTTCGCACCGTATCGACCGTAATTTCCTCGGCCAGATGGGTCTGTATGAATTCAATGACCCTTTGGGCTTCTTTGGAGGACCCGGATACCGGAAAGAAGTGCACATTGCAGATGCCAGTGGAGAATTATGCGAACCGGAAAAACCAATTACCTATCAATTTTTGGTTCAACGGGAATCTGCCGCAGGATACCGAAACGACGGCCTATGACAGGCCAGATTTCCAGGAGTGATTTCAGTATCCCTGCAAGGATAGGCCCAACGAAAACCCCGAGGATCCCGAACAGCCGGATGCCTCCCAAAATTGCGATCAGACTGATCAGCGGATGCATGTTGCTTTTACCCTTCAAGACAATTGTACGTACAATATTGTCCGTGACGCCGATGATGAGCCCCGCTGCAACCATAAAAGTCAATCCCAGGATTGCCCCTTTCGAATAGAGATAGACAATCCCCGCCAGCCAGACAGGGATGCTTCCGATGATCGGTATCCAGGCAAAAATGAAGGTCACGCCGGCAGCCATGAACGCTCCCGGTATCCCGATAGCCAGAAAGGCGATGAACATGAGCAATGCCTGGGTCGCTGCAGCGGCAAGCGAAGACCAGACCACAGACACAGAGGTGTTTTTGAACGACTGAATGATCTTTTCCTGCACATCCGGATCCATAGGCATTTTATCTGCAAACCAGAGGACAAAGTTCCTGCCATCCAGAAGGAGAAAAAAACAGGTGATCAGGGCGATTAAGAGCTGGAGACCAAGATAGGGCAGCTTTTGACCCATGGAAAGAACGGCATTAGCGAGAATCAGGCCCTCATTCTGAAGTCCGTTTCTTATCAGTCTTTCAAGCGCATCCGCTCCGCCGAACAGGTCATCCATCGGCCCGATCTTCACGATCTTCTGGATAAAAAGGTTCAGTGAAAATATGTCGTTCTGGGAAAACCACTGTACAAGAGCGACGGTTTGTCTGACCGCGATCGTCAGGAATATCGACAACGGGGTGATTAAAAGAACAAGGAAGCCTGCAATCACGATGACCGCCGACAATTTTGGCCCCATGCCTTTGTTCCTGAGGTGACAAAAGAGCCTGTTCGCGATGACCTTCAGCATAATGCCCATCAGGATCGCGAGCACATACGGAAGGATGAGAGCGGCATTGAGCGCAATGATGATTGCGAGCACGCCGAGAAAAACCCACAACCCGACAGGGAGCGGCCGTTCGAGACTCACTATTTTATTATCCAACGCGAAAGCTCCCGTTCAGGCATGGACCTTGCCATTTCTCCCTGCTTCACCCAGGTCCATGCGGGTCCAGATCCTCGTGATTTTCAGGATGAATATGAAACACGCGTGCATGATCGAACCAATGCCGAACAGCACGGTCAGAAACCTTCATATTTTATTCATAGACATTCTCATTTTACAACCATACACGCAAGAACGATGCCATAAATCCTTGTCGCCGGATTGAATTAATGACGGAGAAAAAAGCCACAGTTCCCATCCATTCAACATATTTCCATTTATGAGAATCCATGCCTCAAATATGTATACTATACATGTTATTAAAAAGAATTCCCCACCATAAAATGAAACGCCGGGTTTTTCGATGAACCGGCGCCATCGTTCAATCTGAATCCAACGTCTAAACTGACGATGACCACGGATATATGCACCCTAAGGCCGAAGCCCGCATTGTACAAAAGATTGAGTTTCGAAACTTCTTTTATAAAGGCCGGGACCGCACTGCTCTGGACATCCCAGAGGTTCCCGGCGTCGAAAAACACATCCCCCCATATCCACTTATAAATGGGATACCGGACCTCCAGAACATTGCTCGCCAGATACAGGGTCCCTCCGGTCGGTGTTCCCGAAGAATCGGGACCCGCCTGTTTGTCCCCGAAACCGCGCATCACTTTCGATCCTCCGAGATAAAAACGCTCCGGCACAGGCACGGCCCTGCTCGGGCTGTACGGCATGGCAATACCGCCATATATACCCGAAGCCAGGACCACGGACTTCCCGAGCGGCAGGTATACGCGACCATCACCCTCAATCTTGATAAAATGATTACTGGCCTTGCCCGTCAAGCCCGAAAAGGTGGTTGTAAAATCCATAAAGGACCCGTGGTGCGGGTCGAACAAATCGTCCCGGGTATCGCGCGTGGCCTCAATGGCCATGCTGTGCGTGAAGGGAGCGCCTATGTTGGCCGGAAGCACCGGAGGGACAACGGAAAGCCTGCTGGTTTCGAGCCGGTGTATCAGCGAGGCGCGCAATTGCTGCGAAAAATGATACGTAACGCTATTGTCCAGTTTTCTATACGTTCCGGCCATTTGGATGCGCGGTTCGTTCTGATGACGATAGCCTATTTTTGAGTTGAAGTCCAGCGGGGTCCCCTGTATCCGGGGGACCGTTCCACCCAACTCGGCGCCCTGATTGATCATGTTTGCGTAGCCTATGGCATACCCCCTGATCCCAAGACCGATAAAATTGCCGTATGAAAGTTCAGCCCGGCCCCGCATCTGTTCATAGGTCTGATACCCGGCCCCGAGCACCCCGGAAAAATATTTCCTCTCAAAGACGCGCACACGAATTACCCGCGACGAACTGTCGCCCGTAACCGGGGAAAGAAGGGAATCGAAAGAAACCATTACAAAACTGAAAAGATTGATGGAATACAAGTTGTCAATGGCCTCCCGCAGCTTAATACGGGTCACCACCTCGTCTTTCTGGAAATCCACGCACTGCGTGACCACGCGCTCATGTACCCTTTTAAGGCCCATGACCGCAACCGAGGCGGTCCGTATGACAGGCCCTGCCTGGATTTCATAGGTGACGCTGGCAGACAACGAATCTGGAAAGAAATCGTAGTGATAATTGACAACCGCCTCAAGGCGCCCGCGATCACCAAGCCAATTGGTAAACGCCTGCGCGTCGTTAATGAGGTCCTGTACCCTCAGGGGCGCGCCGGGAAGCGCACTCGCCAGCGCAAGAAGTCCGGCCTGGTCCGCAGACGGCACGCCTTGGATGCGGACACCCGAAATTGTCGTGCGCGGTCCCTCATTGATCGTTACACTGACCTTTATCCGGTGACGGCGGGGATTTAACAGGGCGGTGTCGGCCATAATCCGGACCTTCATGAACCCATTACTCTCGTAGAACTGGCCAATGAGCACGGTATCGCGCCGGAGATCCGCCATGGTGAACACAGGGGCGTGGAACAGGGACGGCGCCAGCCGGAGGCCGATGCCTTTGATTTTTGATGAGGAAAAAGCCTTGTTCCCGGCGATCACCAGCTTTGACACCTTCATTGTTGCACTGTCCAAGCCCTGATCAGCTGCCCTGGCCGCTGGTATGAAAAGCGCTATGATAAGACCCGCCAATGCCCAGAACCTCATTTTTCCACCTTAAGCTTGAGGTCAAGTCCCGTGTTTCCCTGCGCATCAGTTTCGCTGTCGAGGAAAAGATACGGCAGTATTCTCCAGGAAAGCACGCCTTCCCGGGTAAGATGGTTCTCCAGAGCCTGGCGGTAAGTAAGGGTGACATGACGCCCGATGCGTTTGCTTACCGAGACCGTCACGTTTGAAAGAGAAGCGGTGCCGCCTTGAACCGGGTTACCCTGGATCCGGACCTGGTCCAGTCCGAGTGTTTTCTGCGCCTGCCGGGAAACATACCCGGAAACCGACTTTCCGATAATTTCCGAGGCGGACTCGCCTGTTGCTCCCGGAGTCAGGGTCCCGAATGTAAGCAGACTGATAATCTCCGGCTCGCTGCACGCGATGGGCGCTGAGGTCAATTTGACCACGGGGTCATTCAGATCGCCGGAAACGCGCAGGGTGATGGTCAGGCTGTCCTGGAAAGTCTCGCCTTGCGCCTGGGAAATACCGGTGCTGGCCAGAAGTGAAACAGAGGGCCTACTCTGCCGGCCCGCCTTGCCGCCCGCTTCGCTCTCGCGTAAGCGAGGCGAGTGAGGCTGGCTGCCAGGCAACCGCAGATATCCTTCGGTTATGGTGAAAACATTATCGAGATACATAATGGTCCCCTCGGTACTCTTCAATAATCCTTCATACGCAGGCCGGTCTGTTGTGCCCCCGAATTTCACCGTACCGCCAAGATGCGCATGGATTAAGATTGCCGCGCCGGTAATCCATTTGCCGATTTCAATGTCCGCAGTGCAACTGTCGGGGATGTGGATTGTCGCTGCCAGATTAATGGCGTTTTTCGAGGGAGGGGCCTGGGTTCCGGGCATCGTTGGCACCTGGTTGAAAAGCACTTCGTGAAAATATTCCGATGGGCCCAGATACGCCTCTCCTTCAATACGCCACGCATCCGGAGTCCGGCCAAGCACCGCGAATATGGAATCCGCACGACACCGGACATCGGCTCCGTACTCCATGCGGACCGCACGCACCTCCGCCTTAATCTCTGCGTTGTCAATGCCTTTTGATGAAAGATGGACCAAACCCCAGGCTTTAACTGTTCCCTTGTTCCATGTTCCTGTGCACTCTTTGAGGAATACCGAATCCCCGTTAAATGCAACCGTCGTGTGCACGGGGCCTATGGAAGGAGAAATTTCATCCAGGGCTATTATGACGTTCTGCGCTCTCAATTCCCCGCTGGTGCGCTTGGATGGACGGGAAGGGTCTATGCTGACATTACCCGATACTTCACCGGACACAAAACGCCATCCGCTGAGGAATGGGTTGCAGCCGGCCAATGGAACACTGTCCGCGAATACAATGAGGTGCGACGCCGGATTCTGAAGCGCGTTTTTAAAGGGCACCAACGGCCACTCCCCTTTTGCGCTTAATCCTCCGTGATTGGTTCTGACATGAACCGTGTCGAGGATAAAAGACTTCGCAGTAAAGGCGCCGTTGAGCAGGACGCCGGGAAACAGAATGCCATTATACGATACCTGTCCTGTTGTCAGAGATACCCTTACGCCTCGCTCTATGTTTTGAGCCGGGCTTAAACGCATGGCAATGTCCCGCACGGTCGCACCCAGGGCCGCGCTGGAAAAATATCCTGACGACAGGATCATTTCCCCTTCAGGCTGCCATACCCCGTGCCTGAAAATGAGGCCAGCGTCCCCGTCCAGCCTGCCGTCAATTGAAAAAGCATTTGAAAAAAGACCACCATAGGGCTTTAAGCACACGCCATTGAACAAGACCCGTATTCTGACCGGATCGGCAATCGAGGAATCAAGGCGCCAGGAAGGGGAAAAGGCGAATTCCCCGGAAGCTGCAATCGGGCCGCATGTGTCCTGAACGTGCAGGGTGCATTGGGCGCTGATGCGATGTCCTTGGGTAAGATCCACAGTTGCGGTCCCATACACTTTTGATGAGTCTCGTACCAGGGCGATGTTCTTCAGAGAAATGATGCGGTCCTGTAGCACAATAACCGCCGTGACCGTGTCCGCAACAAGCGTTCCACAAGAGAAATCATCGATGACGATGTCCACCCGGGCCCGGGGATTAGAGAAAGACCCCTTGCCGGAAAACGACATGCGTGCGAAGCCGTTTGCCCTTGGCAATCCGATGAACGCGATGGTCCTCTCAATGCGGCCCTGCGCAAAAGCCGCGGCTGAAACCACTTCCAATCCTGTTGCCGGAGTGTATTGCACTTGGACAGCCAGGGTGTCGGCAACAAGGTCCTGCCAGGTTATGTCCGATCCCCGGATCAAACCCGTGGCAAAAAACGGCCCGCTGGCGTTGCTCAGGGCAATGCTCCCCGAAAGCCGGCCCGCAATTCCCTGCCCGGACAAATACCGGGAAACCGCCAGCATATCGTCAATACTGAAATTGGCATGTACGTCCACCCGGTTCCTGCCGATAAAGCCTTTGCCGGTGAGCACAAGGCCGTTTGGGCCCTGGCCTGAAACGACAATCTGGTTGTTGGCAATGTTCGCAAAGAAAAGAGCAAGGGACGAGGTTGCGCTGTCAAAAGGTCCTGTCTTTATAATGCGCGCCGTACACTGCGCTTCAGGTGAGAATTCCCGGAGCGATAATCCGGATGCAAAACCATCAAGGTACATGGCCGCCCGTGCGCCCGGGAAATCATAGCGAAGATTGGCGTTAATCCGGTAATTACTTACGTCGGCCCTTGGGCCATCCAGCAACGATCGCCCGGTTAAACCCGCGGTCCCGGCCATTGACGGACCGTGCGCTGTTAACGCGCATTCCGTGCCTCCAAGGGTATCCCGGGTAAGGATGGCATCCACCATGTCAAAAGGCATTTGTTCCACGACAAGCCCCTGTGCATGACAATGGGCGTACAGCGCAGGCCGCAGGAACAGTCCCTGCATGCGGAAGTTTAGTGTGGCTGTTTCGCATCGCGTTATTCCCCATTTCCGGCTTCCGAGTGATGAAAGAAATTCATCATCCGCCGATGCGGCAATGACCGCATGCCAGGCACGGTTTGAATCATAAGGGATGTCCAGGCTGCCACGTGCTACCGCATGCGCATAAAACCGGAGACAGATATCATCAAGGGTTACACGCCTGCTACCAGTTGACACTGTGCAGTGGAGGCTGTCCATGGGGTGAAGACTGTCGAGAATTCTGACTTTGCCCTTTCCGCAGTCAAGTGATGCAAAGACTTCAGTGGTGCGGACAAGACGGCCATGCAACCGTATGTTTTCCAGATCAGCGCTGATCCGGATGGCCGTATCGATATAACGGCATTGCACGGAATCCGCGGAAAATTTCCGGATATTCAGAGTCCACGCCGGACGGTTCGTATCAGACATTTCTGAAGCCGGGGAAGAAAATGCATCTGTAAGATTGGGATGCCTTCCCTGGTCATAGACCACCTTCGATCCGCTGATTGTGAGATTCCGGACGTCGATGCGCCTTTTAAGCAAATAAACAATGACGATACGGAGTGTTACTCTATTGGCGCTGATGACCGGTTCGTTGTCTTTTGTACGGATCACTATGCCGGTAATGGTGACGCGCATCAGCGGCGACAGGTACAAAGTGTCCCAGGTAACCGTGCCGTTCATGGCGGAGGAAATTTCTTTTTGCAGAAAAGATCCTAAACGCTGCTGAAACCATGCGGTCCGTGTGCCGATCCATAGTCCGGCCAACACAAGAACAACCGCAATGGCAATATTCCGGCCGCGTTTCAATGAATTGAGGTATGCCATATCCTGTATAATGAATTGAGGTATGCCATATCCTGTATAATGAGCGCAATAATTATGCCATTCATCCGGCCGGCAAATATCTATAACTAATTTATAATCTTCTCGAAAACAGCAATCCAATTTCTCAATACCGTAAATATCCAATCAGTTTAAGTACATTCGATCCACATAACCCCCCGTGCGCGGATTGGCACGAACTTCGCACTGCATGGTACAAGGAAAGGGTGTGCTGATGGGTAAAGCCGGCGGGATATATCATGCCGCAGCACTTAATGATTTCTTTAAGGAAGTTTCCTATCTGGCGCTCTTTACCGGCCGTTTTTTCAGGGAAGTCCTGCCGCCTCCATACGAATTAAGACAATTCATACGACAGTCCTATTTGATTGCTTTCAGGTCTTTTCCGCTTGTTGGAATCACCGGTTTCATCATGGGATTGGTGCTCACCATACAAACCCAACCCATCCTGACCCAGTTCGGGGCAGAAGCCTGGCTGCCGGCCATGGTATCGCTCTCGTTGATCAGGGAAATCGGACCGGTCATAACAGCATTGATCTGCGCCGGAGAGGTCAGCTCCAGCATGGGAGCGGAACTGGGGTCCATGAAAGTGACGGAACAGATCGACGCCATGCAGGTTTCAGGCACGAATCCATTCAAATACCTCGTGGTGACCCGGGTGCTGGCAGCGACGTTAATGGTCCCGCTTCTGGTCATTATAGGGGATGCCGTGGGCTTGTGCGGTTCTTTTGTGGGGGTCAACCTGAACGGAAATATAAGTTTGCACCTCTTTTTTTCCAAAGCCATGGGAACATTGAATTTCAGCGATCTGCTTCCCGCGTTCGTCAAAACGTTTTTTTTCGGGTTCGCCATAGGCCTTGTCGGCTGTTTTAAAGGGTATTACTCGAGCAAAGGGACCGAGGGTGTTGGCAAGGCGGCAAATTCCGCCGTGGTCATCGCGTCCCTGCTTGTTTTTATCATTGACATGATAGCGGTCCAGATCACCAGTTTATTTTTCAGTCAGGCATAGATATGGATTCCCATCAAACGCCCATCGTGGTCGAGGCGGAACACCTCAGGAAATCGTTCGGGGACAACCACGTTCTCAAGGATATAAACCTGCGCCTTGCCAAGGGTGAAAACCTGGCAATACTCGGGCAATCCGGGACCGGGAAATCGGTCCTTATCAAATGCATGGTCGGACTCCTTTTTCCCGACGCGGGCCGGCTTCTGGTCCTGGGAAAGGACGTGGCGGACCTGGACGACCGCGGGCTCGATGAAATGCGGATGAAGGTGGGCTTTTTATTCCAGAGCGGGGCACTCTACGATTCCATGACTGTCCGGGAAAACCTTGAGTTTCCCATACGGAGGCAGATGCGCTCCAAATCATCCGCTGAAATCAGCGCCCTTGTGGAAGAATCCCTCGAAAACGTGGGCCTGTCCGAGGCGATTGACGTAATGCCTGTAGAATTGTCGGGCGGCATGCGCAAACGGCTGGGGCTGGCCCGGACACTGATCCTGAAACCCGAAATAATGCTGTACGACGAACCCACGACCGGGCTGGACCCCATTACCTCGCGGGGCATAAGCAGCCTTATCCTGGAAGTCCAGGAAAAATACAACACCACATCCATCATCGTCACCCATGACCTTGAATGCACCCGTATTGTGGCAAATCGTGTCGTCATGCTTGAAAAAGGCATATGTGTGGCCGAAGGAACATACGAGGACCTGAGGCAGTCCAACGACCCCTGGGTACGGTCGTTCTTCGAATGACCCCCTGAACCTGGATCCGGAGCAACTATGGACCATACAAACGGCGTCAAGACCAAGCTGGGGATATTCGTCGTGGTCGCAGTCGCGCTTTTCATGGCTGGAATTTATCTCATCGGCAGCCGCCATCAATTATTCAACCGCACCCTGCGTGTCAGCTGTGTTTTCAAGAACGTGTATGGATTGCAGGCCGGGAACAGTGTGCGGTTTTCAGGCATTAATATCGGGACCGTCGAGACCATCGACATTATCAACGACTCGATGTTGCGGGTGGACATGCAGATAGACGATCGCATACGGAAATTCATCAAAACAGACGCAAAGGCCAATATAGGTTCCGAGGGTCTGATGGGAAACAAAGTCATGAACATCAGCCCGGGATCGGGCGGCCAGCCGGAGATCAAGGACAATGGTTTCATCGAAACAGTCACCCCCATCGGCATAGACGACATTCTCATGCAGTTGAAGGCCACGAGTGACGACGCGGCCAGCGTGGCCAGCGACCTTGCGGCCATGATCAGCCAGATGCGCGCTGGAAAAGGGACCATTGGGCAACTCGTCATGGACACCACGTTCTTTAAGGATTCCCGCGAACGCGCGACGCGGATCACCAACGATTTATCCATAATCACCAGCGCTCTTGCTTCAGGAAAGGGCACGCTCGGAAAACTGATAATGGACAGCACGTTCCTGGAGTCCGCGAACGAAAGCATGGCCCAAGTATCAGAGGTCTTCCGCAGTGTCCGGGCAGGAAAGGGAACCCTTGGAATGCTGATGATGGACAGCGCTTTTGCGCTGAAAATCGATTCCACGCTTTTTCATATCGATCAGGGTGCCGTGGAATTCAGGCGAAGCATGGAAAAAGCCCATAAGAGCCTGTTGCTGTGGGGACTTAAAAAATAAAAACAGCGCGCTTCCCTTCATAATATAATATTGGAAAGTCGAATTGTAAAAACGAGACACCTGTTTCTCTTAATTCGTAAAATTTATTGAAACTATGGGCCTATTTATGACCTGGGCAGTGCTGATAAAATGTGTATATGAGGTCCCTTGAAATGCCAGAAATGCGGCGGTACAATGAAGATTGACGGCTTCATTGAGCAGGATGCGGTCATTGAGAAAATCCTCAAACATTGCAATCTGTGGAAAGAGCCTCAACCCAGGCCCCCACCTCAAATCTGTCTCAAACCTCAGTCTTCAGAAGATCCATTGCCCGATTATACTTGTGCTGAGCGCAGTCGAAGCACGGTCTTCGATGATTTGCCAAACTACGACGTTTAAAGGCTCTGCCAAAAACCCACTGGCGGAGCCTGCTTATTCTCTTGTTTTCGCACTGCGTAAGGGCTATTTTACTAGTAGATCGGTCGAAATATGGCCTAAAAATTGCATAGAACCGGGGGCGCCAAATGGCCTCTATCGATTATCGGACCCACCCGCCTCGCCAAAGCGGCGATGCGAGGCGGGAATCCTGCGGCCCAGTGGCGAAAAAACGCGGCTCAGCCAGAGAAATCAAAATGCTTATCAGTTGGTCAGGGTTCGGGCCTCGGCAGGCGTAACTCCGTCAGGATCGAGTTCCATGACTGCGATATTTTCCAGTGTAGAAAGAGCGGAGATCAGAAGTGTTAGAAAAAGAAGCAGTTTCATCTGTTACCTGTATGGGTACAAGGGAAAGGTATGAAAAAGATACGAGACCTGCAGATGGGAAAGCAAGATAAAAAAAGCCGCTAAAAAGGGTGCGCTATACGCACACGGCTTCTGATAAAAATAAAATCTTATAATATTGACAAATAACCATTTTTATTGATAATTTGCGATTGTATTCGTAAATTGTTATCGTTTACCAACTGTGATCATATTCCACCAATGGAAAAATGAAATAATGAAAATAATCGGCTGGCATATTCCTGAACAACCCGGACAGATACACGATATGATCGCGCGTGTTAAAGACCTTGGGTTTGATTCATACGAAGTAACCACCAACCTGCCTGAAAAAGAGACTCCCCTAAAAGAGTCGTGTGTTCGGTTCGGGCTTAAAACCTTTAAAGTCATAGAACCGCTGAAAAAACGGCCCGGCGCTGTAATGCAGGTACTTGAAGAAAGCGAAGAGGCCCTGCCGCGGTCATTTGAAGATGCCCCCGACTACCAGGGCGGCGAGGCGCCCCTGCCCGGCCAAAGAGAAATCCTGCATGCGAAACTTGCCTGCCCTCAGGATCCCGGCGTCATAGAATATGCAAGAAGCCAGGTTAAACAGGCCAAAAGTTTTGGCCACGACGGTGTCTGCTGGGACTTTATCGGGTATCGGAATTACCGATCCTGCAGGTGCGCGCTCTGCTCCGCAGCGCTGAAAAGAACGGCTACCGGTGACATCAACAAACAGGCAATGGAAGACGCTTTCTTTGAACAGAATATTGTTTCTCTCTATGACTCACTGTATGAAGCCACAAAAACCATGACACCGGCGATGCGGATCATATGCCACTGCTATCCGGTGTTTCTCCCCAACCCCCTCTATGGTCTAAGGATCAACGTGGATTACTGCGGTATTACTGTTTCCTGGTTTTTAAAACCGCATTGGCCAATTGAAAAAGTGGAAACACTGGTGAATAAAACCGTTCACGGTCCGTATACGCACGCGCACGTTGCCGGCATGCCAATGATCGGTTTTTACGGAACAGGCGATTTACAGCAGCATTACCGGACACCTGAACGGATTGCACAGGAACTTGACCTTCTCAAAGCGCACGGCGCACAGGCCCTGATGATGTGTGAGACCGGCAATATCCTTGGCTGTCCTGAAGTCGCGGAAACGATCGGGAAGAGCTCCTTATGGCCAAAGCTGATATAAATAAATCCCGTACAATCCCACGAGCAGCGCTGCCTCTACGCGGTTTAAAACAAAACCTGATCGTATAAAAGGAATCAATACAACCGACAACCCGATCATTGCATAGATATCAGATGGACTGATACCTTGTGTCTCCAGCGGTGAAAAGATGGCGGAAATCCCGAAAATTCCCAGAACATTGAAAATGTTGGACCCGACGATATTTCCTACGGCAATATCCGGTTCCTTCTTAAAAGCTGCGGCAATCGAAATTGCCAGTTCCGGAAGGCTGGTACCTGCGGAAACAACGGTAAGACCGATTAGAGCATCCTTTACCCCCACCAGCTGAGCAAGCCCTACTGCCCCTTTATAAAATATCTAGAACCGAAAACCAGTGCAGCGAGTCCTGCAACAATCAACAAGAGTTGTACAGGAATACCTGATCCAATAGCAGTCGAAGGAAGAACTTCCGTCGCAAAGCCTTTCTCGCGCCTTGCCGCGAAAACTAAAAGATACATGTAAACACAAAGACAGAGAAATAGTATCCCGCCCTCTGGCCTTGTTAAGATCGAATCCCGGAGGAAAAAACCGGACAGTACCGCTGCTCCCACGCATATGGGCATATCGAATCGCAGTATCTTTCTGTTAATCCACAACGGTCTCAGTAATGCAGTAACCCCCAGTATAACGGCTATATTAAAAATATTCGATCCAATGACATTGCCTGCCGCGATATCCCCGTATCCGCCCAAACCTGCCTGGACACTTACCACGAGTTCCGGGGCACTGGTCCCGAACGCAACAATGGTCAACCCGATGAGCAGGGAGGGCACACCGAGACGCGCCGCTACACCTACACTGCCGCGAACCAGCAATTCAGCACCTCCGCACAGCAGCGCCAAACCTGCGCCGAGAAGAATAATTATCATAATCGTAACTATCTTTCTACCGAAAAACTCCGGCCCCCTCATTCTTTAAGGTTTAAGCTGCACGCCGCACTGTGTGGGAAACACGTCCTTTTGTCAAAAGGCGATATACCCTGTGGGAAATTGTTCGCGTCCCATTTTCATTCGTTTTATTTAGATACCACTGCGCACATTTCTCCTCCTGTCCGAATTCCACAAATATGATCCAGAGAATAAGACCCATGAACTGTTTGTTTTCCTGGCACATCAGTGTCATGAACACCCGGTGGGTAAATGGATCAAGCCGGTGAATATCCCGGATTACCAGCACCATGGGCATATGGAGCCACAATATCCGGTCTCGTATTTGTTTAATAAAATTATCATTAATATCAGTTCCGCTATACAGGGATTTAATATGTGCGTCAATCGCCAGTGTATATACTTTGTTCCGCCTCTCAAAAAATCTAATTAGGGAACCTCTAAAAATGGGTTCAAAAAAGCAATTTCTTGTTTTGTGATACATAAGAATGGTCAATTGTAAATATTTTCTCTATAAAAGCTATCGCAAGTCGCCTTGTATCGGCCCCATTGGCGCCATTTTGGCGCACCGGGAGCCTCTCCGCTCAACTGTTGGTTGCCAAGTAGGCATACCTCCGGAAGTTGTATGTCAGATTTATCATTCCGATTTTCACCTCGGCACGGATGATTCCTATACATCGGATAAAATCCGCCTTCATGCTTTTCATGTCTCCGAAGACGTGTTCCACACGAGAACGGATTTTCGATCTTATCTTATTCATTTTCACTTGGAATTTGCTCAATGCTTTGTTCCGATAACCCTTGGTGTTGATGTGACTCCGAAAGCCATCGTTTTTAAGTGTTGTTTCCTGTGCATCAGAACGGTAGGCGCTGTCCGCATACACATCCTTCGAGTTCTTGTTCTTCGTAAGCAGCTCATCCATAACTTGGCTGTCATGCACCTGCGCCGATGTCACCTTATATTCCCGAATCAGCTTATTCTTCCCATCCGCATTGATATGGTTCTTGTAACCGAAATAGGATTTATTGTGCTTCTTGGTCCATCGGGCATCACGATCCTTCTGGCTCATTTGGGCCGGCTTCTTTTCCCAAGCTTCAGGCGTCTTTCCATCATTCACCTCTTTGCGCTCTTCTTCGGTCATCTTCTGCCGAGGCACTTCAATGATGGTCGCATCAATCAACTGACCCTTTTTCGCCTTAAACCCCTGCTGTTCCAGATAGCGGTTGAATTTGTTGAACAGCCGCTGCATGACTCCTGCATTCGCCAACAATTCATGATAATGCCAGATTGTTTTAGCATCCGGAATGCGCTCCTTCAAAGACAAGCCCAAGAAACGGACAAACGAGAGACGGTCGCGAATCTGGAACTCCATTTAGTCATCCGAAAGGCTATACAGGCTCTGAAGCACAAACACTTTCAGAATCATGACGTAATCGAAAGGCTTGCGGCCAGCTTCAGTGTTCTTTCTTCAAAGCATTGTTCAACAATGGCCGAAATTCCTCCCACGGTATGACTTTATCCAGCTTTTCGAGCGGGTCACCGCATTTGCTGATGGCGGCGTAACGGTCTTCCACTGTAAAAATGCTCAACTGACTCATGAATTACCTCCAGTCCGGGTGAAATACGACTTTACCGGACTAGAATATAAATGTGGCGCAGTGTCAAGCTTTTTCTTTTTAAAAGCTAGTTTTTAGAGGTTCCCGATTGTATTTCCTTTTATTTTCGGCATGGAAATATCGCATACTAAAAGGTCAAAAGAATATTTTTTGCATAATTCATAACCAATCTCAGGTGAACGGGAACAAATAGCAAGAACATTTAATTCAGACTGTTCAAGACTTTCGCCGATTAAGGAACATACAATTTCTTCATCATCAATAATTAGAGCCGAACGAATGTCCACATTCAAATCAATTTTTGCAGGGATAATAAATTTTGTTTCATCTTCAATGCAGGTTGATACAGAGTTCATGAAAATGCTTATATTTCTCTCTAAAAATTGTGAGTATTCTATTGGGCATAAACATATGCGATACACAATGAGGTTAGCAATTTGTTTCCAATTCAAATATCGCTTATTTTATTGCGATGAATGTTCTGCTACAAATCAGTCATAGCCATGTTTCGGGCAGTTTCGTTCTGAAAATCCTTTTCCATAGCTTTATTCCCCCGGCCTGTTTATGCGCTTAATAATGAAACATAAGAAAGTAAACCATTACTACCCTATTGTGCAACAACTACTTGCGTAAAAGCGGATAAAAGTTGAATCCTACAATACCTACAAACAACCGGATATTTTATGTGTCCTGCACCAGCAACTATTCCCTGCCGTTTCTTGATCCCATTATTATATTTTTACAAAACCTTATGTCCAACAATCCTGAAATCCTGAACCTGTAATGCACTCCCTTGAAAAAACCATTGACCGAATACCATCCGCAGCCTTACATGCCTGGAATTCGCTTGATCCAGAAACCAGGGAAAATATCATCTGGTTTTTATCCATCTCCGCAGGAAATCCGCCAGTGTTGCTGATGACAACCTTGTCTTCGTTGAACTTCCACCATAATACTCGTGCCTCTTACGTTGTAATCGCGGTGAATGATCGCATTGGCACGGCTTCGCGCAATGCTTCGAATGATTTCGTAGATATCCTCCCGATTAACGCCTTATAATTGTAAAAACCGCATATTTTAATTAATATAATACCAATATTCGCGTAATTAGTAGCTTTATGATGTTGATAATGCGTATATTATCATAAAACAAGGGTATTATGCTTCGAAAAATCCTTACACAACAAAAAGCTGAATTTGCGGAAAGGACCGCTGAATCTTATATCCCCCGCAAAATAGTGATCAATGCTGACGAAAATGATTTGATAAAGGTTGTGCTTGGTCCGCGAAGAGCGGGCAAATCTTTTCTCGCCATGCATCTGATTAAAGTAATCGGATCATTCGGATATGTTAATTTTGATGATGAATTTCTTTCCGGTCTTACAGATACCCAGACACTGATGGATGTGGTTGATGAAGTATGGGGTAGTCCGACGAATCTTCTCTTCGATGAAATTCAAAACATCGACAAATGGGAACTCTTTCTGAACCGGTTGCAGCGGCAGGGAAGGAAGCTAGTGGTCACCGGAAGCAATGCCCACCTGCTGGGTTCCGAACTGGCCACGCATTTGACGGGTCGTCATTTGCCGTTTGTCCTTATGCCTTTTTCATTTCCGGAATATGTAAGCTTCAAACAGCCTGGCGCAGGCATTGGAGATGCAAAAATGGCAGGCCTTCTTTTTTCTTATCTCAAGGAAGGAGGGTTTCCGGAGCCTTTGTTTAAGGCCGTGGATCGGCGGTTCTATCTCTCCACGCTTCTCGATTCGATAATCTATAAGGATATTGTCCGCCGTTTTAAATTGAGGGCGCATACGGGCATACAGGCAGCGGCCCGTTATCTTTTATCGAATGCCGGAAGCGAATATTCGCACGCGCGGGTTGCGGAGGTGTCGGGCTGCAGGAGCGTCAAGACCGCGGAGAAATATATCGGCTATTTGGAACAGGCGTTTCTTGTCTTTTCGCTTTCCCGGTTTTCATGGAAGGTAAGGGAGCAGGTCCGGGCGAACCGGAAAATATATTGCATCGACAACGGCCTTATCGCCTCAGGCGGATTCGCCGTTGGCGCGGAGGCCGGTCGCCTGGCGGAAAATCTGGTTGCCATAGTGTTAAATAAAAAACAGCTTCAAAAAGAGATCGAGCTTTTTTTCTGGAAAAGCAGGGATAATCATGAAGTTGATTTCCTGGTTAAGAAAGGCAACGTTGTTCATCAGCTAATCCAGGTTTGCTGGGACGTTTCCGATCCGCATACGCAGAAGCGTGAAATTCGTGCGCTGCTTTCTGCGGCTGGTGAATTGAAATGCGAAAACATGCTTATTCTGACGGATAAACCGGAAGGGACGGAGAAACATACCTGGTTTGGAAAATCCGGAGAAATAAAGTTTCAGCCGCTTTCGAAATGGCTTTTCGAACAAGAGAATTCTGGTTCCGGAGCAGATGCCTGATACCGGGGTAATTATATCCCGTATCTTGTTTTTGCATGACTATTATTCTTATCTCCGGTGGAATACCGTTGTTGGGGCCGAAGATACCGTGTATCACCTGGGCGATTTTACTAAGGGAGGGAATCGATCTCAATTGCGCCAGGCAAAAGTCGGCCAAGGGCCCCAGGGCGTGAAATAGAAGGGAATGCCTGAATAATCTGTTTTTCGGAAATATCCATTACTTGTTTCCGACAATCCTTCCAGGCAGGGTATAAACGCAAGCGCTGGGGACCCCCTTCTCGGTCCGGTACGATTCTACCAACGCCTAGTGAACAAATTCGGCACACTGCTTGTTTCCAGGCCGGCCGGTGTCGCCACCACTGGATATTTTCATTCAAGGAATGTTCGAGGACCGTTTTTTTCTAAGATCATGTGGCGCCATCTTATATAATTCCCGGAATTTTCTCGAAAAATACAGCTGGTCCTTGAATCCAACGCTCAGCGCGATTGTTTTTATGCTCACGTCAGTTTCCAGCAGCAGGTCCCGGGCCTTCATGAGCCTGAGTTTGTTTATGAGCTTGACCGGTGTTAAAGGAAAACTCTGTTTCCAATAATAGAAAAAACTCGCCCTGGAAAAGGAATATTGTTGTATCAGCTTCTGCTGATCAATGTCCCTGCTATAGTTGTCCCGTATATACTGCTCCGCCTGGTATATTCTCTTTTTTATGTCATCGAAAACGTTGAACTCCTCGTGCCAGATGCTTTCAATGAGAATAAGCTCTGCAAGCCTGTCTATTCTGTCCGCAACGCCGGTCATGCTTGGATGTTGTCCTATGGTCCTGATCACAGTGAGGTACTCTTGAACTCGGGAACTGTTGTATACGGGCCAGACAGGGGGATTTGCCTTCATCAGATTCCATCGTTGTATAAGTTTTTTCGTGTCGTGTTCCCTGTATTTGAAATAGGTTTCCTCCCAGCAGCCGTAGGGGCCGTAGCGGTACTGTATGCCCGGTATCTCGACTATGATGCACGGCGCTTCAATGGTATAGGATTTGCCTTTAAAGTGCAGGAAGCCCTTGCCGTGGGTAATGACAGAGACGCAGACTTTATTGAATAGATGGCGTATCAACGCCTTTTTTTGCGCAATATAGCCAAAGATGAGAAGCTGCGGCGTTCCGTTTATTTTACGCCTGCAATCACCGATATAGGTCTCGTAAAGAGCGTCAAAATGCCTTCTTCTCATACCCCTCCCCTGCTCGGAATAAATATACTTTCTGGATTATTGTCCATACAATGAAGAGCATCCTCCATACGTATCAGCGTATATTATTAAGGCGTCCAAGAATATCGTTACCCAATACCAAAAAAGGAGCGACAAATGCGGCATGTCATGTATATACCCTGTATGCTTGTCTTTCTCTGCGGAATATCCTTTGCGGAAGTAAGGCTTTCGGGTGTTGTCCAGGATGACTCCGGACAGGGAATCCCAGGTGCGCAGGTGACTCTTACAGGTACCACTCTTTCTGCAACAACGCAAAGCAACGGTCAATTCCTAATAGAAGGATACACAACAGGGTCTCTTTTCAGCAATACCGAACCGACAATGCACAGCTATCTGGATTTCCGCAACAGCAGGATATCCGTTTGGGGAGCGTCCAATCAGACAAACCGAATATCGGCGTATAACATACAGGGAAGGCTGCTATGCCGTGTTTCAGGTACGGGTGTCATCAGCACTTCTCTAAACAAAATGACGGGTCTTGTGATTATTGCCGTATACGCGGGCCAGACCCGTCACATTGTCCGTGCGGTGGCAATCAATGGAAGACTTCTATGCCAGGGAAGAACCAAGCTGTCGTCCGGTCTGGCCCCAAAACAGGCGTCACAGTACAAGCAATTGCCAAAGGTCTCTGGTTTTAATTATCTGTCAGCAGAAAAAGATACGTATCTGCCCGGAACAGCAGCGGTAAAAGCGGATACAGCATCGAATATCATTATAACCTTGCTTGCAGAAAGCAGCTTCAGCGGCGGTCCCGCATATCTGAACCCTTCGCTGCCTGTCGAAGAGCGGGTCGCTGATTTGATTGCAAGAATGACTTTCGAGGAAAAGCTCAGTTTGACCAAGGCCCCGCAGCCTGCCATACCACGGCTTGGCATGGCGGAATACAATTTCCGTAACGAGGCCCTGCACGGAGCCCCGTACGGCACGTGTTTTCCCCAGTCAATCGGCATTGGCGCAACATGGAATCCTGATATAACGCTTAAAATAGGCACTGTAATCGCCGACGAAGCTCGGGCACGGTATCACGCTGTTCTGGAAGCGAACGGGGGAACAGGAAAGCACGACGGCATAACCTTTTTTGCGCCCAATATAAATATCGTCCGCGATCCCCGGTGGGGACGATCTGAAGAGACCTATGGCGAAGATCCCTATCTCACCTCGAAGATAGGCGTTGCGTATATACAAGGGCTGCAGGGGAACCATCCGAAATATCTGAAAAATATTGCCACACCAAAGCATTATGCCGTGTTCAGCGGCCCGGTAAATGCGGTGGGACGTTATACCGTGGCAAGCGAGAGTGATATCCGCATGACGTATCTGCCTGCATTCAGGGCGAGCATCATGGATGGCAATGCGTTTATGATCATGTGCTCGTATAATAGAATAAACGGAGAGATTGCATGCAGCCACAGCCATTTCCTTTCGGATATTCTGAGGGGAGAATGGGGATTTAAAGGTTTTGTTGTCACGGACTGCTGCAATTCGCCCTCGGATGCAAGCGCAGGATGTGATATGCACTGCTGTTACGCATATACGACAAGTTATTCTGAAAGCGTCATTGACAATGCCTTGAAAAATATCCTGACAGCACGTTTCAAACTCGGCATGTTTGACCCGCCGGAAATGGTGCCGTATGCAAGCATCCCGACCAGCATACGGGACTGCAGCGAGCATCGGCAACTGGCCCGCACGGCCGGACAGGAGTCCATTGTTCTGTTAAAGAATGCCAACAATCTCCTTCCGCTCAGTAAAAACCTGCGGTCCATTGCCGTGATCGGGCCCAATGCGAACGAATATGTTCTCATGCGCGGGAATTATTACTGGGCCCCGGGACCGCGCGCCTACAGTCCTTATGAAGGCATACAAAGCAAGCTTCCGCTGGCCACGGTCACGTATGTGCAGGGCTGTACAAGAACCGGCACTTCCACAACAGGATTTGCAGAAGCAATCGCACTGGCTGAAAGCTCCGATGCGGCGATTGTTGTGCTGGGCCTGCATCCGACCGATATTGAAGGCGAAGGCGTTGATAGAAACGATATAATCCTCCCGGGCGTGCAGGAGGACCTGCTGAAAGCGATCTACGCGACAGGTACTCCCACGGTGCTGGTCCTTGTCAACGGAGCCGCTGTTGCGGTGAACTGGGCGGATAGCGCTGTTCCCGCGATTGTTGAAGCATGGTATACCGGCGAAGAAGGCGGAAACGCGATTGCGGACGTACTCTTCGGTGATTATAATCCAGGCGGAAAACTTCCTGTCACCTTTTACAAATCCATAAACCAGCTGCCCGACTACGAGGATTATGATATGACAAAAGGAAGGACATACCGGTATTTCGCCGACCAGCCGCTGTATCCTTTTGGCTACGGACTCAGTTATTCGACATTTGAATACAGTAATCTTCAGGTTCTTGCTGGCGCGCTGCCGACAACAGATACGGTCAGTATCAGCGTTGATGTGCAGAATACGGGACTGATTGCAGGCGATGAAGTGGTCCAGCTCTATATAAGCGATTCCGAAGCTTCTGCAACCGTGCCGATAAAAGAATTGAAAGGATTCAAAAGAATAACGCTTATGCCCGGTGAAAAAAAGACAGTGGTTTTTGATGTAACACCGTATCAGTTATCGTTTATCGATACACGGAATAAACGGATTGTTGAACCTGGACTGTTTGAGGTTTCGGTCGGCGGATGCCAACCCGGGCCAAAGCAGTCGTCCAATGTATTGGCCGGAAGCTTTCTCTTGACCGGTGAGGTTTTTGAGGTGGGATTATAATCCTTTAGCTTCCTTGGACGCGTATCGTGTTGAATGAATGCTGCTGATGGGGGTTCCTCGAAGACCGAATTCCTCGACCCTTCGGCATTGCTTAGGGCGGCGCAAGCCCAAGCACACGTAATCCGGCAACGACTCCTTCCAGAGCCCGTAATGCCGCAGAATCCTTTCTATCAACGTTTGCTTCAGATAATCCAACACGTCTTTCGCACCGGAAAATGTGATCGAGGTGTGTGTGTTTGCATGGTTGCGTTCCTGAGCAATCACAGGTTGAAAGCGCATTTTTTACGCAGATAGAACAGGAGATCGTAATAATCCCGGCCCTTTGAATATTTCCTGAAAAATAATACATGGAGTTTTCCTGCGAACAATGCAGTCTTCTCCTGTTTCACCGATCCAACGGATACGTCAAGGCCATACCGGGCAAGGTCTTCCCGGACCTGGCCTGCCATATCCGCACAATCAATGCTCCTCTCCGGAGAGCACAAGAAGTCAATATCTTCGAAAAACGGCCGCTGGCATAGATGATGCGCAATGCCGTCCCGCCGACAA
Organism: Candidatus Raymondbacteria bacterium RIFOXYA2_FULL_49_16; assembly: GCA_001789205.1. Classification (GTDB taxonomy): domain Bacteria; phylum Fibrobacterota; class OXYB2-FULL-49-7; order OXYB2-FULL-49-7; family XYB2-FULL-49-35; genus XYB2-FULL-49-35. Next base: position 5,762 of record MFYT01000026.1, on the reverse strand, counting down.
AGTCCAGGGATTTCCGGAATTATCAGCCTGAACAAAGACCCGCCTCGACTCGCGCTCGGCGAGGCGGGCGGTAAGGTCATATACCGTGCCGGTAGAAAGGAAGCACTCCCCTACCCCATTAACGATAATGACCTGTTCAAAAACGGTTTTCCCAGAAACTTCCAAATTTTCGATCCCCTGCAGTTCCTGGCAGAGGTAACGCAGCATATCCCGAACAAGGGCGAGCATCAGATACGGTATTACGGCTGGCCCGCCTCGCGTGGCCGCAAGGCGAGGCGGGAATCCTGCGGCCCAGTGGCGAAAAAACGCGGCTCAGCCAGAGAAATCAAAATGCTTATCAGTTAACCATAGGAGGGGGTGGCCGGATGAAATCGGAATCAGTGGCCGGTTAGGAACGGAAAACGCAGAACTCACAAGTCTTGAACCCTTATTTCATTAAAACCAGCGTCTTTCGTTGCATCTCATTGCCTGCTCTGAACACCAGCACATAAACACCCGACGCAGCAGCCCTGCCTTGCATGTCTTCACCGCGCCAGGCAACAACACCCTGCCTGTTCCGCGGCACATGGGACCAGACCAACCGTCCCCCTATATTATAAATATCCATAACTGTACGCTGACCCTTCATGCCAGCATCGTACGCGATGGTCGTGGCAGGATTAAACGGATTGGGAAACACCGATACCTGCATTGGCCTTGCCGCCACAGGCGCCTTTTCAGACCCGGTATTGGGCTCGCAGACTAAATAGCTAAGGCCCAGATAACCATAAGCGATCTTGACCACCTTTTCCATACCCTGCGCATACCGTTCATTGTACCGCGCTGAATCGATCATTGTGTACGGGTTGTTTTTGATGTTTGCCGCACACTGGCACATATGCTGTGCAAGGTCCACCGCCTCAAGACTGTCCCCCTTAAGCGCAGGCGGTCTGGGACAATCTATGTACAGGTTGAAGTAGCCGGATTTCAGGAGCACAAGGCAGCTGTCGAACTCCGCGGCATAGGGCGCCCGTTCTTTTCCAAAGACCGTTTCATAGATATGTTTCCTGACATCGGCAAATACATAGGCTCCTGGATTCCACAGAATTGCCCCGAGATTCATGAATACATATTCTTCCTGGAACAGGGAAGATCGCCATAAAAACGCCCCTTCAATATATTGATCCATGGACCGCATGGGCTCTGCTTCAAAATTAGTGCCTGATGTCCAGCCAGTGTTTTTAAAGTCTTGGAGTTCTCTGTAAAACACATCCTGCGGCGCCATCTGGCGGTTGGGCTTGTCTATGTTTCCGTCCTGAGGATAAAAGGAAAGCCCCACTTCATGGCCCGGCGAATTGATCCACCAAAAAGGTTTTAGCGCAAGCCCGAGGGAATTGGACGCACTTGTGTTGGCCGGACTTGGGACCTGCGTATAAATCCACTGAATGTCCTTTGTTGCCGGTATGGCGCTCTGTATCCCCTGGTTCCATGAGCCTATGACAGATCCATATCCTATGGGGTGCTGTGGAGGAAGCAGCATCAGGTCGGAATCGCTCAAACCATTGGCACGCCCCCATTTGACAAAAGTATCTATCATGGCCTCCGTGAATGTTCCCTCTCCAGCGTCGTCGACATTGGCCCACACGCCATCAACGCCGTAGTGGTGAAGGTACTTGTCGCAATACTGGATCTTGGTATTTATTTCAGCAGTGGAAGCGGCGATGGCGCTCATGCTGCCCCATACATAGAAGCCCCTGTTGTGGCACTCGGTCACAAGCCGCACAGCCTGTGTATCATTGATGCTTCCCTCATTACCGCCATAACAGCCGTTCCGCATGTCTGCGATGTTGAACCGTCCCATGATATACCTGTCGAGCATCTCTGGTGCAAGGGTTCGGTTGACAGGTGAATAGTGGCTGCCCCTCTGCCGCACGCTGGGCCAGTCGCGTATTACCGCATGGTTGAGCGTGATAGAATCAGTCCCGGCATTTTCGCATAGTTGAAAAAGCGTATTCTGCCCATATACCAAGCCGCTTGCATCAGAGCCGCCAACCAGCGCAATGTTCTGGCTGCCAGTATTCACCATTTTGATCACATACCCGTTCTTTCCCGGTGATGTTGCGCTTAGATCTAGGCTGTTTGCAGTTGCTAATTGGTCCAGCCAGGCATTCCCCGACCTTGTACCCAGGAGAAAGATGTACGTATAGCCGGTCAGTACATCGTTCTCGCGCTTTATCTCAAATGTCCGTCCAAACCGTTTGCCCATCCATTTCTGGAACTGCGCTGCGGCATATGATTCAGGTGCTGACGCCGATGTGCCGATCACAATGGCGCAGTTGTCGGAAGCAGCAATGGTCCAGGTCTGCCCTGGATCGATAAGCTGTTTTGGCCTGGGAATTATCGAAACAGCCGCAGCTGCAGAACAGAAGAAAATGAAAAGGACAATTATGATACCGGTATGCTTTTTCATCCATGCCTCCTTATTTGACTGTACATATATTATACACTTAATAATGCTTTATTCCTACACCCCTCTCGCATTATTTTATAGTAATATCGATGATTAAATATATTCAGGTCTACCGGTCTCTCAGAAGGGACATCACAGGCCATCACTACAAGCCCGATGATAAATTGCCTCCGGTCCTGAAATTGATGGCCCAATTTAAAGCTTCATGCTGTACAGTGCAGCATGCGTTGAACATGCTGGAGAAGGAAGGGCTCATACAAGGTGTTCCCTCACAGGGCCTGTTTGTAAGAAACAGTGAAGAGTCGGCGCTATACGGCAGCAGGACGCGAAAAAAGGAGATGAAAAGGGTCGGCGTTCTGCTCAACCGTCCGTCGCTTACGGTAATCTCTGGAACACCCTATATCCGGGACATGGTCAATAGCATTGGCGAAATTCTGTATCGCGCAGGCAGGCATGGGTATGCGATTGATGTTCTTAACAAATCCAACCACGAGGTGATCAGGGAGATAAACGGGCTTGCCCTCGATGGCCTCATCTGCGTTGAAATGGAGGACAAAAAACTTGTCCGCGCCATCAAACAGATGAAACTGCCCATGGTACATTGCGAACTCGTGGATGCAAGGAGCAATGATCTCATGGTCCTGGCAGACCACTTTCATGGCGGCGAACTCACGGCGCAGAAATTGGCGCAATTGGGCCATAAACGGGTCCTGTTCATCCACGGGCACAAGAAAAAAGAGCAGGCTACAGACCCCACGAATGTGCTTAGATGGCAGGGAATCCAGCAGTCTGCCAACAAGGCCGGGATATCGGCGCACCAAGCATTCATTCCCATGGACTCAGGCAAGTCTGCGGTGATCGATGGCCTTATTCAAAAGGCGCTGCAGGAGCATGCGGACTGTACGGGCATTATCAGCAACAGCTATATCATAAACACAGCACGCAAGGGTCTTGTGGCATGGGCTGCGGGAAAGGGCCCTGCCATGGATTTAGTTGTTTTTGATGTTCCGGATTCCCCACTCATAATAGGCAACAAACCGGCATGGTTCTGCTATTGGGACGCGCGGGAAATGGGAAAACTGGCGGCCCAGATCCTGCTCGGAACGGCAAAATCCGGTCCGCGCATGCGGTTCCTGCCCATGCAAATTTCAAAAGGGTAGCTATGTTTTTATTCGTATCTGTTTTACGGCAATGTCTCGCCAAACAGAGGTTTATTTCATCAGTACAAGAGTCTTCCGATGGGTCTCTGTGCTAGACCTGAAAACAAGCATATAAATACCCGACGCAGCAGCCTTGCCTTGAATGTCCTCACCGCGCCAGGCAACAACACCCTGCCTGTTCCGCGGCACATGGGACCAGACCAACCTTCCCCCTATATCATAAATATCGATAACTGTACGCTGACCCTTCATGCCAGCATCGTACGCGATGGTCGTGGCAGGGTTGAAGGGATTGGGAAACACCAACACCTGCATTGGCCTTGCCGCCGCCAGCGCCTTTTCCGGCTCAGTTGTGGGCTCGCAGGCTAAATAGCTAAGGCCCAGATAACCATAAGCGATCTTGACCACCTTTTCCATACCCTGTACATATCGCTCATTGTACCGCGCTGAATCTATCATTGTGTACGGGTTGTCCTTGATGTTCGCTGCGCACTGGCACATGGTTTGGGCAAGCGCTCCGGCTTCCTGCTGGTTTCCAGTCAATGCCGGCGGCCGCGGGCAATCAATAAACAAATTAAAATAATTTGATTTAAGCAGCGCAAGGCAGCTGTCGAATTCCGCGGCATATGGCGCCCGTTCTTTTCCAAAGACCGTTTCATAGATATGTTTCCTGACATCGGCAAATACATAGGCTCCCGGGTTCCACAGAATTGCCCCGAGATTCATGAATACATATTCTTCCTGGAACAGGGAATACCGCCACAGGGTCGCGCCCTCGATCAGATCGCCCAGGGATCTCATTGGCTCAGCCTCAAAATCAGTGTTATAAGTCCACCCGGTATTCTTGAAATCCTGAAGCTCACGGTAGAACACATTCGATGGCGCCATCTGGGAATTCGGACTGCTTATATTGCCATACTGCGGATAAAACGAAAGCCCAACCTCGCTCCCCGGCGAATTGATCCACCAGAAAGGTTTTAGCGCAAGCCCGAGGGAATTGGACGCACTTGTGTTGGCCGGACTTGGGACCTGCGTATAAATCCACTGAATATTCTTTGTTGCCGGTACATTGTTCTGAATCGCCTGATTCCACCCGCCAATGACACCTTGGTAATCCGGCTGTGGAGGAAGCAGCATCAGGTCGGAATCGCTCAAACCATTGGCACGCCCCCATTTGACAAAAGTATCTATCATGGCCTCCGTGAATGTTCCCTCTCCAGCGTCGTCGACATTGGCCCACACGCCATCAACGCCGTAGTGGTGAAGGTACTTGTCGCAATACTGGATCTTCGTGTTTATTTCAGCGGTGGAAGCGACAATTGCACTCATGCTGCCCCATACATAAAAGCCCCTGTTATGGCACTCGGTCACAAGCCGCACAGCCTGTGTATCATTGATGCTTCCCTCATTACCGCCATAACAGCCGTTCCGCATGTCTGCGATGTTGAATCGTCCCATGATATACCTGTCGAGCATATCAGGTGCAAGGGTTCGATTGACAGGTGAATAGTGGCTGCCCCTCTGCCTTACGCTGGGCCAATCGCGTATCACCGTGTGGTTGAGTCTGATTGAATCATTTCCAACCATCTCGCACAACTGAAAGAGGGTATTCTGGCCATATATGACCCCGCTTGCATCTGAGCCGCCGACTAATACGATGCTCTTTCCAGCGGAACTCACCATCTGGATGATATAGCCGTTGTATCCAGGAGAACTGGCGCTTAAATTGACGCTGTTTGACGTTGCCAGCTCATCGAGCCATGCGTTGTTTGCCCGTGTGCCTAGAAGAAAGATGTACACATAGCTGGTCAGGACCTCGTTCTCGCGTTTAATTTCAAATGTCCGTCCAAATCGTTTTTGCATCCATTTCTGGAATTGTTCAGCAGCATATGATTCTGGTTCAGACGCTGAAGCGCCAATAACGATCGCGCAGTTGTCAGACGTGGCAATGGTCCAGTTCTGTGATGGGTCAGTCATTTCCTTGGGCACTGGTATTATGGTCACAGATACAGCTGCCGTGTATAGCATACCGCAAGACACCAGAATGAAATAGAATGCCTTTTGTCGAGTAGGCGTCATAGTATCTCCTTACAATAAAATGTATTTATCATGAGAGACACCTTACGCCCCTCACAGAACCGGACTTGCAGATC
>MFYT01000025.1 GCA_001789205.1 Candidatus Raymondbacteria bacterium RIFOXYA2_FULL_49_16 | reverse complement strand
TATCTTTAAACAAGCGGCTTAACATGGCATTTTATCTACGCAAAAAACGTATATCCTTCAGACATAGAGTCTAACCAACATATAGGAGGGTTTTACTATGCCGGTCAAACCAACGCCCAAAGAGGAAGAGTATTTTGCGCGTAAAGAATTTGAGCGCAAGAAAAGACTCGAAGAAGAGAAACATCGCGAAATGAAGGCCGTGGAAAAGAAGCGGCTCAAGGAACTCCATCACATGTCATGCCCCAAGTGCGGCATGGGTCTCATCGAGATGGACTACAAGCACATTAAAATAGACAAATGTTCCGAATGCGGCGGCATTTGGCTCGACCATGGCGAACTGGAAGAAGTATTGAATCTCGAACAGTCTTTTATTAGCAAATTCTTCAATGTTTTTAAGTGAAAAACGTGGAGAATCCATCGTCTGGTTCGCGGGTAAGACTCATACGTATTTTTCCGTAAAATCATACAATCAATGAGGAGTTTTATTCAATGGCAAACATCGACATTTTAAAAAAGCCTGTCGCGATTCTTGGCGGAGGCGCATGCGCCCAGACATTTGCGGCCGATTTCAGCCTTGCCGGCTATACCGTGCACCTTTTTGAATTGCCTGAATTCGCGCCAAGGATGCTTGGAAAGGTCATGGAGAACCATGAGATAGAGCTTGGCGGAGAACAGAGGAATTTCAAATGGTTTAAAAGAACCGGGACCGCCAAAATCCATATTGTTACAACGGAAATATCAGAAGCATTAGCAAACGCAGGCCTTATCATTTTGGCGGTCCCGGCCAAAGGGCTCAGGCCTTTTTTTGAAAAAATGATCCCTTTTTTAAAAGACGGGCAGATTATAAGCATATTCCCCGATAATTTCGGCTCCATGATATTGAGAAAAATGATGAAGGATAAAGGATGCACTGCCCAGGTAATCATTGGCGGATGGAGTTCAATGCCCTACGGGGTCCGTATGGAGAGTCCGGGAAAGCTGGATTGCATTATGCGGATACGTTCGATCATGTGGGACACATTCCCCAGCAAGGACAGTGGAGCGTTCATCGAAGTATTGAAATCTATACCTCCTTTTGATGGTGCGATTGAGCTGAAACAGGGTGACACCATTATTGGCGTTGATCTTTCAAACCCCAATCCCGTGATACATGTACCCGGGTCAATTTTAAATGTCGGCGCAATGGAGGTGTCCGAGAGTGAGGGTACCTTGGGCATTCCAAAAGGAAAATACTCGATGTATAAATACGGGATGAGTCCCGCGGTATGCCATGTGCAATATGCGTTTTATCAGGAGGAGAAGAGGATTGGCGCCGCAATGGGCGTTACCATGTCAGACCACAGTAAGGAAAAATTTTACTGGAAAGGAAGCATAATGGGATTTGAATACTGGGTCCCGTTTGTTGATGTCATTATGCCCCCGATTACCGGTCCCGATTCGGTGAACCATAGGTATTTCACGGAAGATATCCCCGTTGGTACGGTTGCACGGTACCATCTGGCAAAAAGATTCAATGTTGATGTTCCGGTCATCCAGTCCATGATAACGCTCGGATCCATTATTTGCGGAAAGGATTTTCTTGCAAGCGGTCTTACTTTGGACGACATTGGGATTGCGGGACTTGAAAATGACCGGATACTGAACTTTTTAAAGCAAGGCTGCGTATAATACGTTCCTTCGCGTCATGGCTGATACTCTGTATTGCTCAGCCATAAATTATTTTCTTTGTACACATCTCCGAAATGTTATATCTTTTCCGCAATCAGCAGGGGGCTGCTATGCGCATGGAACTGTCCATTCATGGTTCGTACACGGTTATTCATATACGTGAGTTTTTCGATATACGCGTCCATTTTCAGGAATTTGAAAAGACGATTTTTGATCTGCTGAACAGCGGCAAGACCTCCATCGCGGTCATGTTTTCCCAGGCAGAACATCTTTCGAGCTCGCTGATTAGCGTTCTTATTCATTTTAACAAGGATGTTCTTGAACGCAACGGAAAATTGTGCATTGTTGCCACATCCGATCAGGTGCGCGAGATGTTCAGCACCCTCAACCTGCACGAGATCATACCCATCGTATCGTCGGTCCGTGACCTTCCTGACTGATTTATTTGACCAGCGATGCGATAACAGTAAAGATTGATATCAATCTAAAATTTATGTATATATACCTGCGTGCAGGACTTTTTGAAACAATTTGTCGCGAGACTGCTTTACATCATTTTTATCGTATCTGTACCTCTTTTTTCTGAGCAATTTCCCGATCTTGTCCAGGAGTTTAACAGCGGTTTGGTCCTCACGCGTCCTGTTGAGGCCTCGCGGCCGTTCGATGTGACCGGCAAAGGGGCGGCCATCATCGGACTCGAGGACTGGGTCTCAGAAGTATGGGTCTATCCGCTCAATATCGTGAGCAATTTCAAATTGAGTTTCAAACTGGGAAGCGGTCCAGGAACGCAGCGGTTTACCGGTTCTGAACTCGCCTCCACCATTACGGTGCGGCCCGAGGCAACGATTTTTACGTTCAAGCACGAAAAATTCACCGTGACCATGACTCTCTTTGCGCCTGTTTCGCAGCCCGCGGCGTTCATCGTGCTCAGTGCGGATTCCCGCGAACCCCTTTCCATCGAAGCTACATTTTCCGGCGAACTCTCCCTTATGTGGCCGGGCGTGCGCGGCGACGTGGCGGTCCGGTTCGACGCCGCGGATTCCGCCTTTGTCCTTACTGACGCCAGGAGCAGGTTCTTTGGCATGATCGGGGTACAGGGTGCCGCGGCCTGCACCCTTTGGCAAAAGCCAACGCAGAAGAGGACCTATGGTAGTTTTTCCTTTGACGCCACGGGTCCACGTTTTGATAAACAGGACATGGTCATTGTGTTTACCGGGAGCGTACGCGGCGATTCCGCGCGGGTGCTCAATCTCTGCAGCGACCTGCGCAAGGGCATTGAAAGCGAATACAAAAAGGCGGCCTTCCATTATAACGCGTATTTGGTCAAAACCATGCAGGTTACAACACCCGACCGTCTGTTGAACGACGCTTTTTCCTGGGCAAAGATCAGGATCTGCAAGGGCTTTGCCGAACATCCCTATCTTGGCGCTGGTCTTGTCGCGGGATTCAGGCCCTCGACTGCGGACCCCAAGGGCCGGGCAAACCGGCCGGGCTTTCCCTGGTATTTCGGCAGGGACGGTCTCTGGACGACCTTCGCCCTTATCGGGTCCGGCGATTTTTCCGGCGCGCGGGAAGAACTCTCGTTTCTCAGAAAATACCAGCGGGCGGATGGAAAAATAATGCACGAGTTGTCGCAGGCAGTGCCATTTGTCAATTGGGCCGCCGACTATCCCTATTTTCACGCGTCAGCCGACGCGTCGCCCCTCTACTGCGTTGCGCTCGATGAATATTACCGGGCCAGCAACGACAAGGTTTTTCTGAAGAGCATGTGGCAGTCGGCAAAAAACGCCTATGAATACACTGAGGGCATGGACACGGACAGCAATGGCTTTATCGAGAACACCAGCGGCGGCCACGGATGGGTGGAAGACGGCAGGCTCATGCCGGTGCACGAGGAGACCTATCTCCAAGGCGTTTGGATCCAGGCGAGCAAGGCCATGGCCAGACTAGGCGCTGAAATGAAGGAGAAAAAGTTCAGTGAGCACTGCGCCAGGAAGGCGGCGCAGAGCGCGCAGTCCTTTGAGCGGATATTGTGGGTCGATTCGCTCTCGCAGTACGGGTTTGGCACGTGCAGGGCGGGCGAAAATTTCGCCACAGTGGACATGAACGTGGCGGTCGATTCAGCGTATGTTAAAAAAGACCTCACGGTCATGCCCGCGGTATCCATGTGGTGGGGTATTCCATCCCTTTCCCGCGGGACATGCATGGCTGGGAAGCTTGCTTCGGCGCAGATTGCCTCGGACTGGGGCGCGCGCATAACGGGTTCCGGTAATCCAGCGTACGACCCCATGAGCTATCACAATGGCAGCGTGTGGCCGCTCTTTACCGGATGGGCATCGGTCGCCTGCTACCGGTATGGCAGGCCTGACGCGGGATACGAATTTCTGCGTGATAACGCGCAGGCCACCTTTGACGATGCATTGGGCGCCCATCCCGAACTCTATTCAGGCGATATCTACAAATCCATGATCCGTGGTTGTCATGGCCAAGTCTGGTCGTCGGCCATGGTGACGCTTCCCTTTATCCGAGGCATGCTGGGCCTTGCGTGGGACATTCCCAACAGCGCGTTCACACTCGCCCCGCAGCTGCCGCCTGAGTGGGACAGCTGCGCTTTCCGTAACATCGCGGCAGGGGCCGATACGCTCGGGATCGTTATAAAGCGCGAACCCGGCGTGCTTGTCATCACCGTGGTCCGGCAGGCAGGGGAGAAAAAGCTCATGGTAACATGCGCGCCCATATTCCCGGCCGATGCCGGAATGATCGCGGTGACCATTGATGGCAAGGACGCGCTTTTCAAGGCCGAGACCCTCGCCATTGGCGTGGTCTGCACGATTGAGACCACTGTGATCGGCCGTTCGCAAATAGCGATTCAATACCGGCCAGGCACAGATATCTACGCGCCATTTGTTCCGGCAATTGCCGGTGAAAAATCCAAGCGTCTGCGCATACTCAGTGTGACACGCGATAAGGAGAAAACCGTGTGCCTTGTTGAAGGTCTGCGCGGATCGTCATATATGTTCGAAGCGCGTTCGGAGCGGCCGCTGAGCTATATGTCCGGCGGTTCCATTATTTCGCGCGAAGGGAGCGTATACCAGATCATGGTCGATATTCCCATGGAAGGCGGGGAACAGTATGCGACGCGCGAGACGGTACTGTATTTTGAGAAATGAACAGGACTATCAGACTATTTTTACACCCGGGTCGGTTTGCCTGAATATTTTTTCGTATACATCGAGGTATTGCCGCGCGGTTTTTTCAATATTGAAGTTTTCAAAGCTTTCCTTCATAATTCTGCCGAGCACCATATATTTAAAGTCATCATCCTTTTTAAAGAAAGCCATGGCGCGGGTAATGACATACCAGAGACCGCTGGGTATGAAGTCCTGGAACAGGAATCCGTTGCCCATGAGGCCGTTGCCCGAGAGCGGCTCAACAGTGTCGGCCAGGCCGCCTGTCCTGCGCACCAGCGGAATGGTGCCATAGCGCGGCGCCTCTACCTGGGGAATACCGCAGGGCTCGTAGAGAGAGGGCATGAAGAGGAAATCCGCGGCCGCTTTGCCCACTTGACTGAGTTTGCGCGTAAAGGGCCGGTAGGTAATGCGTCCCGGATAGACGCGTTGATACCATTCGTATTGACGGATAAGGTCAAGGTCGCCGTTCGCCACTACCGCGATTTGGAGGTCGAATTTGGGCATGAGATAGTGTATAATGTGCAGGAGCAGTTCGAATCCCTTTTGCGGTTTGGCTATTCGCGAAGGCCAGAAGAAAAGCGGTACGTCTGGATTTACCTGCAACCCCGCCTGCTTCTGGAACCATTCCTTATTTTTCCGTTTTCCTTCCCTGATGTCCAGGATTGCGGTGTCGGTTGCCACGGGTTCGTACCAGTATTTGTAGGGCAGTTCCGTATCGAGGCGCGGGTCGGCAAATTTTGAAGGGGCGTTCAGAATGCCCATCGCGGCCCCGCCATACCAACGTCCTTTTATGACGTCGCGCATGGCGTCCGGAATGGTATGGTGTTCCATGAAGTAGTTCTGGACAATCTCTTTCAGAAAAGTGGGTGATACTGTGTTGATGAAATCAGCGGCAAAGAGGCCGCTAGTCATGTAGTCGACCTGGTTGTTCGCGTAGTTGGCCTCAAATGAACCATGTTTATCGGGATGGTCCTTGAAAAAGACATGGTTCCAGAACCACTGGATATCGATGCCCTGTTCTTGCAACCCATGCGGAGTCTGGCGATAGGTGAAAATATTGTGGAAGGTCATGAGGCTTTTTACCCCCATGCCGCGCGCGGCAGAGGGAATGAGTCCGGTCATCCAGTCGTTGCAGTGGACAAGCACACGGGTGAAACGGTTTTTCAAGAAGGGCAGCACCCGGTAGATGATGCCGCGCTGAAAGGCGTTCGCCCTGCGCGCGTCAATATCGTAGAGACGGGACGAGGAGTCGTTATACACCCTGCTGGCATGGTCAAAGAGGCCGTCCTCAATCAGATGAATGCGGCTCCGGTCGTTGAGGTCGCGGCGCAGCATTTCGTAATCTTTGTGGGTCAGCGTGGCAAAGGCGGCGAACATATTACGGTATTCGGGCAAGGCCACATGTACGTTTGCGCCCTGGCGGTCGAGTTCCATGACCAGGGCCGCGGAAATGTCGGCGAGTCCGCCGCCGTCGCCTGTTGAAATAACGTGCGCCAGATTGCCCATGTTGTGGGGCAAGGCCACTATTTCAGGCGTGGCAATGAGAATGGCCGGCAACGTGGCAAAGGTGCTAATAGAGGGGGCCTTTTGCTCACGGATGATCTCAGAGATGGTTGAGCGGATGTCGAGCCAAAGACTGCGTTGGTGATCGGGCAGCTTAGGGGCGACGGTGTCATCAAAGGCGATGATTTTGAGCTTGAGCGCGTCAAACCCCTTGCTGGACTGCACAGGCGCAGGCTCAGGCGTTTTTGCGGCTTGCCCAGGAGGCTCTGGGATGGGTTTGTTGCTGGTATGGGCGTGTTCCATAAGAATTGCGCAGTATCCTTGGCTCTAAAATAATTTATTGTTCCTGCGCAATGACAGGCTGGACCGCTTTTTCACCATTGTCGCGTTGTTCCGTCTGCACCGGAAAGATACGCTGTTCCGCAGCCTGGAGAATCGCCTCGATTGTGCCGCTGTAGGAAATATTGTCGAATTTGGCCATTTTGGTTAGATGTCCGTCCCAGCACCAGCCCGGATTCGGGTTTACCTCGAGCAGTTTTGGCTTGCCGTTCGCGTTGAGCCGCCAGTCGTAGCGCGTATAGTCACGGCATTCGAGCCGGTCTTGCAGTTTGAGGCAGCAATCGATGATGAGTTTCTCAGTATCGTCGGACAAGTCCGCTGGTACTGATTTTATTTTCCAGTAGGGGGAATCGGGCATCCACTTGGCCTCGTACCCGCAGATGCGGGGCAGCTCGGCCGGCACGTCAGAGTAGTCCTCTTCGGTAATGGGGAGAATGAGCGGCGATTTACCGGTGTTGCCGATGATGCCCACGCTCAGGTCTTTTCCCACCAGGAACTCCTCGACAAGTATGGGCTTGTCATAGCCCAGTTTTTCGCGGATCTCGGTGATGGCGTTCATGAGCTCCTCGATGGTGTTGGCCACAGAGCGCTGGGTTATACCGAAGCTGGAATCGCCGAAATTGGGTTTTACAATGACGGGAAATTCAATGGCCAGTTCGAAGATGATATCATCAGGTTTAATGAAGAAGGCTTTTGGCGTCGGGATTGCCATCTCAGTGGCAATCCCGCGCACCAGGGATTTGTCGTAGCAGTAGGCGAGGCACTGGGGGCCGCCGCCTGTGTAGGGAATGCCGAGCATGTCGAGCAGGGCCGACACATTGAGTTCCTTGCGTGGGTCGTTGTCAAAGCCTTCGTCGCACAGGTTAAAGACAAAATCCACGCGGCCGCGATCTTTGAATCGCTGGAGATCCTGGATAAGCGTATCGTGGTTATTGAGGTAGGTGAATCGGTAGCCGCCTTTGAGTTCTATTTCGCGCAGGGCGCCTTTGAGCTTGTCAATGGTATAAATGTCGTCGTCGTCAAAGACGCCAGCGGGTTTAATAATATCGGTCTTTGTGGGATCGCCCATAAGCACAATTACAGAGCGCGGCGGTTTTCCCTTCCTGATCTTTACCGGCGTCCATGCTTTGCGCACAACGGAGGAGACCACGATGCGGCGGGCCATCATGCCCAGGTCTTGGTTGCGCGTCGAATCGCCGTTCATTTCCCCCTGAAAAATGATGTCCGAAAAACCCGCTTCGGCCAGAAGCTCCCTAAGGCTTTCTTTGTTATAGAGACGTTCGGCGTAAAACTGGTCCACGACTACGCCTTTTTCGATATTACTCACGATTTCACGCGAGATGAGACGCTGACGGTCGTACGAGAGCGAGCGTTCGCGGCAGACAAAGTATGTGCTGTCAATCCATTCCCAGGACCGGGGCTGGAATTTTTTGCGGAGATAATCGCCGTCTGAAACCTCGATGAGGAGCCTTCCCCAGGGCTTGAGCGCGCGAAAGACCTCCTTGAGGATGCGCAGGTCGTCTTCCACGGTCTCAAAGTAGCCGAAGCTGTTGCCCAGGATCATGACCGCGTCGAACGCGTCCGCTGAAAAGGGAAGGGAACGGGCGTCGCCCTCCCGGAACCTGACGCTCAGGCACTCCTTTTTCGCCTGACTTTTGGCCTTCTGGATAAGGAAGTTTGAGCGGTCAAGCCCTTCGATGTTCTGAAAATTACGGCGCGCGAGCTCAAGGGAGTGACGTCCCTGGCCGCAGCAAAGGTCAAGGATTTTATCGTTCTGTAAAAGCTTGAGAATGGAGATAAACTGATGCACTTCCTTTGCGGTGATTTCACGATCGCCCACAACATCGCCGTCGGTTTTCAGATAGGTGGCGTTGAAGAGGGTGCGCCACCATTCGGGCTTTACGTGTTTTTCAAGGTTGGGGACCGGGCCAAGGGAACGGATACCCGGTTCTGGAGGGGGCTCCTTGTCTGATGTCGCTGTCTTTTCTTTCATGGTGTAAATCTCCTGCACCGTTTTGTGATGCTGTGTGTGGTATGGCTGCTTTTTTTTCAGGAAAGAATGGAATGAAAAAGGAAACGCCTGGCAGATAAATGCATGTCCCGCAACCAACTCAGGTCAGGATCCACGGAAGCGCTCCTTGGGGTTGATCGGGCATTAATATTGTAACCCTGTGTTTCCAGGCGCAAGGGAAATTTTTATGTTTTGTCCTTCCACTTGGATTTCAGGCTTCCGTAATAGAGACTGTATCGCTGAAACCGGCATTCGAGCTGGCCATTGAAGAGAGTGCGCTTTTTTGAGGCGCGCAGACCAATGCGCTTGAGTGCCTCCATGTTGGCGCTCAGGATCCATGCCTCGTGGCCCGAAAAACGCTGTTTGAGCGTATCACCCATGGCGGCATATAAAGCGCTGGGATCGTTCTCTTTTAGCCGTTCGCCATACGGAGGGTTTATGATCAGCATCCCGGTATCGGTGGCAGGGGAAAGATCCTCAAAGCGTTTGCACGAAACCGTGATGTTCTTCTCAAGTCCGGCGGCTGAGATGTTTTTGCATGCACCGGCCACTGCCTGTTCAGAGGCATCGTATCCAAGAATGGGGCAGGCAATGGGTTGTTCCGCCGCAATTGACTGAGCAGTGACCGAACGCCAGAGTGCTGCGTCAAAATCTTTCCAGCGCATAAATCCAAAGGCAGCGCGGAATTTTCCCGGCGCAATATTGCCCATAATGAGCGCGGCCTCAACCAGAAGCGTACCTGAACCGCACATGGGATCTATAAAGGGGACGGTCCGGTCCCAGCCGGTGAGTAGAACCATGCCCGCGGCCAGTACTTCGTTGAGCGGCGCCACACCCTGGTCAACACGCCATCCTCGTTTGTGGAGAGACGCTCCTGAACTGTCAAGCGATACGGTACATTCGCTGTCGTGGATATGGATATGGATGCGCAGATCAGGATGTTCCACGTTTACTGAGGGGCGTTTACCGGTCTTGTCCCTGAAATAGTCGGCAATGGCGTCCTTTGCCTTTAGCGCAATATAGTTCGCATGATTGAAGTACGGTGAATTGACGGTGCTATCGATGGCAAAGGTCGTGTCCGGGTCAAGATAGCGCGTCCAGTCGATGGCGCTGACGCTAGCATAGACCTGCTCCGGCATGGTCGCGGTAAATGTGCAAATGGGCGCCAGAATGCGTAGGGCGGTTCGCGCGCATAGGTTGGCGCGATACATAAGCTCTTTGGTTCCGGAAAATGAGACTGCCCGGGTTTGGCTGGTTATATCTGTTGCGCCAAGCGCGGCAAGTTCAGCGGCAAGTATTGGTTCGAGACCGGCCAGAGTTCTGGCGACAAGCGTGAAGGCGCCAGTGTCCATGGTGGTTGAAAAATAGCATTTTACCAGCAGGAGAGGCGCGCTATTTCATAAGCGTGATGGTCTTGGTGAACACACTGCTGCCAAGAGTAGCCCTGACAACATATAGACCGGATGGCTGGCCCGATGCATCCCAGACAACTGAATTACCCGCTTCGCCTGCGGCGATGCGAGGCGAGCGAATTACGAATTTCAAATTACGAATGTCCGAGGTCAGATCTTTTACGAGTTGTCCCTGGGTATTATAAATTTTTAAATCAGGATTCATAATTCGCTCGCCTCGCTTCGCAGGCGAAGCGGATAATTTGACATTCGTAATTGAAATTGTAACAGCCGGATTAAACGGATTTGGTGATGCATGTATGACCAAATCATCATCGGGTTCTGATGCGGGTGTTTCCTTGATCGTTGTTGGCGCAGGCCATCGCACTTTAATGTTGTCAACATAGAACGAGCTGAAATTTGCCCCATTGGCCTGACTCAGAAACATAAAACGGTCGAGTGAGGCGCCGGCAAAGGCCGAGAGGTCGAACTCGCGGTGATACCATTGGCTCGAGGCGCGGCCAGCCAACGATGGCAGCTCGCAGGCATAGCACTGGAAAATGGGCGTTTTTCTCATATCAAACGATATGGCGTTCTGGTCTTGTATCGTTGTTGTGGGATTAGAACCATCGGGCATAACCACGAAAGGCTGGATGCCCGCATGGTCCTGATTGACCGCACTGACGTTTACAAGGTAGATTGAGTACAAAAACTTCATATTGGGCCGGACCGTTATAAGCTGGTCTGAAAATAGATAGGAATGATACCAAGTGATTGCCGGGCCTTTCATCATTTTAGTCCCATAGACCGGGCCTACGCCGTTTTCAGCCGTCACCTGCGAAAAAACATTATTATCGCGTACTGAACTGTACATGCCCCTGATTGAGTCCTCTGCAATCCGTATGACCGAATCGCCCGATATAGGGTCATATTCGGCGACATTACAGGGAAACTGGTCAAGATTGGTCCAGCCACTGCCCACGTTCACGGTTATGTTATCACCGTCAATAGATACCACACCTGCAGTACCCGCGGAGATATGAACGCTGTGAACCTTGTGGAACGTTGTTTTCTTATCATAATGCAAATGTCCTGAGAAAGTCCACGCCTGTTTGCCGCTCAGGTTTATGTGCTTTTCCAATTCAGCGCACACCGGGCCCCTGGAATTAAAGAGGTATCCGGGTGTATCATAGGTCCATTGTTCAATGGGTTCGTGGAAAAAGACAAACACATGCTTGTCCCTGTTTGCCTCGAGTTGTTCCTTAAACCAGCGTACTTGTACAGTATCGAGAGTCCCATTGGAACTGCCGCTTGCGCCAACCTGGTAATCGCCATCAAGGAAGATAAAGAGATATTGAGAACCATACGTGAACGCATAGTATATCTTATCCGTCAGACCGTCTGCAGAAGCCCAATCGGTGACAACTCCTTTGGCAATCGAATCGACCCAAGGGCGTTTTCCAACGCCGTCCATTTCATGGTTGCCCATAGTGAACAGGACCGGAGGGCAATTTGACACAGAGGTGATTGCAACGCGTGTGCTATCGACGTCGGCCTGATTGCCGTAACCCCAATCACCTACTGTGGTCACAAAGGCGCAACCGGCTGTACGCCACGTAGTCAGTGTGTTCCGGTATTGCGCAGCCGTGATACCATAGATGGAGTTGATGTGGTTGTCGCCATTGACACCGAACGTAAACGTAGTATCATCGGCGTTTGATGAGAAGATATCCTGATAATAGGCTGAGAGCTGGGTTGTGGGAGAGGCGGTAATTACATATGCAAACGAAACAACAAAAAGAACAGCTTTAAGCATATCGCTCCCTGGATATGGGTGTTTTATGGTAATATACTCAGTTTAGTAATGTTTGTCAACAGCAATCTTTCGGTATTCCACATCCCTCCATTGCCTTGTTTCCCTGTAATTATGGATTTTAATGCGATGCAAAGGACTGTTTTATCAGCCTATTCCGGTCTGCTTTTGGGTATGCTGTTGTGGGCGAGTTCTTTTATCATGCTCAAGCTCTCCTTTCGCGCCTATGATCCCATGTTCGTGATTTTTGCCCGTATGTTCATCGGTACGTTATGTTTTGCGCCTTTCCTGGGACGTTTACGAAAATATTGGCCGCGCCGGGAAGATTGGAAATGGATTTTGCTTATGGCGTTTTTTGAACCCTGCCTCTATTTCATCTTCGAGGCAAAGGCGCTTCAAAACACTACGGCGTCGTCGGCCAGCATGATCATTGCAATGCTGCCACTGTTCGTGGCATTGGCCGCGAAGTTTTTTTTAAAGGAAACACTAGGCATACGCACCTTGATTGGTTTTATAGTCGCCATTGCTGGTGCATTTTGGCTTAGCGCTGCTGATACGCCGAGTATCAGCGCGCCAAACCCCCCGCTTGGAAATTTTTTTGAGTTTTTGGCCATGGTTAGCGCAGTGGGCTACACTATTTCACTCAAACGAGCCACGAGAAACATCTCACCGCTTTTTCTAACCGCAGCACAAGCCGCTATTGGGAGCGTCTTTTTTCTTCCGTTGGTCTTTTGGCCTCAACCGGTGATTCCATCTGTATTTGATCCCGTGTCCGCTGGTGCAGTGGTTTATTTGGGTGTTATTGTGACCGCAATCGCCTATGGT
Organism: Candidatus Raymondbacteria bacterium RIFOXYA2_FULL_49_16; assembly: GCA_001789205.1. Classification (GTDB taxonomy): domain Bacteria; phylum Fibrobacterota; class OXYB2-FULL-49-7; order OXYB2-FULL-49-7; family XYB2-FULL-49-35; genus XYB2-FULL-49-35. The sequence goes on along the minus strand of MFYT01000025.1, from coordinate 918 downwards.
TTATATAATTTCGGGGTAAGCCGCATACCAGCGAACCAAGCCGCCGCCTTTATCAATCTTATTCCGATTTTCACCATTACTATGGGCGTTGTTTTTTTAAACGAGCGCTTGAATACATCTCAGATTATTGCCTCGATCATGGTGTTTTCCGGAATTCTAATAAGTCAGAATATCCTGAATAGAAAATCTGATATTGCAGTATAACGCATTGATTGAAAATAAAATAAGAGCATGGAAGCGTATGTAAACTCTTTGGGTCCACCGCTACTACCCCCTGGAATACAGATGCGTATTTAGTCCGAACTGATAAAAATGGCGATACGCTCTGGACAAAGACTATTAGCACACCTGACAATGGACTTGGACTTATCTATTCAGGCCATACAACATTGGATGGAGGATTTATTTTAGCAGGCCTTTCGATCTCAATATGGTACGATATCTATGTTGCCAGGGTAAATTCGTTTGGCGATACGCTGTGGACCCGGAGTTATGGCAGTCATCCAGGGACGCAATTCGCCTATGCCATACGGCCGACACCTGACAGTGGTTTTGTCCTCTGCGGTTTTAAGAGCTCTTCTGATACAAAACTCTACGATGGATACTTGCTCAAGATAAATGCGCAAGGAGACACACTCTGGTCAAGAATATTCGGTGGTCCGGGCTATGAACGTTTCTTCGATGTACAAGTCACTCCTGACAACGGTTTTGTCCTTGTCGGAGATGTCGCGGATTCGGGTTTCACTGACAGGGATATATATATTGTTCGGACCGATGCGGAAGGTAATGTTGCTGCTGAAACAGTCATTCCAGCATTTTCTTCGTCTTCTCCAAGCTTAAGGGTGTGCAACGAATATGGGATGAGCCGGATGGCAATACGCTATTCATTACCAAAACGCGGACAGATAGAAATCGATG
>MFYT01000024.1 GCA_001789205.1 Candidatus Raymondbacteria bacterium RIFOXYA2_FULL_49_16 | reverse complement strand
GGTAGATTTTGCCCTGCCCAGACTAGAATATAATATACGTCTCGCCTCTTGTCAAGTCTTTTCTTCAAAAACCTCAATTTTTAGAGGTGCCCCCTATAGAGATCGTTTAGCCGTGATGATCGCTGACCCAAGCGTTTTCCTTTCAGCTTCTCATCATGAAAGCCCGGGAATTCCCGCAACTTTTCCGGACCGTGCCTGAAAACTATTTCTTTCCAAAGTTCATATTTCTTTAATACCTGTACCGGCAACCGGCGGCATGTTTTCTCTAAGGCTTTATGTTCTTTTATATGCCACATTATTAATAATAATAACTTATTAAATCTAATAAGTCAAATAAAAATTATGACGAGGAATTATTAGATACTCAGGCGATTTTTCAATTCAACGAGTTTGCCCACCACCTCAACCGGGGTAAGCACATTGAGGTCAATCTTCCTGAGAAAAGCAATGGCCTCATCGCCCAGGGGCTCGAATAACGACATCTGCGCAGCTTCAGAATCGCGCGACCCAACGCTCCGTCCTATCACAGGTTTGTTGTCAGGCGTAAGCTCAGAGCTTTCCAGATTGTTCAAGACCTCCTTGGCTCGTTCAATGACCGCCTTAGGAACACCCGCAAGCCGCGCCACCTGAATGCCATAACTGTGGTCGCATGCGCCTTCTTCAATGCGCCGTAAAAAAATGACCTCGTCGTTCCACTCTTTGACCGCGATGTTGAAATTCTTCACGCCCTTGAGCAAAAGCGGGATTTCAGCCAGTTCGTGATAATGGGTTGCAAAAAGCGTCTTTGCCTTGACCTTCTTATGGATATGCTCGACCAATGCCCAGGCGATCGAGAGGCCGTCAAAGGTGCTGGTGCCGCGACCGATCTCATCAAGAAGGATAAGGCTTTTTGATGTAGCATTGTTGAGGATGTTGGCCAATTCCTGCATTTCGACCAAAAAGGTTGACTGGCCTTTTGACAGGCGGTCGGACGCGCCCACGCGAGTAAAAATGCGGTCAACAATGCCAATGCGCGCGGCAGCGGCTGGAACAAAGGAACCCATGTGCGCAAGAAGCACAATGAGCCCGGTCTGGCGCAGATAGGTCGATTTTCCCGCCATATTGGGGCCAGTGATAAGGTGTATAAATTCGCCGCTGCCCGTAATCTCGATTGAATTGGGCACATATTCCTCGATAAAACCGATTGACTCAATGACCGGATGGCGGCCATCGATAATGCTGATTTCGCCTGACTCGTCCATCTCGGGCCGCACATACCGCCGCTGTATGGCAACCTCGGCCAGACACGCCAGCACATCGATGAGGGCCACGGACACGGACACTTCCGTGAGTTTTGCCGCATGGCTGCAGAGCCAGGTGCGCAGTTCGGCAAAGAGCTTTTGTTCAAGCGCAATCTGCTTTTCCTCAGCGTGCAGGACCACTTCTTCCCATTTTTTCAACTCTTCGGTAATATACCGTTCGCCGTTTACCAGGGTCTGCTTGCGGATATAGTGTGGCGGCACTTTGGCAGTATTGGCGTTTGATACTTCTATATAATACCCGAACACCTGATTGAAACCGACTTTGAGCGAGCTGATGCCAGTCCGCTCCCGTTCCTGCGCTTGCAGGCTTGCGATCCACTCCTTGCCTGTCTTGCTGCCAGCCACAATGGCGTCGAGATCAGCGTTGTATCCGGGTTTAAAAATATTGCCTTCGGCTAGGGTAAGAGGCGGATCGTCGCGTACTGCCTGTTCGAGCCGGTTGGAAATTACCTCAGTGCCTTTGAGCTGATGTACAGCAGAGGCAATGATGGGACAGTCCACTGGTGCGAGGATCTTTTCAATCTCCTGAACTTTTGCAAGAGAACTGCGGAGCGCCACAAGGTCGCGGGGGCCAACGCGCTCGTAGCCAATGCGGCCCGTGAGGCGCTCAATATCGCTGATCGATGAAAGAGCGGTCCGTACTGTGGCACATACCTGGGTGTTGTCCGCGAAAAAAGCAACCCCATCCTGGCGTTCAATGATCCGGTCGCGCGAGAGCAGAGGATTTACCGTCAAACGCCGCAGGAGTCGCGCTCCCATGGCGGTCTGCGTTCGGTCAATTACCGACAAGAGCGTGCTGGCACGGTCTTCCTCATGCAAAGGCGTTACCAATTCAAAATTCCTGATCGTGGCGCCGTCGAGTTGCATGTGTTCGCCCGCAGCATAGGCCGCAAGACGGTTGATGTGGCCCACGCGGTTTTTTTTCTGTTCTTTGATATAATTGAAAAGCACGCCCGCGGCGGCAATGCCCGCCTTGAACGGTTCAACGCCAAAGCCCTCGAGCGACGATGTGCGGAAATGGGCGACAAGATCGCGGTACGAGGAATCGGGTGAAAAACGCCATGGTTCAATGGGGGTAAACAGGGCAGAGGCGAGCGCTTCCCTAAGCTGCGCAAGGACAGGATCGCCCGGTTTTTCATCCGGAACAAGGATCTCGGCTGGGGAAAGTTTTTCACATTCGGCCGTGAGCGTGCGGCTGTCCATATCAGCGCAGAAAAATTCGCCTGTGGAGACATCAGCGCCCGCAAAGCCGAAACGGTCGCCGCTTTTACAGACTGAAACGAGGAAATTGTTGCTCTTTTCCGACAGCACCTCGGGCGCGGTCGCAGTGCCCCGGGTAATCACTTCAACAATGTCGCGTTTGACAATTCCTTTTGCCTCTTTGGGGTTTTCGGTCTGCTCGCACACAGCCACTGAGCGGCCGGCCTGGACCAGCTTGGCAGAATACCTATCGAGCGCGTGGTAGGGAAAGCCGCAGAGCGGGGTCTTGGCGTCCTCGCCATGGTTGCGCGAGGTAAGGGTAAGTCCGAGTATCTTTGACGCGGTAACCGCGTCCTCCTCGAACATCTCGTAAAAGTCGCCCATGCGGTAGAGCAGGATGGACCCGGGGTGCTGTTCCTTGACTCTGCGATACTGGGCCATAAGGGGCGTGGCCATGGGATATCAGGCGGTTTCCGGAGGCGTGGGGCCTTCCTGCGCGGGTTGCTGACCGGATTCTTCCTGCGCGGGTGCGGCGCCGGCCTCCTCCTGAGACTGGGGTTGGACAGGCGCGCTGTCCGCGTCCTGGGACGCAGGGGCCGCGGGCGCAGCAACAGGCGCCAGGGTCTCCTCTGTTTCGTGATCGCGCTTGAGGCCATGCATCAGTTCGCTCCGCGCAGCAGCTGTCTCGGACAGTTCTTCGAGACGCGGCAATTCGGAAATTTTCTTGAGGCCGAAGTATTTGAGGAATTCGCGGGTGGTGCCATAGACAATGGGTTTTCCCGCCTTGGTCTCCGAGCGTCCCAGGATCTTGATGAGCCTGCGTTCGAGCAGGGTCTTGAGCGCTCCGTCGGTTGATACGCTGCGTATGTTCTCGACTTCCGACTTGCTTGCGGGCTGCTGATAGGCGATGATGGCAAGGGTCTCGAGTCCCTGCTGCGAAAGGCGGCGGATGGCCCGGTCCTTGAACAATTCCTTGATGTGGCGCGCATAGGCGGAAATGGTGCGGAACTGGAACCCGCCGGCCACTTCAACGATCTCAAAAGGGTGCCGCTCGGTCTGGAGACGCTTGTTGATGTCGAGGATCACGTTCCGTAATTCACGCTGGTCAAGAGATACATTAAGAATGTCCTTGAGTTTGGAGGCGGAAAGCGGTTCGTCTGAGGCGAAAAGAAGCGCCTCGATGACATGGGGAAGGTTTTTCGGCACGTCCTTTGACGCGGTCCTGGCCTGCGCCTCTTCTTGTTCAGCCGCTTCGTCGGCCTCGGTGAGTTCAAGCTCGGTCTCGAGGGAGGCGTCGGGCGCGGTTGTTTCCTGCGGTGCTGTCTCGTCCGCGGCTGTTTCCTGTGATGCCGTCTCAGCCGCCATTTGCTCAGCCAGGGCCTGTTCCTCGTCAAAGGCGTTTTGGTTCACAATATTTGCGTCGTCCACTCAATGCCCCTTTCTAGGAGAAGATGTTAGACTGGGCCTGGTCCGGGTTCGGGGGGCTCTTCAGGAAGCGGCGCATGGAGCGCAGGTCCCAGGTCCCCAATCTCGTCCGGGTCCCGTTCATAGATGCTGATTTCGGCCAGATCGCCCTCCTGCCTGAAGCCGATGTGACCCATTTTAATGAGTTCGAGCATTGCCATGAAAGTAACCACAATGACAATCTTACGGCGGTCGTCGAGAAAGAGTCCGGAAAAGAGGCACTGCCTTTTATCGGCAATGATGGCCATGATGTGTTCAATGCGGTCGTCAATGGTGACATTGTCCGCTTCCATGTAATAGACCAGCTCTTTCTTTGCCTCTTCCATGACCGCCTTGAATGCCACGAGAAGGTCGTATATCTCAACGTCTTTTTGGGCTAGAAAATCCTCGTGGGAAAATGCCACATGCTCGGGCCCGGCCCGGTAAAAGGTGCCCAAGTTCTCGTCCTCAAGCCGCCTGAGCTTGTCCGCGGCCTTTTTGTAACGCTCGTATTCCTCGATCTGCCTGATGAGCTTTTCGCGATCGATGAAATCGTCGCCTTCGGCGCCCGCGGCCCGCTCGTCCTGGGGAAGCAGTTCAGCAGCCTTGAGGCGCATGAGCACCGTGGCCATGACCAGGAATTCTCCGGCAATGGTGAGGTTGAGGCTCTTCATGATCTCAATGTATCCGAGATACTGGTCCGTGATCCTGCTGATCTCTATGTCGCGGACCGATATTTCATCTTTCCTGACAAGATAGAGCAAGAGATCGAGCGGCCCCTTGAAGAGGTCGAGGGTGACTTCGTAGTTCTCCATCAGATGGTGGTATTCTCCTGGAATTCCTTCTCGGTCTTGAAGATATGAAAATAATCGGTGCAGCCCGTGGTTTTGAAAATGGAAAACACCGAATCAGAAACATTGTACATGCAGAAATATCCCTGCTTTTTATCGAGAATGGTTTTCATGTTCTTGATGAGCCCGATGCCCGAGGTGTCGATAAAACGTACATTTTTCATGTTCAGGGCAAGGTAGGTCTGGCTCCGGGACAGGGTTTCCTCGAAAAGTTTGCGCATATCGGAGAGGGACTTTACCGTAAAATCGCCGGTAAGGTTGAAAAGGATGAAATCACCGTAAACGCCGGTGGTTATGTCCATTGAGCCCGACCCTTTCGCACGTTTTGTTCAAAACCCTGCAATAAGATATAATATAATTGGACATCGATCAAGAATGGAAAGTATTTTGCCCATGTGCGCGCAGGTTTTCTTACAGCAGTAGGCGTCTTCCTCATCTATGCCGCCTTTCTCCCTCCCGGCAATTTCTCGACCGATGGCAACTCCATGCTCGCTGTGGCCGAATCCATACTACGCCACGGCGATGTCACGGTGCCGCCGCTTTTGGGCGTTCCCGGTCCGGATGGCCGCTTCTATTCGCGCTGGTATCCGCTCCTCTCCTTCACCGGTCTCCCATTTGCGGCCGCGGGCATGGCCCTGGCAGCGCTCCTGCACCTCCCTTCCCACTACCTTGCCGCAGCAGGCATGCTGGTCTGGTCAGCCCTGCTCTCGGGTCTGACAGCGTGGGGCATTGTGGCGCTTGCGCGGCTCATGGGTGCAACGCCCGCTGGCGCATGCCTTGCCGCTCTCTCATACGCATTCGGCACCGTCTCCCTTGTGTATGGCAGGACCCTCTTTGCCGAACCCCTGTTAAGCACCCTTTTTGTGTGGATGTTAGTTTTGGCGTTTGGACCAGTTACCTCTGCGCGCACAACCATGACCGGTCTGCTCTGCTGCGCCGCGGTTCTGGCAAAACCAGCGGGCGTTATCGCGGGCAGCATCCTGGCGGCCTATTTTTTCCTGCAAAAAAAACCGCGCGGCGCCTGGTTTTCTCCGGCGCTGGGGACAGCGCTGGGCCTCTGTCTCTATATGCTCTACAACTATGTCCGGTTCGGCAGCATCGCGACCGTGGGGCAGCCATGGTCGTTTTCTCCTGCGTCCATTCCCATTGGGATCGCGGGACTGCTGATAAGTCCGGGCCGGGGCCTGGTCTGGTATGGACCAATCGTACTGTTTGCCTGTATGGGCCTTACCGTGGGACTTGCGGCAAAAAAACGCGAGGCCATTGTTGTCGCCCTTATCTCAGCCTGCTTTCTTCTTTTGCATAGCGCGTGGTTTTTCTGGCATGGCGGATGGTCGTGGGGGCCCCGTCTGCTGCTTCCGGCGCTGGCGCTCGCGTGTGCGGCCCTGGGCCTGCTTTCGCAACGGTTTGGACGCTGGATCATCGTTTTTACTCTTGCGGGATGCGTGATCAACGCGCCAACACTATTTTCTTTTTATCAAGTATATTATGCCAAAGCCACACAGCAAGGCGTATCCGAGAGAACGCTCCTCTGGTCGCCCGCGTATGCGCCCCTGGTGCGCGCCTGGCCCGCGGCCATGCAACAGGTGCGCGACGCGCGAAACACCGATGTGCGCTCCCTGGTTAAAAACGCAGGAAAAGAAACCGGGGAAGAGGAAATGCAAAAAGTGGTGGCGCTTTGGTGGTGGATGCTGCCCGCGGTGGGAATCCCGCGGGCCGTGGGAATGGCGGTCTCCCTGCTCCTGGTACTTATAGGTTTTCTGATTATCCGAAAAGCAATGCTTTCGCCTGCTCGGTCAACTGCTGCGCCTCCGCGGCAGTGGGCGCCTCCGCAATAATACGGGCGACAGGCTCGGTATTTGATTTCCTCAGTTGGACCCAACTTTTCCCGATGTCGACCCTGATGCCGTCCTGTTCGTCAACCGCACCGCCGGGAAAACCGTTCTTGAACCGGTCAAACGCACGGGCCATATCAACGGCTGAACAGTCGTATTTGGTTTTGACGATGGCGTACGACGGTAATGATGCGACCAGGCCGGAAACGCTCTTTCCCGAGGCTGCCATGTATTGCAGCACCAGTTCCATGCCCGTGCAGGCGTCGCGGCACGCGTGGATCTCGGGCGCCATGGCACCGCCGTTGCCCTCGCCGCCGAACACACCCTTCTGCCGCACCAGTTCGGTTGACACATTGATCTCTCCCACTGGCGTACGCGTGAGTTTGACCCCGTATTTTTCGCATACATCGTTGATCATGCGCGATGTCGAGAGATTGACCACGACCGGCCCTTTTTTCCTGCTCAGAAAATAATCCGCGCACAGGGCAAGCGTGTATTCTTCGCCAATGGCGACGCCTTTTTCAGACACAATGGCCAGCCGGTCCGCGTCCGGATCAACGGCAAAACCAACGTGGGCCTTGTGTTTCTTTACCGCAGCGCACAATTGTTTCAGGTTGGCGGGCGTGGGTTCTGGCTCGTGGGGAAAAAGGCCATCGGGTTTGCAGTTGAGTTCTACCACCCGGCAGCCCAATGCGCGCAGCAGACCAGGGCACATGACACTGCCCGCGCCGTTCACACAATCGATGACGACTTTGAATTTCTTTTTTTTAATGGCCAGCTTATTGATAAGACTGAATTTTAGAAGTTTTTGCGTATAAATGCGAATAGCATCGGGATACGCTTCAATCTTTTTGACCTCATCCCATAAGACCCGTTTGAATCCGCTTTTTGCGGCAAGGGGCATGAATATTGTATTGTCCTCTTTAGAGAGGAAAAAGCCCTTGTTGCCCACGAATTTAAGCGCGTTCCACTGGACCGGATTGTGACTCGCTGTGATAATGATGCCGCCGTCCGCTTTCAGGTGTTTGACCATGACCTGCACACCCGGTGTGGTGCAGATTCCCAGGTCAATGACCTTGCAGCCCGAACTCACCAGTCCCGCAAAAACCACCTGTCTCACCAATTCCCCGGTTACGCGGGAATCGCGGCCAACAACTACGGTCCCGTATCCGCAGTATTCTGCGAATGCCGATGCATAGGCAAGGACAACTTCGGGCGTGAGCGTTTCGCCCACAATGCCCCGTACGCCCGAGATGCTGACCATAAGTGCGCTCATAAAACTCCCTTATGAATTGAACGGCCGCGACCGCTATTTCTGGGCCTGGATGCCGGTACCTTCCTCGTAGATTCTATACCGGTTGCCGCCGCTCCGTTTTGCCTGGTACATGGCAAAGTCGCTCCGGTGCACCAGCGTCTCCTCGGTGTCCTCGGCAATCGCGGCCGTAATGCCCACGGAAAGCGAGGTCCTGCCGAACCGGAACGCGGCGAATTTGGTGATAATACGATCCGCCACCACAACGCTGCTCTTTTCATCAGCGTCCGGAAGAATGACGACGAATTCATCGCCGCCATACCGAAAGGCCGAGTCGAGGTCTTTACGTATGCAAACCCTGATGATCTCGCCCATCTTCTCAATGACCGCGTCTCCCGCCTTGTGGCCCTGAGTGTCGTTGAGCTCCTTGAACTTGTCGATGTCGATGAGCAGGAGCGCGAACCTGCCGTACAGTCCGCGGCGCAGCCTGGTGAAGGTCTTGTTGATCTCGTCGTGAAAATGGCGCACATTGTAGAGGCCCGACAGGTTATCGGTGATCGCGAGCGATTCGAGGAGCGCGTTTTTCTCGATAAGCTCCTTTTCAAGGCGTTTGCGTTCGGTGACATCCTTGCAGGTGATCACCATGCCCATGATCCGATTGGCTTCGTCGCGCATCTCGGACACGCTCATGGAGACGTCGATCTCGTGCCCGTCCTTGGCGCGCATGCGCGTCTCGCGGTTTTGAACCCGCACGTCGCGCCGCACCAGGGCGAAAATCTCCTCGGCCTCGGCATTGTCGAGCAACATGGTTTTAAAGGGCGTTCCTACAATCCCCTGCTGACTGAAACCCAGGATCGCTTCGGCGCCCAGGTTGAATTTGAGAATAAATCCTTCAACGTCAAGGGTGAAAATAATATCGGCCGCGTCCTTGAGCACCCGGTCGAAATAGTTGGCCAGCCGTTCCTTTCGCTTGGTAAGCACCTTCTGTTTCTCGAGCTGGTCTTTGAGCGAATGGTATCGTTCGCGGAACTTGCTCGCGCGATACAGCGCCACGACAAGCGTGGCGAGCGCGCACGCAATGGGAATAGCGATGATCACGCGTAGCCGTACAGACGCGGTGGCGTCGAATGGGAAAAAACAAACGCCAAGCGCCACGAGCAGCAGTACCAGCGCGCCGTGGCCCGTATACGAAAACCGTATGCCTCTGAAGAAAAGGATCACTCCTCCTTTTTCACAATACGATAATATACTATTTTAGGATATATGACGGGTATTGTATCCATGTCCGCGCCGGCCGTTTTTATGACTGCGCTTGCCTGTGCTGTCTTTCCCCTGGCGAAGGACCCCGGACAAGCAAATACATCGGACCAGGCTGCCAGCGCGCACGAACGCGATTCGATCCGCGCTACTGACCGCCAGGGCCTGGCGCGCGCGCTGACCATCCGCGGCAGGCACACCGAGGCCGCGGAACTGCTGAAGCCCGACGCGACCGGACCCGATTTCCAGCCTTTTTTCAAAATCGGCGACTTGTACGAACGCGCGGGCAACGCGGATTCAGCCCTGCTTTATTTCAGGCTCTCGCTTGAACGCAACCCCTGCAACCGTCATGCGCTTGCCCGGTGCGTGGCGCTCCTGGCGCAACAAGGAAACACTGAGGAGGCGCGCGCCCGCGCTGACGAGGCGCTGCTCCTCTTTCCCGAGGACCCAGCACTCATCGCCCTGCGCGGAAGGATCGGCATTATCCAGGGCCGCCTGCGCCAAGGAGCGGCCCTGCTTGAAAACCTCTGCGACCTCTATCCAGACAGCGTTGGTGCGCGTCTTTTCCTGGCAACCGCGTACGAGAAGGCTGGCAGATGGGGCAGCGCCTTCCGCCACTACCGTACGATGAACAACCGTCCGGGCATGGACCGTGTCCGCGGCAGGCTCTACGACGCGGGAAAACGCCACGCAAAGACCGAGGGCGCTATTGCGGCCCTTGCCCGGAAGCAAATATTGTCAGCACGCGACTGGTTCGACATTGGCGCGCTCTACGCAAGCCAGGAAAACGACGATTCGGCGCGCGCCTGTTTTGGCCGCGTGCCAGCAGACTCCCTGCAAAATGAGGTGCGCCGGGAGACCCTGCTTTTCACTGCCGACACCATTGTGCCCGTTTCCCAGGTAGGTAAAATTGTCTACGCAGGCACACAGGTCATGGCCTATGCGGTCGCAACTGAGGATCGGAACCGGAACAACCGGATAGATCCTCTTGACGGATTCTCGCTTGGTTTTTTCAACGGCCGGGATCGGAAAACAGCCGGGGTTCCGACACTGTTTTATTCCATTGTCCCTTTTGATCCGTCGTACAACCTGCCGTTTGTCTATGGCTATACGCAGTCAGAAAACAATGCAAGGCCGCCCGAACGGACACTCTATAGAATTGATAATGAAAAACGGATTGTTCCTCTGTTCGAATGCACGCAGCTGACAACCGGTATGACCGCGCAGAAGGACGGTTCGATCTTGTTTGGAAAGACCCAGACCGACGAAGATCGTAACAATACGCTCGATCTCTTCGACGGTTTTTATCTTCACCGCTGGTCTTCCGACAGCGTGCGCCGCGTTTTTCCCGTGCCTTTTTCCGGGGTCCTGAAAAATGCCTATGCTCTTGACAACAATCTGTTTCTTCTGGTACGCTATACTGTGCATACTGGAAAAAAAGTTTTCTGGATCGATGATGTGGCCGATATCTCAATCGTGGGGCCGCATACCGCTCGGGTTATCTGTTCCAGCGAAATACGGCGCATTGTCTGTCTGGGCATATACGGCGGAATATTTACTTATGCCGATAGTACGGGTATTTACCGGATACAGAATAACAAACCCGCCAGAATCTGGAAAGGACGGTTTGCGAACGGCCCGGTGCGGCGTGACAGCACGGGGTTTTTCTTTTCCGATTCGGCGGGCAAGGTCTACCAGGTTGCTGTTCCCCGGGCAGAGACGCGGCAGCTGTATCTTGAAGGCACGGCCGTTAAACCCGTGAAATGGGTTGCGGGAAGGGGCCTTTTTTATACCGCAACAGGTGAAGGAACCGGGGACCAGCGGGCGCTCTTTATTTTTGACGGAAGGAAAACGCACCGCCTGTCTGCCTACCGCATTGACGATCAGGTGGTAATCACCCCGGACGGCAGCGCGGCATTTGCTCCTGTTCACGGCCTGAACGGTGGCGTAGGGATTGTGCGGATGCGCCTTGGCATAAATAGCTTGATTGTAAGGGAATGACAATAATATACTATGGTCATATGCGTATTCTCACATTAAAATTGCTTTCACCCAATAAGCTACCTTAAAGCCCACGCATCAGAAATTGTTCGTGATATTACATCAAGTCACATGACGTATGTTATTACGCACAATGGAACCGCAAAAGTTGTCGTACAGGACGTTACATCATACGAACAGACACAAGACAGCCTTGCGCTACTTAAAATTCTTGCCTGCAGTACAAAAAATAGGAACGAAGGAAATTTTAAAACCGCTAAAACCGCTTTTAAAGATATTTCAAAACGAATTAAAGATACATTGTAAGCCATATAGAATAATCTATCAGATAATTAAAAACAACAACGCGAAGAAAAAGATTTCTTCACCCCCGGTCCTCATCCGGAACGGCCGCTGGCAAGATAATCGCTGAAATCCGCGAATTCCCAGCTATTCACCATGGCCCGCAGACCATCGATAATCCGGACAATCTCATCGCTCGAGGAAAAAACTATCTCAAGCTTAAATTCCCGGTCTTCGAGCGGACTCATGGCCGCGATCGAGGCGCCATGCGGCATATCAATTTTTCTCAGCCGTTCCTTTACGCCGGCAAGACACGCGTCGAGTTGGGGAAAACGGCGGGCAAAAACGCGAGAGCGCAGGTGCGCGGCCTTTTGCGGGACATTTATTTTCTCATCAGCCAACAGAGCAGGAACATCAAGAGCAGAAAGCGCTTCAGCAACAGTGGTCTCTTCACGTTGTGCAATGTCGTGCACCCATTCGGCAATCTCTCGCTGACGGCTGACACTCAGCTGTATCGCGGTAAACAAATCGATAAGGGGCGCCCGGTAGGAAGGCCCAAGGCCGGAAAGAAAAACCGCTGTACCATGGCTGATGGCCTTACGTTCCAGGGCACTGGCAAGGTCTGGTGAAAATGCGTCGTGATTCATGACACAGACACCCTCCGGCTGATTGTTTCGGGCAAACGCAGTACATCGCGTCCCTCGTCCTCTCTGCTTCGTTTTATACACCCCTCACCGTATATGCGGCATTTACGGGCAAAGACCTCAAACGCGCTTTGGACCTGCCCGCATGAGAGCCTGTTACTCACAAGCAGCTTTTTTAGCGCCATGATCCGATACTTATCAAGGCTGTGCTGCGCCGAAAGCTGGTCGGGCCTGCCTCCGTTTCGTACCAGAAGCAATTCGGGCACCAGACCAATCTCATACGCGCACGTGACGCGCAGCCACAGGTCGTAATCTTCGCACGCAGGCAGGTTCTCGTCAAACAGTCCTGTTTCTTCGAGGAGAGACTTCTCGCAGAGCACAGACGAGGGGGTGATCATGCAGCGCTCCAGCGATTCAGCGAAAATATCCCCTGCTTTTTTGCAATGGTCTTTCCTTGGATTCACCCGCACTCCCTTGCGCATCCATACCTCATTGGTCTGACAGATGCGCAGGCCAGGATTGGCGGCCATGAAATCAACCTGATTCCGGAGCTTTTCCGGTTTCCACTCATCGTCAGAATCGAGAAACGCTATGAACCTGCCCTGCGCAGCGCGTATGCCCACATTGCGCGCTGCACTGACACCGCGGTTCTCTTGTTGCAGTACTGTGATCCGGCTGCCAAACCGTTCCTGCAGACACGAGGCTGTGCTGTCCGTGGAACCGTCATCGACCACAATGCATTCATATGCCGCATAAGTTTGACAAAGTATTGATGCCACGGCCTGTTCAACCATTTTGCACCGGTTATACGTGGGAATAATGACAGAGACCAGAGGGCTTTCAGCCATTGAAATCACCGAGGAAGATAACTTCAGGCTCAAGTAAAACACCGCAGCAATCAAAAACGGTTTTTTGCACCAGGTCTATGAGCGCGTGAACGTCGGCCGAAGAGCCAGTGCCGTCGTTGACAATAAAATTAGCGTGTTTTTCTGAAACCCGCATACCGCCGATCCGTCTGCCTTTGAGGCCCGCCTGTTCAATGAGTGCGCCCGCATACCCGCCGGGGGGGGGCCGTTTAAAGACCGAACCGCACGACGGCAGCTCGCATGGCTGGCGGTCGCGCCTGCGCTGCTCAATGGAACGGGCAATTGCGGAGAGCTCGGCAGCATGGCCGTGCGTAAGTTGAAACCCCGCCTCGAGTACTATCTCTTTGTTGTGCTGGAAGGTGCTCGATCTGTAGGCAAATTCAATGTCCGCGCGCTGCCGGGTAACGCATACGCCCGTGGCTGTAAGGGAAACCGCGAAGTCCAGACAGTCGCTGATCGATGCGTCAAAGGCGCCCGCGTTCATATACACGCCACCGCCCACTGATCCGGGAATGCCGTTGAGCAGTTCGAGCCCTTTGAGACCGCTTTCGCAGCAGCGCGCAACCAGGTCCTGGAGTTCCGCGCCTGCCTGCGCGCGGACCGCGCCTAATGGCGCGTCCACGGCAATGGTGTTGAATTTTTCCATGGAAATGACCAGACCGTTGTATCCGGCGTCGCTGATAAGCACATTGGACCCT
>MFYT01000023.1 GCA_001789205.1 Candidatus Raymondbacteria bacterium RIFOXYA2_FULL_49_16 | reverse complement strand
CATAACAAAAACCGGGACGGACGGAGCATTCTCAATCAATGCGGAGTCTGGACCGGTTTTTGTCTCCCATGCCGAAAACCATGCCAGCCTCCGCTTTATTTTTGACGCTCCGGCTGTCATGGTTTTCGCTCCCCTCCAAGTTTACTATAATCTTCGCAATATGACGACAGTGTGACCCATGCATCAGGGATGCGCAATGGGCATATTGCGCAGATTATGAAACAGCCGGAATGACGGATGAGTGAAAGCGGGCTTGGGACAACGATAGACTCTGAAATACTCTATATAAATAAATGATACAAGCCGTATTTTGATGAGGAAATCATATCTGCAATTAAGATACCAATCTGTACCATAAAAAAAAGAATCACCAGTCTGGAATATGCTGACTTGTATCGAGAATTTATCCACCCAAAAAAGAGAGCTACAATAACAATTTTTATATAATTAATCCCAACATCACCACTGAATTCTTTTAAAAAAGATATTCCGTTCTTAAAAGTAGAATTACTATGATAAAACATACTGTAAAAGTTGTGCGAAACACTAAGAAGCAATAAATGTCTTGCTATCACTAGGGGCAAAATAACGAGACAAAACACCACGACAAATTGTTTGCAGCAACTGATTTGTCTTAAGCTCACAAAAAGATAAATCAAACCAATACTATAGAAAAAAGATGCTGTTGCACGTGCCGAAACATGAACGCTAAGCATGTCTGGAGCGCTCTTTATATAACAATAACCTATGACAGTCATCATAATTGACAGGCCGATAATAATGAGATGCCGAGAATACTTATTCATCACTTTCGTCATCATCATAATAGTTGCCTTGTGCGTCATGACTCTTTTCACGCATAGGATCATAATTCCATGGAGTATCTGCTATCTTAACCCCAGAATATGGATCGTATCCCGCATTTCTCATTCTTGCATTAACGCTTAGGTCGCTGCTGCCACCAAAAAGACTCTGTAATAAATCAAATTGAACATTACTTGCTGTTGTACCATATGTATCTGGGAGTCTGATTCCCAGGTATTCAAGAGCATATCTGGCTAGGTCAGAACAATTCTCCTTGGTAAAATCATAGTCTCTATCAATCATATTCGCCATAATGCCGGTTATCTCAAGATCGTCTTCGTATGAGGTTTTTATTTGGACCATTCGACCAAACCGCTCGCGTATTAAAATATTTTTACCGGCGTTCTCAGACGCAGCTAAATCCACAGAATTCAATATTTCTTCCACTGTTTTTGCGCTTAGCTGTTGGGTAAGACCGCTATACCCCTGATAAGAGTCCTTAGCAATTTTACCATCCCGACTGTAAAACGTATACCCAAGATCATCATTTCCAACTATTACTGCAGTATGCCCAAGGGGCGGTAAAAGCGGAAAATCGGCACCCTTTGGATTATTGAGAATAAAAACATCCTTTCCATCAGGGTCAATAGAATTAAGAGGATTGTTTCTGCAATAAACGTATGGATTTAAGCCCAGAACACCATCATTTTCATTTAAATCCACACTTATCCATCTTCCGATATCCGGGTCATAGTATCTAGCGCCGAAATAATACAAATTCAACGGCATGGTCTCACCAGTCTCGGAGAAATTCCCATCCCCGTCATTATGCCCGCCATCCTCATCAAATGACTTCTCGATGAGGATGCGTAATTTTTTCCTATAATGGGGTTTTTCCTGTTGTACCCCTGCAGCGAATAGGGAAAAAGCGATAGAATAAGAAAGATGCATTGCGCTCCGCATTTATCCTGCCTGCTTGAGTTCCTTCACAAAACGGCTTCTTAAACCCCCCAGTGTCAGGCCGACCACTTCCCTGGTCTTCTCATCATACCGCACAACCGTTCCCTCGCCAACATCCAGACCCATGGCCTCACGCGGTTCGCCTACACTCAGATAAAGCGTATCAGCATCTTCATCATATTCAAGATTCACATGCTTTGTGTCTTCCATGAATTTTATCGTTTCCATATGATATTCCTCCATTTTGCCGGCTGACAGGTAAAATATGCCGTGATCAAGAAGCCGTCCTCCGGATCTGTTTCTTTCCATACCGCAACAATACATGATAATGATCGCGAAAGGGTATTCGCTATGCGGGAAACAATCGGTCTATCTCCGCTAGTTCCCCGGCTAAAAATGAAATGTTCCTGAGCGCACCAACATTATCATCGATCTGTTTAGCTGAACTTGCGCCGATCAGGACCGATGTTGTTGTCGCTAGCCTGAGTACCCAGGCCAGCGCGGTCTCGGCAATGGTCTGGCCCCGTTTTTGGGCCAATACCCCAAACCGCCTGATCTTTGCACGAATTTCCGGTGTAACAGTCTCTTTTTTCAGAAACCCGTGCGGCTTGGCGGCACGGGAATTCCTCGGGATTCCCTTGAGATAACGGTCGGTAAGTAAGCCTTGTGCAAGCGGCGAAAAGGGAATGCAACCTATGCCCATTTTCTGCAGGACATCCGTAAGTCCATTCTCTATCCACCGGTTCATCATGGAATATTTGGGCTGGTGAATGAGCAAGGGAACGCCCATGGAACGCAGTATTTTGGCTGCGCGCGCCGTATCGCTGGCAGAATAATTCGAAATCCCCGCATACAGCGCCTTGCCCTGTTGTATGGCCGAAACCAGGGCCCCCATTGTTTCCTCAAGCGGGGTATCAGGATCGAACCGATGCGAATAAAAAATATCAACATAGGGCAATCCCATTCGTGACAAGCTCTGGTCAAGGCTTGAAAGCAGGTATTTGCGGCTTCCCCATTCGCCATACGGGCCTTTCCACATATGGTATCCGGCTTTTGTTGAGACGACCATTTCATCCCGGTACGTCTTCATATGGCCGTTGAGTATCTTGCCGAAATTCTTTTCAGCCGAGCCTGGCAACGGACCATAGTTATTCGCAAGGTCAAAATGGGTTATGCCAAGGTCAAAAGCACGGAAAATCATTTTTTTCGCATTCTCAAAATCATCAACATCGCCGAAGTTGTGCCAGAGGCCCAGGGAAATAGCGGGAAGTTTAAGGCCGCTCTTTCCGCAGCAACGGTACAGCATGGCATCATAACGTTTAAGAGACGGGGTGTATTTCATGTAGATCCTTTAGCGGCTGAAAATATATAAAACTCATCCGGCTTCGCACACTTGAAAACAAACGCTATGGCCGCTCTTTCGCCGCTCCACTCTTTGCATGCCGTTCAATTCATCAAGGTATCTGCGCGCCGTAGGCAGCGAAACGTTCATCCGCGTCCTGAACTGCTCTATGGTAAATGGGGCCTTCCCCAGGCTGTCCAGCGCTTCCTGCAGTGAAACCTCCCAGGGCTTGGCCAAACCGAATGCGGCCATATACTGCATGACCGTGTTGTACGAACAGCCAAAATGTGAAGCGATCTTATACGGCTTGCCCTTGCATTCATCAAACGCCTTTAAAAACGCACCCTTATTCCGGTATAATCTTTTGTGACGGGGCGCTATTCCTCCTGAATGCAATTGCTCATCCGGGGATTGCGGGCGCATGTGCCTGGGAAAAAGATTCACGGTGATGGTCCGCGCCCGGTTGAGGACAATGACCTGCTCCAATACGTTTTTTAGCTCACGGACATTGCCCGGCCACTGATAATTCAGCAGAAAGGGATAGACTTCGTTATGAATGAGCGGCGCAGGCACATTGGCGGCATGAGCGAATGCCGCGATCAGATGATTTACTATGGGATAAATATCCATCAGGCGCTCGCGTAACGGCGGGATCTCGACACTCACCACTTTTATCCGGAAATAGAGGTCCGCCCTGAACCTGCCTGTCGCCACCTCCTTGTCCAAGTCAACGTTTGTCGCGGCAATGATCCGGACATCAGACCGAAGGGTCTCCTTGCCGCCCAGGCGCTCGAACTCATGGTCCTGGAGAAACCGCAGGAGCTTCATCTGAAGTTCCGGAGAGAGGTTGCCTATTTCATCCAAAAAAAGCGTGCCTTTGTCAGCCAGTTCAAATCTGCCTGGTTTGCGCTGGTCCGCGCCCGTGAACGCGCCTTTTTCATGTCCGAAAAGTTCGCTCTCTATGAGGCTGAGCGGCAATGAGGCGCAATCGAGTTTGATGAATTGTCCTGACCGGCCGCTTTCGGCATGTATGGCGCGCGCCACCAGGTCCTTGCCTGTCCCTGTTTCACCAAGAACAAGCACTGAGGCGTTGGTCGTTGCCACGGTTTTCACCACCTCGATGACTTGGCACATGGCTGGCGAATCGCCGATAAGCCCGTGGAACCCTTCTTGGGCTGCGCTCAACTGTAAAAGGACCCTGTCCAGTTCCCGCTTGTACCCGATCATGCGCTCCTCGGTCCTGATAAGCTCATTGATTTCGCGCATAAAGAGCAGGTTCTTCATTTCCCCGATGAATTCGCCGGCCGATATCCGCATTTCATAGGAACGGGCCGGGTCTTTTCTGAACCTCACGAGTTTGCGGAATTCCTTGAGTTTGTCATAATTAAAGCCCGTTTTCCGCACATATATCCTCAGAGAGGAAAAGACCTCGCTGAACCAGGTAAAAAGGCCGAACCGGTTGAGCGTATTTGGATCTTCATAGAAGGGAAGCTCATCGATATGGTGGGCGATCAGGGTATCGCCGGCCTGAACAACAATGACTGAACCGCTTTTTGTAATGCGTATTGTATGCAAACCCGCCCCAGCCTTCAGGAAATCCACTGTATTACCGTTGCGCTTGATATTCACCATGCCTTTGTCGAAGAAAACCAGATAGCCGTTCTCGTCGGGCGAAAGGTCAGGATTGTCGGTCCCGCAAAAGAAAACACCGCCCCGTCCCTGTTCAATGGAATACTCAACGCGTATATCCTCCTTGAAGAAGTCAAAGTCGCGGCATGCGGTCAGGTATTTTTCCACTGGCCCTGTTTGCGAGTTGTACACGGATATTTCCCGGTCCATAATCTTCCAGGAGGTATCAGGTTTTTTAAAAAAAGAAGGGAAACCCTGCGTGTCAGAGTCAAAAATGCGTTCCCAGGTATTGTCATTCCGTTCATATTGACTTGTTGCATATTTTTCAAGCCGTTCCTTTGACGCCCGCCATTCCCTGAAATCACCTGGTTCAATCAGGTCTTGCAGCCGTTTGCCGCGCAGCTCCATATTCCCATATAATCTCATGAGCTTGGCGTACAACATGGTGCCGAATTCTTCAAAACAGAGGTCCTGGTCCAGGACCGCAAAGAGTTCCTTGTGGTAAAAAAGGTGCGTTTTACTGATCGCATGGGGAAAATGAGCCACAGAATAGAGGTAAAGGCTGTTTTCCTTCTTTATGCATTTTAGGTCTATATGTATGCCTTCTCGTTCAGAATCCACCGCGTTTAAATGTGGCACCACTCCCTGCTCTGGATTGTGCGGGTTTGGCCGCAACCTGCACCGCAGGTTACTTAGCCGGGAACCCCTGCCAATCTGGGTAAAGATCATCCACATTCCAGTGTCTTTCAGGTCCGAAAGCGAGTAACCCGACATTTTTTTAAAGTGGTCTGATATCCAGATAAATTTCTCATTTTTATCAACAGCAAAATACGCATGCTGACTCGCGTTTAGAATTTCTACCATTGCATCGCTGATAAATACATTAGATTTCATGGTGATCAATATATGATATTTTATATAATATTTCAACTATTTAATATCACTATTAATTGTTAAATTTGAAATATAAACAACTAACACGTTTAACCATATTGCATTATAATTTTTTATCTTATATGGAATATAATTTGCGATAATTTTTACGGGGGGTATATCAAAATACCCAATTATTTTTACTTCTAAATTTAATGCAGGGGGATTTTTCTAGTGAAAATGTTTAATCTATTATTTATTAACACATTACTGATTTTTTCCATTAGCTTTAGTCAAACATGTATTGGAGGTAAATGGGACATTACTTCAAATATCTGGTTCCGTGATTGCACAACATACGATCAGTACGATGGCCGCTATATTGATGGGTCATTGGGCCGCGCCTATTCCGCGACTACTGTGACCGGCGATACGGTCATTACGCTTGCCGACAACTCCACCCAGACCATCTATTGGCGGCTCTATTGGTATAATAATATCCCGGACAACACGCTTCCGGTCCCAGATTCCATACCTCTGATGGCCGGTGTTCATTGCTGGACAGACTATACCACGCTTGATCAACTGTTCGAAAGCGGGAATACGTATCTGGGAAACGCTCCAGCCGCTATGCGTGTCATCAGCCTCACCTTTTCCATCAATATTTCAGGAAATAATTCAGGCACCTGGTGGTGGGGCAGCAATATAAGCGGCGTACCAACACCATGGGCCGAAGAGGCTGTCATAAGAATAATCCGGCAACGGACCACCGATGCCTGTCAACTGCTGGCCAATGCCGGAAATACGGAACTTAATGGCAAACAGGTTGATGTGAATCGGGTTTATTTACGCGGCCATAGTATGGGCGGTACAGGCGCATATAGGTTAGGTATTAAATTTCCCGATATTTTTGCCGCAATCCAATGCCATGCGGGTTTTGCTGATTTCAAGGGCCCCTGTGGAGCTTTTACCGATGGATTTAACACAAAGGTAGGGATATCAGGAGAGCAATGCCATGGTATTGACGGCAACCAATATGTTGCGCGCGACTATACGGACATGAGCTGGTTTGTCCGGGACCACAAAGGCGTTTCATGGGAGAACATGACCGGCCATGTCCGCGCATATGAGCCGCCCTATGTGTGCATGATCCATGGGACCAGCGATGATGCGGTTAATATCGCCTCCGCGGACAGGATTCATTCTGTGCTCGATTCACTCAAATACGGTTGCACATATTACCGTCATACCGGGGAGCATTCAGACGCGAATGGAACACGTACAAGCTGGATGCTGAATTTTCGCAAAAACCAGAGCTATCTTGCCCTTACGAACAATTCAACCAACACGGCAACGGGCTTCAACTATCTCGATGGTATAGGCTGGCGTCCCTCATCGATTGTGGACCAGGCGGATTATTACGAGGTCCAATTGACCGGCACAAGCGGGACCGTGGATATAACACCTCGGAGACTGCAGCAGTTTATCATTACCCCGGGCAAGGCATTCCATTACTGGATAGGTACAAAAAACGGGGAAGGGACAGCGGTGACCGCTGATGAAAACAGTGCGCTGACCATCACTGGTGTGGCAGCGGGCAGCAAGATCATTATCGAACCTGATATACCCTCAGGGACGCTGATCTCCAAAGGAATAGAACATGACGCATGGCTCTCGGCAAAGCCAAATCCATTCAATCCTGAAGTGACGATCTCAGCGGGCGCGTTGCGTGTGTCGCTCCTACAGGCCGCGGTGTACGATCTGTCGGGCAGGCGCATCGCCACGATACCCTTACGCAATGGTCTTGGGACCTGGAACGCGGGCAACAGGCCATCGGGTATATATTGTGTCCGGGTACAGGCGGGAACCAGGAACCTTTCGCAGCGCATCTCTCTCATGAGATAACCGTTTCACATAACATTGTTTTTAATAAAAATTGACTGTTTAACATAGGAGCGCGTAATGTTTAAAAACCATGCGGGTAGCGCGATGTTCCTTCTCGTTTTAGCATCCTGGCTTTCTGCCGCTGAAGACGCCCAATATATCGGCTGTGTCATTCCTGAAAGCCTGATAACCGACGAAGTGTTTGAAGCACGGATCTCCATGAAAAACACGGGCACAACCACCTGGGGTTCTTCCAGCGGACAGACGCCTGTGACTCTGGTCTCGCAAAACCCTAAATGTACTATGACATGGGGCACATGGTTCATTATCCTTGGTCAGGGAAATGCCATTGCTCCGGGTGATACCTTCACCTTCCATTCTCGTCTCAAGGCCCCTAGTTCACCGGGAACGTATGATTTCGGCTGGCAGATCGAACGATGGCTCGGCGGCGGGGGCAGCTTTGATACCACCACGCCTTTTTTCGGGGACACTGTCACAGGCGAAAGCATCTATGTCTCACAGCGCCTTGAAACGCCGCCTCCTCCGCCTTTGCACAAGGATTCCCTGCTCGACAGTTCTGATTTTGAATACATGGGGTCTTTCAAGGTGCCCAATATTCCAGGACAAGAGGACAAATACACGGAAAGCGGCCTGGCGCTCAAAGACGTGGGTGGAACAAAAAACCTGCTGGTGCGCACAGGAACCTACAATTTCCGGCTCTATGAGATGACCATCCCGGAACTGGAAAAGATCGAGGATGGTGATTATTCCCTGGTACATACTGGTTCAGTGGTGCAGGACTGGGGTGAATTGGCGTATGGGACCATTGGCGGAGAAAACATCGGTTCTAACTGCGGTTTTTGGTATGAGGACAGCTCGAGTATTATTTACTGGAGCCATTACAATGCGTATTATGCTGGAGGGGCGAGCGGCTTTCCTCAGCTCATGGCCACACGGCTCAATCCAGGAGGTACCAAAACAAATATCGATTATTGGTACATTCCCGGTAACCAGGGTCCGTATAAAAGCTATTGGGGAGGCCCCTTGAAACTCTCAAAGGACTTTGCCGACACCTACACCGGCGGTAGAGACATGGCAATGGGCTTTGGCGGATATTACAGCATCTGCGGCTCGGCAAGCAGGGGTCCTGCGCTTGGGGCAATCGCACGGCCCGATACCGCGAATACGACCCTCGACCTGGTGGCAATGATGAACTATACTGACCCTTCAGCCAGCGTCAGGGACGGCAAGTATCTGCCGGTAGTTGGCTATTGGGACGACGCTCCTCCCAGCCCATGGGAAGGGAAATGGACATATAACGATATCTGTCATGCCGGAGTGTTCATCGACCTCCCGGACAAGAAGGGGTATCTCGCATTCGTGGAGCAGGTCACGGGCCGCATTGGCTATGATTATGGCGGATATAACACTGACGGTCATTCACAGAATTGCTGGTATTTTTATGATATCAAGGATCTGGGGGCCGTGGCACTTGGAAATTTAAGGCCGGACAGCATTAAACCCGCTTCATTTGTGACGATAAATTATCCCACGGGAAAGACGTTCATACGCAGCAGACCCGTACAAGGCGCTTGTTTTGATTCTCTTTCCCGGATGGTGTATATATACGTCCAGCGGGTGCAGGACAATGGCGAACCCATGATCCATGCGTATCGAATAAAAGAGACCCCTGCAGCGATTGAGGTTGCGGGCAGAGCCGGGAAAAAACAGGAAATTATGGTATATCCGAATCCGTTTAATCCGGTAACAACAATAACAATTACGACTTCACAATTACCCGCTTCGCCTGCGAAGCGAAGCGAGCGAATTACGAATCCTGAACTGAAAATATTCGATATCAATGGCAAGCAAGTCGCAGATCTATCACAAAATACCCGTAATTTGAAATTCGTAATTCGCTCGCCTCGCGTCGCCGCAGGCGAAGCGGGTAATTCGTTTATCTGGGACGCTTCAGCACAGCCTTCAGGCGTTTATATCATCAAGGCACGGACAGGGGAAAAAGTGCTGACGAAAGTGATAACCTTGGTTAAATAAATGTAAAGGAGAAACATGAAATTCATCGTTACAAATCTTCTGCTGTTGTGTCTTCTCGCTGCTGTGTCTTATAGTCGCAACATCATTGAAGTCGCAGGCGGCGGTTCAATGTCCATTGTAGAGAAAATAACCGTCAACAGAAGCGTCACCACTTATTCAGGCTCGAGCACTTCAACAGGCACGCTCGAATGCGCTTTTTTCCGTTATACCGCACCGCGCCAGAACCTGCCGCTGCTGGTCATGTGCATTGAATGGGGTGGGACCATTGACCAGACCGAAGGGTTCCGTAATTATGAGAACGAAGGTAACGATCCCTGGATCACCCTTGTTATTATGCCTTCAGGACAGACGAGCAACTGGTACTGGGGCAATAAATGGACCGATGGCAACGGCAAGAAATGGACCGTTCCCTGGACCCACAAAGGCGTCATCGATGTCATCAACCAGGTCAAATACGGTAACCTAGTGGACAGCGTTTTCCCAGGATGCACCATTGATACGAATAGGATTTATGCCTATGGCCACAGTATTGGCGGCACAGCGGTAAACCAATTGTGCACAAAACACCCTGAAATCTTTGCCGCATATTATGGCCATGCGGGCTGGACACGGTATTATGGCGTGGACAACAATTTCTTCTCCGACGACAGGGGATGTCTCGCGTTTGCCTCTATGATCGGCGGTATCGACACCTATACACCCACACGCCACTGCGAGGCGGACAGTAACGTATGGATACAGGGCAATGCTGACCAGACCTACCTGCCCTTGAGCGCCACTGAATATCACGCCTTTCTCTATACCGATCTGGGCTGGTATTTTGGGAAAACCGGTAATGATTGGAACTACCGGGACCCCTCCTTCCCCACCCCGTTTTGCTTTTTCGCAAACGGCAATGTTGACGACCCGAACCACCAGGGAGACAACCTCCAGCCTTCAATGGAACTTTCAAAACGCGGGTATCAATACCAGCGTATCTCAGGCGGTCATTCAGAAGGCGGCGGACTTATCATGTGGCGGTACATGAGAAATTTCCGCAAAAACGTGAGTTATCCCGCTTTTACCAACCGGAATTACGGGCTCCAGGACTTCAGCGCAACGGGCAAATTCAACGATCTTTCAGTCCATGGCTGGGACCCGGACAGCATTACTGACGAGGCAAACCACTACCATATCAAGCTGACCGGTACGGGCACGTCTGATGTTACCTTGCGCAGGCTTCAGAACCTTGTGCACACGCCAGGAACAACGTATGACGTGACAATCAACAACAGCCCGGCAGCCCAGGTAACCGCGGACCAGTGGGGACTTATCACTATTCCCTCGGTTGCCGATGCCGCCAGCATTGACCTTGTTGTAAATGCAAACGTAAAAAAGAAGGTCGCAGGCGGCCTTGCAGACGCTGCACTTGAGGTAAACCCAAATCCGTTTAATCCGTCAGCAAAAATAGTCATCAGCTCGCTTTATTTCACCAGTGAGTCTAGACGGGCGGGTGAAGCTGGCGGAGAGAACGCGAAGATTGATATATACAATGCCCACGGCAAACTAGTTCAAAAATTGGCGGTTGCCAGTTGCCAGCTGCCAACCGGCATAGTCTGGAACGCTTCTACCCTGCCCAGCGGAATATATCTGGTTCAATTGAAGACTAGGAATGCTATGGTGAATAAAAAAGTCTGTCTGTTAAAATAATCCCGTTATTTTGCCAGGAACCGGTATATAGTAATTGTTCTATATATCTGGCCTGGTTTCAAGACCACTGATGGAAACGCAGGATTGTTAGGTGAATCGGGAAAGTGCTGGGTTTCGAGACAAAAGCCGCTCCTGAATACATATGGTTTTCCACTTTTCCCAATGTCCGAGCCATCGAGAAAATTCCCAATATAGAACTGGACGCCTGGTTCAGTAGTTGTAACTTCCAGGTAACGGCCGCTTTTTGGTTCAAAAACAGTCGCGGCAAGCGTTGGTTCGCCGGATCTTTTCTGGTTGATGACCCAGTTGTGGTCGTAGCCCCGGCCTGCTTTTAGCTGCGGATGATCAGCGTTTACCCGTGCGCCAATGGCAAATGGAGTGGTAAAATCCAGAGGGGTGCCGCGCACTTCAAGGATCTCGCGAGTGGGAATGAGGCCTTCATCGCCAGCAACAAACCGGCTGGCATTCAGCATGACCTCGTGGTCAAGAACATCGCCAGAGCCCTCTCCAACCAGATTAAAATAGGCATGCTGTGTCAGGTTCACCACGGTTGTCTTGTCGGTTGTGGCCGTGTATTCGATTATCCATTCATTGGCATTAGTGAGCCAATACACGACAGTTACGGAGAGATTACCGGGAAAGCCCTCTTCACCATCTTTGCTCAGGTATTTCAATTCAAGGCCTATGGCATCGGACTTCCTGACCTCCGCAGCCTCCCAAACGACCCTGTCAAAGCCCTTGAATCCTCCATGAAGATTGTTTTTCCCATTATTTGCGGCAAGCTTGTATTCTTTCCCTTCCAGCGTAAACCTGGCATTGCCAATACGGTTTCCCGTGCGGCCGATAATGGCGCCATGATGCGCTTTGGTCTTTAGATAGCCGCTGATATCATTGAATCCAAGCACTACATCAGCCATGTTCCCATTTCTATCCGGTACGGTTAGTGAAGTTACTGTGCCACCGTAATTTGTCACGGTCATGGTCACACCATTAGCATTTATCAAGGTAAATAGATCAACGGGTACTCCATTGACTCTTCCAAAGCTCTTTTTCTCGCAATGCATTGTCATAATAGAATCCTATTTTTAGATAAATATTAATTATTAAACAAATCTTCGGCTAAAACATTATTTTTTACGTAACCAAAGTCAATAAAATATTATTTAGGTTATCTTCCAAGCCCATAACTACTTAGTTAGAAAAAACATTTGACATTCAATACCTTTTTTATTATATTATTCATTAATACTGAATCTATTCATTCAGTATGAATTTTAATTCAGTTGTTTTTAGATATAAATATGGTTAATTCAGTAGTCAAAACATTTAATATCCTTGAATACATCGCTTCACACGAAAGCGGCAAAAGGCTTGTTGCCATCTCAAAAGAGTTTACCATCAATCCCCCAACAGCCCATAATCTGCTAAAAACCCTCCTTGAACTTGGGTATGTTCAGAAAAAAGACAACTTGTATAGTATTAGTGACCGGTTCTTCGATGCCTTTGTTACGCCCTTCAAGTTTGGGTATCTCTGGAAAATCGCAGAGCCCCTTTTGCGTGCATTATCCGATACAATTAAAGAAACCGTTGTGCTTGCCGTGTACCATGAGGGCAAACGCCGCATTGTCGGCGGCCATGTCTCTCATCAGCACTCGGTCATCGCCCCCATTGATCCCGAGGCCGAGACTATCATGTATTCCAAACCAACCGGCAGGGTGCTCCTTGCCCATCTTGACCAAACTGAACTTCGCGCGTATGTTGAAAAAAACCGCTTCCCTGGTCCTGCCTGGGACAATATTACCACCTTTGAAGCGCTGGACGCAGGCTGTCAGATTGTCCGCCGCAATGGCTATTCAATGAACGATCCTGAAAAAAACGAAATCGCGGCGTTTGCCGTTCCCATACTGCGCAAAGACTGCACGCTTGTCGCGGCACTGGGCACCTACCTTCCTGCCACACGTTACCAGTCTGATATAAAACAGCTGCTGCTCGACGCCCTGCGCGGCACAGCATCAACCATTTCCTTAAAACTGAATGGACACATATGATCTACGGACTCCATCCAGCCGACATTGCGGTCGTCATAGTCTTCTTTGCCATCACCATCTTTGTGGGCGTCCGCGTAAGCCGTTCCATTAAAAACAGCGAGGGGTTTTTTATTGCCAACCGGAAAATGGGCAAAGGCCTTCAGTTCTTCCTCCTCTTTGGCCAGGCGACCGACGCTGACACTGCCATTGTCGTGGTGCGCGAAGTTTACCGCCAAGGCATCAGCGGCCTGTGGCTCAGTTTCCGCCTCCTTTTCATGACCCCATTCCACTGGTTTCTTGCCAAGTGGCACCGCCGTATGCGTTTTGTGACCATTTCAGACGTCTACATGGAACGTTACCGCAGCTCGTTTATTACCATTTTCTTCTCGGCGTTCCAGATATTTATGTCCGTCTTTACCATAGGCCTGGGCTACGTGGTGGCCTACAAAACCATCAAGGCCCTTACGGTAAAACCCGCGATTGAATACACTGTCCAAGAACGCGAAAGTGTGGAAAGCTACCAACTCATGCGCGCCCTTGAAGAAAAGCGCGGGCACAGCAGCCTGAGCGGCGAAGAGACCGCGCAACTTGCTGTGTTGCAGGAACGCGATAAACAGGATGAGCTTGATTCGTATATCAGCTATGTCAAACCCGTCCCCTTCTTCATCGTATATGGGTTGATCATCTGCATCTACACGCTGCTGGGCGGTCTCATGGCGGCAACAATCAACGATATTTTCCAAAGCCTCCTGATACTCGTCTTCTCGCTCATCCTTATCCCCTATGGCCTGATGCACGTCGGCGGTTTCTCAGGGTTGCACGATCGTGTTCCAGCATCGCTATTCGAACTTTTTGGCACGCACGGCAGTGAATATACATGGTATTTTGTGCTCACCCTCGCGCTCCTCAATCTCATCGGAACGCTCCAGTCAGCGCCCAACGCGACCGTGAGCAGCGCTGCCCGCACCGAGTTCGACGCCCAGTTTGGCATGATCACCGGTTCATTCGTGAAAAGACTGGTCATGATTACCTGGGCAATATGCGGCCTCCTTGCGCTGGCCATGTACGGCGCCTCTATCTCTGACCCTGATACCATCTGGGGTGTCATGACACACGACCTCCTGGGGCCTGGGTTCGTGGGAATGATGCTCGCAGGGTTCCTTGCCGCGAGCATGTCGACCAAAAGCTCCTATTCCGTCTCATATTCTTCGCTCCTGGTGAAAAATATCTACAAACCTTTTTTCCCGGACAAATCCGAGTCTCACTATGTTCTGATGGGACGTATCGCAATATGCATTTATCTTTTCAGCGGCATCATTGTGGCGCTTACGTTCAACAGCGTGCTGGCTATAATGAAAATAGGCTTTGCCTTTACCGGCATTTTCAGCGCGCCTATCTGGCTGGGCCTTTTCTGGCGCAGGGCCACACGGCGCGCGGTCATTGCGGAAATAATCATCTGCATTTTCCTTATTGTCGTGGCGCCTTTTGCCTCCATGGCAATACCCCTGATAACAACACATCCCGCATTGCTTAAAGAAACGGAGAAAATTGAGAAAACCGAGGATACTTTTGCCACTGTTGCGGACGTCAAAGCCGGACTTGCGGAAAAACCCGGGCAACGCATCGTTAAAAAGACCGTCATAGATCCTGTAGGTATTTATTTCGAGAAGGTTGTACGCGTCAATCCGAACGATCCTGCGTCATCCAAGGAAGGCAGGGGTGAATTCTACATCCAGGTGGCCATTCTGGAATTGCTGGGAATGGATTTTTCAAAAGGGACAAAGGCTGATATTGAAACCGCCCGCTTCCTATTCAATCTGGTCTTTCCCTTTATTCTTATCATGACCCTCAGCATGTTCATGAAACCAGAAGAGAAAAAAGAGGACCTTGACGCCTTCTTTGCCAAAAAGAACACGCCCGTGGACGCTGACCCTGAAAAGGACGCCCGCGCGCTCAAAGAGTCTACTGCCGATTTTGGCCGTTTTAACAGCAAAAAGCTCTTTCCCAATACGCAATGGGAAATGCTCAAGCCGGAAAAAAGGGACATCATCGGTTTTGGCCTCTGCTGGGTGCTGGTGGGTTGCATATTCCTGGTACTATGGGGCGTAGTTAAACTGCAATGGCCATGATCCCAACATCCTTTCCCTTTTTTAGAGAACGGGTATGCAAAAAAAAGGAGTTACAATGAAGTCTTGTTCCCGAA
This sequence comes from Candidatus Raymondbacteria bacterium RIFOXYA2_FULL_49_16, assembly GCA_001789205.1. Taxonomy (GTDB): domain Bacteria; phylum Fibrobacterota; class OXYB2-FULL-49-7; order OXYB2-FULL-49-7; family XYB2-FULL-49-35; genus XYB2-FULL-49-35. The sequence goes on along the minus strand of MFYT01000023.1, from coordinate 160,444 downwards.
TGTACGATGTTATTGTGTGCGGCGGAGGCACTGGCGGCGTACCCGCTGCCGTGGCTGCCGCGCGCAACGGTGCGCGCACGCTTCTTATAGAACGCCTTGGCATGCTGGGTGGCACTGCAACCGCGGCGCTTGTAGCACCCTATATGAGCCACTTGGCTGGAAAAAAGCCCGTAAACCGCGGCCTCTTTGAGGAATTCTGCGGGTGTATGAAAAAAGAAGGTCTGACCAGCCTGTTCAGGGGCCGCCTCATCGGCTTTGACGCTGAAATAATGAAATTACTGCTCGACAAATTCACCCTGACCGCTGGCGTTGAGCTGCTTTTCCATGCGACCATCACAAATGTCATCAAGAAAGGCGGCCGCATACAAGCTGTCCGCGTCTTTCACCGGGGCGGGTTTGAAACCATATCCGGAAAGGTCTTTATCGACGCAACAGGCGATGGTGACGTGGCCGCAATGGCGGGCGCGCCTTTTCAGATAGGCAGGGACAAGGACCATGCGTGCCAGCCAATGACAACAGCCTTTCGCATGGGCGACATTAACATAAAACGGATGCCCTCCCAGAAAAAAATCAATGCGCTGTATGACGCTGCTCGAAAACGGAGGGAAATAAAGAACCCTCGTGAAAATGTTCTCTGGTTCCCCACCGTGACGCCAAACGAGATCCATTTCAACACCACCAGGGTCGTTGGCGAGTCATCTGTGGATGGCTGGTCTCTCACCAGCGCTGAGGTCGAAGGCCGCAGACAGGCGCTTGAGATGTACAAATTCCTGAAACGCCGTGTGCCGGGATTTGAAAAAGCAACGCTGCGTAAAATTGCCCCACAGATAGGGGTGCGCGAGAGCCGCAGGATACTGGGCAGGTATATATTGACCGCTGACGATGTGCTTTCCGCCCGGCATTGTAGCGATAGCATAGCTTCAGGATCGTATTGCATAGACATCCATAACCCGTCAGGTTCAGGCACGGACATCAGAAGACTGGAAATTGGTACCTGGTACCAAATCCCCTACCGGTGCATCACGCCGCTCAATGTGGAAAATCTGCTCATGGCATGCAGGGCCATTTCCTCCACGCACGAGGCGCATTCATCCCTGCGCATTATGCCCATAGTATGGAACATTGGCGAGGCAGCGGGCACAGCCGCCGCCATGTGCGCGAAGCAAGGGAAGAAAGCATCGGCGATTAATCCGGCATTGCTCAGGAAGAAGTTGAAAAGACAAGGCGCGTTTATCTGATATTTGCTTGGTGCACAGGCCCAAAAAAGTATATTTTAAAACGCTATGCAGCCTGTTGTCTATTCAATTACCGCTACGCTCAAGACCATAGACTGGACCATTATCATCCTATATTTCGCCTTCTCACTCGCCATTGGCCTGTACTATACCCGGAGGGCGAGAAAAAGCACCAGGGAGTTTTTCACATCAGGCCAAGGCGTCTCATGGTGGTTGCTTGGCACCTCAATGGTTGCCACCACCTTTGCCGCGGACACGCCCCTTGCCGTGAGCGGCCTTGTCATGAAACAGGGCATTGCGGGCAACTGGTTCTGGTGGTGCGGCATACCCATGGGCATCATCGGTGTTTTCTTCTTTTCACGGCTGTGGCGCCGCACAGCGCTCATTACGGACACGGAACTCATTTCCCTGCGCTATTCGGGAAAAGCCGCAAACGCGCTCCGCGGGTTCAAGGCCGTGTATTTCGCCATTCCCTACAACTGCATTGTTATCGGATGGGTCAACCTGGCCATGGCAAACATTGTCTCCATGACTCTGCATATTGATAAATTCAAAGCAGTGCTCATCTGCTTCTTCATCACCATGGCTTATTCAGCGCTTTCCGGGCTCTGGGGTGTACTGGTGACCGATTTCTTCCAATTCATACTCGCCATAGGCATGGCAATTTTTCTCGCCGTGTACGCAGTGGGCCATATTGGCGGTATGGATGCCCTGCTGTCCAAGCTCACAACGCTCTACGGCGACAAGGCCGCGGGCATGACAAACATCATTCCCAGCAACAACGCGCTTGCACCACTGTACAATGAACCGCTCCTGCCCATGAGTCTTTTCCTTATATACATACTTCTGTCATGGTGGACAACAGGCAACACTGACGGCGGATCGTATTTTGCCCAGCGCATGCTTTCGGCGAAGAATGAAAAGCACGCCTTCCTGGGTTTTCTCTGGTTCAATGTGGCGAACTACTGTCTTCGGCCCTGGCCCTGGATAGTCGTTGGCCTGGTGGCCGCGGTCATGTTTCCGGGAATAGCTGACCCTGCCAACCCGGCAAAAGTCAATCCCGAAGTGGGGTATATCGCGGTCATGCTCAGTCTCCTGCCACCGGGTCTGCTTGGCCTTATGCTCGCTTCGTTCCTCGCGGCCTACATGTCGACCATTGCCACCCAGCTCAACTGGGGCGCATCGTATCTGGTGAACGATTTCTACAGGCCCTTTGTAAAAAAAGAGGCCACGGAAAAACATTACGTGCTTATTTCCACCGCGGCAACCATACTCATCGCGCTCATCGGCGCTGTGGTCACCTTTTTCCTCAACGACATTTTCACGGCCTGGCTCATCATTTCATCGCTCAACGCGGGCGTGGGCCTTGTCTATCTTGCCCGCTGGTACTGGTGGCGCGTAAATGCCTGGTCCGAGATTTCAGCCATTGCCACTGCCATTGTCATGGCCATTGTGCTCCTGTTCGGTGTGGGTCCCCATGTGCTGCATATGCAGATCCGGTTCCCAGTGACCTTGCTTTTTACCGTACCGGTCTCACTTATAGTATGGATCTCCGTAACAATGCTGACACAACCCACCGATGAGAGCAGGCTGCTTGAATTTTATTCGCGCGTACATCCCGGCGGCAGAGGATGGAGGGCCATTGCGGCCATGGTCACAAAACCCATGACCCATGTCTCCCTTGCTACCTGGCGTAATATCATCTGTGCGGTACTTTCAATCATAGCCGTTCTTTGTACGTTGATTGGCGTGGGCAAACTCATCTTGCAGAACACCGGTATAGGACTTGTGTTGCTTACGGTCGCCGTGGCTTGCGGCATCGTCGTATATGCGAGAATGGGGGCTGAAAAGTGGACTGATTGAAGAAAGTTGATGGACGTTTAGAATTCTGAAACCATCCTCTGGACCGCGTGAATGGTCCCTTTGTTTAGATATACGCGGGTGACGCGCCTGCCAATACTGCAGATCACTTCGTAAGGAATAGTATCCAGCTCACGGGCAATATCATATACTGAAATTTCTTCCTTGCCTTGCTTGCCGATAATGACCGCCTCGTCTCCCACTTCGATCGGTGAATGCGCGCCCGCATTGACCATGATCATGTCCATGCACACGGATCCGACAACCGGGTATTTTTTTCCCCGGATAATGACTTTGCCCGCATTGGTGAATTTGCGCGAGAAACCATCGGCATAGCCTACCGGAAGGGTCACAATGTCGGTTTCAGCATCAGCGGTGAACCTGCGGCCATAGCCAACGGAAAAACCCTCCTGAATGGTCTTCTTGAAAACCACGCGCGCTTTAAACGAAAATACCGGCTGTACCGCGGGATACCCGCGCTTTTTTTCGCACGGATAAATGCCATAGATGAGAAGGCCCGGCCTGACCAGCGAATAACGGCTGTTCGCAAGATTGACAACCGCGCCGCTGTTCGCCATGTGCGCAGCGGAAATGACAATCCCTTCTTGCGTAAGATTTTTCAGAATGGCGTCGAACCGTTTACGTTGTTCCTGCGCAAAAGCGTCGGCCAACTCGCTGGTGGCGAAATGTGTGTATATGCCGGTTACCTTGATGTTCTTAAAACGGGCCATCTTCTTGATGAACGGCGCGGCCTCGGAATAGAGCGGCCCCACCCTGCCCATACCAGTATCGATATAGATATGTGCACGGACTATTTTACCCATCTCCCCTGCCTGTTTGTCGAGGGACGCGGCAAAATCAGCGGTTGTAATGGTGGGCATGAGGTCATAATTGATGATATCGCAGATCTGCGCCTCGGGGATGGCGCCGAAAATGAGAATACCCTTGGATATAAAATGCTGCCGCAATTCAATCGCCTCTTCGAGGCACGATACGGCAAATATCCTGATACCGCATTTTTCCAAATGGCGCGCCACTTCAACTGCGCCGTGGCCATAGGCGTCTGCCTTGATGACCGCCATGATGCCCACGGGTGAAACGTGCTCCTTGATGGCCTTGATGTTGCGGCCAAGGACATCGAGGTTTATCTCAATCCATTTGGTGCCGAGTTTATCGATCATAAGGGACTCGTTTAAATAAAAGATAATTAAAATTACCCTCAGACCTGATTTTTTATTCGATGGATTCCATTAGATTGCAGGGATTTGCTTTAATATACAATATTTAATGGGAATGACATTGAATAATTCAATCCCTGCGTGGGGCATTTCTGTCAGGGAGTGCGGTGCATCGGGAAACGGCACCACAGACGATGGCCCCGCGTTTGAAAAAGCGCTCGCCAAGCATACAGGTCCGGTCGTAGTCCCACCCGGCTTTTACAAGATTGCTAAATCTATCCGCCTGCCCTCGGGTACGCGGATTATGGCCCATCCTGAAGCGCGCATGTTCTTCGCTGATGGAACAGGCATAGACAGCCACAGTTTTCTTCTGACCAACAGCGACCATGAAAACGGGAACCAGGATATTGCAGTGGAGGGTGGCATTTGGGACGGGAACAACCTGGGAAACCCCCGTGGTCCTGACGCGCCAAACAGCTATACCGGTGTGCTTGTCAATTTTAAAAAAGTCCAAAACCTCACGCTTCTGAACATGACGTTGAAGGACCCGGAATCGTACAATATCCGCTTCTGTGAAGTGCGTAATTTCCGTGTGGAAAACATCAGCCTGTTCACAACGCGGACCCGCCCCAACCAGGATGGCGTGCATGTAGGCGGTGGATGTGAGGACGGCTTTATCCGGAACATCGCGGGGTTTGGCCGCATGACGCCAAACGACGATCTGGTGCCCCTTGTTGCGGACGATGCGCTCAATCGCGCGCAAAACATCGGTAAAGCCAATGGTCCTGTCCGGCGCATCACCATACTCGATCTTAAGGCCGACGACTGTCACAGCTTTCTGCGCCTTGCCAGTGTGTGGAACCCTATCGAAGACGTTGTGGCAAGCGGTGTGCACGGCGGATGCCAGAACTGTGCGGTCAATTGCGATGCGCTGCGCTATTGCCGTGTGCCGGTTTTTGATCCGGCAAAACCGCCATTTCCCGATGGTGCAGGCCTTCTTTCAAATATCCGTCTTTCTGATTTTGAGATTTATAGAACCCTTGGAACAGACGGCGATGGGCCAAGCCTCAACCCATTGCTACTGCTTGAGACACGGATGCGGAACTTCTCCATTGAACGCTTTTACCGCGTGCAAAATAAAGACGCTGTGCCAGACGCCCCCACCCTTCGCATCCGAAACACGGCTGTCACAGGCCTCTCGATTGAAGGACTTTCAGTAGAAGACCTCAAACAAGACACGCGGATCAGTCCCTCTGTCTGTATGGAACAGCAACGAATGGCGACATCCACGAACACAGAAGCGTTTCGTCTGGCCCTAAATTTTCAAATACACGATGAGATTACCTCACGCTGTGCAAAATTTAAAGCGCTGCGTATTACGGGATAAGTTGTAATATTTTATATTATAAGAATATAAACGGAGGTGAATTATGTTACCATTACTGAAAGAATGTGAGGCGCGAGCCCTTAAACTCCGTCCAAAAGAACGGGCGACACTTGCTGAACATCTCATTGCAAGCCTCGATACCCTTGATGACAAAGATAACGAGGACCTCTGGATCAATGAAGCGAATAAAAGATATCTGCAGTATAAAAAAGGTAAAATTCCCGCACGTTCCGCCAAATCCGTACTCCGTGACGCCCGTTCAACAATCACATGAACAATGTTCGTTTCTTGCGTCCTGCAGAACTTGAAATGCTGGATGCTGTCCGATATTACGAAATCCAAGCACCAGGACTTGGTGTCAAATTCCTGGATAAAATTGATAGTGCGGTTCAAGGTATAGCCAACTATCCGGAGGCATGCCCTGTACTCCGTGGGAACATCCGCCGTCGGCTGATCTACCGTTTTCCCTATGGGCTACTCTATCGAATAGATCCGACAGAAATCATTGTCCTCGCCACCATGCATCTTCACCGGCATCCTGATTATTGGCTGGACAGGGCATAGCAGTCAAAAGCTGCTTTTTTTCAGTACGTAATAATATGGCCTCATGTGCCGGTTGGTGTAATCACCACTCTTCCATTCAAAAAACATGAAAGTATTTCCGTTCATGTTTTTAATAACATATGCACTTGCTGTCTGACCTGCTTCATCGATGACGGCGCCCTTTGTCCACCGGATCGCCTGGTTTGGAGGGTCGTGATTCATCGACAATTCTCCATTGCCTCTAAAAACCATCCGTTTTAAGAATAGATCGCCATCCCACGTTTTCTTATGTGGGTTAAAAATGACAATCTCGGGAACAAAATCCACAAAAATATAATAGCCTGAAGGTTTTGCAAGATTACTTTCGGAAGCATAATCTGCAAATTTAGCGCCAGGGGTCCAGAGGAGGGTATTTGGTGTACTATAATATATTTCAAAGAAGTAAAAGGAGCGTGTATGAAACGGCGTTCATTTATAAAAAGTTTAAGCCTTTCCATTGCCTGTCCCCTGATTGCCCAGGATGGTCCTTCCCGGCAAGAACGAATAGAAACGCTAACAGCCCCTCAAAACCCTAACATCGCGCTCAACCACCTGGGTTTTTTACCCAAGTCAAAAAAACCAGTCCTTTTCCGGCTGCCGGACATTGCTCCGCCTGCCGAATTTTTACTCTCCGACATGGCGGAACCAGAGCCCAACACGCCGCCATTCAAACTGGCCGGACCTCTCAAAGCCGTGGATTGCGACTTTGGGCCATGCCTGGCCGGGGATTTCAGCGGTCTCGAAAGGCCGGGAATGTACCAGATTACAATTGGCGATCTCCTCTCAGTGCCTTTTTTCATCAGACACGACCTTTGGAAACGCACGCTGCCCGAAGCTTTCAAATATTATTATCAGCAGCGGTGCGGTGTTGCTGTTCCCAACGTGCATCCAGTCTGCCATCTTGACGATGGCAGGCGCAGAGACAACGGTGCGCATATAGATGTTACCGGCGGATGGCACGATGCCGGCGATCTGCGCAAATGGATGTCCACGGCCCTCCACAGCGGCATGGCCATTATGCGGATGGGCCGAAACTTGGGAGATACATGGAACCAGAACGGGTCAGGTTTAAAACCCATTCTCGAGGAAATCCGTTGGGGAAACCGCTACTGGCTTAAAATGCAGGACAGCAACGGCCAAATATGGGCTGACTGCGCAGGAGGTATCAATGGCGACAACAGCGACAACCATTGGACCGGCAATATAATTGGCACCAAGGATGACAGGTATATCAATACAAAAATCATCGGCTCCATTCAGGCAGAATTTGTGCTGGTCCAGGCCATGATCGCCCAGCTATTCAAGGACGTTGATCCTGGATATGCCCAGAAATGCCTGGCTGCCGGCCTCCGCTGCCGTGCGGCAACCACTCCTGGAACAAAATCAACCCATGATATTACCTGGTGGCTTCTGGCTGCTCTGGAACTGTATCGCGCCACGAACCTGAAACAATGGGCAGATGAGGCAGCAGGCCTTGGACAAAATCTTGCGGCGCTGCAGGTGCAGGAATTCGCGGGAAATCAGAAACTGATCAGGGGATTCTGGAAGGAATCTCCTACAAATAAGGCCCCGTTAACAAACGCGGTCTATTCAGCCCTTCCTGCGATTGCGCTACTGGAACTTGCGGGCCACCTGCCTGCTCATCCCTCTGCCGCCTCTTGGCGCACAGCGGTCCAACTCCATCTGGAGGAATACGTTGTTCCATTATGCGCACGAAATGCATTCAGGATAATCCCCTATGGCGTCTACTATGGATCTCCTACCAAGGATACGTACCGTCCTCTTGCGGGAGAACTGACCTACCGATATTTTTTACCTGTTCGAAAAGAGTTCTGGTAGGTAAGGATAAATTCGCATCTTGAAAGCTACGCATGTTTACTGACACAGGCCGCAGCCGCCTTCAACAATACCGCATATCGCGATCTTGCCAGGCGTCAGATGGAATGGGTTATGGGCGCCAATCCCTTCAATGCGTGCAGCATGACCGGCGAAGGTATAAACCATGTGTTCCCGCATTCACGCTTTGTCGGGCTAATCCCGGGCGGCATTATCAACGGTATTGGTGGCAATATGCAGGACGAACCTGTACTCGACACCGTGAACGGATATGATTGGCGAACAGCGGAATACTGGGCCCCGCACAATGGCTGGTATATATGGACTGTATCGGAAATGGAGAAAGGTACTTAGACAAATCCCTGCCAGCGAACGACACACCAGGTACTTTGTGATCCCTGACGCCATCGGTGCCAGGGATCAACAAGCCGCATAATTGTGTTGAATACTATTTTTATACCATGCGACACTATGGATATCAAAAGCCACCAAGGTCAAGACTCTTTGTGTTCTGTTTCATTGCAGTGTGTGCATCGTGACTTTTTGCAGCGGATACACTGGCCATCCATGCCGTAAGCGATGGTTTTCATATATATCTGATTATCCCTGATTCCTGCCCGTGGACGCGCAACGCATTTCTCAGATATGAATATGCCGAAAAAGCGTGGTACCTGGACGGCAAACAGCAATGGTACCGGATCTTTCCCGTGCTCTTTACACCGACCGAAGCTACAGTCGGTGAAACACGGTTGTCCACGTTCCCCAAAGCGGACAGCGCCATCCAGGTATTCACGTTTAATATCTCATGTGACGCGTACCGGCAAATGCGGCGCTTTATCGAGACATGGATTGACAGGAAGACGATCCTGGGCGCATACGGTGCGGAGACGTTTTATAAAAGCACGAGAGATTATACGGTGGTCTATTCATGCCATGCGTTTGTATTACACGCGTTGAAAAGCGCGGGACTGAAGGTGCGGCCCGCTATGGGCCTATGGAATGGCCTGGCAATGCGAGAAATCGGTCTGCGCGCAAAAAAGGACCACTAACTCGGCTGCCAGGTGATCCTCATTCGTCGGTCGTGATGCTTTCCCGTAAATCCAGCAACAGCCACTTTTTCGAAAGAATATCGTTTCTTTTACTATGTAACAGCTCAATAAACTTCTTGATGCCATACGGTTCATTGCCATTACCGTGTATCAGGACAATGCTTCCTTCGCGCGGTACCTGGCCCTTTGCCGGCCAGGAATCAGAGCCTATGGGAATAAGACCAAGCCCAATGACCCGGCTGCACAGGGCGCTGTCAGCCACAAGGCCCGGAAACCTGAAAAACACCAATTGATCATGCGTTCGTAAAAGGGTTTTATCCCTGATACTGCGCCTTTTTCTGGCTCCGTAGCGCTGTCATGCTCGATGCAAGGATAAAATAGACAAGTTCGTCGTAGGTATACCCGGCCGCGCGCGCCTGGGCGGGCAGGTCTGAAAAAGCGGTCATGCCGGGCAGGGTGTTGGTTTCCAGGACAACCAGTTTGCCGGTCCCTTCATCGAGGATAAAGTCGGTACGGGACATCCCGTGGCACCCTATGACCTCATGAACGCGCAACGCAAGCTCCTTGGCTCGCTTTGCCTGCCGCTCCGGAATTCTCGCCGGAACAATGAAATCCGCATACCCCGCGGTATATTTCGCTTTATAATCGTAAAATATCCTCCGGGGAGCGACCTCAAGCACCGGCAATACAACTTTTCTGCTCTCCCGCTCTATGACGCCCACGGTGAGTTCCTTGCCTTTCACAAACTTTTCCGCGAACATCTTCGGATACCGTTTCCATTCCTTTTTTACTATGGCCAAAAGTTCGGTCTCGTTCTTTACTATATGGCAACCAATGGAAGACCCTTCGTCGTGCGGTTTGCAGATAAGGGGAAAACCAATGCGCGCGCACTGGTCCAGCGCCTGATCGATATCGCACCATTCGCACATGTCGACAAACGGCGCGGTCCGTATATGCCAGAACGATAAAACCTGCTTTGTAAAAACTTTATTGAAGGCAAGCGCTGACGCTGCCACGCCGGAACCCGTATAAGGAATGTTCATATATTCAAGAAGCCCCTGGACAAAACCGTCTTCTCCCCATCTGCCATGCAGCGCAAGGTAGGCGATCTCAACATGTTCTGAAACAAGCTTTTGTTCGAGATTTGTCGCGGCATCTATGGCCGTACAGGAAAATCCGAGCCTGTGCAAGGCGGCCATGACGCCTTTTCCGGACATGAGCGACACTTCGCGCTCGCCCGAACGGCCGCCCATGAGCACGCCGATGCGCCTGCGCTTGAGTGTGTGAAAATGGGGGTCGTGCCGTATGGATTCGTACATGGATCAAATTAAAACTATCCGTATGATCATGTGAGTGACAACACCGGCATAGTAATTGTCTTGCGGCGCTTGCCCGATCTGGTGAGACGCATGCGTTCTTCCATCATCCGGGCCGTATGCCCTGTGAAGTACCGTGCCCCGCAGTCAGAGCATACCCCGGCAGGGACATCCTGAAAAAGGTATCTTTTCCCGCCCCGGTGGCGGTACACTTCTACCGCAACTTCCCGTATGGCAGAACCTCCGCAGGTCTCGCATACTTCGTTTTCCCAATATCTTTTCGCTGTCTTCAGCAAACCGTTTTTAGTCTTCATAAGCAGTGATAATAATTAATTTGTTTGTATGGGTGATCCGGCAAATGCAGCCAAGCGGCCTGCCGTCAAAACCTTTTCCAACGACCTCGAATTTGTTCTCTTTTGGCCAGGTTTTTCTGATCCTTCCGTTCGCGATGGAGCATTCAAGATTATAGATAGTGAACCCATCGTTATCCAACTCATCAAAGAGATGATCCGTAAAATGATATGTCCCATACGTGAATATATTCCTGATACTTTCAATGGCGCTCATAAATAAATATACCTTAATTCATTCTTTCTGAAAAGGACCTTCAGCGTACTCACCGCTGCGTCCGCCCAAAACCACGCCAATGCGCTTGCGCTTCAACGCCTGAAAATGGGGGTCGTTCCTGACAGATTCGTCCATGACTTACGCCGCCATGAGCCCCTTCATAAGAATGGCCGCGACCAGCGAAAGGATGGCGTAAAACTCGGGAAACGCCGCGAGAATGAGCGTCTGCGCGACAACATTGTGCCCGCTGGAAAACGCGGCAAGACCGCTGGCGCACACTTTTCCCTGAAAGATCGCCGAGAGCAGGCATGCAATGCCCACCATGATGCCGGCGGCAAGGACGACCGCGCCCTGTACGGCTGTCAGGTCGGGAGTGATGATGCTTTTATAAAGCATGTAGGCGACGAAACCATACAGACCCTGCGTGGACGGCGCGGCGGAGAGCACAAGACCAATGCCAAACGCCTCGGGCCGCTTCTTGAGCATGCCCATCAGGGCCTGGCCACTTATGGAAAGGCCAATGGCCGAACCAGCCGCGGACAACCCGATCATGAGTCCCAATCCAATACCTGATGCTGTAAGCATGAGAAAACCTCCTTATGATGACTGTGTTAATTTTTTCAGAGGATTGTACGCCTTGCCGCCTCCCGCAAACCCCAGATTACTGAAAATAAATTCGACAAAGGTGAGACGGAGCGGATGAATAATAGCGCTGATAATAGAAAGCCCAAGATTGACTGAATGCCCAACCACCAGCAGCAGCACGGCCGCGACCGCCATGGGACTGGTCCAGTCAGGCGACCCTCCTGACGAAACAATCTGAACCGCCATATTGTTGAACGAACTGCCCAGAAGTCCGCTGGCAAGGCCAAGCGCGAAAAGGCGCAGATATGAGAGGATGCTGGAGAGCATGCCCGTAATAAAATTGAATGCCTCCCACAAACCGCGCAGGGGCCGCATAAAGATCTTGGTGCCCGGGTTGTTGAACAGCATAAACAAGGCAATGCCCCCGAAAAACATGGCCCACCCGGCGGTTGCTGGAACTGCCATCCACAATGCGCCCACCTTCCACTGGTTCACGGCAAATCCAGCCATGTTAAGGCCAAACAGATTGGTATGGGCGCCAATAACAAGGAAGCCGCCAAATATGGGAAAAAAGGAGAGCGGATAAATACCATGCACCCAGGTGTTCTGTCTGACCGCATTTACCGCGCGCAAAGCTATTGCTAGAAAGACCTGGACCATGCCCAGCACAATGGCAAAACTCATCATGGGATATATGGTGCCCTTTTCGCTTGCAAAGGGGCTCAAGGGACAGAACCATTGGGCCCCATTGCTGAAAATCGCGGTCTCCGCTGGTATGCCTGGGCCGGCAAAAAGCGTGAGTCCGAAGAATGAATTGAGCAGTACGCCCGCGAAAATGACAACTGCGGAGATGACCGTGGTGGTTTCAAACACTGGTTTAAATTTTTTAGGCGCCTTGAAAAGCCCTGCGATCGACGCGATCAGCAGCAGGCTGCCATAGCCTACATCGCCAAGGCACAAGCCAATAAAAAGCACGAGGAACGGCGCAAAAAAGGGCACTGGGTCTATTTCATAATATGAGGGAAGGCTGAGCATGCTCAGCACAGGTTCGAACTTGCGGGCAAACCAGCCATTTTTCAGCAGTACTGGAATGGAGTCAGTTGCCGCGGGTTCAGAAATTTCGAACCAGACAGGCCGCTTTTCAAGATATTCTTTGACCGCTTTCTCCTCCCCTGCGGGAAAAAAACCAGTGAGCATGAGCAGCTTTCCCTGCGCTTCCGAGACAAGGTCTTCGCCCGCGGAAAGAAAACAGTGCTGGTCCTGAAGAAGATTGGCGTGGGCCCGGAGCACGTCGCTATAAGCGCTCAGCGCTTGCAACTCTTTGCCAAGCGTGTTTTTGTCCGCGATTGCCTTGATATTGGCGTCTCTGACGTTTCGCAGGGAACCTGCGGGCAAGCGGATTTCATCAGCGTCGATTACCGTGTTTTCGTTCTTTTGCGCAACAATGACAAAAAAGACCTGGCCTTTTACGCGCGATATCTCGACGCGAAGGAACCCAGACGGATCAAGCTGATTGAACTTTTTTTCCGGGGCCTGAAAGAAACGCACCGAGATTCCGGTTTCCTGGAGTTTGTTAATTATCGTTGGGTCGAATTCTCCCCATGGCTCAAACACAGCCTCATCCTTCTGCAGCCGCTGCAGGCCCTGGTCAAGCGCATCAATGCGCTGGGTGCGGTCGTGGAATTGGCGCATGACCGAACCCGCGTCCTGGTCATTTTTCTGCGGCAGTTGCTCCTCCAAGACTGCGGCGGCTTTTTTAAGCCCTGCGCAAACCTTTTCGGTCTCCTTGATGGATTCGATCCGCTTGTGCATTGAAACCGCGTCTTTATCAGGGTTTTCCGTGACATGCACAACGCCCACTTCCTGCAGGCCCGCAAGAAACTCCTCCCGCGCCTTGTGGTGGAGCAATACCGAAACTTTCCTCATTTTGACTATCATGCAGCGGCCTCTGCTTCGGCAATGCGTACTTTGAGGATTTTCTGGGACGATTTCGCCAAGTTCTCATCGTCCTCGAGATAACGCTTTATCTTGCGGATTGACTCGCGGTAGGCGGGAATCTGCACTTTCTCGTACAGATTGACCTTCTGGGTTGTTTTGCGCCGCGTATATTCGAGGAGCAGCATCTTTTTCTCGGCGATCTCCCGTTTGATGACAAGCACGGCAAGTTCCTTTATAATAGTGACACCCGCAGGCACCCAGGAAGGCATGGAGACCATGCTGTACGGCTCTATCGTAAAAGAGACGCCTTCGAGCACGGGCGCCTTCACCCCCGCCACCTTGCGCACACCCATATGCACCTTCTCAACCGTGACAAGGTTTTTCGGGAACTCGCCCCAGAGACGATAAGTGGCCTCGATCGCTGCGTTGCGCTTCGCGTATTCAGCCTCAAGTTCACGCACTTCCTGCTTTGCCTTTTTAACCTCGAACCGCAAGGCGGATTCCTTAGCCTGCAATGTGGGCAGCGCATTTTCCCTCACCCGCAGTTCTTTGCCCAGCTGGTGCAAGAAAGTTTTATTGTACTGAAATTTTAACGCCATATAATTTTTCCCCCTCCCCTTTTTTAAGGGGAGGGTCGACTGGACTGGAAAGTCCAGCGGGGAAGGGTCACTTTCCCGCCCAATGCTTGTCCATAAACTCCTGTTTGATACCCACTTCGTCCTTTGAAAAATACTTGCCCATGAGCGCCCAGCTGGTATCAAGCATTTTGTCCACGTCAATATTTACATCGATTGCCAGGAGCTCGCGCGAATATTCATGCGCAAAATCGAGGGCCCGCTTATCGTAGTCAGAGAGATCAAAGCCATTTTCGAGCTTGGTCTTGGCATTGGCCGCGTCAGCATAGAGGCGCACGCCCGCGTTCATGACCTGCGGATGGTCCTTTCGCGATTTTTTGCCTATGACCAGCTGTTTCAGGCGTGAAAGGCTGCGGAACGGGTCGATGATGACCTTGCCGATGTCGGTATCGCGCCGCAGATAGAGCTGGCCTTCGGTGATATATCCCGTGTTGTCGGGAATGGCATGCGTGATATCGCCGCCGGAAAGAGTGGTGACCGCAATGATGGTGATGGAACCACCATCAGGAAACTGTACTGCCTTCTCATATATCTTGGCAAGATCGCTGTAGAGTGAACCAGGCATTGAGTCCTTTGAAGGGATCTGGTCCATGCGGTTCGAGACAATGGCAAGCGCATCGGCAAAAAGCGTCATATCGGTAAGCAGCACCAGGACCTTGGCATTCTTCTCGACCGCAAAATATTCAGCCGTGGTCAGGCACATATCGGGCACCAACAGACGTTCGACCGGAGGATTGTCAGTGGTGTTCATGAATGAGATGATGCGGTCCAGCGCGCCCGCGTTGTCGAACAGGGTCTTGTAGTACAGATAATCGTCGTGAGGCATGCCCATGCCGCCAAGAATGATGATGTCGGCTTTTGCGCGAAGAGCGACATCAGCCATGACAATGTTGTACGGTTGATCGGGATCAGCGAAAAAGGGGATTTTCTGGCCTGTGACCAGCGTATTGTTCAGATCGATACCCGCAATTCCAGTGGCAATGAGTTCCGAGGGCTGCTTGCGGCGCACCGGGTTTACCGAAGGACCGCCGATCTCGCGCTCTTCACCCTCAATGGCAGGACCGCCGTCAATGGGCTGGCCATAGGCGTTGAAAAAACGGCCGCGCATGGCGTCGCTTACCGTTACGGTCGGCGGTTTTCCCATAAAAACCACTTCAGCGTTGGTCGCAATGCCCTGGGTCCCGGGAAAGACCTGCAGCGTGATGCGGTTTCCCGCGATTTTGACCACCTGGGCAGGCCGCGAGTCGACATAGGCCATCTCCTCGTTGGCAACGCCGTCCGCCAGGACCGTACAGGTCGCCTTGGTAATGTTCTCGATACGGGTATAGATGCGCTGGAAAGCCTTGGTCTTCATGCTGCTTTCCTCCTTTCAGAAAGGAGTTTCTCGAGTTCTTTTTCAAAGGAGCCAAACGTCTCGCTTTTATATTCCTGATAATTCATCTGTTTGAGCAGATTGATGACCTTCTTGAAATAGGCGCTGATCTCGTCAAAATTGTCAAAGGCAAAAGCGGTCGCGCCAATATCGAGCACTTTGTTGACCATATATCGTTGCCGGTCAAGACTTGTCGATTGGTCAATTGTGTCGAACGCGTCCTGCTGCAGTATGATAAAATCGATGATCTCGGCCTTGTTGAAGGTGATATGGTATTCCACGGGCACGCCGTCATCGCCCAGGATATTTATCTGGTCGCGCGCCTCTTTGCCGCGTAAAAGCATGTCCTTCATCTTGAGCACCTTGTCGACCCATCCCTTTTCAAGCGCTTTGTCGAAGTATTCGACCACCTCGGCGTATTCGAGATATTTGGAATAACTGTCAATGGGATCAATGGCGGGATATCGTTTGCTGTCAGCGCGGCTCTGGGCAAGCGCGTAGAACGCGCGCGCAGCTTTCTTGGTGGACTCGGTGACCGGCTCTTTGAGATTGCCGCCCGCGGGACTGACCGTACCGATAAAGGTGATGGAACCTGTTGTGCCGTTACGCAGATTGACATAGCCGGCGCGAGAATAGAAGTTGGAGATAATGGCCGGCAGGTCCATGGGAAACGCGTCAGGACCGGGCAGTTCTTCCATGCGGTTGGACATTTCGCGGAGCGCCTGCGCCCAGCGCGAAGTGGAATCGGCAAGCAGGAGGATTTTGAGTCCCATGGCGCGATAGTACTCTGCAATGGTCATGCCGGTATAGACCGAGGCTTCGCGCGCCGCAACAGGCATGTTGGAGGTATTGCAGATGATGATGGTGCGTTCCATAAGCTTGCGGCCCGTGCGCGGGTCGTCGAGTTCTGGAAATTCGGTGAAAATTTCCACCACTTCATTGGCGCGTTCGCCGCAGGCCACCACAATGATAAGGTCCGCCTCGGCGTGTTTTGCCAGCAGGTGCTGAAGAACGGTTTTACCGCAACCAAAAGGGCCGGGGATAAAACCTGTGCCGCCTTCGACCATGGGATTAATGGCATCGATGCAACGGATGCCGGTTTCAAAAATCTTGAATGGCCTGGGCTTGTTCTCATAGGTGCGCACTTCGATCTTTACCGGCCATTTCATTGTCATGTCAAGTTTGCGCTCAACGCCTTCGCTATCGGTTACCACGGCAATAGTATCGTGCACTTTGTATGTTCCGGCCGGCGCAATGCTCTTGATTGTTCCGGTGCCGGCAAAGGTAAAGGGGACCATGACCTTGTGGTTGATCCATCCCTCCGTGACCTCTCCCAGCCAGTCAGCGGACTGGACAATATCATTGACTTTTGCCAAAGGTTTAAACTCCCACAGGGTGGTGTCATCGAGCGCGGCCGTATACTGGCCGCGCTGGAGAAAGGTGCCGTCCATGGTATTGAGATTATTCTGCAGTCCGTCATAGTTGCGGGAAAGCATGCCTGGTCCAAGCGTCACTTCGAGCATGTGACCCGTAAATTCGGCCGTGCAGCCAACAAAAAGGCCGCGCGTGCTTTCAAAGACCTGGACATAGGCGTTTTTGCCGCCAATCTTGATGACCTCTGCCATGAGCTTTGTGCCCAGGTAGTCTATGTAGCAGATCTCGTTTTGCCCCACTGGGCCATCGACTTCGATGGTCACGAGGTTGGCGACAATGCCGGTAACCTTTCCCCTGGTGCTCATGGATATCTCCTGTGATTATTATGAAATGACAAGTCCTGATTTGACCCCGCTGACAAGGCCGTCGAGCATGCGCCGTCCCTCCGCTGGGTCGAGACGGAGCCAGCGGTGCGCAATGTCGAGTTTTATAATAAACGCGAGTATGGCGTCAATCGCGAACGCCCGCAGAAAAACCAGTTCGTCGAGAACGCGCCACCGCAGAAGGTCGATGCTCTTTTCGAAATCAGCCAGCCGCTCCCGGGGAAACGAGAGAATTTCCTCAATCTCGCGGAATATGGTGCCAAGCGAAAAATCGGGGGCGTTGCTACGGCGCAGGAGCTCCGCGACTTCGTTGCGGCAGATGACCGCCTTTTCAATGAGTTCGGACGCGGGCAAACCCGCGGCCGCGGCGTTTTCCCTGCAGTTAAGCGCGGTAAGCGCGTTCCGGAGGTTTAGATCGAATAAAAACCACTCCCGGATGAATTGGTTGGCGTGGTCTGAAACAGTGTCGTAAAAAAGCCATGCAAGCTGGTCCTCGGACGAAAGGCCCGGAAAGAGCTGCCTGCCTTCTTTGTGCGCGGAAAGAAAATCAATCATATATTCGGGCAGCGCTGACGGGTTCTTGATCTCCGTCTCGAGTTCGTCTCTGGTGAAATGACCCCGCTGATCAAAAGGCCGCCGTCTGTTTTCGAGAAGCGTGATGAGGTTTGCGTTGTCAAACGGGCAGCGCAGCAACGACACCAGCGCCCGGTCCCCGGGATCCAATTCCTCTTCGGTCTGGGAAAGGAACTCGGCAATAGCGGGGACCTGCCGTTTCTCATCGAGGGCCAAGTCGGGCAGTCCCGCTACCAGGTAATAGTAACTTTGTGACATGCGCGCTTATTCCCCAAAAAGATAGTTCCGTGCCTTTGGTCTGACATATTGATTGAAAAATTCCTTAAAATCATCTTCCGTGAAGCTGACCGCGAACGAACCGTCCTTTGGCCCAATGCGGAAACCCGCCTTTATGGTTTTGGAAAACCGCATCTCAACACCCTTGGAAAGCGTCTGGGACAGGGCCGTGCGCACCGCTGTATCGAGTTCGGCTTTCTTTGCCTCGGGGAGCATGACCGCAAAATCGGGCGCCTCGCTTGCGGCAACCTTCCAATTCTGGAGCGCGGTCTTGATGAAATCAGCGACCGTGCCGGGGTCGGCCATGCTTTTCGCAATAGAGCCGTCCACAGCCTTGGCAACAAGACTGTCGAGGACCTGCTGTTTGAAACTATTGAACGCCTGGGAGGCTGACAGTTTAATCTCAGCGTCGACAGTGCGTCTGAGTTCAGCGCATTCCTTTTCCGCCTTGGCCTTGAGATGTGCGGCCTCCTGCTCCGCATCAGCGACAATACGCGCGGCGCCTATTTTCGCCTCCGCGGTAATATCAAGAGCCTTTTTCTCTCCTTTTTCAACGCCTTCCTGGTACAAGGCCCTGGTTAATTCGGCTATTTTGGTTTCCATGGCGATTCTCCCTGGAAAAAATGGGGTTGGATGTATAAGACTTAAGAAAATATTCCTTTGGCGAATGGGGAGTCAATACATAACACCCGTTGCAGGGCCGCGCCAGCATTGACCGATGTCTTGAAATAAAATCCATTTTTTCAATATTTTCTTTGATTTTTTACCGTGAAATATTTTATTTATCAGTTAAGAGCAGTTTTTACTGCTCCCTCAACCTTAACTTTCAAGGAGGCTTTAATGGCCGCTAAGAAAAAAGCTGCTAAGAAAAAAGCGAAGAAGAGCTCGAAGAAAAAATAATCGAGCCGCACAAAAGTAAAAAGCCCCCGCAGGCAGCGCCTGCGGGGGCTTTTGCTTTTTAAACGGGAATCTTCATTCGTCCTGACTGTCGTGCCGCTCTTTCGCGTAGCGGATTTTGTCCTCAATAGATTGAAGCCGCGTCTTGCTCTTTTCCTTGACCGCCTCGAATTTCCGCGCCAGCTCCTCGGTCCGTCCTTTCTGCTTCTGGAGAAAATCGTTGAACTCAGCCGGTCCCTTCTTGAATGGTGTGGCCTGGAGTATTTCGGATGTTCCCGCTTTGACGATCAGCGTCGCGTTGCAGCAGGGACATCGTATTTCTCGCGTATCCATGGGTCCTCCTTGCAATAACGCCGGTCAATCGCCGGCAGCTCCGTGTAACAGTGATATGAACGTCTGCGCCTGGTCGAGGGAGAGCAGAAACTCCTCGGAAAGCTCCTGCAGGCTGTTTTCATTAGCCCCTATGCCCTCCTTTTCCAGAAATACAGTATCCTCGTCTGAAAGCAAAGGCGCCTTCTTGTTCCCGGAGACGCCAATGCGTGTGCGCCGGCCGAGGTAATCGGCGAGTTTGACCAGCGCGGCAAGCGTCTGGTGGTTGGCGGAAAGATACGGGTTGTGGTGGAATTCAATGGCCTCAACAATGGGAAACGGCAGGTTCCAGCGGTCGGCGAGCCAGCCACCGATGCGGTCGTGCGTAGTATCGAGCACCGTCTTCTCGGCCTCGAGCAGGTCCATATTGTCAGTATGCACGCGATCCATGATCTCGTTGAAATCATCATTCATATACTGGTTGACCACCACTTTGCCGATATCGTGTAGCAGTCCGGCGACGAACGAGACCGCTGCGTATTCTGGTTTGAACCGCTTCGCGAGCATCTGGGCGCCCACGCCAACACTTATGGCGTGCTCCCAAAACCGGGAGAGTTCGAAATATTCGTTGCCCGAGGGGTTCTTGAAGGTATCGAGCACGCTGACCGAGAGTCCCATGTCCTTGACTGCGTTAAACCCGATGACCACTACTGCGTGGGGCACGGTGGACACCTCCCGCTGCATGCCAAAATAGACACTGTTGGCCAGCTTGAGTATCTTTGCGGTAAGCGCCTGGTCACCCTGGATAAGCCGTGCAAGGGACTCGGCCGAGACCTTGGGGTTGTCGACCAGCTCCATAAGCTTGGCCGCTATGGTGGGCAGCGTGGGAATGCCGATGACACGCTCGGCCACAAAACGGACCCGCTGGACCTTGCCCATGCTTGCGGTGGTGCGGCGGGAATAGAGAGGGGGGATTGGGACCACGGTGGTGCCTGCGCGCGGTGTCACGCTTCAATGTCAATTAAATGGTCGCCTGCCGCGTGGTCGTCGCGCGAGGCCGCCTCGCGTTCGCGGCGGCGGCGCTGCCGTTCGCGGCGTTCCTGTTCGCGTTTTTCCCGTTCGGTTATTTTTCCGCGCATATCTTCGGTTTCAACCACGGTGTTCTGCTTGGTCTCGTCCTCAACCCCCTTTTTCATCTGATTGAGGTAAAAACCTTCAACCGGCTGTTGGTTTTGGCGCGCCTGGATCTTTTCAGTGGGCTGGGTCCGGTATACGCTGTCTTGAAAATCAATCTGCCGCATGCTATGCTCCCGCAAAAAGCTATTCGTTCATGCGTTTGATAAGCCTGCTGCGAAGCTTGATGATGGCCTTTGAATGGATTTGAGAGACGCGCGATTCCGAGATGTTGAGCACCTCGCCGATTTCCTTGAGGGTGAGTTCTTCATAGTGGTAGAGCGCGATGACCAGGCGCTCCTTTTCGGGAAGCGCCGCGATGGTCTCCTTGAGGATCCTTTTTGTCTCGGCAAAACCCATCTCTTTGAGCGGATTGGTGCCGTTGGGATCAGCGATGACGTCAATAAGGGTGATCTGCTTGCTGTCGCCGCCCGGTTTTTCGGGCATGGCCTCCTCGAGCGAGATGATGGTGGTAGGTGTGACCTCGGAAAGCATGTCCTCGAATTCCTTCTGGCCTATCTTCATTTCAGCCATGACCTCATCGTCATAGGGCATGCGGCCAAGGTCGTTTTCAAGCTTTGCGTACACGCGCTGGAGCGACCGCGCCTTCTGGCGTACCGAACGCGGCACCCAGTCGAGGGAACGGAGTTCGTCGAGAATGGCGCCCCGCACTTTGTGGGTGGCAAAGGTCTCAAATTTCACTTCATGCGCCATATCAAAGGCTTCGACGGCCTTGATGAGTCCCACCACGCCCGCGCCCATGAGATCGTTGACATCGACCGACTTGGGCAGGTTGATGGCCATGCGCTGGGCAGTGTATTTTACCAGTGATGAATATTCGACCAGGAGTTTGTCCTTAGCGGTCTTGCTCCGCGTCTTCAGGTATTCGTCCCAGAGACGGTCGACATCTTTATTTTTCTGTTCCATATATTTTTATGTTCCGCTCAGGTGCGCTATCGTCCGGTCTACTTACGGGCCTGCACCCGCTGCAGTTCCTCGTTCTTGTCTTTGGAGAAGTTGTCGAGCATGCCGCCCTCCCACTTGTCAAGATCCTTGTCCTCGACCGATGTCACTATCGCCTTTAACACGATGTCGGAAATGATGAGTCCGAACAACCAGAAAATAACATATCCGGTGAATGCTTTCAACCCTATAATGGGGAAATGGGATAACGAGAACGACTCGTCCGAGACAATGCCCACGATGAGCAGTGTGAAAAAGACGAAAAGGCTCAGGAATTGCGCGATTTTACGTGATAGCGTCGCCATGATCAGGTCCTTTTAAAGAACTCCGCAAGACGTACAAAGAAACCGCTCGCCTCGTTGTCCTTCCGGCCGGCGAAACGGTAGGCTATTTTCAACAGCGTATGGGAAAAGGCTGCGCGGGGGTTTTCGAGAAAAAGCGGGAACTGCCTGCGTACAGCATTGCCCACATTTTTATCATAGGGAAGCGCCCCAAGATAGATGGGGATTTTCCCCAAAAATCTGCGGGTGAGCGCCGCAAGACGCTTAAAGGTGTCTAGTCCTTCTTGTTCCGAGCGGACCATGTTCGCGATGACCGCGATGTCGCCGCCGCCCGCATTGACTGCCATTTTCACCGCCGCATAGGCATCGGCAAGCGACGATGGTTCGGGCGTCACAATGACGATCTTGCGGTCAGCCGCCTTGACGAAGGTTTTTACTATGTGTCCAATGCCGGCGCCCGTGTCAAAAATAAGGAAATCGCACATACGTTCGAGTTGTTCGAGCTCGCGCACCAGTTTCATAAAGGCGACCGAATCGAGGTTCGCCATTTTTTCAATGCCCGAGCCGCCCGGTACCACGCTGATGCCGCCGGGGCCGTCGAGTAGTACGTCGCGGATAGCCGCGCGTCCCTCGACCACGTCGAGTAGCGAAAAAGCGGGGTTCATGCCCAGGAGGATATTGACATTGGCAAGGCCAAGGTCAGCGTCGAAAAGAATGACGCGCTTGTTGAGGCTGGCCAGGGCAAGCGCCAAATTAATGCTCACATTGGTCTTTCCCACTCCACCCTTTCCCGATGTGACCGCGATGGTGGTGCAGGCGCGCTGCGCACCAGTGCACCGCGTCTCAGTCAGTATGGTGTCGAGGCGCGCATGATCAGCGGCTGCTGTGTGCGCCGCGAGCGTACGGAGTCCCTGTGCCTGGTCTATCATGCGTCACCTCCGCCGATAATGAGGCGGGCCAAGGCGTGAGACGTTGCCGCTGCAATGTCGTCGGGCACATTCTGGCCCGTGGAAATATACGACAGGGGCATACCCGTATCACGGCACAAGTTGTAGAGGGGGCCAAACCGCTCTGTTTCATCGAGCTTGGTGCACAAGATCCGGTCGTACGACGCGTCCGCATACCTGCGGGTGATCTCCCTGAGGTCGCTCTGCTTTGTGGTGATGGAGAGCACCAGATGGACTTCGTCAGCGTGGATCGCGGCCATCATGCGCTTAAGGTCGCTCATGTGCTCCGCGTTCCGCTGGCTCCGTCCGGCAGTGTCGATGAAAATCATATCGAACCCGGAGAATTTCTTGAGCGCCCGCTCCATTTCCTCCTCGTTGAAGACGATCTCCACGGGTATTGAGGCAATGGCCGCGAACGTCTGTATCTGTTCGATGGCGGCGATACGGTAGTTGTCCGCCGCCACAAGCGCTATATTCAGTTTTTCCTTGAGCTTAAAGTGCGACGCAAGTTTTGCGATCGAGGTGGTCTTTCCCACGCCTGTTGGTCCGATCATGGCGATTTTGAGCGCCCGCCCCTTTTTCTGCGCGGCGCTGTATCCCGAAACCGTGATTCCCTTCTCTATCATGACCTGCGCTTCCCTGAACATGCGGGAAATACTTCCCGTGTCCTCGTCGCTGCTGCGCTGCCTGATGGCGGTGATAATCTCATCGATATGGGCCGCGTGCACTTCACTCTCCTCAAGCTCCTTTTTGATCGCGCGCAGTCCCTTGCCCAGACGCTGATCAGCCGCATCGGGCAACGAAGTGACAAGCGACGTGAGTGCGCCGCGCATTGTATCTATGTCCTGGCGCAAGACGCTAAAATTGCCGTCGGTATTGGCCGGGGGCGCGGGTGGGGCAAAATGTTCGAAGGAGAGTCCGCTGGGAAGGACTTTCTCCTTTTTTTCCCGGTCGAGTTCCGCGATCGCCACTGCCGTTTCCACCTTACGGGGCGCATAGGCCTGGACGCTCTTCGCCGGCCTGGTGGCCACGCCTTCATCCGCGCAGGCCTGTTCGGGCATGGCATAGGCCGATTCATCGAGAGCGGCCGTGACCTCGTACGAATCCTTCCCGAATGCGGGAAGCAGCGGGCCTTTGAGCCTGCGCGAATTCAGGATAACAGCGTTGGGGCCGAGTTCGGCCTTGACCAGAAGAAGCGCTTCTTTGACAGTCTGTGCTTTGAATTTTTTAATTTTCATGGCCATCCATCCTTATCATCCCAAGTGAGCGTATGTTTATGCCGTGCACTATTTCATTGTACGAAACGACCGCGACGTGCGGATACGACGCCTCGACAAGTTTGCGGAACTGGGAGCGGACCAGCGGCGACGTAAGCACCACGGGCTGCTCGTTCTGCGACATGACGCGCGCGGTCTCCTCGCCCACAGCCTCAATGACGCGGGTGGCCACCTCGGGACGGAGCACCAGCTTGCTGCCCCGGTCGGTCCCCTGCATCGACACCTCGAGCAGCTGTTCGAGCTTGGGATCGAGGGTGATGACCGAGATGGTGTTGTTCGCCTGGCGATACTGGTCGCATATCTGACGCGCAAGGCTGTTGCGCACATATTCGGTAATGACTTCCACATCTTTGGTCTTTTCCACATTGTCGGAAATGGCCTCGAGCACCGTGGCGAGGTCCCTGATGGAGACCTTTTCGCGCAGCAGGTTCTGGAGCACCTTCTGTACGTCGCCCACTGACATTTTGCCCGGGATCAGTTCGTCGACAACCGTCTGGTTCGAATGCTTCACGTTGTCGATGAGACGCTTGACGTCCTGGCGCGTGAGGATCTCGCCGGCATTGCCTTTGATGATTTCAGTGAGCTGCGTGGCAATGACCGCTGGCAGCTCCACAACCGTGTACCCGGCAAGCTCCGCCTCTTCCTTCTGCGATTCTGTGATCCAGAGCGCGGGCAGGCCGAACGCGGGTTCCTTGGTCTTGATGCCGCGGATCTCCCTGCTCACTGTACCCGGGTTCATGGCAAGATACGACCCGCTCATGAGTTCGCCCTTGCCCACCTCGACGTTCTTGATCTTTATACGGTATTCGTTTGGTTTCAATTGGATATTGTCGCGGATGCGGATGGGCGGCACAATGATGCCCAGTTCAGTGGCGCACTGCCGCCGGATCATGGTGATTCGTTCGAGCAGGTCTCCTCCCTGTGACACATCGACCAGGGGTATGAGGCCATAGCCGATTTCCATCTCCATCTGGTCCACATTGAGGTAATCCTCGACCCGCTCCTCGGGCTTGGTCTCCTTCTCTTCCACAGCCGTGGGCGCGTCGCTGGGAAGCAGCGTACCGCGGCTTGCGAAGAAGCCGGCAAAACCGGCGACCAGCGCAAGAAGGAGAAACGGGATGGTGGGCAGTCCGGGTACAACGGCCAAAAGGCCCATGATACCGCTCGCGATAATGAGCGCTTTTGGACTCTGGAGCAATTGCTTGGTTATTTCGCCGCCGAGGTTTGACTCGCTCGCTGCGCGCGCCACAATGATGCCTGCTGAAGTACTGACTATAAGTGCGGGCATCTGGTTCACCAGGCCCTCGCCTATGGTGAGCAGCGTATAGGTCTTGATCGCCTGCATGAATGTCATGTCGAATTCGAGGATGCCGATGATAAAACCGCCGATGATGTTGACCGCGGTGATGATAAGGCCCGCGACCGCGTCGCCGCGCACGAATTTGCTGGCGCCGTCCATGGCCCCGTAAAAATCAGCTTCGCGGCGGATAAGGTCGCGGCGTTCGCGCGCTTCCGCTTCGGTAATGAGCCCTGAATTCAGGTCAGCGTCCACGGCCATCTGCTTGCCGGGCATAGCATCAAGGGTGAAACGCGCCGCCACTTCCGCGATACGCGTGGCGCCCTTGGTGATGACCACGAACTGAATGATTACCAGAATAAGAAAAATGATGAATCCGACCACCGCGTTGCCCTTGGTCACAAAAGTGCCGAACGCGTGGATGACCGCGCCCGCTTCGCCTTCAGCGAGGATCAGACGCGTGCTTGCCACGTTCATGGACAGGCGGAACAGGGTGATGACCAGGAGCAGTCCGGGAAAAACAGAAAAGTCCGTGGTCCGCTTGGTGTACATGGACACCATGAGTATGGTGATGGAAAGCGCGATGTTCGCGGAAAGAAGTATATCGAGTAAAAATGTCGGTAGCGGCACCAGCATGAGGATAATGACGCCCACCACGCCAGCGGCGATGAGATAATCCGTGCTCCGGATGATTCTCTGGATAATACCCTGAGTGGTATCCAATGCGTTCACAGAAGTTCTCCCAATATTTTTCTAAACCAATCCAGGCCGGCACTCCCGATGCCGGACTAGAAAATACCCACGTTCACCGATATCGCATCCGAGTTTTCCAGTTCAAGGTCGAACAGGTCGATCTGGCTCCCGATCACGATGCCGTTGACCGCGTTGACTTTTACGATACGATAATTTCCATAATCAGCCACCCACAGTACAGGCGGGTTCGCGGAATAGTCGAGCGCAATGGCGCGCGGCTGTTCGAAAAGTGTGCCGCTGGTGGTAATGAAAAGCCCTGATGAGAACCCATCGTCCACGCTCATGCTTCCGCTGATCGCGTTCGCGGTCAAACGCACGACTCGGTTGTTGCCAACGTCCGCGACCCAGCAATAAAGGGAATCGCGCACCTGGTTCGCCACAATCTGCGGACTCCTGAAGCCGGTGATTTCCGCGATCACGGTATCGGCGGTCATGTCGACTAAAAGAATGGCGCCATCGCCCGCGACCCAGTAAATATTGTTGCGCGTGGCGGCCGCAATGCCGACCACTTTATCGAGCGAATCATAATTTACTGTGTCCACAATTGCCTTGTCGAGCACGCGGCAGATATACCGCTTGGTTTGGACTCCGCTGGTCACGGCAATCCCGATCCAGTAGGTGTTAGGATTGTACTGGTTCACGTCCATGGCCTCTATGCGGCCGGACGCCAAGGTGAAATCAGTGGTTAGTTTGCCGTCCTGGGTGATGCGCTTCACGGTGTTGCTATCAACGGCATAGGCGATATTGTCTATTTTATTTATGGTAAAACAGCGCACATGTTCCTTGAACCCGCCCACTGACTTGAGGACCCTGCCGTCATCGTCGAGGATAAACAGGGTGTCGGAGACAAGCTGTGTCTTTGTCGCTGGTATGGTGCGGTCAAGCACCCAGACCGCCTCGGAGCCGTTTTTATTTGTGGGAAAGACCTCAAGAAACTTCACCTGCTGGAAGCGGTTGAGGGTAAAAAGCTTTTTGCCGCTGTTGGTGATCTTGCTTAGGGGTGAAACAGAGTTGGGCCCATAGGTCGAGGCCACCCATACGGAATGCACTTCGCTGTATACCACGATCTCGAAGGGATATGAACGCATGCCGCCCTTGCCGTCGGTAAAAAGCAGCTGGCCGGTACGCACTGTGTCAAATTCCTGGCGCGGTAATACCCAGACGCTGTCCATGGCCTGGTTCGGATTAATGAGATCTGGCAGGTCCTTGATGAAAAACGAGGGGTGGTCCTGGTCAACGTCATGGATGAAAAGGCTCAGCGTACAGCCGACTGTAGGATTCATATGGACGCGGATGATATTTATAGTGTCCTCAGTGGTATTGCGTCCCAGTAAAATACGGTTCATTTTAACACTATCGAGCACTGGCACATGGTTTTTCAGGGAAATGACGATCTGGTTCGACACCTCGTTACTGTTTTTCATGAACACATACACGGTATCTGCGGCGTTCTGGCCAACATAGGGGGCAGTGATATTGTTCCAGTTAACAACAAGAGTGTCGCGGGTAATACGGCGAAGGCCGGTTATTGGAACTGAAGCGCGGTACTCCTCCCTGCCCGAGAGATGCCATTCAATAGTGTTCTCGACAACCGGTGTCGAAAATACGGCGTAAAAAGTGATTGCCTGACCGGAAAAAGAATTTTTTGTGCATGTGATATGCACAAAGGGCGCCTCTTCAGGTCCTGTGGGAGAATCCTTGGAGCACGAAAATAATAGTATGGATATTACAGCTAATACTGCCCCTAGTGTATTTTTTACGATTTTTCTGTTTTTCATGATATGTAAGGTCATGCGACCTTTCCTTTGAGCCTGTAAACATAGGCAAGAATTTCAGCAACCGGGGTAAAAAATGCTTGGGGAACCTCAGAACCCAATTCAAGTACGTCGTACATGGCACGGGCCAAAGGCTTGTCTTCAACAATGGGAATGCCGTATTCCCGAGCGATTTCCTTGATCTTCTCAGCTATCTTCCTCTTGCCCTTTGCAAGCACAACAGGCGCCTTATCCACGCCCATTTCATATTTTAGGGCAATGGCAATATGCGTCGGATTTGTAATAACGACAGTGGCTTTAGGCACTTCACCCATCATGCGCCGCCGCGCCATTTCTATCTGTAACGATCTGATCCTGCCCTTCACCTGAGGATCTCCTTCAGTTTGCTTGCGTTCCTCTTTTACTTCCTGTTTGCTCATTTTCAGTTGCTTGTTGTGTCTATGCTTCTGGTAAATAAAATCAATAATGGAAAGCAACAGTAACACTAACGCAATTCTTATGCCAAGTTTCAGTATGACTGAAAGTAATACTTCAAGTATTTGAGCAGGAGAACAATAAACAAGCATTATAAAAACACCCATGAAATCCTTAACCGTATAATATGCCACTCCTCCGATAATACCAAGTTTTGCCAGGTTCTTGACCAGGTCAAAGACCTTTGACATTGAAAACAGATTTTTAATCCCTTTAATTGGACTCACCTTGCTGATATCAGGGGTAATGGGCTTTAGCGTAAAAAGCCATCCGATCTGCAGATAATTTGCCGCTACACCCACCAATAGAAGGATGAGGCAAATGGGACCAATAAGCTTTGCCATCCAGATAACACCCACAATACTATAATGGACCATCTCATTGATCGATGGGTTGAAATGATTCACATTTTGAAAGACAAGTTTCATCATCGTGGAAAGCCCGTCAAAGAGGTCCCACCGGTAGATATACACTGCGTAGATGCCAGCGATCAAAATGGCCGTGGAATTTATTTCAACGCTCTTCGCGACCTGCCCCTGGGACCGCGCTTCACCGCGCCGTTTCGAGGTCGGTTCTTCGGTTTTTTCTTCTTCAGCCATGATGCGTGGTCCTTTATGTCATGAATTGGATGAGCGTATACACGTCTTTCTTAAGCTGCAGCACCATACCTTCAAAAAAATTGACGAAAGATGGAAGGCAGATGATAAGCAGCACAAGGCCCAAACCTATCTTGAGAGGAAGACCGACGATAAAGACATTCATCTGGGGCACGGTCCGGGCAATGATGCCCAGTGAAATATCAGTGATCAGCAGTGAAACGAACACCGGCGAGGCCATTCTGAATCCAAGGACAAAAATGTCCGCGGTCATTTGGGTAAGCTTGGCAACAGTGGGCCCTGCCGCGAAATGCACATTGGTGATGTTTATCGCGGTAAAGCTGTAGGCAAGCGCTTCAATGAACATGTGGTGGCCGCCAATGAGTAAAAAAATAATGGAAAAAAGTATTATATTGAGCTGCGCGATCAAGGTGCTTGGCGAATCAGTGACCGGGTCGACCATGGTTGCCATGGCAAAGGCCATCTGCTGGTCAAGCATGCGTCCGGCAAAATTGAGCACCGCAAAGATAAGGCTACCCGCGTATCCAAGGATAAGGCCTATGAGCATCTCCTTTGCCACCACAATGGAAAAGGACAAGAGTCCTGTGGGCAGTTCAATGACGCCAGTGGGAATCAGAGGAAAAAGAATGATCGCGAGGATAAGGGAAAGCCCGGCCTTGACCATGACTGGTGCATTGCGCGATCCCAGAACGGGAAAAACAGCGACCATGGTGGCGATGCGGATGAACGCCATTAGGAAACAAAGGATCTGATCTACGGTAAGGTCGCCTATGTTCTGCATTAGTGGGCCACAATGGGAATCATTTGTATCAGGCTATAGGTGAAATCCATGAACTTGTTCAGCATCCAGGGCAGGGTAAAAAGCATGACCAGGCCCACTGCCACGATTTTCGGGATAAATGTCAGGGTCATTTCATGAATCTGGGTCACTGCCTGAAAAATGCCCACGATAAGGCCGATAACAAGGCCTGCAAGAAGCATGGGGCCCGATACCATGAGCGTTGTCAATAGAGCGTCACGGCCCACATCAATCACCATTGCGGTAGTCACACAGCACCTCCGTTTACGCGAAACTGGTCACAACCTGCTGGACAATAAGGTGCCAGCCATCGACCAGTACAAAAAGAATCAGCTTGAATGGCAGGGAAATCAGGATGGGCGGCAGCATCATCATGCCCATGGACATGAGAAGCGAGGCTACCACCATATCAATGACAAGGAAAGGTATATACAGCAAAAAACCGATAATAAAAGCCTTTTTGAGTTCGCTGATAATGAACGCGGGAATAATGACCGTGTTGGGCAAATCGTCAACAGTGCGAGGGATCTCCATTTTTGAGATGCGCACAAACAAGGCTATGTCCTTTTCCTCGACCTGCTTGAGCATGAAGAGCCGCAGGGGTGACATGGCCTCCTTGAGCGCCACTTTGTAGTCGATCTGCTCCGCAAGATAGGGCTGGAGCGCCTTGTCGTTTATCTGCGTCAGCACCGGCATCATGATAAACAAGGTAAGAAAGAGCGAAAGGCCCACGATCACCTGGTTGGGCGGCTCTGTGGTTGTTCCAAGCGCCTTGCGCAGAAACGAAAGCACAATGACAATGCGCGTGAACGATGTCATCATGATCAGGATCGACGGCGCAAGCGTCAGAATGGTGATCAGGAACAGTATCTCGAGTGTGACTGCCGCATCCTGCGGGGTCTTTGCCTGATCAAACCCCAACGTCACCTTGGGAAGGATCTGCGCCGACCCGCTTGAAGCAGCCATCAAAACAATGGCTATAGCAAGGATGGCAAGCCGCAACTTGTTGTTTTTCATACGGTTAAACCTTCGATTCCTGCAGCCCAAGCTGGAACTCTTCAGCTGTTTTTACAGCGCCCTTTTTCGAAAATTTTTCCAGAAAACCATTGACCGACGCCGCAAACTGGGCCCCGACCTTTGACGCGGTTTCCTGGTTGTTATGCATTATCCGGGACACTGATTCAGCATCGTTGAATTCAGTAAGAAGATTGATCCCTTTTTCCGTGACCCCAAGCACCAACACACGGTCGAGTACCTTGACCAGGCCCACGGATTTATTCTCCCGTATAAAGGCATGCTCCACAATTTCAATGTTTCTGCTGTTTCCCTTTCCCTTCTTATACGCGCCTCCTGCGCTGTTCTTTTTTACAATGCGCAGAACAACATAGAGGACCGCGGCAATAAGGCTCACGTAGACCAGCATCTTGAGCGAAATAAGCATGGCCTCTTTTGAACCGCTCGGTTTGTACTGGCCTGGCTGTTTTGCTACCGTGACATTGCCTGCCTCAATTTCAGCCTTGAGCTTTGCCATGTCAAAGCCAGGATCAGAAACAGTGACGCTATCAGCCGCATGAATAATGGTAAAAACGGAAAAGAAAAAGACGCAGAAAAAACAGAAACGAGCTCCCATATATATCCCTTTTTCTAATTTTGATACACCTATCCCTAACGGCATATAAAACCAAAAAACATGCCGCGCCCCTTTTATTGTCTGGGATATTATTGTATGTTGTTTTATTACAATCGCTTATGCGGTAAAATGACTATAAAGACTCGCAAGGGCAAATCAATAAAAAAGAATGCAAATATTGCCTGAACAAGGCATTATTTATAAGCGAACGCTCTTTCTGAAATAGAGTTTTTCGGTCCTGAACCGCTTTGCAATTCTGAAAAAAAGAAAATAGGTAAAAGGGCTTTTTACAGGATTTATAAGCGTGTCAAAAACCAGGTGCTGCACTGCGCCAATATAGCCTGCCCAGGCAGCCTGCCTGAAACCCGCTGAATAAAAAATGAAGAAAACCAAGGTTATTAGATCAAACCCGTGAAAAAAAAGAAATGAATGTTTTGAGGAAAGATGCATCTCCGAATCCAGAAAGCGCCGCGGATTCAGCGATCTGTCGTGCAAAAGCAGGTATTCGGGAATATGGTCAATATCGAGAAAAACCCCGGTTGCCAGGGTAACCGCCGCAAGCGTCAAAGACCTTGTCGCCGCATAGGTTCCTCCGGCAAAGACAATGGAGGCCGCTGCATGGCGGAAAGGACTCATACGTTTCTATTGCTGCGCTTGCGTATTTCCATGAAGGCCATGATACGGCCCGAGAAATAGATGATTATCCCGGCTATGGCCATGCCGAACGAGGCTTTCTGATAAAGTGGATTTATCTGTCCGCGCTGCCAAAGCACCATGACAACAAGGGCCATGGCAAGCAGCAAAAAACCACCGACACGCAGCCAGAGGCTCCACGTCAGCGCCTTGCTCCTCTTTGTGGGAGCGAGAAATTCGTCGAATTCATGCCCAATGACGCTCGTTTTCTCTTTGTCGTCTTTTTCCTGCTCTTGCATAAAGACTCCTTTCATTTCCTGTATGCGCCGATTGCGAGAGGCACCTTTTCAAGGCCCGGGACAACGATGGTACGCTTGGAGAAGACCGCCATCTGGCTCGATCCGCCGCCATCGAGAGTAAGGCAGTCCTTGAGACCCAGGGCGCCTGCGCAAAAGGCAAGTTCAAAAAAGCTGATTTCGCGGACTGTGTTTAAAAAAACTATGTGCCCTTTCCAAGTTACGCCCACGGCCGACCGCCGCGACCGGGTATGTATGTGGAGTCTGGACCCCTCTTCCTTGAGATGGGGCGGTATCTTCCCGTTTCGAATGACCAGGGGAAACGACTGAAGCGCATGACCTGTCTTGCACTCACTGCAGGCTGTTCCCGCGGCAATGCCCGTTCCTTGTTGCGAGGCGAAAAAACAGCCTGAATAGTTACCCTTGTACGCTGAAATTTCCCGGCTGTCCTGCACCGCAAGCCCCAGGGGCATTTTGAGCCCCTGGTCATTTTTGAAATAGTAATATCCGCCATTGATGCCAGCCGCGCACCGCGCTCCTGTGACCAGATCGTCAATGTCCTGGCCGGTTCCAGGCTCGCCAATCACCTTGAATCCAAAAAAAGCAGTGTCTATTTTGAGGAGCGTGATCTTTGACCCCGTGGTATCCGCACGCATGAGCGAGACCGTGCCGATTGAAAGCCCCTTTTCGAGCTGTTCCCAGGCAACAGCGTCCGCCATGACCGCGTCAGCTTCAGTGAACGACTCCTGTTCAACAACGGACGCGCCAATTGGCCGTGAAGCGCCCGCTTCCGGCACGATAAAGTATTGTTCCTCCGCGCACAGGAACACTGCAATAACCAGCGCTGCTTTAAACATAGGATATAAGATATTAGATTGAACCGCTGGAAAAAAGGAAATTATTGGCCGGTTAATTAATTTGACACCTCTGTTCTTCAATAATTAGTTTTTAGTGTAAAGATTGGGCCTTTTCCTTCAATTTTTACACTCGACATTATTAAACACGTTTCCAGCACAAGGGGAATGGTATGGCAAACCGGATTATTATCGGCGCGCAATGGGGCGATGAAGGTAAAGCGAAAATCGTCGACTATTTGACTGAACACTCGGACATAGTGGTCCGTTTCCAGGGCGGCGCAAACGCCGGCCATACGGTTATAGTTAAAGGTACCAAATTCATCTTCCACCTCATTCCCGCTGGCATCATGCATCCGGGAAAAGAATGCGTCATCGGCAATGGCGTTGTCCTCGACCCGGCCCAGTTCCTCAAAGAGCTCAAGGAGATCTCTGACAAAGGACTCGACTACGCTGGCCGCGTCTTCCTAAGCGACCGCGCCACCATTGTCATGCCCTACCACATTGCCCTGGACCAGTTGCGGGAAAAAATGAGGGGCAACAGTAAAATCGGCACCACTGGCAGAGGCATTGGACCTGCCTATATGGACAAAGTTGGCAGATGGGGCATCCGCGTTGGCGATCTTCTTTCAGTACACGCTCTGAGTGAAAAGGTGACCATGAACCTTGAGGAGAAAAACGCGCTCATCACAAAGGTATTTGGTGAAAAACCTTTTAACGCGGAAAAACTGATCGCTGACTACCTCGCTTTTGGCGAACAGTTAAAGCCCTATATCACTGATACCTCAGTGTTCCTGGCCAAGGCTGCCCAAAATGGAAAAAACCTGCTTTTCGAAGGCGCCCAAGGGACCATGCTCGATGTTGACCATGGCACCTATCCCTTTGTGACATCATCAAATACAATAGCCGGATCAGCATGCTGCGGCAGCGGCATTGGCCCAACCCACATCCATTCGGTCATTGGCATAACCAAAGCATACACAACCCGGGTAGGCAATGGCCCCTTCCCTACCGAGCTTACGGACGAAATGGGCGAACGAATCAGAAACGTTGGCGGCGAATATGGCGCCACCACAGGCAGGCCGCGGCGTTGCGGATGGTTTGACGCAGTACAGATGAAAAAGGCGCACCAGCTCAATGGCTTTACCTCGCTTGCCATCACCAAACTCGATGTACTCGACAGCTTCCCAAAAATGCGCATCTGCACATCCTATACGCTCAATGGGGAAACAATCGACACCTTTCCGGGAAACATCGACGAATGCGCTGCTGTCACGCCGGTATATGAAGAAATGGACGGGTGGAATTGCAGCACCAGCGCGGCAAGGGAATTCAGCGATCTTCCGGAAAAAGCGCAGCGCTATCTTGAACGCCTGTCACAGTTGGTGGGAGTGCCTATGTCGCTGGTGTCGGTTGGCCCCGAACGCGACCAGACCATTGTCAACAGCGACTTCTGAAGACGCTGCGGATTATGGCTGACTTGTGCGGCTATTTCAGATAATCTTTTATCGCCTCTTCAATCTGTTCAAGCGTTGCAATAGGCAAATCGCCGCCATCGCTGGCACGCACATTCTCAAGGACCTGGCCCGCGGTCTTTCCCCCTGGAATAATAGTTGACACCTCATCGCGCGTAAGGCAGTATTTCAGGGCAAACTGGGAAAGCGAAAGACCGGCCCTGTCCGCAAAGGGCCGCGCATAATCGGTCACATTGATGATCTTCTCAAGACGTTCGCGGGGATACAACTCACTCCTGAAATCGCTGGGGTCAAAGCTGGTGTTTTTAGTGTATTTTCCCGTGAGCAGGCCCGAACAAAGCGGCGCTTTGATTACAATGCCCGCGTCCGCGTGCTGCGCCGCGGGAAAAAGATCGTCCAGGGCCGCACGGTCGCAGATATTGTAAAAGGTTTCAATGACATCGCCATATCCGGATGAGAGGAAATCCACACCCTGTTTCGGGGAGACCACGGAGCAGCCGTAAAATCTTATCTTTCCCTCTTTCTTCAGTTCGTTGAAAGCAGTGAACAGGTCATCGCGGAAAATAAAATCCTCGTCAGGAGAATGGAGCAGGTAGACGTCAATGTAATCTGTCTTCAAGCGTTTGAGGCTCTGTTCGCACGCGGCCTTTATCCATGCGGGTGAAAAATCCTTGAACCATTCGCGCTCAGTCCCCCGGTTGCCCACCTTGGTGCATATCACGGTCTTTTCGCGTTTTCCCTCAATGCCCTTGCCGATAATCTCCTCGCTCTTGCCATATCCGTAGATATCCGCGGTATCAATGAAATTGACCCCAGCGTCCAGGGCAATGGAGATCATTTTCAGGGAGTTTTTGTCATCGACCTGTCCCCTGCCGAATTCAAATCCGCCGAATGACCAGGGTCCGCCAATTGCCAGGGTTCCCAAACCGATTTCCGATACTGTGAGGCCTGTGCGGCCAAGGGTTCTGTAGTGCATGGAATATTTTTCCTTTTTTTTCTAATATAATTTTTTCAAACAGGATGATCCATGGTTTTTCCCCTCGCATAACAGAGGAAATCGGCCCAATACGCCACGACCGTCAACAAATTCTTGCTCTCCCTATATTTACATAAGGATACTAACAAGAAGTTCATCGCCAAAGAAAATCAATTCTTTTGTGCTATTTGCCAACAGGTGCAAAAGGTTATATTTCCTTATGAATCAATGAAAAAGCCGCGCCTAAAAGAATCACCTGCCATCCATGGCGGAGAAAATGGAACCCACCTTAAGATGAAACCAAATCTATGAAAACAGAACCCACCGAACCGATTGAAAAACAACTCTGGAAAGCCGCGGACAAACTCCGGAAAAATATCGATGCCGCGGAATATAAGCACATTGTTTTAGGCCTTATTTTCCTCAAATATATTTCAGATGCTTTCGAGGAATTGCACGACAAGCTAAAGAGCGGCAAGGGCGAATATAAAGGCGCTGATCCAGAGGATAAAGACGAATATAAAGCTGAAAATGTCTTTTTTGTTCCTCCCACCGCACGTTGGAGTTTCCTCAAATCCCACGCAAAACAGCCGACCATTGGAAAAACCGTCGATGAGTCGATGGATGCCATTGAACGCGAGAACCCTTCTCTGAGAGATGTATTACCAAAAGTTTTTGCGCGCGGAAACCTGGACCCAACCAATCTTGGCGGCCTCATAGACCTTGTCAGTAATATTGCCCTTGGTGATGCCAAGGCCCGCAGCGCAGACCTTCTTGGGCATGTATTCGAATATTTCCTTGGTGAATTCGCACTTACCGAAGGTAAAAAGGGTGGGCAATTCTATACCCCCCGAAGCGTTGTTGAACTCCTGGTAGAAATGCTTGAACCTCACAAAGGCCGGGTTTTTGATCCCTGCTGCGGCTCGGGCGGTATGTTTGTCCAATCTGAAAAGTTTGTCGCAAGTCACCAGGGTAAAACCAATGATATTTCCATCTTTGGACAGGAAAGTAACCAAACCACATGGCGCCTGGCGAAAATGAACCTTGCCATCCGTAGTTTAGACAGCTCGCAAGTGAGGTGGAACAATGAAGGCTCTTTCCTGAATGATACTCACAAAGACTTAAAAGCGGATTTTGTCATAGCTAATCCCCCATTTAACGACAGTGACTGGAGCGGTGACCTGCTCCGCAAAGATGGCAGATGGAAATATGGCATGCCACCGACAGGAAACGCTAATTACGCATGGATCCAGCACTTCTTATATCACCTGAGTCCGAGCGGGATTGCCGGCTTTGTTCTGGCAAAAGGTTCACTCACTTCCAAGACCTCCGGTGAAGGTGAAATCCGCAAGGCTTTGATTGAAGCCCGATTGGTTGATTGTATCATCAATTTGCCAGCCAAATTATTCCTGAACACGCAGATTCCCGCTTGTCTCTGGTTTTTAAGCAGGAATAAGGCCAATGGCGGATTTCGTAACCGCACGGATGAAATCCTATTTATAGATGCCAGAAACGAAGGGCATTTGATAAATCGCAGAACAAAGGAACTTTCGGCGGAAGATATCCAGAAAATTGTCGGCACGTATCATGCGTGGAGGAAACCTAAGGGCAAATATGAGGACATTAAAGGTTTTTGTAATTCGGCGTCCATTGAACGGGTACGGGAATTGGATTATGTACTCACGCCAGGGCGTTATGTCGGCCTGCCTGATGATGAGGATGATTTTGATTTTAACGAGCGGTTTACCAAGCTGAAGGCGGAGTTCGAGGAACAGCTTAAAGAAGAGGAGAGGCTGAATAAGGCGATATTGGAGAATTTGAAGAGGGTTAAGGCATGACCACAAAAAACATTATGAAAGTTGACACCATACATAACCGCATTTATTCAATTCGCGGAGTTCAGGCCATGCTCGATACCGATCTGGCCGTATTATATAAAACGGAAGTAAAAACCTTAAATCGGGCGGTAAAACGCAATCTCGAAAGATTTCCCGATCTATTCATGTTTCAACTGACCACTGACGAATACGATTCTTTAAGGTCACAATTTGTGACCATAGAAAAAGCGAACTCTTTAAGGTTCCAATCTGGCACCTTAAACAAGCGAGGGCGGCATCGCAAATATCTACCCTATGCATTCACCGAACAGGGCGTTGCCATGCTTTCGGCAGTTTTGCGGAGCCAAACCGCCGTTAAAGTAAGCATTCAAATTATAAATGCATTTATCGTCATGCGCAAATTCATCGCTGCAAACGCCCAGGTTTTTCAACGGCTTAATACTGTAGAAAGAAAACAACTTGAACACAAGCAGGACAGCGACGAGAAGTTTAAAAAGATATTCAACGCCATAGAAGCGAAAGAGATAAAACCAAAACAGGGCGTTTTCTACAACGGCCAGGTTTTTGACGCCTGGCAATTCATTTCAAGCCTTGTCCGTTCGGCGAAAAAGTCGATTGCACTGATTGACAACTATGTGGACGATAGAGTGTTGGCATTATTTGCGAAGAGAAATAAAGGGGTCACGGTTGCAATCTTCACGAAGAACATCTCGCGGCAGCTTGTATCAGATGCGGTGAAATTCAACGAACAATATCCGCCAATAGTCTTGAAAGAATTTGGCATTTCGCACGATCGATTCCTGATTCTGGATGAAACAGAGTTATACCATTTTGGCGCTTCTTTAAAGGACCTGGGGAAAAGGTGGTTCGCATTTTCGAAAATGGATATAAACGCCATGGATATGCTGGAGAGATTAAAGAAGGTGAATTTATAATGATAATAATTTCTCCTTCAATTGGGCAACAGCTTGTTGCCCAAATACCTTGGGGATATGAGAGTAGAAAATGAAGGACGCCTTTTCCGACAAATTCTATTTCACGGTAGGAAAATTGATCGATGTCTTGAAATCGTTCCCTCCCGATATGCCGGTCCTTACCAGCGGATACAAGACAGGCTTCGAGAATTTCCATCATCCAAGTGTTCTGAAAATGAAACATGATCCTGAAAGCTGGTGGGAGGATGGCGAGTTTCAGATTGCGCGAGATCGAGACATGGAAGCGTTTGAGGCGGTTGTGTTGCAAAGGGTGAATAGAGATGACTGAGTGGAAAGAATGTAGGTTAGGGGATCTCATAACCTTGGAATATGGGAAATCATTACAAGGTTATCATGATTGTCAAGGTGTGTATCCCGTATATGGCACCAATGGCAAAATCGGCTACGCAAATTCTTTTTTAAGCCCAATCCCCAGTATTATTATTGGGAGAAAAGGTGCTTATAGAGGTGTTCATTTTTCTCGGGTCCCATTCTCTGTAATTGATACCGCCTTTTATGTGAAGCCGAAAACCACAGACATTGATTTGGTTTTTCTCTACAATTTTCTTTTAACGCAAGATATTAATGCGATGGATAGTGGCTCTGCTATCCCATCAACGGATCGTTATGAAATATACGAAATAGGTCTTGCTCTCCCCTCTCTCCCTGAACAACACGCCATCGCCTCAGTCCTTTCCAGTCTCGACGACAAAATAGACCTACTCCATCGGCAAAACAAAACGCTGGAAGCCATGGCGGAAACGCTGTTCAGGCAGTGGTTTGTGGAGGAGGCGGAAGTTAGTTATGAGAAACAAATTTTCTTAGGCGATCTAATAGAAACCGTTTCGATTACGCATACTTTTCCAAAACCGGGAATTATTTTTTTAAACACATCAGATATTTATTTGGGTGATGTTCTAAATACTCATTATGAAAGCGTCAAAAATCTTCCTGGGCAGGCAAAAAAATCTATAAAGAAGGATGATATACTATTTAGTGAAATACGACCAGCGAACGGACGATATGCTTATATTGATTTTGAGGCAAGCGACTATGTCGTTTCCACCAAGCTCATGGTCTTACGTTCAAAAGGGATTTTAAGTCAAGCATTTGTGTATTTCTACCTGACAAATAAAAAGACCACAGAATGGCTTCAGACTTTGGCCGAAGCACGATCCGGTACATTCCCGCAAATAACTTTCGATCAATTACGTGATTTAGAAATAAAGGCTCCTTCCGATGAATTGTTGCATGCCGCCTCCCGACTATGCGATGGATGGCTAAATAAAATTAAATCCAATCATGCACAAATCAGGATACTCGAAAAAATGCGCGATACTTTATTGCCAAAATTAATGAATGGGGAAGTAAAATGTCTGAACCACTGATTAAGCTGATTTAATGATTGGGATGATTGTGAAAATAGTGGTATTAAATCAAGGTAATCAGATTAATCAGCTTAATCAACGGTTCAGACAGTGGTTTTTATCATGATAGACGAACGCTACAAGTACTCGGAACTTACATCCAAGATTATCGGGTGTGCAATGGCTGTTCACAAGGCGCTGGGCAATGGTTTTCAGGAAGTGGTTTATCAGAGGGCGTTGAAGATTGAGCTTGTGGACAATGCCATCCCGTTCAGCAGGGAACACGAAATGCCGATTTATTATAAACAGCGGCAAATCGGTACGCGCAGGGTCGACTTCTTAATCGACGAGGTTGTTTCCGTTGAAATTAAAAGCATCACAAAATTAGAAGACGTTCACCTGGCGCAAGCCATTAACTATCTGGAAGCGTACAATCTGGAAGTCGGGTTGTTGATAAACTTCGGTTCAAAAAGCCTGGAATTCAAGCGGCTGATAAATTCCAAATTCAATCAACCGGTTCGAGCAACCGCTCTTGGGATTTCCATACTGACAAAAACAAATGAAAGATAAAGAATTCCTGCATGAATAAATCAAACCTCCCAGCCCCTCAAGCTAACTTTCTTCTCTATACTACAGTTGATGGTAAAGTTAGGGTCGAAGTCTTTGTTCAAGATGAATCCGTCTGGCTCACGCAGAAGGCTTTAGCCGAATTATTCGGGGTTAAAGTCCCAGCCATCAATAAGCACCTCAATAACATATTCGAATCAAACGAGTTACAGAAAAAATCAGTTATTTCCATTTTGGAAACAACTGCCGCTGATGGAAAACAGTATAAAACCAATTACTATAACCTCGATGCAATTATCGCAGTCGGTTACCGGGTTAACTCCTACCAGGCAACACAATTCCGTATCTGGGCCACAAAGACACTCAAAGAATACATTATAAAGGGATTTGTGCTGGACGATGAACGGCTGAAACAGGGTAACAGGGTTTTCGGCAAGGATTATTTCGAAGAACTCCTTGAACGAATCCGTGAAATTCAGGCCAGTGAACGCCGGTTCTATCAGAAAATTACCGACATCTTCGCTCTCTCCGCGGACTATGATAAAAATGCGCCTATAACTAAGGATTTCTTCGCTATCGTTCAAAACAAACTTCATTGGGCCATAACCGGAAAAACCGCTGCGGAACTTATTTATACCTCCGCCGATGCCACAAAGCTTTATATGGGTCTAACCACCTGGAAACAAGGGTTGGATGGCAAAATATTGAAATCTGATGTCACGGTGGCAAAAAATTACCTGAACGAACAGCACATTAAGGAATTGAACCGGATTGTCTCCGCATATCTGGATTTGGCGGAAAATAATGCGTCGCGAAAAATTATTATGACCATGAAAGATTGGGTAAAATTTCTCCATAGAATTCTGGAATTGTCGAACTACCCGATATTGAAGGACAACGGCAAAGTAACTGCGTTGGAAGCAAAGCTCAAGGCCGAGCAGGAATATGAAACATACCGGCAGATACAGGATAAAAACTTTGTCTCGGATTTTGATAAAGAAATCAAGCGCATAATGGGAAAAAAAGATGTCGAAAAATAGAATTACAGAATCCGAAATAGAACGATTCACCCTAGAACTTCTCGAAAAATCGGGCTATCAGTACATCTATGGCCCGGATATTGCGCCGGACAGCCAAACCCCGGAACGTCAGTCCTTTGAAGATGTCATCCTCCTTGAACGACTTACCGCCGCAGTTGCCAGAATTAATCCAAAATTATCCGCAGAAGTACGGGAAGATGCCATAAAACAGTTACTCCGCCTCAATTCGCCAGAACTTATAGCGAACAACGAAGCCTTCCACCGGATGCTTACCGAAGGTATCAAGGTAAGCTATCAAAAAGACGGCAATAACCGGGGCGACCTGGTGTGGCTTATTGATTTTACCAACCCTGATAAAAATGATTTTTTTGTCTTGAATCAGTATACGGTTATTGAAAACAATGTCAATAAACGACCCGATGTCATTCTTTTCGTAAATGGATTACCTCTCGTAGTAATTGAACTGAAAAACCCTGCGGATGAAAACGCTACTATCCATTCGGCGTTCAGACAAATCCAAACCTATAAACAGGCCATTCCCACTCTGTTTACTTATAATGGCTTTACTGTCATATCCGATGGTTTGGAAGCAAGGGCTGGGACCATTTCCGCTGGTTTCAGCCGTTTTATGGCTTGGAAAACTTCGGACGGCAAACTGGAAGCATCCCCGCTTATCGGACAACTGGAAACGCTGATAAAAGGTATGCTGTGCAAAACCACACTTTTAGACCTTATCCGACATTTTATAGTATTTGAAAAAGCCAGAAAAGAAGATAAAGATACCGGCATTATTACCATAGAAACCGTTAAAAAACTGGCGGCGTATCACCAGTATTATGCCGTTAATCTGGCTGTGGAATCCACACTCAGGGCATCAGGGTATGCGGGCACTTCGGCAAGCTCAGCGCCCGATAAAAGACCGGTGGCTGAGCCTGTCGAAGTCACCGGTATGGTAATGGAACCACCTGCAACCTATGGGTTGCCCAGTACCGAGACGCAGCCTATTGGAGACAAAAAAGGCGGCGTTGTTTGGCATACGCAGGGCAGCGGCAAATCTCTTTCCATGGTTTTTTATGCTGGAAAAATCGTTTTGGCAATGGATAATCCTACAATTGTGATGATAACTGACAGAAATGACCTGGATGACCAGCTTTTTGATACCTTCGCATCTTCCAAACAGCTTCTTCGCCAGGAACCGGTTCAGGCGGAAAGCAGGGACAAACTGAAAGAACTCTTGAAGGTCGCTTCAGGCGGGATTGTATTTGCCACAATTCAAAAGTTCTTTCCCGATGAAGGCAATGTTTACGAACAGCTTTCTAATAGAAAAAACATCATTGTAATTGCAGACGAAGCCCATCGCACGCAATATGGCTTTAAGGCAAAAACCGTTGATGCAAAAGACAAAAACGGAAGTGTTGTAGGTAAAAAAATAGCCTACGGGTATGCAAAATACATGCGTGACGCGTTGCCAAATGCGACATACCTTGGATTTACCGGCACTCCAATTGAAAGTACCGACATCAACACTCCGGCTGTTTTCGGTAATTACATTGATATCTACGATATTGCGCAGGCCGTGACCGATGGCGCAACAGTGCGTATATACTACGAAAGCCGCCTGGCAAAAATTGGCCTGAGCGCAAAAGGCAAAAAGCTTGTATCCGACCTTGATGAAGAACTTAAGCAGGACGAACTGACAGAGACCCAGAAGGCCAAGGCTAAATGGACACAGCTTGAAGCGCTCATCGGCAGCGCAGACAGAATACGGCGGGTGGCATTGGATATTGTTACCCATTTTGAACTGCGGCAGGAAGTATTTGATGGCAAGAGCATGATTGTAACCATGTCCCGCCGTATCGCTGCCGAATTATATGCTGAAATTATAAAACTACGGCCCCTTTGGCACAACAGCGACCTGAGAAAAGGCGCCTTGAAAGTGGTCATGACCTCGGCTTCGTCCGATGGCCCGGAAATTTCAAAGCACCACACCATAAAAGAACAGCGGCGTGCATTGGCCGACAGAATGAAGGACCCGGAAGACGAACTCAAACTCGTCATTGTCTGTGATATGTGGCTTACTGGTTTTGATGTCCCATGCCTGCATACGCTGTATATTGACAAGCCAATGCAGGGGCATAACCTCATGCAGGCGATCGCGCGCGTGAACCGGGTTTATAAGGACAAAACAGGCGGTCTTATCGTTGATTATCTCGGCATTGCGGCTGATCTTAAAAAAGCCCTGTCTTTCTACTCAAATAGCGGCGGCAAGGGCGACCCGGCTGTTATGCAGGCAAAAGCTGTCCAGCTTATGCTTGAAAAGATTGAGATAATTTCACAGATGTTCCACGGTTTTGCTTACGAGGACTATTTTGAAGCCAACACCAGCAAAAAGCTATCATTTATTCTGGCAGCGGAAGAGCACATTCTTGGGTTGGATGATGGCAAAAAACGGTTCATTGATGAAGTAACGGCGCTCTCCCAGGCCTTCTCAATCGCAATTCCTCATGAGCAGGCAATGGATGCCAAGGATGAAGTCGCGTTTTTTCAGGCAGTGAAAGCGAGACTGGCCAAATTTGACTGGACCGATTCAGGCAAAACAGACGAAGAGATAGAAACCGCAATCCGGCAGGTCATCGACAAGGCGCTCGTAACCGAGCAGGTTATAGATGTATTCGATGCCGCAGGTATAAAAAAGCCTGACATTTCCATTCTTTCAGAGGAATTCCTTCTCGAAGTCCGTAACATGGAGCATAAGAACATTGCCCTTGAAGTTCTTAAAAAGCTGCTTAATGACGAAATCAAGGCTCGCACCAGAAAAAACTTGGTGCAGGGCAGGACTTTGATGGAAATGCTTGAAAATTCAATCAAAAAATACCATAATAAAATCCTGACAGCAGCAGAGGTCATTAACGAGCTCATCAAGTTGAGCAAAGAAATCAAGGAAATGGACAAGGAGCCTAAGGAAATGGGGCTGTCCGATCATGAATATGCCTTTTACACGGCAATTGCCAACAATGAGAGCGCACAACAATTGATGGAAAAGGATAAATTGCGTG
Source organism: Candidatus Raymondbacteria bacterium RIFOXYA2_FULL_49_16 (assembly GCA_001789205.1). GTDB lineage: Bacteria > Fibrobacterota > OXYB2-FULL-49-7 > OXYB2-FULL-49-7 > XYB2-FULL-49-35 > XYB2-FULL-49-35. The sequence continues at coordinate 116,030 of MFYT01000023.1, read as the reverse complement.
AATTGGCAGTTGTCCTGTTTGAAAAGGTCAGGGAAAACGCTTCAATTGATTGGACAATCAAAGAAAGCGTGAAGGCGAAGCTGAAAGTTATTGTAAAAAGAATTTTAAGGCAATACGGTTATCCGCCGGATATGCAGATGCTCGCAACTGAAACGGTCCTGAAGCAAGCTGAGTTGATTGCTGATGAGATGACGAAAGGCAAATAATCAATGAATGGCACGACAAAAACAGCTATTGGCCTCAAAGGATGAGGTAAAATAAAGGACCGTTCATATTCAAAATATCAAAAGGAGAACCTGTCATGAAAGAAACAGCCCTTATGCTTATCAGCACCCTGCTTCTATTACCGCCCATCATTGGGTGCGGCAAAGAAAAAAGCAACCCTCAGGCCGATGATTCAGCCATTCAATCGGCCCAAACCATCGTCACCGCAATTGATAAAGAGGATTATGCCGGATCGTACAATGCGGCGGCCCCCTATTTCAAGACCGCGCTGGGTTCTGATGAAAAATGGGCTGAGATGCTCACTGCTGTCCGGAAGCCCCTGGGAACATGCGTTTCGCGGGAACTCGTATCGTCCAAAACCATGGACAAGGCACCCGGAGCGCCGGACGGCCGCTACGCTCAAATAGAATTCAAAGCATCGTTTGAGAATAAAAAAGAGGCTGTTGAAACAGTCGTTGTGCTCAAAGAGGACGATACCTGGAAGCTTGTTGGATATTTTATTAAATAAAACCCTGAACCAGCTACCTATTTTATGGCTTAAATAGTTATTTTGCATCCAAGCATGAGTTTACCGCGCAATTGTACATTGTTGCTGATTGCCGTCCTGATGGCGCTCCTTTTCAACTCAGCGTCCGCAATAATCATTTTTTCAGAGGATTTCGAATCAAAAGAGTCCCTGAACCAGTGGAATGCGAATACGGGCGATTCCATTACATCATGGGCATCGGTTGACAGCCAGCATGCGTTTGAGGGCAACGGCGGGCTGCGCATACTCACAGGAGAAGGACGCTTTCTCGAAAAAAGTATCCACTGGCCCATACATTCCCCGCAGTTCGAAAAAGGCATCTACTGCCAATTCTGGTTCAGGATTATCCTGGCGGACACCGCGGCTATCACCCAAGGCAATCCATATGTCAGAATCGCTCAATTCCTTCTGGCGCCAGTGTCAGGAAACCACTTTCACACGCCAGTGCTTCTTTTTCAGAAACATGCTGATGGCCGCATATACCTTCAAACGCTTCAACGGCCCGCGTTTGACAGCAGCGCGAAAACCATCGGTGTAAAAGACAATGTTCCCCTTGAAGCCTTGCGATGGTATCACGCGGCCCTGTTCATGGCGTTTCGGAGCGATTCAATAATTGATTCCCTGTTCATTGATACAATGTTCGTTGGATGCGGAACAATGAAGCTGTCGAGTCAGCCTATGTTTTTAAAATCATGGGCCTTTGGGATTGCGCAAGCTTCACAGCTGCCTTTGACCGCGATGGATGTGGATAATATCGTCATCTCTGAGCAGCGTTTTATTCCGATCTTGCGTACTCCCGGATTCGTCAGCCCGGTCCCGTTTTGCTACCTCGAAGAACACCGGCCTGAGTTTATGATTAGCGCAGTACCCGGAACACGGATACGATGGTGTGAAATCCGGGTTGACTCTGCCGGTAAAATTGTGCGTGATAGCGTATTCGCTGTTGGCGGGCCTTTTACATTCGCCCGTCCTTTTCCGCAGGGCGCGGAATATCGCTATGCGGGCCGGTTTATCGACGCGCCGGAATCAAGAGGCCCTTGGTCCAAGAAGCGCCTGTTTTTCACGGGGAAATCTTCCAGCAGTCTGATGTTCAGCAGGCTTTCTTCCAGCGATCAAATGGCGCTTACCATGCCCGCGGGTCCTGGCAACCGCATCAGGTCCGGAGACACGCTTGTTCTCCTTTTTACATTCCCCCCCTGTAAGAAAGAAGCCTATATTGACCTGAACCTCTGCTCTGAATCATTTACCAGCGAAAAACAAGACAGGTTCGGAGTATTTGACGAGTCCTCCAACTACGTTTACAGTATTTCATCAGGTGATTCCGTTTTCTATAAATGCCAACAAGGCAAAAACAGGACCACCGTGGCCGTTGCCGGGGATCAATCCCTGCCAATGCAAGTACTGCTCTTGGATAAAGTTATATTTTGCCCTGAAAGCGGATCCGCACAGGTATCAATTCACACTATCTCTAAAATGCTACCCGGTGTTTGGGCTATCCACGCGAACATGGTCTGCCAGGATACTTCGGCCCTTAGCCGGTTTTCTTCACTCTATTTTCTCCTTTCCAACCCTCCTCTATCAATGTTCTTTCGCCGTATTCTGCCGCTTTTGGCTGTTCTAACGCTTGCATGCGTGTTGATCGCGATCTTTTGGGTCTGGCGTAGGAAAAAACCAGGGGAACAACAAATACCTGAGCAGTGGCGGAAAATCGCGGACCAGATCGACGCCTGTATTGCTGAAAAATATTCTGACGCGAACATGGACAGGGAACAACTCGTACGGCATGTTTTTTTAAGTGAGCGCCGCGCATCGGACATTTATCAGGAAGTACGCGGCATCTCCATTGTGCAGCGTCTCAGGGAATACCGTATTCAAAAGGCCTCTGAACTGCTGAAATTGACTGGAAAATCCATTTCTGAAATAGCATATGAAGTGGGCTTTAGCGATCCCATCATCTTCCTTCGTAACTTTAAAAAGATCACTGGAAAGACCCCAAAAGACTACCGCAGGGGCTGAAAAAAGCCTTCTTTTCTAAAAAAGTACGGAATTTCCCTTAACATCAGCGCTTTTTCCATTAGGATAGCGTTTTTTGCCGTAAAAGGCTATTTCGTTGATACATACGCCATTATATTATTAAACGATTAACGATCAGGCAATTGTCAGGAAAAAAGGAAAAGGACAGGGGGCTATTTAATATACCGGGGGCTATCATGAGACTTTCTTTATTATTTTTCATTCTAGCCTTTTTTCCAATTTATGCCAAAGTTACTGAAATCTCCATCAAGGAACTCGCGGGCGTTACCACACCCCATTATCCGGTCACCTTTGGCCATCCTTTTATCAAAGGCCATGTGCAGTCTTCAATTATAGCGCGGATTAATGGGCTGGATGTTCCGGCCCAGATGGATATTAAAAACCGGTACGACGATGGTTCGGTGCGGTATGGGATCATCTCTTTGATCATACCTTTACTCACTGCAAATAGCGAGCAAACCATAGAATTATCTGATGGCAGCCCGATGCAGGGCAATGATGAGTGGAATAAGGATTCGCTCCTTTTCCATGATTTTGACGCACGCCTTGAGTTTAAATTTTATCGTGATAGCGGCTTGTCGGCCATAGATAGCCTTACATCAATTTCAGCGCGGCAGATAGTCCAAAACGCCTCTTCGCTCGAAACGTGGCTTTCCGGCGGTTTATGTACGGAGTTTTTACTGAACGACACGAACCTAAACCCCAGCGAAAACATCAATGTCCAATACCAGGTCCGCTGTTATCCAGGCTGGAACGGCATACGGGTATCTGTTGTTGCGGAAAATGTATGGCATTGCAACCGTGGCGCAGCCTATTACGATGTTGACCTTTTTCTTGGCAATGCTTCACCAATAAATGCATTCAGCCGGGATTCAGTGCGTCACTGGCGTGATTCGCGGTGGCGCAGAGTGTTCTGGCTTGGAAACAAGCCATCCCGGTCGCAGATCAAGTTTAATGTTACCTATTTGATATCCACTGGATACCTGCCTCCATATGATTACACGAAAGGCATAGAAGAAAATAAAATTGCCGGCAGATACGCATCATTTTTAAATGGGACGGCTGATGGAAATGACATTCTTGAAAATGGCGTCATTTTCAGGAACCTGATCGAGTGCGCAGGACGCGATGACAGGAAAATCTTCCCAAGCTGGACAACCGATTATCTCTATTCAATGGATTGGCGGAATGAAGAGGTCATGCTCTGCGCAGGAGAACAAGCGGCAAGCTTTCCCGTGCACGGCCGTAACAAGGAAAACGGCCGGATACTGCAATTGCGGGATTTTCCAGGAAAATTCCCTTGGCTGTGCGACCATGGCTGGGACGTGGGGTACGCCTTCTTCGATTGTCCGTACGGAGATATGCGCCATCCATACACTGTCAGCTGGGGATATCCGCCCTCTTTTCCTTTTGTCCCTTATATTATCACCGGCGATTATTACTACATGGAAGAACAGCTTTATTGGGCTGCCTATAGCCTCTGGTACGAAGGAAGGAACAGCAATGGAATAGTGTGCGGGCGAAACCGGGAAAACGCCATGCACTTGCGGGAAATATTGGATTCGTGGGTGACGTTACCGGACAATCATTCGGACAAAGCGTATTTCAAGGACTGCATTGATAGAACCATTGATTCCGCGCTTTGTCATATTGCGCGTGTTGATATGAATAATCAATTCGGCCTTTATTTAGTGGAAAATAGGGGCGGCATGTACGAGAACAACTATTTCATCCTCGATGTGGCTGACCAGCTTGCGCGTCTGGGCTTTGCCGGAGCGTCCCAATGGCGGGATTTCATGCTACGACTCCCTGTGGGTGTATGCGTCAACCACCCGGATTTCAACAAATGGGACGCGGTGAATTATTTTTCACATTACATTGATTTCCAATGCAGTACCAGTTGTCAAAAAGGTTACAGGATCCCGGACAATTGGGCTGATGCATACCGTATAATGACCACTCAGACAGACAGCTATGTTGCCGTAGAGATGGGTCGGGACAATAAAATGGAGACACAATGGATAGGATATCTTATATATGCGCTAGCCATTGCCAAACGCGCCGGCATGCCGAAAAGCGATGAGGCGTATCAATTTGTGTACGATTATTTGGACACGGTTGGAGGGTTTGCGGGTCCGCGCGGATGGTCTAACCCTGAATGCGCTTATTTTGATTCTCGCGATTGGCTCACTCTGGCAGACCCCTGTACGTGGAGCTTGTCCGCCGCTGTTGACGGTAAGCAGTATCCTCAACCGCCAGCGCAAGATTTTGACATATGCGCTTATCCAAACCCATTCAACCCCGTGATCGTCTTTTCGGCAAAAAACGCCAAAAGACCAGTGCAAATAAACATATACGATATCCATGGAAAACGCGTCCATGCAATAACGGACGCTTTAAATCGCAATAAAAGTATATGGGACGCACATGGATTTCCATCAGGAACGTATCTGATAAAAGTGAAAACCGGAAACCAAGAATATACGCTTCGAATAACGTTATTAAAATGACAAAACGATTCTAAAGGAGGTTGGTATGAAAATAAAGAATATCGCGATATGCGTCTTTGCGGCGCTGTGCGCTGCCAATGCCGCGCAGCCAACAGGACTTGCCGGTTTTTTCAGGGAAGGCCAGACATTCCTGACCTGGGAGGAGGACAATGGTCAATCCGGGGAAACGTACCGGATTTACCGGAACACGGCGCAAATCACCAGTGGTAATCTTTTATCGGCAACATGCATAGCTGAAATCAAGGAAGGTTCAAGCTATTTCAGGGAAATGCATAAAACAGACAGCAGTCTGATGGATAAAAAAACCGACACTGATTATCAGAACGCGGTCATCAGTCGTTGTATCATTCAGCCCGTGTCCAGCGGTAGGGGAACGCAGCTTGGCACCACCACAGGCCTTTTTGTATGGACCGTGAAGGAAGCCGCGCAAGCGGACTATTATTATGCGATAACCACGGTTTCTTCAGGCAGCGTGGAGGAAGCCGCCATAACATCCGGCAACAGCTGCGGTCCCATTAACGAGCAAAAGCAACCTATCGGCGCTGTCAGATATTATGTGGGCAGTATGCGTGATTATTATACCATGTGGCTCGACTATGAGCTATACCGGGAAAATTATCTCGGTTATGCTTTTCCATTTGTCATAACAAGGTCTGCGTTTTCAAACGGTGGTAATATGCCCAGTGCGCATTATGACGGCATCAGCACAACCGTGCTTGCTTCATCAGACTATTCTAATTACGGCTGCGGAGATCTTTCCGGCAATGGCCAGCCCACCTGGTATTTCGGATATCACCAATCCCTGGATTGGGACGGTGAATCCGGCACCGCATCTCAAAGCATGCAAGATACTATTACGAATTATATACAATACCGCCATATCCAGGTCGCTTTATGGGCCAGGCGGGCATATCATATCACACAACCAAAATATTACTTTAACGGCAACTCCATGGGTGCATCAGGCGGATTTGGACTGCTTATGGCCTATCCCTCATTCGTTACCTCCATGTGGGCATGCCATGGATTAACGAATTATGACAGCGTGTACACTGATCAGGGAATTTTTATGTGGGGAGCGTCGATTTTCAGCAATTACGGAGCTGTAAGCAATGCAAATCCGGTAAAATTCCTGCCTTTCAACGATCCCGATTATGCCGGACTCGATTGGGTCACACAATTCACCGGTATGAACGTGTACGATGCCCGTGATGTAGTCCATTTTATGAAGCTTAATACCTATAAAAGTTTTGGCCTCATTAATGGATGGCATACCTATGATGACGAATCAATCCCCTTTAGTTCACAGGGGCAACCTTTTGAAGATTATCTCAAGGATTCACGTCATTCCTATGGATATGCGGCAACTCCGGGTGGACACGCATGGAACGATGCTTCGGGTTATGGCAGCAGAATGATAAATTATATGCGCTGGGACGAAAGCCGGCCCGGGTTTTCCAATGTACCTGCCAGGGAGGGATGCGCGTATAACGCCGCCGATCATGCCTGTCCTACCTGCCGTACATACATGCTCAACGTTGAATGGGGAACACAGGAACATTCTGTCCTAAGCGGCAAGAGGATCGAGGAGACATCAACGTCATGGAGTATTCCCATCATTAATGTGTGTAACTGTTCCAACAATTGCCAGGAGACCTATACCGTGGACATAACACCGCGCAATCTTCAGACGCTTGAAGTATGCGAAGATGATGTTTTTACGTATGAAATAATGGATGCTTCGGAATCCGTTGAAACAACCGGAACCATTACGGCAGACAGCCTGGATCTTCTGCTTGTCCCGGATGTGCCCATACGTCTTTCCGGCGCAATTGCAAAGGTCACGCTAAATTCACGGGGTCAAAATTATCCATGCGGAGAACCTCAGACCATTTCAAAGGGCGATGTTCAGCCATTAGGTCGAGAGGATATCATAAGTGTAGCACCCAATCCGTTTAATCCCACTACTATGATAAAAATCAATATTGGAACGAAATTCAGCGTAATAACCTCAGGTTGTTTATATATCTGCAATATGAACGGCCAAACAGTAAGGACAATACCAATAAAAACACGGGTGTTCAGCAATGCGAATGTAGAATGGAATGGCCTAAACAACGCTGGCGCTCAGGTGGCCTCGGGTGTATATATTGCAATGGTGATTGTCGATGGAAAAAAACTGAATAAGAAGATGATACTGGCAAGATAAGCACTACTGGTGAAAGGAGGGGCCCGGAGCGCTGCGCCATTGGCGAAAACAGCGCCCCGGGCTTTCGTTTTTTTATCTGTTCAATATTATTTTCTTTTGCAGCGTCTTTGCGCCAGCCGACACGGACACGACATACACTCCGGATGAAACGCTAGTGCCGCGTAAGTCCCTGCCGTCCCAGGTTATGCCGGCCGCAAGCTGCGAAGTCCGGGTTTCCTGGTGAAAGACATTTTTCCCGTTCATGTCATAAATGACGAGTTCCACCTTCTGTGCACCCGGAATGCGGGACAATGAGTTCACCCGCCCTGCGCCGCTATTGGAGAAACAGACGGCTATTTTTGTTGAAGGGTTGAATGGATTGGGACAGGCCGAAATCAACATGCCTTCAGCGGATCCATTTGCGGCAGATTCAACGCTAACTCCCGGAGCGTATTCATCAAGAAACTGCACAATGGGATAGTTCGCGCTGTTGTCCCATGGATTGGTCACGTCATCATGTTTGTCTCCCGAATAGTTCGCGCCAAGCCCAAGATAATTACTACCAGCGTCATCAGCATCCTCCGTACCAATGCTTAAAAGCGCGAATGGCGGATTCGTAGTGGGGAAATAGAAACGGATTTCGTCTATTAAAAACCGGATTTCATATTTCGGCAACGTAGCGCCGCTTCCTACGCTGATGCCGACCTGGGTGTCGTAATTATAAGCACGAAACTGCGGGTTGGAATCCTGAAGCAGTGTATGGTTAAGGACATAGACCCGGTCGTCCTTTGCGCCAAAGCTGATCCGGATTCTATCGCACAGGCTATTGGTATACGTACCGGACATATTGTCGTCGTCCAGGGTTGTTTCCCAGCCAATGTATAAATAGGTGCCGTCATGCGCCAGATATACGCTTGCCTGGAAATCGGTTGTTATACCTGTCCATCCGGACATGTCGCTGGTGGTCACATAGTATAGGTTGTTGTCATTTTCAAACCCACCGGCATTATACCCCTGGTCCCAGTCGGAAAGGTCGCCGTCCATCACAGGAACGCCATCTGCGACCGTGGCGTCGATCTTGTATACTTTCAAAGTGTCTTTTTGGCCAAAAGCCAGCATGGCCGCGCATGCGATCAATGTAAAGGTGATGATTTTTTTCATACAATACACTCCTTTTGTGTTTGGGTAACATGCTTACGATGACTGCGTTATGGTTTTCCGTACTCCTCTTTTTCACGGCGTTGGATTTTTTCAATTAATTTTTCCAGCACCTTTTGCTCCCTGATAAAGGCGGCCTTGTCCATTCTGTTGAAATCCTGATCACACAACCTCAGGTACTCTTTAAGTAATGAATTACTGGCATTTTTCATATGTCGTAGATTAATTATTTATAATGGAATAAGCAAATCTGGCGCCTTTCTTCTTATCTAATTTATTATCAATAGCTAACCTACTATACTCTGATAAATAAAATATGCTTTAATGATATTATATCAATATATTAGCATTATTATGTTAATATCTAATTATATTATAACAAGAATGAACTGGGCGTTTATTGAGAAACAGGTATTTGCCAGACTGCTATTATCTGAGAGTAGTCGCAATTACCGTTTTAATATTATTCCCAGCCTGCAGGCGAATGATATAGCGGCCGCTTGCGACCTGGTTGCCGGTGTTGTCCGCGCCGTCCCATTTGACCGCGTAATTGCCGCCTATCATGATTCCTTCGACAAGCGTTCTGACCTCTTTCCCATCCGCAGACAGCACCGTGATAGAAAACGGACAGAAACTTTCACGCTTTGATATCCCATAACGTATGACCGTCGATGGATTGAACGGGTTGGGGTGCGCATTGCTCAGATAGGTCTCCCCTTTGATCGCCGCTGAAACGTCAACGGCTACCGGATTGTTCGAATATTCGTCGGCGCCAATATCGTTCTGGCTATCGCGCGCAAGGCCGTCCCAGTCCAATGTGACGTCCGAAAGATTGACGCCGTTGTTTATAGCCGAGGATGTGTCCGAAACCAGGTGCAGGTTTCCAGCGGAAACATCGCCCTGGAACCAACGGCCAATAACCGCCTTGTTGCTCCTCGTTACTGTTATGTTTTTGGCCGTATCCGGTGAATTACCCGTCAGGTTTAAACCGCCATAAAATATGTTGTTCTTTATCTGGCAGTTCTGGCTCCGGGTATAAAATAGCGCACCCGAACTCGTGTTCAGCGAGCTGAACGTCGTGTTGTTGAAAACCTTGATATTATTACAGTCATACATTTCTATGCCCATGGCAATGCCGGGATAAATCATGTTGTTCCTGATATAGCCACCGTCTACCGATGTCGAAACGCCTGACGGGTTGCCGAAACAGATGCTTTTATCGCAGTTGATGAAGGTGTTCGCCTGCGCGATCATATTCACGGTAGAGTTCCAGAGGAAAATGCCGCCCCGCCCCTGGCCTGTTGCGCCGCGGATATTAACAAAGCAATTGTTCTCCATCACCCAACTGTCGCCGTTTCTGATGTCCATACCAGCGATGTAATTACCCCCTTCATCAAAGCCTTCGCACGGGGTGCCCACGCACCGGTCTGTGGCGGGCAGTTCCAAGTCCTCGAAATGGCAGTATCTGACAGTGCATGCCAACGCATTTGTCGAACTCGGACCTTTGATTTTGCGTTCGCCTATATTTATGAAACGAACGCAATGGAAAATGGTACGGTCGTTATTGCCGCTTTGGAACTTAACTCCGTGGCACCGTGATTCGGATATGGTGATATACGCAAAGGTGACATGGCTCGTATTCAACACAAAGAGTTCCTCGTCCACATTGTAATTATTTGAGAATCCATGCCCGGTGATAATGACCTTGGTTGGATCGTTTGACGCCCCGCGGATGCAGACATTTGAGTCGTTCAGTGTTAAGGGCTCGTAGTTCGCCATATCATAGGCGCCATCAGCAAGAAGGATGGTCTGGCCTGGTGTCAGGGCGATCAGGGCCATATGGAATTGGAGGTTTGTGCTCACGTTTACCGTATCTGATGGCAAAGGAAGGTCCGGCACAGTCCTTCCGTCGTAGGTAACATAGGCGTGAGACAATACTGCGGCGCTCATCACCGCGAAAGAAATAAAGCGATTCATAAGAATACCTCCCCGAAAATGTGGGCGCTCATTTTAAAAGCGTGATACGCCTCGTCACTGTTTGGGAACCCGCGTTTATCTTCAGAATATAGACGCCTGCTGGTTGACTTGTCGCGTCGAACGTGATTTCCACGACCGGCGCATGATAATCGAAAATCCTTTTCGTGTGCATCAGCTTGCCGTTTGTGTAAAATAGTCCGACCCGGCTGATACGTATCGCCGACCGATTGCTGATCATGATATGTGCGGTCTTGTTAAACGGGTTTGGCCAGGTTGAGACATTCAGATCTTTGACCCGCATCGTTGCTCCTGGCGCCGCAGCCACACCAGGACTGCTCACCCGCCATACATGGATCAATGGCCTGGTATCATAGGTGCCGGGAAGGGTATCAGCACCAATTTCGGAAATATAGAGCAGGTTATGTGCGCGGTCATAGGCAGTACCGGCCAAGGTGCTCCTGGTGCATCCACTCATAAACATAAGCGAGTCCATGAATACCCAGGTATAGGGTTGGGGTTCGTTTTTCTGCATTTCCCCGTGAACCACGGCGGCGAGATCGTCGGGATTGTAGAATAGAATGCAGGCAGCATAATCATCCGCTTGATACCCCTTGCCTCCGCAGTACATGTCGCACTCCACTGTTACATCCGGTGTTCCATAGCAAATGGATCCAAGGGCCTTGGTCCCTGTGATGATCACCGCTGCCTTGTCCGAAGCAGTGAGCCATGCACCATCCTCCCAATCATCCGCATTATGAAATCCAAAAGTTGTATCAGACGACCATCCGTTAAACATCTGGCCTGGTTGCGGATATCGAAGCATTTCAATCGCATCCAGATAGGCGCTGTCCGAAGGAGGATTACCATTGTTCCATGGACCATAGGTATATAGTGTTGGACCGAAACTGCCCGCCTGGGAGCGGAACCTGCCGGTAACTAAAAGTTTACCCGGCGTATTCACATCAGACCAAGCCTTTGGGATCTCGAATATATAACGGCTTGTTGTTCCCATATGGAACTCCCCTGGTTGGCCAATGTGCCAGAGCCCTGGGGTCCGGGGATTCGACAGATCCAATGAGGCCCAGCTGTGCGAAGGCTTATCAAATGGCGGTATATAATATTCTTCCATGCACCAGTGGATCTTATCCTCTGTCATTTCTCCCTGGGCAGGAAGATATTCGATACCCTTGAGTACGTAGTTGTCGGTGCCATGGCGGCCTTCGGTGATATCGTAAAACCCCTGAAGGGTCTGCGCTGTATTCAGATCACCCAGGATTTTGTTAGGTGAAATTACAGGAACAGGAATATTGAATTCAGACACACCGCCCTTCACAGAATGACCGATGCCAAAAATAGAACCAGGATAGCCATCGTCCGGGCCGCTGACATCTCCTGCGGGATAATAGGTCATTCCCTTCCCACCCGAATTCCAGCTGGTATTTCCGTCACTTTCAGATGGCAAGCGAAATGCGCCCAGATACTCAAGATCCGAGGGCAAAAGAAGCAAGGAAGAGTCTGGCTGAACAGGACCCGGTATTAAAAACAATCCAGCTATGAGAGCCACTACAATACGTTTCACGCCCCCCCCTCCGGGTTCAACCTTATCTGACTAGGAACATCTTCCGGGCAAGGACCATACTTCCGGCGGTCAATGTGCAGACATATACGCCGCCGCTGACCTGCGCACCCTTCCCGTCAGTCCCGTCCCATGCCACGGTATAGGGCCCTTTGCCAGACACGCGATGCATCAGGACCTTGACCAGACCACCCTTCAGGTCGTACACCGCAAGGCGAACAGCTTCTTTTGTAATGCCGGCAATGGAAAATTTGACCGCTGTGGCTGGGTTGAAGGGATTAGGAAAAATGGAAAGCGTCAGGGTTTCTTCAGATTCAGCGGGCCGGTTTTCGACCAGCACAGAGTTGTACTCGTCAGCGCCAACATCGCAAGTAGCGTCAACCCTTGCGTGCCCGTCCCAGTCGTCTGCCACAAGGCCGTTGGCGCCCTGGTTAATGGCCTGAGTCGCATTGCCCGTAAGATGCAGGTTTGCGTCGGAACGGCTGACAAACCAGTTTGTGTTCGCATCGCCAGCGGTGTTTTTTGTGATGTTATTCGACATGGTCTGTACGCTTCCGGAAATATTTCCAAAAATAATATTATTCCTGAATTCGTTAGCAGTATCATTAGCGCTGAACTGCACTGCCATGGTAAATGTTGGATTTGTGCTGTACAGCGTATTGTTGTAAATCTTTACCGAAGACGAATGCTCCATTTCAATGCCATTGTCCGCCCCGCGCACGATAAAGTTGTTGCGGATAGCGCCGCCCGTAACATCAACCGCGCCCGAAGCGTTTCCAAAGCAAATACTCCGGTCGCATCCAAAAAACGTATTACGTTCGACTGTCACGTTTTTATTCTGCCGCCCATCAGTGCCTCCCCAGAAAAAAATAGCGCCTCTGCCGCCGCCTGTAGCCCCCCGTATGTTGCGGAAAAGGCAGTCGTGGACAACCCATGAGTCAGAGTTCATGATGTCCATACCAGCGATATAATTTCCATCGATATGGTCTTTGCGGCACGTGTCATTTACCGGAACCTTGGTATTTTCAAAATGGCAGTAGCCGATATTCCACCCGTATCCGCCCAGCCCTCCCTTGATGCACCGTTCGCCTATATTGAAAAAACGGACATTATGCAGCCGGACATTGTCGACGCCGTCAACCAGTATTTTTATGCCGTGGCACCGCGATTCGGCAATGGTAACGTTCGCGAAGACGATGCTGTCCGCGGCTAGCTGGAACATTTCCTCGTCAGGATAGTCGCAGTTTTCAAATCCCTTCCCGCTAATGACAACCTTGGTGGGGTCGCCTGATTGGCCGCGGATGGTGACGCCAATGGAATCTATCCGCAAGGGTTCAATGGTTGCAATGTCGTATGCGCCGTCTTTTAAAACAATGGTTTTATTGGGCCCCTGGGTCCGCAAGGCCATATACAGCTGAATAGTTGTGCTGCACATAGTTGGGTTTACCGGAGCTGGAAGAGGGGGAACGGTTTTACCGTCAAATGTGGTATATGCTCCGATTTGCGCTGAAAAAACACATGTAAGTATTAGTATTTTAATCCCGTACATTGAATCAATTCTCATAAACGCCCCCCCCTTTTTTATTTTTTTACGCGGAAATAACTGAGTTTCACAAGCATTTAGCAATTACTATTCCACCTGATTGTTCGTGCTTAATGATATATATCTTTTAGTTTTACAAGAAATTACCTTAAATAATTAACCGTTTAAAAATAATTGTAAATTCATAATATATCAAAACATTATTATTATATTACTAACAAAGTATCAATCACTGTCATTCTACCTGAAAACAGCCTATATCTTGATTAACGGCCCCTTATGCGGGTGCGTGCGAATCACCTCATCAATATGGCTTTTTTGGACACAGTCCTGTTTCCGATGGTTGCTTTTATCACATAGACCCCGCTGGGTTGACCGGAAGCGTCCCATACGATTGATTTATGACCGGAAGTCTTCAAAGCAGCGACCAGTTTTCCGTTACTCGTATATACACCAAAATTCGTGACTCGTTGTTCACCGTTCGTAATTGTTATTGTGGTCGCTGGGTTGAATGGATTCGGGGAAACCGTAACAAGCGTCCCATCGTTTTTCAACAATTGGGCTGTTACATCAGAAATCGGTTCAACAGGGACCATGACAAAACGGCAGCCACCGGTATTTGGCCCGCCGGAATCGACCTCAAACCCGGTAAAAGTCACCAACCCGTACTCATCAGCCGTAATGGTATCGATCTGGCTTACCGCATCAACATCATTCACGGCGGTCTTTTTCACAATATATTCATTACCGGGTATTATCCGGAAATTCTGCAGTCTGCGGGGTGTAATGTCCGCCACAGTAGCGCCAGCAGTGCTGGCAATCACGATCTCGTACCGGTTGAGCTCATCAATCTGGTTCTGATAATTGCCGACTTTATATTCGGCGGAACTCCAGATAAACTGCTGGTTTAAATTATAAATCTGGTCTTCGCATACATCAGGCAATGGCAGTGCGGCATTGCCGCTTGCATTGGATATAGCCAGATACGAAGAGCTCTTCTTCAAATATCGCTGCATATACTCGCAATACGGATAATATCCTGCAGCTCCCGTACTATGACCGCCCGCGCCTGCCACTCCGCCGCAAAAGCCATGTTTTGCCCCATTCAAGGCAAGGTACAACCCTGGGCCCTGTACAGGATAGTTAACGGCACCATCGGCCCCGCCATGGACCGAGAATAAAAAGGGATAGTCCACATCCTGGTTATTGGCGTAAATATCCTCGGCATTGAGCCATTCATGAACAGTCATGCCTCCAAAATACTCCTGCGCCCATTCGCTGCGCCATCCCCGAAACTCCACGGTCATGGCATCATTATCACGTGCGCCCCAGATCAGTTCGCCTTCTCCGATATATTGCCAAACGCCTGCTTCAAAAAAATCCGTCGGCGCCACTTTTGCCACGCCGCGGCAAAAAAAGCCAGGATACGTACGGCAGAAATTTATGGCGCCCATTCCTCCCATGGAACCACCCCGCACCCATATTTGATTAGTGTCTATTCGTGAAGAATAATAGGGTTCCGTCTGTATCATCCACTTAAGGAAATTCATGATCCGCGCCTGGGTATAGTTTACAATAGGACCTGACGTCACGATAGAGTCGTTACTTGAAAACTCGATGTGGCTCGTGTCGTATTTAAAAGTCGAACTATAGCCAAACCACCAGGTACTTACATCAGCGCTATTGACCGAAATGTACGAATAAAGCGCTCCGCCATTATTGGCGCCCCCGATACCGCCGGGATGGCCGTCAACCGCCAGATACAGATCGCCATGTTTGGTTTCGCTGTTATAGGTGGGATTCACGCCAATCCAGTAAGGCCACGCATACATGTTGTTCAGAGTGGGATTACACGAATCCACATCAAGATACTGGAGATAATACCGGGCATTCATGGTGCTGGACTGCCAGTATAAAACAGGTGCAGGTTCCTGGACTGTCTCAAAAATAGGGCCGGATATATTTCCGTTAATGGTTTTTTCCTCCGTACCACCAACAACTGCGGTAACCGCGTAATAGTATGTTCCCGTACTATGAGTGGTAAGCACTATCATGCCTGTGCCCTCAGGGACTGGCGTCGCGGTTCCTGACGTAGCAGGATCAATGGGGTTAATGACATTCCGCGTGACAATACAGCGCGGGACCAGATCTGTTTTACTGGTAGAATCAAAATATTTTTTCAACACCTTATTGCCCGATGATCCCTGTATTACTTCATACACTTTATTGCCATCCACAAGTCCCGCGGGCGTTATGAAAGCGGTGGTGCGGTAAATACAATATTTTTCTCCGCCAGTTACTTCGTCCCAGGTAAGAAAAACCTGGCCCGAACGGAAAAAGCCCGTAATATTTGTTGGTGTTGCGCTGAAAGCCGTGAACCATAAATTTAGAAGTAAGATTATGACTGGAAATTTTCCCATAAGACCTCCCCCGCATTTTAAAAAATATGACGCTATTTCAGTTATTAACGCAATTATAATTCCATTTTGATTATTCGTCGGCTTAATTATTGATAACTAATAGTTTTATAGTATGCTATGCTTAAAATAATTAATCGGTTAAGAATAATTTTAAATTGATAAATTATCAATACAATATTATATTAATAACATAATATAAGTATATATGCAAAAGAAGTTAATCCCATCCATATTATCTCCCTATCTGAAAATGGCTAAAGCAATGCGGGCCATTGGGATTGTCGCGACAGACAATACCGGCAAAATAATCTATGCATCGGATGAATTTGAGGAACGTACTGGATTTTCAGAAAAAGATATCGCGGGCAAGCAAATGGAGGATCTCTTCGTGCGCATGAACGGACACGGGTCTGACGGAAGATCCACTCAAAGGATAATGACCAACCATTCCCGAATAAAAGAAATACTGGAGGGTGTTGGATATGAAATGGCCGCTGTGGCCGAAGGCGTGCGCGTTATAGTCGAAGAAGTGCACAGGGACCTGGAAGTGCGAGTGTATAGCATCATGTTCAACAGAAGCGGAGCGGAATCGGAGTTCAGGGAATATTTCAATGAACTTTTCGCGTTCGTTGACGAAAAGGGTAATATCGTCGAATACACCTTAAAGTTTTATAATCGTATCGGGGCGGTCCTGAACGGCGGGCGCGTGCTTGGGGCGAACATCAGGGACATCCTCGATGAAAATTCATATGCGAAAATCGAGGGAAATCGGAAAGCGCTTGAACGCATGGCCCTGGAATCCGCGCTGGATATGGACAAGGGTTGGCAAGCCCTTGATCCAGCGGAATTCATGCCGTCAAAAGCTCCGTTCGCGTACACAAATCCTGACAGCACCTGGCGGATTGCCGGAAAAGACCGCGTCACTCTGACGGAACTGCGCGCCTCCCGGGCGTACGCCCTGCTGAACAGGCGATTTGATTTCAATAGCCACGATGTGCGGGTATGCTTCAGACCGAGCGTCAACAACATCCGCCTCATCATGGCCGGGACCGCGGATTTCATTACCGCGCCTGAAGAGCGGGGATATCTTGTGGGAAATACGTCAAAGAACACGCGCATCAGGCGGAACATCGACACTGTGGCGGTGATGGCGCCTGCGGCAAAAGGGGCGCTGTTTTGCGTTGAAAAGACAAGAGTTGTCGTGCGTTTTTCCATTGATGGTAAAGAGGTCCTTTCCTTTGCCGACCCCACACCCCTGGAAAGAGGGAGTGAGCTTCCCTTGTTGGGATTCATGTCCGAACAGCCTGTCGAGATATCCGATATTAAAATCCACGTCAGGCCGAACGCGCTCCATGGCAGACCCCTTCCAGAGACCAAGTTCCTTGTCCGTCTTAAAAACCATCCGGACGAATTCTACGAATGCGAAATACGGCCCACATCGCACCTGTTTCTTGGCGCGCAAGAAGAAGCGGTGCGGTTGTTCGGCCTCCGGAACATCACTGCGCTCCATAAGCTTGAATTGAAGGCCAATGATTATGAAAAAGAGATAAGCCGGCTGCAAGCGTCTTTAGCCGGGTCCGAAGGTTTGTTCCACGGCATGGCCGGAAAAAGCGCCGCAGCAAAGGCCATTGCCGAACAGGTGCGTTCCCTGGGCCCAACTGACCTGACCGTGCTCATTACCGGCGAGACCGGCACGGGCAAGGACCTTGCGGCGCACGCCCTGCACAATGAAAGTGACAGGAAGCAGGGGCCGTTTGTGCACATTGATTGCGCAACCCTGCCCGAATCCCTTATTGAAAGCGAGTTATTCGGCCACGAAAAGGGCGCTTTTACCGGCGCGGATCAGCGCAAGGCCGGCAAGTTCGAGCAGGCGGAAAGAGGCACAGTGTTCCTCGACGAGATCGG
Organism: Candidatus Raymondbacteria bacterium RIFOXYA2_FULL_49_16; assembly: GCA_001789205.1. Taxonomy (GTDB): domain Bacteria; phylum Fibrobacterota; class OXYB2-FULL-49-7; order OXYB2-FULL-49-7; family XYB2-FULL-49-35; genus XYB2-FULL-49-35. The sequence continues at coordinate 97,968 of MFYT01000023.1, read as the reverse complement.
CAATCTGAACATGCGGGTACAGGCAAAACTCCTGCGGTTCATCCAGACCAAGGAGCTCGAGAGGGTGGGCGGCAACCAGGTCATCACCGCGGATGTCCGGCTTATCGCGGCCACGAACGCGGACTTAGAGGAAATGGTCATGAAGGGGCTGTTCCGGTCAGATCTGCTGTACAGGCTCAAGGTAGCGGAGATCAACCTGCCCCCATTAAGGGAACGGAAAGAGGACATATATGTCGTTGCTGACTATCTTATTAAAAAAATATGCGTGAATAACAACCTTCCAATCCCGGTCATGGAAAACGAAGTGATCCCCTTTCTTGGGCAGTACCACTGGCCCGGAAATATCCGCGAACTGTACAATGTGCTCAGCAGGACCATCGTACCGTCCTCAGCGTCTTCGATATCGGTGCAGAACTTTCCCCAATATCTCAAGCGCATACTCCCGAATCCGCAGGTACAGGCTTTTGGACCGTCTGACCCGCAATTTTCAGACAGGCCCCGCGACCAAGTGAAAGATGAGACGGCAACTGACCGTAAAAAGGACTATAAAAGCAAAGATGCTTTTATAGGCGCCATGGAGTTTATTGGACGGAGCAACGAGTCGCTGGCGCGGTATTTCGGCGTTTCTAAAGCCACCATCAATGCCTACAAAGGCAAATACAACCTTACCAGACCGCAGGGGGTGGATTACGCTGATGAGATACACAGGAAGATGCAATCAAAGAAGTTCACCATTAGGGACGTTCAAAAGGAATTGGGAATATCGTATTTAACGGCAAAAAAGGCCGTTCACGATCTCATAAAAAGGAACCTGATCAATAGAGAAAAACGGGGGATTACCGTGTGGTATACGGTTGAGTCCTGACGCGCTATACAATCACGCTCTGATTCCAAGTCCAACCCGCTATCCGCCGTGGCACTTCTTATACTTTTTTCCTGATCCGCAGGGACAGGGCTCGTTGGGGCCAACTCGTTTCGCGGCAACAATGGGTTTGGGCTTTTCATTGGGCCTGGGTGGTGCGCCCGGTCCCGCGCTGGGCGCAGCCAACGGCGCTGCCCCGCTCCCGCGCAGGGTCGGCGCGTCGTTCTTTGTAAAACGCATGTTTGCCACAGCCTGGCGCTGCATGCGGTCGTCCTGTACCTGTACCGCGGTATTGAAAATGCGCTCGAGGGCGGTGCCATTGAGCCTGGAAATCAGGGTCGCGAACATGGCAAATCCTTCGCGCTTGTACTCGATGAGAGGGTCTTTTTGGCCGTACGCGCGCAGGTTAATGCCTTCGCGCAGGCAGTCCATATCGTAGAGATGGTCTTTCCAGAACTCATCAATGGTGCGCAGTATATGCACGCGTTTGATACGTTCCCAAAGCGTGGGATCGAGCTGGTCAATGACTTTCTTTTTCTCCTCGAGCCGCGTCTTTGACTTGGAAAGGACCGATTCCATAAGGTCTTCGAGTGTGGTGGTTTCAGCGGTCGCCTCGGGGATGACCGAGAGGGTGCGCATGAGGTCCATCTTAAGATTGTCCCAGTCCCAGTCCATGGGCGGTGTTGACCGGTCACAGTATTTCAGGATTGTTTCCTCGACAAAATCACCGAGCATGGTATTCAGGTGTTCGTCGATATTCTCGCCAAGCAGGGCGGCCTTGCGGCGCTTGTATATCTCGGTACGCATGATGTTCATCACGTTGTCGTATTCGAGCAGGTGCTTGCGGATCTCGAAGTTGCGCGCTTCCACGCGCTTCTGCGCACGGGAGACTGATTTGGTTATCCACGGATGAATGATGGGTTCGTCTTCCTTCATGCCCAGACGATCCATAATGCCAGTGATACGGTCGGAGCCGAATAGCCGCATGAGGTCGTCTTCAAGGGAAAGGTAAAACCTGGACTCGCCAGGATCGCCCTGGCGGCCCGCCCGGCCGCGGAGCTGACGGTCGATGCGGCGCGCTTCGTGCCGTTCGGTACCCAGGATAAAAAGGCCGCCGGTGGCTTTTTCCTTGCTCTTTGTTTCGTCCAGGTATTTTACGACATCCTCTCCCAGCTTGATATCCGTGCCGCGGCCAGCCATGTTCGTGGCAATGGTGACTGCGCAGCGCTGCCCAGCCAGAGACACAATCTCAGCTTCACGCGCGTGCTGCTTCGCGTTCAGCACATTACACCGTATCCCCTGGCGCTTGAGCATGTTGGCGATGAGTTCCGACACTTCAACGCTGATGGTGCCTACCAGCACCGGCCGCCCCTCTTCGTTTAACTGGCGTATCTCGTCGATAATGGCCTTGTATTTTTCCCTTTTTGTCTTATAAATGACATCGTTGCCGTCGACGCGGCGTATCTTGTCGTTTGTCGGCACCACCACCACGTCGAGTTTGTATATCTCCCAGAACTCGCCTTCCTCGGTTTCGGCGGTACCGGTCATGCCGGCCAGTTTTTCGTACATCCGGAAGTAGTTCTGAAGGGTGACCGTGGCCAGGGTCTGGCTTTCGCGCTGCACCTTGACCTTTTCCTTTGCCTCAATGGCCTGGTGGAGGCCGTCGCTATACCGCCGTCCCTCGAGCGGCCGGCCAGTATGTTCGTCGATGATGATGACCCGGCCTTCCTGCACCATATAATCGACATCTTTTTCAAAAAGGGAGTAGGCGCGCAAAAACTGGGAAATAATGTGGATCCGCTCGCTCTTTTCCGAGTGGCTCCGGTGCAGCTCCTCTTTCTTTTTCAGCTTTTCAGTTTCGGCAAGCGACTCGTCGTTGTCGGTTTTCACCAGTTCGTCGGACAGGTCTGGCAGAAGGAACAGGTCTGTATCGCCGTGAGTACCCGCCAGTATTTCGCGCCCTTTGTCCGTAAGATCGGCGCTGTTGTTCTTCTCATTGATATTGAAATAGTTCTGTTCTTCGAGCGTGTTGAGATTTTTATCGCGCAAAAAGTTGTTTTCCACCTGGTCGCAGAGCCGCTTCATGCCCGGTTCCTGAAACATCTTGAGCAGCTGTCTGTTCTCGGGCCCGCCTAGTTTTACCTGGAGCAGACGCTTGCCAATCTCGTAATTGGTCTGTTCGTCCTGGGGCTCCTTTTCCATAAACGTGCGCGCTTCGGTGATAAGCTGGTTGTTGAGGTAGTTCTGACGCTCAAAAAGTTTTTTGACCAGGGGATTCATCTCGTCGTATTTGTCAGTGGAAACATTCACCGCACCCGAGATAATGAGCGGTGTGCGCGCTTCGTCGATGAGTACTGAGTCGACCTCATCGACAATGGCGTAGAAAAAAGGCCGCTGGACCATATCAGCCGCGTCAACAGCCATGTTGTCGCGCAGATAATCGAACCCGAACTCATTATTGGTGCCGTAGGTAATATCGCATGCATAGCTCTTCCGTCGCTCGTCATTGTCCATGTTGTTGAGAATGCACCCAACAGTAAGGCCAAGATACTTGTAGATTTCACCCATCCATTCGGCATCGCGCTGGGCAAGGTAGTCGTTAACGGTTACCAGATGCACGCCCCGGCCGGTTAGGGCATTGAGATATACGGGGAGCACAGCGACAAGCGTTTTACCCTCGCCCGTGGCCATTTCCGCGATCTTTCCCTGGTGCAGCACCATGCCGCCGATAAGCTGCACGTCGTAGGGAACCATGTCCCAGGTCGTTGGCCGGCCTGCCACGTTCCACGATTTTCCTTTGAACCGTCTGCATGCCTCTTTTGCCACGGCAAAGGCCTCGGGCAGCAGTTGGTCCAGGGTTTCTCCCTTGGCAAGCCGGTCGCGGAATTCCGCGGTTTTCCCCTTGAGCACTTCCTCGCTCAGCGACTGGTACTCTTCGAAATACCGGTTGACTATCTGGACCACCGGCAGGCATTTCTTGATGAACCGCTGGTGTTTGGAACCAAAGATGGATGAGAGTATGCCGCCAATCATGGTGCGCCCTTCCGTACAATATCGAACCTAGTAAACACAACGTCCAAAACCTTGCCTGAGGCAAGGAACGCGTTAAAATCTTTAATGAGCTGCGCGCGGATGCGCCCTGCGTCGATCTGGCGAAGCGATTTTCCAGCAAAGGCGCGCTTGACAAGAACAGTCAAGCCTTCTTCCTTGGCCGCTATCTCCGCGCCAAGCGCCATGTCCGCATAGGCCACAGAAACGCCCGCGAAGACCGCGAACGAAGTGTCGGCGATAAAGCAGATAACGGGCGCAATCGCGCTGGTATGGTTGTCCTGGACGGCCGCCGTTTCGGCCAAGACCGGGAGTGCCCCGGGACGCACGTCCCGCACAATGGTCGAGTATTCAACCGCAGGTGTCTTTTTCCTGCATCCCGAAACAAGGGCGCAGGAAAAAAGAAGCGTGACAAAAAGCAGGGACTTGAAAGACATACGTTAAAGAATTTTCGCCTTGATCGGCACGCCGCGACCATAGCTGCTTATCATACCGGCCAGCTTTTCCGCTGTTTCGCGGGGCAGATTGATGAACTGGACACCCGCGTTGTACCGCTCTTCCGAGGGAGACTTGCGGCAGTGGACCACTTTGGCATGCGCCTGGATGACTTCATCGCGCGACGTGAGTTCGAGCTTGAAAATGGAACCTGACTGGGCCATGGCGTCGAGATTAAGGCACGCGCCGCTCTCGCTGATGTCGCCAAGCAACCCTTCATCAGGCGTAAGATGGATCGTACGTTCGGCTTTTCTGAATTTCATGAATCTGCTCTCCCTGTTTCTCAGTTTTGTGAACTGAAGACAATGGGCCATTCGATGGTGATTCTGCCGGAAGCGGGCTGGAACCGTATCCTGCTGATCCGCTTGAGCAGTTCGTCTTCGAGGGTCGGATTGTTGAGTTCAGAACTTATAATGGAGATCCCGGTCACCGAGCCGTCCGATTCAATGGTGAACTTGAAAATTATTTTTCCCGCAAGATCGGGATTCCGCTTCAGATACCGCTCGTACACCTGCTGCAAACGCGGTGTGTATTTGCGCAACACAACCTGGAGCGCCTTGCCATCGCGATTGGCGTCGGCTGCACCGTCGCCCTGGATGTTTTCGACAGCGCTGCTGCTTACGGCGACCGATCCGCCGCTCGCGAATTCGCCGCCCTTGGCCGCGGCAAGCTGCGATTCCTCAATAGTACCGCCCGCGGCCTTTTCACCGCGCCGTTCGCGCAAGCCAAGCTGGGTCTCTTTTTTCTGCACAAAGGACTTGCTCGACAGGCTGAGGTCGGAAAGCGAAGCTGCGCCGTCAGCATCGCTGATAAGGTCTTTGACGGCCGCGCGCGAACCGCCGCTGCCAAAGCCGCCGGCCGCTGTGAGTTCAGCGAAAAGGCCCACGTTTTCGATCTGTTTTTTCATGGATTCGCGTTTTTTAGCGCGATCGACCTTGGTGGCCTCCTTGCGCTCAACTTTCTCTGCGACCGACTCCTCTTTCTTTTCAACCTCCTCCTTCTTGACTTCCTCTTGCGCCGTAACGCGTTCAGCCGCCTCGGCCTTTTTCTCTTTTTTTGGGATCTCCTTGTTGAGCACCAGTTTCGCGTATCGCTCCTGGATCGCGGCGATCTGGTCAACAGTCATCTCCTTCTGCGGTTCGACCGTGAGTGTGCCGATAAAAAAAAGCGTAAAAAAGACGAGAAAACAGCCCAGAAAGATAAGGACGAAATTCCTGTCGAGCGATTTGAAAAAACCGCCCTCAAACTCGCGGGGGAAAGGTCCAGGCGCCGTTGACATGCCCATAGTTGTAAAAGTCAGATTGTCCATATCATTACCGCTTCGCGCGTCATTCCTTTCGATAGACGACCAGTTTCATATTGGGAAAGCCCGATTGACCGCAGGTGTACATCACCTTGGTAAGGACATCATAGACCATGGCCGTATCGCCCTGGATATTGATCTGCCCCTTGAATTCTTGACCGAACATTGTCGCAGCCTTTTCCGCCTCTTCATAATATTTGTCGAGTACGTCCTTGAGCGTTGGTATAAGGAACCCTTCCTGTTTCTTGATCTCGTCGAGGTAGACCACGGTCTTGCCTTCAACGTTTATTTTTCCCTTCTCGACCTTGCGGGTCTTGGGATCGCGGTGGTTGACGGAAATCTCGACATCGAGCGCCTGTACGGCTGATGAGTCGATGGTTGAAATGGGCATGTTCAGACCCTTTGCCGGGGTGACCAATTGACCCTGGGTCGAAAAATTCTTCAGGAGAAAAACCAGAATGATGGTGAACATGTCCATCATGCTGGTGATGTTCAGCTTGGCCTCGGCCGAACTCTTTCTTCTCCGGGATGATCTGAGCCCCATGGTTTACCTCATTACTCCCATTGAAACCACCGGAAACAGCAGGTATTCCTCCCTGTCCGTGTCGGTATATTTCCTCGCCGCGTCCATAACACGCACCACGGCCTGGTAGCTGATGGCGTTTTCAGCGAGTATCTTGACATTGTAATGGTCCTTATAGTCGTAGAAATCAGTTTTTTCAGCCTCCGCGGCCCACGCGTGGTAGGCTGCGCCGAACGACTTCGGGTTTTTCTGGCCAATAAGATCGCCAAGGACCCTGAGCTTCATATCGGCCAGCTTTTTGTTCAGGGCCTCGAAATCCTGGACGCCAGGTGTGAGAACCGGAATATCGGGCAGTGTCTCCTGGCCTTCAGGAGCGGCCGATTTCTTGGTCGCATCGTCGTACGAACTCATGAGGGAGATGCCCTTGGCTGTTATCACAATGCCCAGATTGAGCATTTTGGGCGGCGCCTTTTCCTCCTGGCTCCCCCCTTCGCCGCCGTCAGCGGCTTGGGGCAGATTGATGGGCACGCTTCCCATTTTCACGAATTCCGAAGTGGACAGCAACAGGGGCACCAGCACGACCATAAGTCCCATGATGGGCACCATGTTTGGTTCAGAATCAATGGCGTCCTTTGTCTTACGCTCTGAGGGCTTGTATCCCTTGTGTAAAACTTCATCAGGAGCGAGCTTGTGGGCAAGTCCCACGGTATATCTATCGATTTCGTTTACAATTGCGGCCACGGTGTTCCTAAAATAGGTGTATGACAAAATACAGGGAATGGCGATGATAAGACCCAGGAGGGTAGTGTTCATGGCCGCGGAAATGCCGTCCGCAAGCATGGAGCTCTTCATTGCAGGGTCGATGTCTGGAGAGCCCACAGCCGCAAAGGCGAGGATGAGACCGTAGATGGTACCCATAAGGCCCACCAGCGTGGAGATATTGCCTATGGTGGCAATATAATTCAGCTCTTTTTCGAGCCGGGGAATTATTGAAACTATCCGCTCCTCAATGACCGTTTGAATGCCGCGGGCATCGCTCTCAGCCTTGAGAATGGCGCCCTTGAGCACCCATGGAAGCGCCCTTTTTCCGGCGGAATCGCAAAGTCGCACTGCCTCGTCAGACTTCTGTTCCTGAATAAGCTGGTAAATCCGGCTCATAAACCCGGCTGTTTCGAGGTTGGCACTTTGCCTAAGGAAAAGCGCGCGCCGCAGAATGAGTACTGCGGCGCAGACTGAAATAAAAACCAGTATCCACATGAATATAAAACCCGGCTCGGACGGGTTGAAGGTCTGGATAAATCGCTCGAAAAAATTCATGGCGCCGTCTTAGATGGTTATTTCTTTTACCAGCTTGTTGTCTGTGAATATCTTGATGTTGTTGTGGGTCACATGGATACCCACCCCATCCTTGAGCTGCATGGCGCCGATATGATACTTATGCACCTTATAGGAGCGTTCGGTGAGTATGTTCACCAGTTTGAGGCTGTGTTCGTCGATGTCGTCGATGATTTTTTGCGTTTTTGAATGGTAGAAGGTGAAAATCATGATGCAGGGAATGGCAATGGCAAGGCCGGCAAGGGTAGTGTTCATGGCCGCTGAAATACCCTGCGCCAGGAGGGTGCTCTTTTCAGCCGGATCAATACCGGGCGAACCAACAGCGGCAAAGGAGAGGATGAGGCCGTAGATGGTGCCCATGAGGCCAATGAGGGTGGCCACATTGCCGATCATGGCAAGATATCCGGTCCGTTTTTCAAGCACCGGCACAACGTTCAGGGTGGCTTCCTCGATGGAGTTTTTTATTTTCTCAGCGCCGCCAGCGATATTTTTCAGTCCGGCAAGGACAACTTGGGCCAGTGCCATTTTTCCATTGCGGTCGCAGATTTTAAGCGCCTCGTCGACCTGTTCCTTCTGGACGCAGCCAATTATGGATCCCATGAATGCGTTGGGTTTGAAGCTGGCGCGCCTGAGCAGGAAAACGCCGCGCTCGAGAATAAGCGCCAGGGCGAAGACAAAGACCAGCAGCAGCATCCACATGAAGCCGTATCCGGGTTCGGTCGGCGTAAAGGAAACAATGAATTTCTGGAAAACGTTCATGAACTCCTCCGGCTAATTGTCGTATGGCTATTTTTCTTTTACTGCAAAAGGTTTTTCAAAGACCCTGTTTTCAAACACGTCAGGATCAACCTGTTTTAAAATATCCGCTTTTTCCTTGGATTCGGTAAGCACAATGGGTTCAAACTGGGGCCGCCGTTCAAGGGCAATGAGGGCCACCTGTGGTTTTTTGATTTTTCCTTCGATCTGTTCGGTTTCAAGCCGTATGGTCCTTGGGGCCCTCTGCGCAAAACAGACAGATCCAAACATCAGCACTGCAAGAAATACCAACGGGCCTGCCGCGCGCATCCTCATAAATAATAATAATTCCATCTTCAAGACAGTTTAAAGATATAATATCTATTTAACTACTATCAAGTAATCTACTCGAAAACAGTACATTACCGTCCTATTTCCTTGTTTTCCAATATCTTCTTATATATGCGCATGTCGCTCTGCACTGCTTTTATCTTGTTGTTTGTGCTTTCGATGCGATATTTATACCCTCTGATACGGTTCAGTGTCTCTTTTATCTCTTCGTTGAGCTTCTTTTCTTTTTCTTCTGCCTGTGCAATGGCTTGCATGAACTCACCAAAATTCTTGAATTCCTCGGTATAGGAACGTTTTACCGGCTGCGCTGCAGCGACTGGCAAAGGAGCCGGAGTTGGAGCAGGCGGCTGAGCAGCCGGTACTGGCGCAGGTGCTGGCGTTGGCGCTGGCGCTGGAGCAGGAGCAAGGATGGGTGCGGGAGCCGCGGGCATTGCCTCTGCAACCGTATCAGTTTTAAGCACCGCAGGCATGGGGGGCGGTGATACTCTTGCAGCAAGCGATGACTCAAATTTTATAGTGGTATCCATAGTATAGATGAGTCTGAACAGGACCGCTTTTTCCCCGCCTTTCGCATCGGCATATATGGTAATCGCGTTGTCGCCGCCTGCCATATATGAGGTGACGCCAAGGGAATCAACCTGGAGCCAGTCGTCAACGCTGTCCTTGTCGCCTTTGATGAAGGTCCCGTTGATATAGAATTTATAATTGTCCTTTGCCGTGATGACCGCAAGTGCGCTTGTCACCTTTCCCGGCACAACAATGAGCTGTTTCAGGAAGGTGCAGCTTGAGGCGCTATCGCCCCACATGGGCATGGCCTCAGCAATTGACGGCCGCTCGCCCACCAAAGGCGCGCTTGCCTGCGCTGGTTTCCACGAGCCATCAAAGGCCAAGATCGCGGTCCATTCCTTTGCCGTGTCTGAACGCGCATACCATGGACCTGCGCCCGAAACCACGGTCACGGTCTTCAGCACCTCCTTGGGTGTAAAATTCTGGGGATCGAGCTCCTTCAGGCGGTTAAGTATCTTGGTTTTCCAGCCGTTCTCGATGGTGTTGTCAGTACAGTAGTTCAATCCCTCCTCGTAGGTTGAGAGCGCCTTGTCCTGAAGTTCAAAGGCCATGTCTTCGAGGTTGAAGATAATATCTTCCCGGTCTGCGGGATCGAGGTCCTTGGGCAACTGGGGATTGTTCAGCATCTCAACCGCGAGGGCATCAATGTTCTTGGCGCGTTCGTAGAGGATGGCGCCCAGGGAATCATTGAGCGCGACAGTGAGGGACTCGGGTAGGCTGTTGTCGGCGACCAGCTTGACCATGGCGCTGTATTTCTCTGCTGATTTGACATAAAGCGGCTCAACGGTCTCAAAGAGCTTCTGCCGGTAAAGGTAATACTGGACCGGCAGCTTCTTGAGCTGTTCGGGCACGGGCGCGGCAAGGAAATCGTAGACTGGTTTCTTGCACAGGTATCCAATTTTGAGGATGGTCCTTTGCAGGTCTGCAAGAGAAAAGTCAATAAACTGGGCCTGTTCGGGCTTCAAGGAATCGCGCGGGATGTTTCGCGCCAGCTTGATGTTTGCCAAGTGCGGTTCAACGCATTTCTCATATAAATCGGCCGCGGTATAGCCCAGGTCGCGTTCGAACATGATCTTCTTGACCCCTTCGAGTTTGGGATCGCGCTCCTGGTCGAGATACGTATCGGCAAAATGGGTGTAGGCCTCGCCGATCCGGTACGCGGCCTCGAATATGCGCTCGGACTTGAAGGAGACCACCTTGCCGTAGGCCGCCACGGTCTGTTTGAGCAGTTCGGCTTTTTCCTTTTGCGACTGGTCAAGGGCCTTCTGAGGCAGTTTCAGACGGACCGCCATGTACCGGTCGCGCACAATGTCCGCGAGCCTGAAGGCGGCCTCCGCGGCGAAATAATCGTTATTTCTGCCCACAGCCGCGAGCACCGTGTTACGCGGCAGGAGGTTCCTAAGGTCATGCTCGGCCGTTGCCTGTTCCCCCTTTTTCCAGAGGATAGTGGCAAGAGCGTACCGCGCCTCAATTTCCCCGGTTGATCCCGGGTAACGGCTGATATAACTTTCAAACGCGCGCTGCGCCCGGTCCATCTTCTCCGCTTTGTAGAAAAATTTCGCCGAAGCAAATAGCATGTCCTCAACGTCTTTGGAGTCGGGATAGCGCTCGGCATACCGTTCGTTTGCCTCGGCCATTTTCTCGTAATCTTTGAGCTTCTCGTAGCAGAGCCCTATATTGTAGAGCGCGTCTTTGGCCTTGTCCGACGTGGGATATTTGGAAAGCAGCCACTCGTAGTTTTTAATGGCCTCTCCATAAAGACTGTCATTCTCGTAACAGACCGCGCCATTGAACAAGGCGCCATCCGCGTACTTGGACGCGGGGAATTTCTCCGCCACCCGGCGGTACGTGGCTGCCGCATCTTTCCATACCGGTATCTTCTCGAATGCGTCGGCCGCGTTAAAAAGCACGATGTCAAGATTCTCGAAGTCCGGGTATTTTTCCTCCATGCCCAAAAAAAGCCCGGCGGCGGCCGTGTAGTTTTGCTTCTCCTTTTCCTTTTCCGCGTATTGGAAGGCCGACTCAACCATGCGCTTTTTACCCTCCGCCTTATAGGCGCCTACTCCGTCGGGCGCCGCAGCGTAGAGTGCCTGGAAGGTCTTTTCCGCGTTGAAATAATCCTTCAGACCTGTATACGATTGCCCTTTGTATAAAAGGGCCTCGTAGTACAATTTGTCGCCCTCCCGCTTCTGCCGCTCCACAATCTTGTTATACAGTTCGATAGCTTTGACGTATTGCTTTCTATTAAAAAAGATAGAGGCCGCTGTATAGGCCACAGAAACCACCTCGGAATCGGCGGGAAAGAGCTTGATAAAACTGCGGCACGCCTCAAGCACCTTGTTGTCGCGGAGCGACATCCCGGTGGAATCCACAACATTGTTTTCATCGAGTCGCTGGGACACGGCAATGGCGTTAATGGCCGCCTGGCGGCGGTGCAGGGTGTCGGGGATGCGGCTGATCTTCATATATACGGTACGCGCCTCCTCGAATTGCTCGAGGTTCTGCTCGAGGATGATGCCCGTGTTCCAGAGCGCCTCGTACGATGATGGTTCGTCGGGATAGATCTGCACAAGATCGTTGTAACTGCGCACCGCTTTCTGATAAAGCACCCTGCCGCCGCCCTTCTGCGCCAGCATGATGTGGTACTGACCCACCGAGAGCATGCAGCGGATAGCGAGCGAATCAGCGGCCTTGGTCCACGCCGTGTCCTTCATCTTCTTTTGCCAGGCAGTACCACGCGCATAGAGGGTGAAGAATTTCTCTTTTTCCGCCTGTGCCTCGTCGTACCGCGCCTTGCGTTCAAGACAGCGGATGATACCCATGTGGCCGTTGAGCACCTCGCCGAACTGCGGATATTCAGCGAGCATGGTCTGGTAGCATTCGATCGCCTTATCGTATTCGAGTTGCTCTTCGTAGAGCGAGCCCATTTTGAGCAGGACCAAGCTCGAATACTCGCGGTTCCCGATCATGGTGAGAAAGCCGCGTGTCTTCTTCAGGTCGTCCACTTCGCGGAGGCTGATTGAGATATAGTCGATGGCCTCGGACTTGAACAGGGGATTTTCCCGCTTCCGCGAATCATCGGCACCGTAGTCCTCCATGAGATCGATCTCATCGATAAGGTGCCGGAACACAGTAATGGCATCGTCGAAACGGTCGAGCATATAGTAGGACCAGGCGAGACGGTAGAGCGCCTCGGTAAATTTCTCGCTTTCGCGGTGTTTCAGGATGCTCTGGAATATCTCGATGGACTTCTCGTACCCGCCGTCCTCGCTGGCCGATGGATTGTTGAAATAGTAGGTCCCCTCTTCCATGAGCGCGTCGATGTAAAAATTGCTCTTGGGATACTGATTCACCAGCACCTCGAAAGCCGCGTTCGCGCGATCCAGATCGTCCATCTGCTTGTAGCAGACACCCGTAAAATACAGGACGTCGTCGATGATGGAGCTGTTCGGATAGAACTGCAGGATCCGTTTGTACACATTGAGCACGCTGGTAAAATCGTACTCCGGATAGGGCGGCGGTTTTGGGATCTCCCCTTTTTCGAACCGGGTGTATTCATCCTCGTAGGCGCGCAGCCGCGTGTCGAACTCGACCGCCGCTTTTTCATAATACATCTCGGACAGGCGGAAGAGGAACTGGTCGTTGTATTTCCCCGATGGTGCCAGTCTGATAAAGGTGGAAAGACTCTGGATGAGCGCCTCGCGCTCAGCGCTAATAATGTCGTCGAGGTAGCGCGCCTCGGTCTCAAGGGCATGCATGGTGTCGGCAAGGCGGACCGTGTCAGCGGCGCTCTTCCGTTCAAACTCAACCTTGTAGATCTGCCGGTAGACGTTTTTAAGCTGCTCCTTCATGCGTAAAAGCCGCAGTACACTCCAGTCGACGTATTTCGCCTGAATGTCCTCGGTGTTCTTGATGATTGAGTTTTCGCCGATGCAGTATTTCTGGACATCCTCCATGATCTCCTTGGTGAGCTGTATCCGGTCGACCCGTTCTTCGCGCTGCACCGCCAATTCCGCCTCCTCGGCCCTGGTCGAGGAGTCCCGTTTTGCCGCTGCAAGAGCCAGGCGGTTGGAGAGCTGTCCGGCCTCCTGGGTCAGCGTCTGTTTCTGCTTCTCGAGCAACTCGAGAAAACGGATGTCGTAGAAGCCCGAGCTGCCCACTTCATAACTCTGGCGGTCAAGGCCCCGCAGAAGGTCCATGTTCCGTTTCTTGATGGAATTGATTCTTTCAAGGCCAGTGTTCTGGAGATCGGACACGGAACGCTTGGACGGCAGCGTGGCAAGTTTGGGGTAGAGCTCTTGGTAGAAATGGTTGAGTCCGTTCTCCATCTCGGTCAGCACGTCCATCTCACGGTAGATATCGAACACCATCTTCTTGTTGCGCACCGTGAGTTCGAGATAGCTCCTTAGTTCCTTGATGCGGTCGGTTTCGTGCAGCTTGAGGTAGGCCTCCTCGAGAATAATGGCCGCCTCAAACATGTACCTGCCCTCGCGATAGTTGAGAAGTTCGGTACCCAGCGCCACTACGGTACGGTGATCACCCATGCCTAAAAAGATGCGGCACTCGAGCAGAAGCGCCTGTCCATATTTTTCAGACGAACCGGTTACTTTGTTTAAAAACTGCAGCGCCGTTGAATCACGCTTGAGCTTATGGTAGAGGTCGGCCAGAAGCACTGTGGCCTCGTCCCGCAGCATCGGGCGTTCGGCGCGTTTGACCACAAAATCCATCTGGAGCAGCGCGCGCTCAATATCGTCGGAATAGACCGCGCAAAGCGCCCGGATAAAGGTGGCCGGCACGGCCAACGCACTTTTCTTTGAAACCGTGGCAAGCAAACTGTCCGCCTCGGGGATCTTGCCTATTTTATAAAGCCGCTTGCTTTCGGTAAAAACCGTGGCGTCGCCCACTTCGGTGTTTCTGTATTTTCCGGCAAGGAGGGCGTAGTAGGCGATCGCCGTATTGTCGTTGTCCTGGTTGTACGCCTCCTCCTGGAGCCGGTAGGCCGCATAGGGGTAGTAAGGGCTTGCCGGATATTCCGTAATCATGCGTGTATACATGCGCGCGGCAAATTTGTCAAGATGCAACTGATGATAGCATTCCCCTGAAACGAAGAGGTAGGTGTCCATGCGATCATCGGGCAACCCGATGTCGACCAGCGCCTTGAGCTTGAGCAGGCAGAGACGATAGTTGCCGCCGCGGTATTCCGTCAGCACCTCGGCGAATTCGTCGGGAAGAATAAGCTTGCCCTGCTGCAGGGGAGCGACATACTCGTCCAGGGAAAAATTAATTATCTGGTACGCGTGCGCCGCCAGCGCGCCGCAAAGCGCGACCAGCGCGATACAGATATGGCGCTTCATTTGCAGCATCTGAACCCGATGTCCCCCGCCTTGGCGGAAAGCAGATTGGGAAAGGTGGCGCCGCAGTCGGCGTTTTTCCCGTAATAGTAATTACCGCCGGCAATAGTGTTGTATCCCTCGTTACGGTCGAGTAGCCATTCCCAGGCATTGCCCGTGAGGTCGTAGACGCCGTTGCCGTTGGAACAGTCGTTGTATTCCCCGGACCGGGTGAATCCCGATCCTTCGCTGTTACATTTTTTCTTATCGTAGGTTGGGCCGTAGGGATAGGCCGCGCCCGCGCCTCCCCTGCACGCCTGCTGCCACTGCGACCGGGAGCAGAGGGTCTTGCCCGCGCTCCGGCACCGCATGACCGCCTCGACCCAGGAGACGCCCGCAAGCGGCTCTGTTCCTTTGGTATTGGGATATTCGTACCGGTCAATGCAGTAGGCCCGGCGGTCGTCGAACAGGGACACCATGTCCTTGGGACAGTCCTTGATCACTTGCACCCGCTTGGTCGTTGTGGCCGTGAGCCCTGCGTTGTCCTGCACCATGAGGCTGACCAAATGCACCCCGGGCGTTTTAAAAACATGCAGCACTTTGACCGCCGCGGAAAGTTTGGTGTCCCACGCGCTGTCGCTATCAAAGTCCCAGCGGTATTGGAGCGCTTCGCGGGGCGACTCCTCGTCGACCGAAACGTCGGCGTTCAACTGGACCACCATGCCCTCGATGAGGGTATCGGCTTCGACGCGGAAATCGGGCCGCGGCGGAAGGTCGATCGCATAGACCACCTCCCGCACCGGACTCCGGTACCCGTATTTATCTATGGCAAAATACTTGAGTGTGGTATTGCGGGTGACGGGAATGGGCTTACGGTATATCTCCGCGTGCTCGGTGGGACTGCTTCCGTCAAGGGTGTAGTATACGGCCGCCTCGTTGAACGTGGTGAGCGTGACGTTGAGGATTTCGTTGTAGCTGCCGCCCGGATAGTTGGGAATGACCGTGGGAAGATTGATGTCAAACTGGTACATCTCGCTCTTGTTGCCCGCAATGTCCTCGCCGACAAAGCTCAGTTGCATATTTTCCGTTGGCTTAAGCAAAATCTTGTCCTTGGAAAGGAAATACTTGTTGCATACAACCTTGGCCGTGGGGCTGACTGTGGGGTTTGAGCCGTCGATTGTGTAGTAAACGGTCACATTTTCAGAGGCCTGGAAAAAAACCGCGATAGTGGTGTCGGCCTGGCTGCGCTGCGTGTAAATCTTGATCTCCGGGGCAATGAGATCTATGAAATAGGTCTCCTCGTTGATAGTTGACCGGTTGAGTAGGCTGTCCTCAGAAAAATATTCAAGCTTGAAAAGCCCATTGGTCTTGAGGGAAACCGGTTCAGTATAGTCGAGGAAGTCGCCCCGCTGCACGGTCTTGGTATTGATGCGGTAAAACACTTTTCCCAAGCGGTTTGCCTTGAGCTCAATGCGGAGCGGCCGGTTGAAGATGCCGCCCGCAGGACGGGCTGACACGCGAGGAGTGGCGATCTCGGTGATCTCCCGTACCGGCGTCATGTTGCCTGCCTCATCAATGGCAATGTATTTGACCGCCTGTCCGGTGTTTACCGTAAAGGGACCCGTGCAGGGAAACGAGGTAAAGGTGGGCGTTGATCCGTCGAGGGTATAGTAAATGCGTTCACCCTTGCCCGCGCTCAATGTGACGGTAAAGATCTTGTTGCTGGTATCGCGTTCGATTTTCACCGATACCTTGGGCGGTGTCTGGTCGATGCTGTACGTGAGGGAATAGAGTTCGGTCTTGTTGTCCGCTTCGTCCATGG
Organism: Candidatus Raymondbacteria bacterium RIFOXYA2_FULL_49_16; assembly: GCA_001789205.1. GTDB lineage: Bacteria > Fibrobacterota > OXYB2-FULL-49-7 > OXYB2-FULL-49-7 > XYB2-FULL-49-35 > XYB2-FULL-49-35. Next base: position 81,597 of record MFYT01000023.1, on the reverse strand, counting down.
CGTAAAAGGTGACCACCGTGGCCCCGTCTTTCGCGAGCAGAATTGGCGCCGAATATTCAGCCGAGTTTGCGGTAGGCATGGTATTGTCAAGGGTGTAGAAAATGGTGACCGGTTCGTTCGCCTCGATCTTTATCTGCACGGGCCTGTTGTAGAGGCCGGGTTTGGGATCAAAGGAGACTTTTGGGGGGATTTTGTCGTAGCTGAACTTCTGGTAGAAATCGTCGGACACATTGCCCGCGCCGTCCTTGGCAAAGACGCGCAGCACCGTGACCCCGCGCGGGGAAATGGTAATGGGTCCGGTATAGGGAATAGACTGTTCGGTGGGCTGCGACCCATCTAGCGTATAGAGCAGCGACGCTTTCTCGCTTGAGCGTAGCGTAACGTCCCGTCTGCCCTTTGATTCCTTGACAAGAGTGGTTACCTTGGGCGGATAGATGTCCACTATGTAGACGGTCTTCTGCACCGGAGAACGGGTGCCCACCTCCTTGCGGCCATAATAACTGAGTACCGTCTGGCCAGGGCGCAGTTTGATGGGGCCAGTGTATGCCTGGAACGAAGAGAGCGGCGCGAATTCGTCGAACGAGTAAAAGATATTAACCCCTGAATCCGAGGAAAGGGTGACCGGGATGGGAGTATTGTAGACTCCCGCCTGTTTGTCCGTGGTTACCACGGGCAGGTCGCGATCAATGGAAAAGGCAAAGGACGCCTTGTCGCTGGTGTTTCCCGCGGCGTCCCTGACCACGACCCTGAGCGTGCAGCTTTGAGAGATTGAAACGTTCTTCTGAATGCCCAATCCCGGGACAGTGGTATCAATCCGGCCCAACGGGTCTATGGCGTAAAAGATTCGCGAAGGTTCGTTGGTCTGGATGGTGACCTTTACCAGGGACGAAAACTTGCCTCCAGGCGGAAAAACCGAAACCGCGGGCGACCGCGTGTCGATCTCGTATGCCTGGCTATATTCAGGCGAACGGTTCCCCACCATATCAATGGCGATATACCGCAACACGGTCTTGCCCTCGGTGGAAAGCGTGACAAGCCCTGAATAGGCCGGTGATTTTTCCGTGGGCGGGGAATTATTGGTGGTATAGAAAACGGTCGCTGGCTCGCTGGTTTCGAACTCCACCCTGAGCAGCGAGGTATAGGTCCCAGAGGGATAGTTGACCCTGACTGTTGGCGAGATAGTGTCGACCATTCCTGGTACTACCTGGGAAATGACCGATGCCTGCAACAGCAACCCTATGAGCACGCAGAACTTTGAAATCCGCATAAACCGCCGCAATATAAAATTCTAAAGTTTATGTCATTTAAAAATAAATATTATATCTATAATATAAAACTTAATTTTCGGTTTGCGCCAGGAATCGCTTGACGAATTATTGCTCATTCACCCTGGCAAGGGCGTATCGCAACCGGGGTGGCGTTGTCCGGTACGGGGCTATTGATGTTTCTGCGATTCAGACACTAATAACCCTTGGCGCTAAAGCTATTAACGGCCAGATCGGCCACATGACGCTACGGGGCATCCTTTCCCCTGCCAGCTGGACATGGTCAAAATTCTTTGCCGGAGAATCCACCACAGCCCTGGTACTGAGCGGTACCATCGGAGGCCTCATTGCCGCGCTGGTCACTGTGTTCAAAAAAGAGCGGGCGCCCTGGTCAACTCCAGTATATGCGCTGCTGCAAGGCCTCTTCCTTGGAGGCATTTCAGCGGTTTTTAAGCAGAAATTCCCAGGGATAGTCATCCAGGCAATCTCGCTTACCTTCGGGACTCTTCTCGCCCTTCTTTTCGCATACAAATCAAGGCTCATCAAGCCAACAGAGAATTTCAAACTGGGCATTGCAGCAGCCACAGGCGCAATAGGCCTGGTCTATCTTGTATCCATGGTCATGGGATTCTTTGGCAAAGGGCTTCCGTTCATTTACGGAGCCAACCCCATTGGAATCGGCTTTTCCCTGGTTGTGGTGGTTATCGCCGCGCTTAACCTTGTGCTTGATTTTGACTTCATTGAGAACGGCGCTGCAAAGGGCGCACCCAAATACATGGAATGGTACGGCGCTTTCGGGCTCCTGGTAACGCTTGTCTGGCTTTATATTGAAATTCTGCGGTTACTCGCCAAACTGCGATCAGGCGGATACCGCCGGTAGATTGCCATGAACCCTGGTATCCTTGGCTTCCGGTTTTGGAACAATCTAAAGCCGGGCAAAAACCCTGGACCGCGCCGCATATACGGCCCCTGTATTACATCGGATCACGGCAATTCTGCGCCTATGCACTCGACACCGGCAGCGGCCTCCTGCTTTTCGACACCATGGACAAAACATCAGTAAAATTACTTTATGGTCATGGACAGGTCAGGCGCAACCATGTTCATTCACCAAAAAGAACTGGGACGGCTTGATATTGGCTTTGGCGCAGGACGCTTCCCAAAAAAATATCGCCTGACTCCGCTCGTTGGCAATGAAACAATACAGTGCGGCTGCAATCGGATACGCGTTGTGTTCACGCCAGGCCAGTCCATGGGTTCATGCTGTTTTTTCACAGACATTGAAGGCAAACAGGGAAAAAAACGCGTTCTGATAATGGGCGATGCAAGCGGCTTCAAGTGCAACGAGAAAGAGATGCGTGAATATGGCTACCGGGGAACAGATACAGATTATATAAAGACCATCAAGAGAATGAAACGGTTTGCCTTTGACCTGGTTCTGCCCGGGCACCCCCACCAGATATCAAACGAAACCCGGAAAGATGGAAGCCCCTTTGTTACCAGGCGCGAGTGGCTCAGTTTCCTGGACCGCAGGCTTGCGCAGATGAAATCCTTTGTGGCAGAATACCCGGATTTCAACAGTTACATTCCCTGAACAGTCTCCCGTAAAATCTCTTCAACCGTGGTAATCCCGGCCCGCATTTTATTGAGCCCGTCGTTCCGAAGCGTCACCATGCCCTCGCGGATAGCCACTTCCTGGAGTTCATACGAGTTCGCCTTTCGCATTATCAACTCTTTTACCGGGCCTGTCACAAACATGGCCTCGAACAAGCCAATACGCCCCTTGTAGCCCGTATTGCCGCACGCTTCGCAACCTTCGCCTACCCATGCAGTCGTATCATTGATCTTCAATTCTTCCTGCAAGGCTGCGGGAATGGGCTTTTCCTTTTTACAGTGATCGCAGATCTTTCGGACAAGCCGCTGGGCAATTATCAGTGAGACTGCGGAAGCTATCTGGAACGGCGCAAGCCCAAGGTCCACAAGCCTGTTGACTGCCGATGGCGCGTCATTTGTATGCAGCGTGGAAAATACCAAGTGGCCGGTCATTGCCGCGCGGTTGGCGATTGTGGCTGTCTCTGTGTCACGGACCTCGCCTACCATGATAACATTGGGGTCCTGCCTTAAAAAAGTCTTTATAGCTTCGGAAAAGGTATAGTTGATCTCAGGCTTTACCTGGGATTGGTTGACCCCGTCAAGGTTATATTCGATTGGGTCTTCAATGGTGACAATGTTTATTTCAGGGGACTTAATATAATTCAAAGCCGCATACAGCGTCGTTGTTTTGCCTGATCCTGTTGGGCCAGTCACAAGAATCATACCATAGGGCAGTTTGATGGCTTTTTTGAACAGGTCGAGCCTTTTTCCATCCATGCCTATTTTTTCAACATCAAGTCCCAGGTGGCTTTTATCCAGGATTCGCAGAACGACCTTTTCCCCGAATTCAGTGGGCAGGGTTGAAACGCGCAAATCTATGACTGCGTCCTCGTGCTCTATACGTATTCGGCCGTCCTGGGGCCTGCGCTTCTCGGCAATGTCCATGTTTGCCATGATTTTCAGGCGTGAAACCACTTCGGCCATGCGGGATTTCTGGATGGCGTTCACATCGCGCAATACCCCGTCGATCCTGTACCGTACCCTGAGTTCGCCTTCAAAGGGCTCGAAATGGATGTCGCTGGCATTGGCAGAAATGGCTGCAACAACGGTTGCGTTGACCAGGCCTATCACGGGCGATGCAACGGGCCAACTGCCGCTCTTTGAAACATACTTCTTTGTTGTCCTGGTGTTTTTCTGGGAAACCTGTTTGATTCTGGCAACAATCTCTTCTTTTTCAGTGAAAACCAGTTTGATTGTTCTGTTGAACAGAAACCGAAGATCATCAATGAGCGTTTGATCATGAATGGATAGTGTCTGGACCGAAATTGTTTTATCTGAAAGTGTTTGAATATAAACGCCATAATGGCTCATGATACCACCAACAAGACCTGGATCTAAAGCAGCCATGGAACAGTCAGCCTCTATGATTACACCGCTCTTTTTTACTATTTGCATATTGTAATTTCCATCGCTGACAACTGCTCATTCAACAATCGATTCATATAAAAATCAGCGCATTAAAATCATCAGCCAAGAAATTTTCGCCCTTCCCATATCGGACTTTAAAACATAAACTCGTTTTGGCCATACCGTAATATCGATTTTCCTATACCAAGGGCCCTACTTTATTCCCGATGAACAGGCTTGCGTTATGTTCCATTCAGGATCATATGTATTAGCCCAAATTCTTAGCTCAACGGTCAAAGAACACAAATTATTATAATCCAAACTAAGATTGGTAAGTTTTTCTATTTTAATAATAGAATCGGGAAGACTTGCTAATTTATTATTGGATAGCAAAAGAGAGTGTAAGTTCTCAAGAAGATAAATGGAATCTGACAAATTTATAAGTTCGTTAAAGCATAGCTCCAATCCTACTAAGTTTTTTATTCTACCTATGGAATTTGATATATCTGTTAATTTATTCCCCCCCAAAGAGAGCCACGTTAAAGAAGTCAAGTCGCATATCGCTTCAGGAAATTCATAAATTTGATTCCCTGTCAATATTATCCATGATAGTTTTTGCAAACTGGAAATGCTTTGAGGAATATTTATTACTCTATTTCCTCCAAGATCAAGCATTTCAAGACTTTTAAGACTACCTATTTCTTCAGGAAGACTATCAATTCGGTTATATTCAATATTCAATCGTTTTAAATTACATAAATTTATAATGACGTTAGGTATAATGGCGATCTGATTATAACCCAAATACAAACTATTCAAATTCTTGAGGTTAGTTAAAATTATCGAGAATGAATCCAATTGATTCTCTGCCAAAGATAATAATATTAACTTTTGAAGATTTCGGAGCGTATCCGGTAAATATAAAATATTATTGCCACAAACAGTCAATGTTTCCAATTGCAATAGGCTGCCTATTACCATTGGCACACTATCAAGCATGTTGTAGTTTATATTTAGTGTCTTTAACACTTTCAAGTCGAACATTTCATCTGGCAGCGCCCTCAACATATTGCCTTGCAAATTAAGCGCGCGTAAAGCATTAAGGCGCCCGATCTCCTCTGGTATTTTAGTAATCCCAAGTGCATGTAGATCAAGAAAACAAACTCGGCTATCTTCCGTTTTGATAACGTCTTTTACTTTAATATATTTTAAATTATTTGAATCTAATATGGTCCTGATTACTAATGAATCATTAGCATTGAGCGCAACCAAACCCTCATCCTCTTCTATGTTTGTAATTTTAATACACCCATTGAAAAATAATATTATTATCAAATTGCATAACACCCACATCATCTCCCTACGTGGTGTTTCGGAAAGCATACTTTTACACAAATCCCCATATCGAGTCTGATTGATTTTTATCATAAGCTGCGTATCTCGATTGATTTGGCGCATATTTTACCGTTTCTACAACTTATAGCTATCCTTTTCGTCATCTTCTATTTCTTCTAGTTCTTAAAATTACGTATAGAAGTTGTTCCACATTCATTATATCTTCTAAAATCAAATTCAGGTATATATGAATTGGAAGGGGGATTATATTCGTCATCATAATCAACATAGTGAACTCCATATTTACCCGGCTTAACCCAACTTTCTGGTCCATTCTGATAAAAATCAACAGCATCCCAGTTGTATATTACATTATTTGATCTCCAATTATATATATATCTTTCTTCAATTGTTATTCCGAATAGTGAAAATGCGTGTTTAAATTGTATACAATGACCTATCTCATGCAAATATATTAACATGGCACCCCTTTTTCTCTCATCGTCACTATTATAATAAACTGTTTCGTTTTTTATAGCATACCATAAGACAGCACACCCTTCTCTCTGGACTAGATTCCAATTATTATCACTGCTGCTTATTAAATTGTCAAACATTATGCCCTTCGTGCTCCCAGATGGATCGGAACCAAGATCCATTCTTCTATTAATTATCATGATTTCAATAGGCCAATCAGTAAAGTTTTCCTTACTTTCTTCTTGATATATTGGATTTCCTGCAATCTGCCTACCAGAACTTAATATCCATCCATGCAATTGAGCCTTTGTAATATATGGTTTATCTGGATTATCATCAATTATATTAACTTTTCTAAATGCTTCATACCATGTTTTATTTGTTAAATCATCCAAAACGGTTTTAATGCTTCTATCGTGAGTTTCTACTTTATTTATTGTTAAAGTGAAATTGGGGATGTCTTGTGGAACATCTGACATAACGTAATTGTATAATCTTAAAGGGCGTCCCTTTGGTTTTTTAAACAGTCTCCCTGCGAATCCATAATTTGGCTTATTCACTCCATCTTTCAATGTTATCCAGCACATTTGGTTATTACCACATCGTGCATATTGTGGATAGTTTACCATTGTAGTACTATAAACATTTTGTGTTTGTTTAAAAACTTCTTGTAATTTTAATGTATTATTTATATAATTCTCTGGCGGTAATCTTATATCATTATCGTCAATATTTTTCATCGTCAACTCAATTGGGGTCTGATATAATTGCCAGAATACAGCACCAAATTGTTTTGTAGGAACATCTGATGTGAAAACTCTACAAAAGATATTTTTCTCAATATCATTATCATTCTCTTCTGTTTCACCAGAAAACGATTTAAAAATTTCATATTCCGGTCCGTAATAGTATTTTAAGCCCCTTTCATCTTGCTCAACAAATTCAATTATGTTCGGCATACCAGCAAGACAATAAGATATTTTAAAATAAAACTTACAAGCACTAGCAGGATAATTCGTTACCCATTTAATTTGAACCTCAAATTTGCCATTTTTATAAAATATAAAATAATAATCAAATAAATAACCCGCTACAGAATATGTGCCTCTTATTTGTTTATAATCATTATTTTCCGTTGCTGTCTTGTAGAGGGCTTGCATATTTAAATTATCATATGTATTTGTGCCGATAGTAACACCCTTTAACATTATGTATCGAAAAACATCTTCCTCAACCTTAGAATATAATGACGCATCATATTGTACTGTTTTCTTGATATTTTTAACTTCACCATAATTATATGATCCAACACTCCAGTGCGACGAAACATCAATTGCCGGGTAATTCTCAGCTTTCATCGGGCAAGTCGCCACTAATAAAATCGCAAAAACCAATGCTTTGATCATATTATAATCCTTTTTAATTCAGTTCTTCTTTATTAAACCGTCACTCATCTTTAAAAAATTATATAAGCGTGTTTTATGAACTCGTTTACTACCAGTCACATTATTCTTTATTGTATTCAGCTTATTAAAAAGAGAGTTATTAATTCGACCACGATTGGTGTTCCGTAATATTTTACTACACATTCTTAATTTTAAATATTCAGGCATTTTGTCAATATCGACTTCATTTAAATATTTCTCTACTTTATTAAAATCTATTTCTCGTTCAATTTTATTTTGTTTCCAATCATAATACCGTTCGCTATAATTCAGCATTAATACAGTTTTGGCAATTTCTGTATATGATGAATTTGTTTCGCAAAGGTCTTTAAGAATTGCAAAACCTTCTTTAATATGTTCTCCTCCTTCAAGATATATAAACAATGCATATGCTTCTGGTTTGTTTTTGATTATTCTCATTGCCTTTGTATCATTATTTAACACTGGCTCTGATATGACTAATTGAATTTTATTGGATATTGTTTTATTTTGTGTTTTTTGCCTAATGAATAACAAGTATTTCCCTGGTAGTGACGTTATTGCCATTCCTCTATGCAATACGATTGTAGCGTATTCAGTAGTATATATTCTACCTATACGAAATGCTTCTCTATCGATGGTAATGTCTGTTTCTGGCGGTGTGTAACTAAGAATCCCACTTGGAGTTTCTATTACTAAAACCATATTAACGTTCGAATTTTCAAGACTACCAAAAATAAAATTAGCTGGCGCTTTTAAGGTGTCAAATTCCATTGTTAAATAAATAGGGTCGTAAACCAAGTAATCTTTTTTATCTGACGAAATAGTAATATAGGTCGATCCATATATTTGACCCAACAATAAGACTTCCCATATAATAAGTAATTTTAATCTTTTATATGCCATAATTTTACTCCAATCTTCTTTAAGTGTTTATTGCTCGTCTACCTCGGGGTATGACAGATTAAATACCTTGATCTCCTCGTGTTAATCTTCCTAAACAAACTATAGCTCACCACCCCGCGAATTTCTTCAGTTTATCACTGCCCACACGGTCTTCCTTTTCGGTGATGCCCACCCATTCGCCATTGAGAAGGTCACCTTTGGAATTCTTAATATTCCCCTTGCACACTGCCTTTGCGGTAAAATGGAGCGTGTCGCATTCAATGGAATAATCGAAAAATTCAGATTTGGGCACATCAAAACTGAGAGTTTCTAAATCTGATGTGTACTTTCCATATTCGTCAAAATGCGACTGCTCCAGCGTGTACAGTTGCCGCAAAATGGGCTTGAATTCAGCAACTTTGGACTTTGAAACCACGCTCATATATTTTGGAATAGCTATCATGGCCAGCACGCCGATAATGATGATGACGGCCAGAAGTTCGGTGAGCGTGAACCCCTTCTGGTTCAATAACGGCGTGCGTCTTTTTCCCTTCATACGGTCCCCGTAATGTTGAATGTATTGAGCTTACGCAAGGCTATGCTTCCTTTACATGAATATATCTTTTTTCCATGGCTGAACACTATGGTATATGCCACGCAATCAATGGCGCCGGTGTTGCCCTCCACCTCGGGCTTTCCGCTCGAAGAGTACTCGAAATCCACCTGTTGCAGCAACGCCCCATCGGAGAGCATGTTTCTGTCCCCGATAAGCAGTTTCCTGTCCATTGCCTCAACTTTGATGAGCACACCCTTTGTGTCCCGTAATTCAAGACTGCTTTTTTCAGCAATCATAAGCCGGTTGGCCCTGCCAATATGCTCTTCAAGGCCCTGGGTCAGCCGCATTATGACCATGGCAGCCCGGTTGTCGTTTTCCCATTCCACATACCGTTTCTGGATATACAAATATGCCTGAAAAGCAAAAAGCGATACTACGGACATGAGCAGGAGTACAACGATAAGTTCCGTAAGGGTGTAACCCTTCTGATTCTTCAGCATCAGCTCATCCCTGTCATCATGTCGAACAACGGTAAATACATGGCAATAAGAATAACGCCAATAATTACCGCAAGAAAAACAATCATGACTGGCTCGATAATGGACAATACGCTGTCCACTGCCGCAGACACCTCACCGTCGTAAAACAGCGCGACCCGTTCCATCATCTTAGACAATTCCCCTATCTTTTCTCCCACCGCAATCATCTGGATGGTCATTTCAGGAAAAAGCGGGTCCTTAGAAAGCGATTCATGGAGAGGGTTACCGCTGGAAACATTTCTAACGCTGTCCAGGATCACTTTCTCGATCCGCATATTTCCCGCTGCTGCGCTGCAAATTTCAAGCGCCTTAACCAGGGGAACGCCACCCTTAAGCAGTGTCGCAAGCGTGCGGGTAAAACGGCCTATTGCCGCCTTTTTCAACAGGCTGCCAAAATAGGGTATTTTAAGAACAAACCCATCCATTGCAGATCTGAAACGCGCGGTCTTTTTTACACGGCCATACGCAAGAAAAAGAGCCGCAACCGCGGCAAGGATCAATATTATTTTCGTCTTTATAAAAGTACAGGCGTTTATTATCACCAGGGTAAGCATTGGCAATTCTTTATTGAGGTCCGCGAACATCTTTGCAAAAGAAGGGACCACGAACACCAGCAATATGGCGACTGCTGAGATTGCGACAAGCAAAATAACTGCCGGGTACAGGAGCGCGCCGCGTACCTTGCGTTTTATTGCATCACTTTTTTCCAAATGGTCGGCAAGCCGTTCCAGAATTTCGCCAAGGGCTCCTGCGCTTTCGCCCGCTTTAACAAGGCTGACATACAATGGCCCCAGTATTGCCTGGTGCTTGCCAAGGGCTTCGTGAAAGGGTTTGCCTGCCTTTATATCATCGAGCACAGATTGTACCATGGTCTGCATTTTCCGCGAATCACGCTGTTTTGACAGCACCCCAAGGGCCTCTGCCAATGGAAGGCCGCTGCTTACCATTGCCGAAAGCTGGCGCGTAAAACGGCTTATGACTGCTCCCGAAACCCGGTTTTTAAAAGGATTAAGGTCAATGTCGCGTTTTACAGACAAAATAGTCAGTTTGCGCTTTTCGAGCGCCTCAACAGCATCCTGTTTTGAAGCTGCCTCAAGCTCGCCCTGGATATGGGAACCCCGAAGGTCTGTTGCTTTATAAATAAATTTTGCCACTAACTCCTCCTGAAAATATAGCCTTTGAGCGATGCAAGGGGTCTTCTCTGGCAGAATACTGATACCGTGATAATGGACAAATCGTTTTCTTCAACCATACGGATAATTTTACATTTTTTATCATTGATCATCACTTCGCGTTCGATATTATATCGTTCCGATTCATCGGCAAGGCTGGTGTTCAGCGATTCCTGGGCAATACGCAGGCCAAGGACCTTGTCTGTTGTTTTTAGGCCCTTTGCAATCCGTGTCATGGTAAGCGTGGCAGGGACCGCGACAAGGCTGAAAATGACCAGCGCTGCCAGGACTTCGGCCATGGTAAAACCTTTTTCATTCATCATAGAACGCAAGGTCCTTTTTTACGCCAAAAAGTGGGGGAACATAGATTTGCCAGTCCTGTTTTAAAACTTCAAGCCTGCCGTCCTTCATGGTGCTGCCGTGCAGGGTGCGGTCGTATTGGCAGGCAAGGGTGCTGACCCATGTTTGGCCCATGACCATGCCGCGAATGTCCGCGCCTGCGGAACAATACAGAAAACCATTGATAGTTGCCTCTTCATCGAGAACAAACCCTATGTTCCTGGATTGCTCTGGCGCGTTCAACACAGCAACGCCATGGACTTTTGCCCGGTCCATTATCCTGATTCCCGGACTGCCTGTCTCGTTATTGAAAAGCATTGGATCTGAAAATAATAATGTGAAATTCCTGCACATCGTATAGTTGTTGATACTTATTGTCCCTGATGTGAAAAACTGTCCCTTGAGCGCAGTTTGATTAAATGCTGATATGCCGTTTCCGGAAACAACAATAACTTCAGTAAGTGAACTGTTGTCCCTTAATTCAATGGCCCCTTTAATGTAAATAGACCCGTTACACAAGGAGCTCTGGCCCTTTAGAAATAAATTTCCGGTCATTACCAGCGTACCCTTGTTCATATCAATTGACCCAGCATTGTCCAATATTGCGTCTCCAGAATGTTCGTAAACAGTGCCAGGGTTTGAAAAGGCCCCTGATATATTGCCCGATGCAGCTCCTGCGCCTTTTTGCACCACCCTGTTTATCAGGGCTTCGGCAGTGGCAGCCTCTGCCATTGCAAGCCTGTTATCGAGATATGCGTCGTACTTGCCAGCATCGCCAAGTACCCGGCCTTTGACCGGGACCTGCCCTGTATATCTAAAATACCCCGAGCTGCTGGTGTTCACTGTTCCTGACGGCAGATGCACATCGCCTTCTATTGCTGCTTTGCCCCCGAGAATGAGCCCGGACATGCCCCCAAACACGTACAGGGCGCTGTTCTGGAGATACTTGTGCCTCTGCCCGATTGTCTTGTTCACGGTCACGACACGGTCTTTATACCGGGCCTTTATGACGCAATCCATCACGCACCCTTTTCGTGAAGCGGAGATGATAAAACCGCTCTCTGGATCGAGTTCTTTTTTGAATTCATTTTCAGCCAAAAGGCCAATTGGCCCGTCTGGTGAATTCATAAGATTGCCTATATAATCCTCTGCCACGCGTAAAACATATCCCAGCTGTATCTTTTTCTTCGCATCTTCGAGTCCCTTGTTCTGCCGCGCATAGCCCAGAAAAACAGCGTTGAGCAGAAAGGCTATGATGACAAGCAGCGTGAGTACCAGGTAGGCGATGTAGCCATCCTGGTTTGAGAGGCTATTGGATGACAAAGGCCTTTTTCCTGTAAAGAACATGCACCTTGTCCTTCTCGATCTTCTCAATAACCATTTCTTCAACAACGCCTTTTTCCTTAACCATCTCGGTCCGGTCAGTATTGGTCTGCTTTAAGATGGCAACAGGGTTGCCCTCTTGCCAAAGAACGCCGTCCAACCTCCATGGCGGGGGCTGGGTTTCCGACTGCGTTGGTTTACCCACCTTCTGGGGTGTGCTGTTTGCAGGCTGCTTGATAACTGCTGGTCCAAATGGATCGCGGCCCTCTGGATTGAATGCAGGGCCTTCTGGCGCGTTAACAGACGTTATCTGGGCTGAATCCTGTTTGGATTCATCAGGGCTTGTTATAGCGTCCCCTTTAAAGCCATACAATATCTTGCGTAAATTGATGTCCCAGACCACAACAGCTATGGCTATCATGACAATTATTACTTTTTTCTTCATAACTTATTGTTATTTATATAAATACAGCGATATTCGAAGTTTGCCTGATAATTCAGGTCCAAAGGTATTGTCCATGACAAGTTCATCGACGCTTACAATATACCCGGACTTTTCCATTGATTCCAAAAAACCTCCCACCGCGTTATACGGCCCTTTGACCTCAATATCAAACCTGAGCCTGATGTAATTGCCCCCCTCTTCTTCCGGCAAAGCGTTTGTTGTGACAACAGTAATGCCTGAAGAGCTCGATGCCGTATTTACCATTGCGTAGATGTTTGAGAGCGTGCGGCCATTGGACATGTTCATCTTAAGGCCTGCTGCCTTTGCTTTAAGCTCGTTGTTCTGGCCAATGACCCTTTTCAGGTTCTTCTCAAAGTTCTGCGCTTCGGCAATTGCCTCTTTGCGGCCAAAAAGATCAGATACATTGTCCATACACGAACTGGCAAGAGGCTGAATAATATAAAGCACAAGGCCAAGGATAACAGCCAGGACAATGGCTGATAATATCTCGAACCTGTATTTCCGGAAACCAGGATTATCTGTTATAAAGGCAAACTGTTTCATAATGCCATTGTAATTTTAAAATAAACCAGCCCATACCGCGCCTTGCCCTTGGAAAGCCCAAAGGCCTTTGCAGCGGGAATGTCCTTGGTAAAATTGAGCGTCACTTTGCCGAATTCCTTCTTGCTTTCGAGCTGTACCAATAAATTCTTAAGCGCCTCTTCCCTGACGGCAAAGCCTGTGACAAGCAGTTCCGGCCCCTTGTCCACGCCTTTCTGATAGTTGAGCGATGAGAACCAGGCTGAGTCCGGGACGCTGTTGCGCACAGATTCAAGAAGCCTGAACACGCCAGACCTGTTGGCAAAAAGGCCCTGGTCCTGCCGCAGTTCAAGGGACAATTTTCTGTTTTCCTGCTTAACAGACTTAAGTTTTTCTATTGTCCCGCTGTACGAGGCGTATGCGTCGCGGGTATTGTAATCCCATGCGTACAGGCCCAGGCGCAACAAAAGCAGGAACGCAATGACAAGTCCCGCTGCGGCAAGGCCGATATTGGCGGCTACCCGGTAAACCCTCTTAAAACGCATGCGACGGGCAAGGTCTTTGTCTGTCTTCTGCGCAAGCTGGATCCTGTTGCCGCCCTTCTTGCTTGTTGACATTGCCGTGTGAAATACGATTTCTTCACCGACAGACTGAAACGCACTTTGCATTTGCGTAACATTGCGACCCTGCTGTTTGCAATAATCTATGTACAAAGGACATTCGCCTGCAATGTACCATGTTTCAATGGGTGTTCCATACAAATTCATTTCCCAATATTGGACAAGCACAGGATCTATTTCTTCTATGAACTGTTTGATGTCATTTGCCGCAGCATGGGTTCCGATAGTAATATGCTTGTATAATTTTATGTCCCTGTTTACCAGGACAAAAACAAAGGCCTGCTCCTTCTCTATAAGCACAACCCCGCATGCTGTTTGTTCAAATTTTTGCAGGTTTGCAAGGATGAATTCAAGGGGGCCATTGGTTATGCGCGAAAACCGGAACCCGGACTTTCTGAATATTTCCAGTTCCTGGTCAAGCGCGTCTTTTCTTGCAATTGCGACAACCACGCTGTTCACGGTGTTGTCGGATGATTGCACGATGTAATCAAAACAGACATCATCAAAGGTCATGGAATGCGGCAGGAATGCCTCAGGGTGCTTCATGAGCCAGTCGAGCGTGTCCTCGGCAACTGGCACTTCAAGAACCCGGATGATGAGGGTATGGCCGAAATATGAGAGGGTAAGGCGTTCGCCGTCTGGATCAAAGTTTTGGGGGAGAGTGGTCGTGCCGTTGGGTGTGACGCCAAGGCAGGAAGAGTTATGCAGGGAATAAGAAATACCACGGATAAAGGACTTAATATTTTACCCCCCATAGTAATGTTCGCGGGAATGCCCCCCTGTTAGGGGGGGCATTCAAAAAAAATACATTTTTGGGGGATGAATTCACTTGTACCCACACTTCTGCCAGCCCCTATTCCTGCAGGCTCTTGATCATCTTTACTTTGTCAACAGCCCCTTCGTTGCCATAGTAAATGTGGGGTGTAAGAAAGATCATCATGCGGGTCTTGAGGTGTTCGGTCTTGTTGGTCCGGAAAAACCAGCCCAGGAATGGTATCTTGGACAAATAGGGCAACCCGCTCATGGACTTGCGCTCTGTTTCTTCAATGAGGCCGCCCAGAACATACGTCTCCCCATCGCGTAAACGGACTGTTGACTTGATCTCTCGTTTGTTGATGGGCGGCGGTATGCTGTCGTTCACTGAATTGCCGGGTATGTGGAAACTTGGCATGACTTCAACCGTAACCTCCCTGTCCCCAGTGAGCCAGGGTGTGACCGAAAGGCTTACATCCGCGTTTATCTGTTCAAAATGCTGGCTTTGCGAAACAACAGGGTTTACGCCGGTTGTGGTGATGGATGACCTGAGGAGAAAATATTGGGTGGTTCCTATCAGTATCGTGGCATTGTTGCCATTGAGCGTTGCTATTTGCGGGGTGGAAACCACGTTTGCAAGCCCCTCCTGCTCAAGGGCGCTTATCTGGGCCCTGAACTGCGAGGGTAGGCGGGCAATTTGTTTTAATGTAAAGTAATCACTGATGGGCTGGTCCCTGAGGCTATTGATATCATCCCCAGTGGCGGTAATATTAACATCTGGAAACAATGATTGGCCGCCTGCCTTGCCCCCTGCGGTAAACAGCTTTAATCCTATTGAACGCGCTTTTGTGATTGAAAAATCAACAACGAGCGCTTCGATGAGTATTTGGGCAATTGGCTGGTCCACGATGTTGATGAACTCTTTTGCGGATGAAATATAATCGTATGTGCCCACAAAAATAATCCCGTTCTGCTCCTTGAGTACATTGACCCTGAGGCTTTTCATGATGGCTTCTGGAAGAAGTTTTGATACGTCTTCTGCCTTCATGTATTTAAGCTTTACCAGTTCAGCGGTATTGACTGCCTGGGCTGTGTTTTCCCCTATGAAATATATGCCTTTTTCCTTCCAGAAAGTGTACTTGGTGTTGGTAAGGAGATATTTAAGTGCGTCGTCCACTGGAATGAAGTCCTCTACTTTTGCGCTGATTTTGCCTTCGAGCCTGCCGTACACAAAGATGGACATGCCCGCCCGGGAGCTTATGATGTTTATGACATCGCCCAGCGAGGCGTCGGTCACTTCCATCTTCACCTTGCCGCTATCCACGTTAATGGCAAGCCTGCTTTTCTGTCCACCTTCGTCTTTGCTTGCTGTCCAAACAGGTTTGCCCACATACCAGATTCCGTTCTTTTTTACAATCTCAAAACCATTGCTCTCAAAAAGAGCTGTAAGGGCTTTTTCGAGCGGAATTTCGTTCAAAAGGCATGTCAAGGTTCCAGTAACGCCTTTTTCAACAATGATGTTTTCGCTGCATTCGTTCATGATGAGTCTGATCACTGTATCAATGGAAGCCTGGCGGAGATCAAGCGAGAGGTTGCCGTTTACGAGTTTGACAACGCAGGGGATCTTTGGCGGTGGCGGTGCTGGCGGCGGAGTGGGCTTGGAGACCTCTATGATGCCATTGCGGATTTTGTACTGAAAACCGTATTTGGTAATGATAAAATCCAGGGCGTCTTTGACTTTGATGTTTTTGAAATTGACCGGGATGTTGCCTCTGACGTCTGGTGAGAGCCAGATGTTGAGGCTATATTGCATGCCAAGGGTGCGGAGAACATCGCGGATATCAGCGTCTTTGAAGTTCATTTCCGGGATTTTCGCGGTGTCGGATATGGGAAGCAGTGCTTTGTTGTTCAGTGTGTCGCTGTTGATATTGGCGATGTTTTGAGCGGTAATGAGAAGCGGGGAAGACAATAGAAGCCAGACTAATAATCTCATAAAAAGCCCCTTGAATTATAACGGATTAGACAAACAAGAATATATATATTTTCGCTCTGAAATGGAAGCATTTAATGTTTGACATGACACAACAAATTAGGGTATATTAATAATACAAAAAAGGGGTCATATTTATGATAAAAAACGTTCTAATTGCCGTTGTTACTTTGATTGTTTCCGTGCAAGCTGAGACGTATTTATTCTGGCAGGATGCAATAAAAAACAACTATGCTCTGGCGGATAGCCCGGGGCCAAACCTTCAAATCCCACAGGACAAGATATACGAGGGTTTGCTTCATGTAGATTCTTATAATTATCGCGATGGCGATCCTGACGTTTCCACATTCATTCTTATGCATTTTTTTAAAACGTATATTGTTTCTTTTGACCTAAACAGAGTACGTGGTACAATCACATCAGCTAAATTACGAGGCGAGTTCCTTGATTTATACTATCCGGACCCCGGTATTGCCATGAACCGTTCGGGTGATATTCAAACAATGGTTTCAATTAGCAAATTAGTAAATGAACATGATTTTTGTGGTTCAGGCTACCTATCTGCTGATTACTTTGCCTGTGATTCAAGACAACTATCAATACATCATGACATTTGTTCTGAATTCAATAAAGATACAATAACATTCATTACTTTCCAGGGGCAGACAAGCGACACATCGCAGCCGTCACCCCTATGGCGAAAATTTGCCGAGATCGATATAACAGACCAAGTTCAATGGATTCTTGATAATAACGACTCGATGAAAACAGGGGCGTATCAAATTATTCTTGCTGGCATTCTAAATTCAGGTAATGGCAAAATGAGCCTATTTGGTTATGGCTCTTGTGATTCACTTATTGGAGATGGTGCGAACGCACCAGAACATTGGACCCAGGATGGCAACACTATGCATATTGTTGTTGAAGGAACATTAACGCCAGAGCCTACAACACCCATATCCGATTCTCCCAAAGAATGCATAATTTCTTTTTCGCTTCAAAACTTTCCCAACCCTTTTAATCCCATAACCAATATCGCCTATGAAATGAATGAAAATCAGAAAGGGTTATTGACGATATATGCTATAAACGGCAAACCCGTTTTTTATAATTTAGTAGAAGGGAAAGGGGTTTATTCCTGGAATGCGTCACGAATGGCGAGTGGAGTATATTTTTGCCGGTTGGTATGCAATGGAAAGGCGTTGACGAGGAAGGTTGTTTTATTTAATTAATCTCTATGTCAATATATAATAAATTTAATTTTCCACTTTTAAACCTAATTTTTTTATATAGTTCTCAAGGGTATAGGATGATTGATTATTTACTTCAAAGGTTGTAGTAGAATCAACCCTTAAGGAATCATTACTAATCCCACTTCCCAATCTGACACTATAAACATTAGGAACAAAGCTGTTCTTAATATATAAATAACAATAATTAATGCTATTTAATTTCGCGATCGCTTCCTTGTCTGGGAATGGTCCATTAATCGAAGTAACATAAAAATCGATTCTGCCATTTTTTATCGCATATTTTGTTGGCAATATGGCACTTGTTGATGTAATTAGCGTATCGTTGTAGACGTGCTCCACGTGCCCAACAGAGTCCAAATATGAATAATCCCAATGAATTTCATAGAAATCTGCAATCGACTCCCATGACAAATATAGAAATTCCTCTTTTTGACTAATACCGAAATCTATATTATCAATTAAATCAGGAACGCTAATCGAGTCTCCAACTGTTCCAATGTTTGTCTTTAAGTTAACTTTAATAATATTAGCTAAAAACCCAACCTGCCTAAAATGTACCTCGATAGTGTTTGAGTCAACAAATAAAGCGCAGCAACTATCAATTTCATTATTTATTTCTATAGAGTGGTATTTCACATTTTTACCCAAAACGATTGCCTCAACGTCGTAGTACGGCGTTGTTGCCGCCAATTCATGGCTCGAATCAAGAATACCACTTCTTAAACAAACCATAACAATTGAACGAATGGATTCTTCGTGGGCTTCTATGCTATGTGGATTTGACTGGCAGCGTACATTGTTAAGCATTAAAACAACAACACAGATGCCTAAGATAAGAAGCATAAATCTATTCATCATGATTTTATTTATCATATTTACTTTTATTATCTTACAAGCGCAAGCTTTTCATTGACATCTCAATAAGTCAAAGCTATATTAATTAATTATGTCTTTGGTCGCTTTATATTTCTATTTCCTGTCTTCTTGTGAATAGATACTGGTTGTTATACAGGTATAAAAGAAATTGAAGTGCTGAACATCTTGGTTCTTTGGAGACCAATTAAAAAATTGATTGTTTTGATCAACAACCCAATTTTGATCAGGCCTTAGAATTGGAGCAGACGGATAGCCATTATTTGCCGAATATTGTGAAGAACCTAACGCAAGCCACCTCCCTATCGCATGAACTGCCGCACAGCCAACATTGATATATATCTTTTTTAACACATCATCGATTTGCGTGGTTGGCTGATCAACTCCTGCCGACGTGTTTGCCCACCACGTTATAGAATAATCAGAAGCGTATCCAAATGGGCGTATTTTCCCGTGAAGTAAACTACTAGTACTCTGACCGAACACATCATTTCCAACTCTATATTCATTAAAAATTAGATCTGCTTCCCGTATCAGTCCCGGTGTGGTCGTCCCATAATAATCAAATCGAAAACCAACTGTAAAGAAAATGCTTGTTGAAGATAGCGTATGAAAAAACCAAGTGTTTTGTCCATCTGAAGGCTGGAACGTGTTTACAGTCGAAGCAACTTCAAGGTTAGCAACACCCAGACAACCACCAGTTGCGTTGGACCAACTTTGCAATTTACTACTAACATACGCCCGAACTTCACTCTCACTATTCATTGTATGTTGATCATACGGATTTGATATGGCGCCATTAAAGTAAAAAGGTGCTCCATTTTCCCAATATAACCTTTGATAATCATCGCCTTTAGAAAACATCTGTATATCTGTACTTTGACAATTCTGACATAATATCGTCACAATATTATTATTTTTATCGATTGCTGCGTACTCAAAATCTACTTTATTGGGCAGCGTTGATTGAGCAAACAATAGCGCATTAAAAATAGCTATAGATAATAATTTATTTCTCATTTCTTATCCCTTTCCGTATTAAATCTATCACATTTTTGTATTTTATTTTAACAAGTTTATGTGAATATTTTATTTCTTTCTCATAATTGGTTACGTGAATTCGATTTAAATCATATACAATGTATTTCTCATTCTTTTCCTGGAGGCATTGAAACTTCCCATATTTCCACTCATGAATAATATACCCGCCCTTGTCTTTTAGTTCATCTAAGAATAATAACACTTTTTCATTAACTGTTAATGTTGGAGCATCTAATACTCTTATCGCATACCCATTGTACTCCCCACCATATATTATTACTTTTATAATACTTGAATTTATTTTGCCCTTGTGCTGATCGGTTATTCTGACCGAATATTCTCTTAAAATCATCTCGGGCAATTTATTTTTTACTACTAATTTGACAACCTCTCCTTCTATAATATCATCACAGTCCTTGGAAAACGAAGTAATATTATCAACAACGCTGTCATTATAAACAGAATCATACTCATTCAAGTAAATAATATTTTTGCAATAAGTGTTTGGTAAACAGATTAATAATATTAATAGAATAATGATTTTAGTTTTTGAAAGGTGATTGTTATTAATTTTATTGTTCGGTACCATTTTATTGTCCTTTCTCGGATTCGTTTTCCTATCCAGACAAGTTGATCTACCCGTAGCTCCTGATATCAGGTTTCCAATCCTTTTCTCTGAAGTAATCGGTCCTGGTAAATACAACTAACATTTTTACTTTTCGTCTCCTCCAATTTCACAATTGCTGCCACTTCTAGTATCTCCATCAAAATCTATTATTGAAACATTTGCATCTTGACTAGGCCCAACCCCCTGATCTATCAACCCAGATCCACTCTGTATATGCAAATCCTCCTGCCCTGTTGTCGTACTCACAAAACTACAACTGCTCACAGATATAGTCTGATTGGTGTTGCTCGAACCTGCAGAGCCATCATCAGCCGCATTGTAATCAAAGACAGAAAGACTATTCAGATAATTCCCTCCAAATTCATAGTCAATTCCATCAACTTTGGTATCGCATACATAATTGTTCTTAATGGCTGGCCTGTATGACGATCCGCTGGAGTTGTCTATGTCGATACTGAACCCTGCGACGGTAAACTTACCATACACACTATTGTTATATAACTTGACCTGTTTAGCCGCCTCAGTCTGGTACCCGCCTTCAACATAGATACCATACTTCAGGTTGTCTGAATTGCTGACCACTATATTATCGTGATAATAACACCCATAGTTGTCTGTATAACTTATCCCGGACAGTTCAAGAAGACTGCCATCGGGTGCTCCCCCGCTTTCCTGGATAAGCAGGCAGTTTCTCACTTCTATATACCGTCCCTTATACATTGGCTCCTCATAGCGCAGCCCGATAGCAAACCCATATGACCAATTGTCCGATGTGCGCACAACCTTTATGCCATCGACCATTGTATAATTCGCCAATACTTCAAGGTTGTATTTATAGCTGTCTGAATTCGACGACTTAAGGGTGTATCCATTCCCATTAACCGAGCCTGCATGCCTCTGGTTCAAATTGCATTCGGTTGCGGTATTTCTTGGAACAAATATAATGAAATGATGCGCTGAATCAGTAGTCCATTTGTGCGACAACTGAACCATTGATGTGTCATCAGTTCCGTCATCATAACAAGCAATTTTAACAACCACATCCGCTCCAGCAGTAGTTAAAATGGAGTCACCAAGCAGACCATAGACCCCGGTAGTACCTGGATTACCATTAATCGCGGCTCCGAGAGATGTAAAACAATGCTTGATTGAGTTCACGGTTTTTGAAGTCACATTGGTGGGCCAAATGCCTTCCGCAGTCACCACCTTCCACCTGGTTGTCGAAATCTTTTCCTTCAAATAGCATTTCTTTGTGCCATCATAGGTAAACACATCCCCAGCACCCAGATGGTCAGATGTCTGTGCCGTTGAAAATGTAGCCACACCGCTGCTTATGGATACATTCGGTGTGCCAGTCTTGTGGTCGGTCGTGTTCTGACCAACAGAATAGATAACATTCCGCGGACTTTCCGTTTCACCTGCTGTACTGGAAGCTTCCACAGCTCCGATATCAATGAGATACCCCCGGTGCATGTAGGTGTAATCCCTATCTGGAATAAGCCCTTCAACAGTGCCGGTGTCTTTTGCGCCAGCATTCCTGCACAAGCTCTGCACTGATGGCATCATAAAACCGACAGCACCTTCATTTGTACTGATGAACATGGGATCGCTATGAATAGTGTCCTGGTATGACGCGGTCCCCGTGCTTACGATTGTAGCGACATCTGAGAAAAGGACATTCTTAAATGCCACCTTATCGCCAGACGCATATCCCATATATGCGTATGCGTTCTTTGAAAAGATCGAATTAATAACGGTAATACTGTCAAAGGTGGCGTAAATCGCCTTTCCAAGGTTATGGAAAGTGCTGTTAACGACATGGTGGCCCAGGGTGTTGGATTCCAGGCCTTTGATGCCAACAACGCCTGTAGATGATGATGAATCAGTCCCTTTGAAGATACAGTTGATCACGTTCAGGCTGTCCGAGGACCAGTCGTAATCAATGCCGATCATCATGCTGTCCATGTCAAAATAGCAATTTTTAACCGTCAGATCATGTATTGGCCACTGATATGGATATGCCTTGGAAAAAGAGACTCCTGTAAGCTTTGTTTTGCCACCACCGCACCCTTTGAACTTCAGCCCTTCAAGAGTTATGTGGTTGTTTGCCAGGACAATAAGGGCTGTTTTATTATTGGCCAGATATTTGGTGGAATCAGATACCTTAAGAGTGGCCTGGCTATCAGGATTATTGTAGTATGACTTTATCGTAAGATTGTTAGTTTTCGTGAAATGCTTCGAGGTGTCTGCATACAACAAAGACAGATAATCCCCGCCCCCATTGAGATTCGTCGAATAATTATGGGTGCCAGGCAACAGATATATTGTCCAGGGTTCTGTAAATGTTACTGGCAAAGCATCATATGCTGCCTGGATTGTTCTAAAAGGATCAGATAAGGTGCCATCATTTCCATCATTACCGCTGGGTCTAACATATAAGGCTTTGATTTCGGGTACCAATTGTTGAACCGCAAAACCTTTGAAAATCCTATGCGTACCAGTATCTCCTTTTGCTAAATAATATCCGGCTGTTCCTTTGATTAAATGGGTTGTACTTGTGTCGCGAACATGAATAGTATCCATGACAGTCTCGCCACCTAGGTTACTTTTTTTAACTTCAATGAATATGTCGGTATATTCCTGAAATGTTTTCACGGTTATCAGGTAGTTCTTCCTCTCAGTTAAACTTCCTCTGATGATTTTTGATGTCAACCCGCTTCCAGCTTCATCAAATTCAATGGTATTACCATTATGCTTGCCAACAAGAACTACGGTGTCAGCATTTTTCTTTAATAGCATATAATATGAAGTTGATTGCGGCATTGAATTATAAAATGTTATTCCCATGCAAGAATCACACGGGCCTTCATTATCAATGCCACTAATCTCGTTAGGTGCGCTTGTATTTGAGTATACTGGAGGTGCTACGCAGTAATCTTGCCATTCACACGCACCATCTTCATACAATGCAAAGCATTCCATCCCGTTTTCTATTATTCCATTTGAATAGAAATACTGTAGGTTTCCTGTTGCAGGCACAAGTGCGTACAACGGGTCTTTTCCAAAGGCAACAGGACGCCTATAAAGATCATTGTTTTTGTATATGGCAATATTGTCAATCGATAGTGAATCACGGTATTTTACAATATTGCCGTCTGTTAGCCTGAATCCATAGTCCAGTGCCAGCACCTTACCCCTTAACTGGCTATTTTTATTCAAATCGTCATCTTCTTTGAAGGATGCTGAATTAGTATTCCTTGCATCATGCTCCCTCTGGGGCCACTGCTTTGTATTATTGACATACCCATCGGTCTCCCAAACCTTACAAAACCCGTCACCACCATTATCAACAATCTCATACTTCCCGTCATTATCAATATCAGATACTGCAAAACCTGTACGTTCCCATAAACCAGTCGGCGCTTTCTTCAAGGGAAAACCGTCCATCAGGACAAACGCTTCTGACTGGTAATCCGCGCCCTTGAAACAATAGAGCCACCCTTCCTTGGTTATAAAGAAAATATCGGCTTTATCATCATTGTCAATATCCGCTAATAATGGCTGGAACGGATTTGCAACAAGCTTATAAGCGTTCTTGTTGATACTTTTGGTAACAGACGCCACACAATGCCCGTTTCCATCAAGATACAGCACATGCACTGAATCTTCGGCAAGAAAAACAACATCATATTGCCCATCGCCATTTACATCGCCAATGACAATATTCTGGTCTGATTGGGCCGGATCACCCCCAATAGCCACATCGAAAAGCGTGTCCTTTACATACAACGAATCACTCTCTGGGTTTACCTCATCCACGCTGATACCGCATATTGAATATCCCTCGTTATGACTGTACATAAAGACAAGTTCATCTTTTCCATTCCGATTGAGATCAGCAAGAACAGCAACTCCCAATCCCTTTGTTTCACCTTCGTCCCTCTTCCATTTCAGTGAATCGTGGTCGCATAATCCAGTGTCAGCGTAATGGAAGAAATGAACATAGGGCCCACCCCATGTGGAAGAATAACCCACTATTTCTTTTTTGGAATCACCATAAACATCGCCAAGACTGAATGGCCTGTCGAAACCATACACCGTATTGCAACTATCTATCTTCAAAGTACTGCCATCCATCCATAAAACATATTCCTTGCCATTGAATGAAGCGGTTACAATTTCGCTCTTGTTGTCATTGTCAAAATCATACACAATCGGCGCGGTAATATTAAAATCCTGGTTCTCCCCTGCCCAATCCGTATGCTGAGAGAATATCTGCACAGTGTCCGGGTAGTTTCCACCCCTATACACATACACTCTCTCACCAGCGGCAATAACCATGTCCTGCGTGCCGTCTCCATTAACATCGCCTATACCCAGCTGATGATGCATAGCATATTGACCTGAAGAGAAACTGAACGCATATCCGTCGTTCTCATATTTCTGGTAATATTCCTGCCCATCATGATGATACGCCTTGACTTCGTTTGAAGCCATGGGAAACATGAATTCCTGATCACCGTCGCCATCAAGGTCCGCTATCTTTGGCGCACCGCCATGACCGTTTTCAAGGTCCATGGGGAACCCTGATTTCATGGCAAGTTCTACTTTAACCGTGTCGTAAATACTATCTGAAACATGCATGGAACGGTCAAACGCCTTTACGTAATAAACAAAACCGTTGTTGCTCTTGATTGCTGCGGTATCTTCATCAACATAAAAGGAATTTCCTATGAGGCCGTTGATCTGCCTGAATGATGCGCTGTCTGCGTGTTTGCGATACAGATAATATCCGGCAATATCATTATCCGCTGGTTTTGCCCATTCAAGGTATATTTTGCCCGGCCCATAGGGCACTGCCACAAATGACGGTATTGTATCCGGGGCTTCCAGGTCTACCGTCAACGTCTCGCGAATACCATCATAAGCCATTACAAGTTTCAAAAGTGATGTCTGGTATGGCCAATCCGGATATACAGTTACGATAAATGTATTTGTGGTCCTTTGTGAATCCGGTTGAATGGTCGTTACTGTCCGCATTGCCGGGGATATGTCCACAATTGCGCTGTCACCTTCTGTTGCAATAAGGCGTAAGCTATCGCCAGTAATGGCATGCGTACCTTTATTTTTAACTGTGTATTGCAAAGTATATTCATTTCCGCTTTTCGAGGTTGTACCTTTCTGCAGTACAAGCCGTTTCTCGCCAATATCTATTGCAAATCTTCCGCTGTATGCATGACCCCCATTACAGCCAACCGTTGTATTAAAAGTAATAATACGGTGTGTCTGTTTGGCCCTGTTGAGTTTGATGGAAAAAGCCATCGTAGCCTGGTCGGACACGATAATGGAATCCGTGCTGTCTATGGTCGTAAGAATGGCTACAAAACCCGAATCCGCAGGGTCTGTCAATGAAATGATAGCGCCAACTCCATACGCATCTGACCCACCCTCATTCCTGATTTCAAATGAAAAATGGAGAGTGTCTGAACTTGTTTTGCTTGAATCTCTGGTCAATTCTTTTATTAAAAACAAACTGGGGCCCGATACGTTTGAAACACTGTCTATGCGGTACATTACTGGCGCAAACTTATCGTGCATTACGCCAATAAAAACCGGCTCGTATGCGCTCTTCTTTGCCGTAAAGTTCAGTATTGCCTTACCGTCTGCGTTCACCCTGGCGCGCGTTATGTTCGAGTTGTCCTGGAATATGCAGACGCGTGTGTTTGTATCGGCCGATACAGACCCTGTTTGAACATCAAGAGTGCAAATCTGTGCGCCCTCAACAATGACCAGAGAACCAATGCCCGGAACATTCAGCCTTGTTGATTCAGACAGCGTGTCTTTCCAGAGCGGCAGTTCAGGATCGCCAAGGAAATTGTACGCCAATAATACCCAACGTTTTGAAAAATCAAACTGCTCCGCACCAGATGCAGCTTCCTCATTGAGTTTTGCCAGAGTTGCTGCAAGACCCGCGGACATGGCCGTGTCTTCAAACAAAGCCTGCATGTATGCTTTGTGGATATTCAGAGAGGTTGAAGGATAATCCCAGTTCGATGCGGCAAAATAGGTGTTTGCGCCTTCATAATAGGTCAACATTTTCTTTGCAAGGGAAGCCGAATTCGGCGTCAGGGTACCGCAACCAATAATCAGGGCATGTCCGGCGTTTTTCTGATATTTTGCATTGACTTCTTTTTTGAGAAGATGCGTTGTAAGAAGGCTGTGGTTATTGTAGATAACAGCCTCTTCCGCACCATGGCCATAATGGATCCACAGGTTTGCAGGCGAGGCGGTACTGTTCCCGAACAAAGAATCGATGAATGTATTCAATGGGACTTTTATGGAATCGTCGATGACCGAGTCTGCCGGGGTGATCGAATCTTCAAATATTTCGGTAAAATCTCCGTCAAACCCGGCTTTGATTATATCTTTCAGTACCCTATGGTTATAATAAGTTCCATCATCGATATATGCCGAGTCCTGCGGGCTGTATCTTTTCCCCAGCATGTCAATACCGGAGAGCAGTATTTTACGCTCCCCTGCTCCAGCAAGGCCTTTATATTCATATTCTATGCTTTTATCAATCATTTTCCGAGCCTCGTTCCAGTCGGAACAGGGTAGCCTGCCAAGCACAACATCCGGAAAAATGTCCGCATTATCCGCGACTTCGCCGATATGATTGTCCTTGTCCAGGTTAAAATCAGATTCAAGGCACGCATAATACATGTCACTCAAAATGGCGCTGCCGCCGTTCATGCTGGAATAGAGGTAACGCGGAGGAATTATCGCATAATCACCGCCAAGAAGCACCCAGGTGACCTTATATTCTTTCTTTGCATACTGAATATATTTTCGGATCTTTTCCTGGAGGTCAGAACCTTCGAATATGGTCTTGATGCTGTCCGCTGTCACTATCTTAACTTTCATGCCCTTGGCCTGTTTATAGGTCGCAAGGCGCTTAAATTCATTAAGAATTCGGGGTTCATCCTTGGTAATAATCAGGTAATCGACCTGCGCTTTGTCGTTGTATCTCGTGGTCCGTTTCGAAATGCCTGACGGATTCCATTCATGGTGTTGCGCAGCTGAAACACTGCCAGAAATATCAGCCGTTGTTATAACACTATCTGAATTAAATGAAATCGTAACCCCATCATTGTGCGACAACGAAGCAAAATCAGCCCGCAAGATATAATATTTTGTCCCGTTCACGGAAAAACTGGTGGAAAAGGTGATTATCCCTGAATCCTGATTCACTACCCCGGCACCGCCGACTGTCGTGTTCTCCCCTGTACCAATGCTCCCATTGCTGTCAGCATCAACCACAAGCTCAACACCCGCCCAGTCCGCATTGGTCAGGCCATTTATATTGGAAATGTCAAAGACAAGGCGTGTTATCGCCGGGTTATCCACGGAATACAATTTGAACGCAAACAGTTCGGCATTTGTCTCTGACCCTTTGCCTGTGAATGCATTCGGTTCCTGGCCTGCCGGATGGTCTGAAAGCACTATTTCCCCAGGCCCGGTATATTCATCAGCGCCAATGTCCCAGGGGCTGGTACGGGTCACATTATCTATGTCTGTGGTAAAATATCCGCTTAAATCCGCACCAGCGCTCTTTGCCACGCTGTAGCTGTGAATATGCAGATCGCAACTTGCAATTGCCGTATCAATGAAAGCAATGCTGGTAAAGCTTGCGTTATAATGGTTCTTGGACCCAATGCCGATTGTGTTCAGGCTGGCGTCGCCGCAGATATTATTGGTGTCGTTTCCGTCAAATCCCACGGAACCGGCAAGCTCCCAGAAATCATAAACATTTCCCATGGCAATATTGTTGACCACATGCATGTTGTTATAAACATAGTTTTCGTGGCTGCTTCGTATGCCTTTAAAACAACCGTACACAGTATTGTTTGCGACAAGGTTCCATTGGTTTGTGGCAATGTCTATGCCTGCGGAATCAAAATCGTATATAATATTGTTGTAAACACTGTCGTTTACTCCCGTATACGCTACGTGGATGCCCCGGTTGTCCCCGCCGTGAAACAGGCAGTTGCGCACAACATTATTCATACCAGCAAGATATAACCCGTAGGTGCTGGAATTTTTGACTTCTAGGTTCTCAAGCGTTGTCCAGCCTTTATAAAGATTCCAGACGCTGCCCTGGCAGTTTATCACTGCACCGGTACCGGCGATACCCGTGTGCCGGTTCCTGGCATCCGCGGATATGGTCAGCCTATGCAGCGAATCCGTATTCCACCCATCGTCTATGTGGCTTAACCAGCTGACTACAAACTCCGCTCCGTCGTTATACAGCAACGCCATTTCGCTCTGGTTGGCCGTAACAAGGTCCCTGTGCGTGCTCGCCCATGCCTGTAATGTGGCATATTTGCGCTTAATGGAATAACTGTTTCCTGAATACGCGGCATTTGCTCTTTCCGCAAGAACAATACGAGTGTTGGAAGTCACTGAGTCGATAGTATGGCCAGCGCCGTTTATTATGATGCTGTCGCCGCAGCCACGGTTGCTGTCGAGCCAGGCTGTGCTTGTACCGGTCGCGACGAGGGAGCCGGAATCGACTGAGACGCTGCCGGAAGCGTAATCGGCTCGGGAGCCGATGGAGACAAAGCGTATTTTATAAACAGGTGTTGTCGCAAAATACTCATCAGCGCCAATGTCCCAGGAACCGCTGCGCGTGCTGTCGTCAATATCAATTGAAAAATAACTGCTCAGGTTAGCGCCTGAATCGCGGGCAATGCTTGTTGATGTTATATGCAGGTCTCTTGTTGCGGTTGCCGTGTCCGCAAATGCTATCTGAGAAAGGGTGACATTGTTTTTGCAATGCGGCCCTGCGCCGACCAAAGCAAGAGAACTGTCGCTGGAAATATTGTTGCTGTCGTTGGAATTGAAGCCGACTGATCCGGGCACTTCCCAGTAGTCCGCGCCATTGCCAGCGCAGAGATTGTTCACAACGTACATGTTGTTATATGAGTAATTTCCATGGCTGCTGCGTATGCCCTTATGGCAGCCATACACCGTATTATTGGCAACAAGGTTCCACTGGTTGGTGGAAATGTCGATACCCGCGGAATCAAAGCCATGCACGATGTTGTTATAAATACTGTCTTTTGAACCGTTGTAATACACGTGAATGCCATGCGTGCTGCCGCCATGAAACAGGCAGTTGCGCACAACATTGTTCACGCCAGCAAGATATAATCCGTAGCCGCCGGAATTCTTAACTTCCAGATTCTCAAGCGTTGTGCAGCCTATATATAGATTCCAGACCCCGCCCTGGCAGTTGATTACTGCGCCCGATACCTCTATTCCGTTATGCTGGTTGGAGGCGTTCGCGGTCATGGTTATCCTATGCAGCGAATCCGTTGTCCATCCGTTTATGTCCTGTGCAGTGAACTCAGAGCCGTCATTGTAAAATATCGCCACCTCGTTTTGGTCTGCGGTAACAAGGTTCTTGTTCTGGCTTTCCCATGAGGAGAATGAGGATTTCTTGCGTTTGACGCTGTATGTGGAACCGCTATATGTGGCGGTGGCGGCAGAGGTGAGTACGATCCGCGTGTTTGAGGTCACGGAATCGACGGTGTAGCCGGTGCTGTTTATTATGATGCTGTCTCCGCAGCCCCGGTTGCTGTCGAGCCAGACTGTGCTTGTACCAGTGACCACGAGAGAACCGGAATCGACAGAGGCGCTGCCGCTGGTATAATCAGTGCATGCGCCGACAGAGACATATCGCGTCGTGACCGCAAAAGAAACAGTCGTGAATATCAATAAAAGAAACAAACAGCAGTGTTTTGTTTTCACTCCAACCTGCCTTCCCATAATTTTTTGATGCCATAACAATCAATCAGGAACTTGTCAAGCAACAATATAATTACTGGGAATCGTATGCGCAATATATTAAGATGCCTATTAAGCGGTACCACCGCGCACACGATTTATTTTAATTTAAAAACATTGCTTTTCTGTCTTTTACGATTGTAACTTACGGTCAAAGTCAATGTTTTTGTAGCTTTTGTAGGATTGGGTTGCTGGTAGAATTGCATGTTCATCAGCACACGCTTTATTCCCATGCAGGCTAATCAGTAAAATGTTATATAATATAACACCATGGCGTCATGACTTTTTATTCATCATGATGAACTAATTATTGCATTATAATGAATATGATGGTATATAAACTGGAGATGAAAAACCATGACCAGAACGACAATCTGCCTGCACGAGGCCATTCTGAAGCAGGCAATAGAAAACTGTTCACCCTGCCCTCCTTCTCCTTTTCCATGGGAACTCCCCATGTGCCGCTTGAAGACAAGGAAACGCTTTCGGCCGTGCTGGAAAAATTGCGCATTCATTTGTGCGTATAACGACGCACGCCGGAATATTGCCAAACCCCCTGACGCCACTCCAGGCAATTGCCGTACTGGATGCATTAATCGGCCAGCCAAACATCAGGCTAGTTTCAGAAACGGAATTGTTCTGGAAAACGTATAAAAAAGAGGTTAAACAGGAACAACCGGCTCCGGCGCCGGATACTGTCATTGTGAAGAAAGAAGCAGCGGCTATCGGCGAATTTACCAGCTGGTCATCCTGTACAGTACCATTGACAGTCATTGCCAACAAGGAGTACTACGCTGACGGCCACGAAGAAACCTGGTTGCTGCTCAGTACCCAACAAAACCACAACCCAGCTACGGCGGGGCGGGAATACCATTTACGCACAGCTATTGAAGAAAGATACCGCCAACTAAAGTGTTTCAGCGACTTGACCCGCTTTACCTCTCGTGCTTTCTCGCTTGTCGCTAATCAAACCGTTTTTACAATGCTGGCCTATAACCTGCTCCAACTGTATCTCTTGCGTAAAGGACCAGAGAAGTTCACCGCGAAAACACCCCTGAGCATGCGGCGACAACTATTGCCCGTTAAAAATTACACTATCGTTTACAGAAAAAACTACTATGGGCTGTTTACCCATCTGGAATTGATTGAACTGACGACCATCGGAATTGGGGATGAGGCTCGCAAAAAAATCGGCGAGAAATGCCGGCGGCTGCGTCATGAACTGACTGACCTGATGGGTAACCCCCGTCCGCCTTGATTGAACTGTATACAAAACTTCAAAAACAAAATCTGTGCCTCGCCCTCGTCCAGCCTTACAGTAGCTTTGTTGTGCACCTCATAATTATACTGCCACAGATCGTTTATTGCCTCAGCCAGTAAATCGCTTGCCGCTATAATTTATAAGAATGACTTCGACATTGTAGTTTATCCTTCGCTGAACTGATGTGCCATCCTACGACCAATTTGACGCCCGCCAAAACCACCATCCCCACCCGCCTAGGCTAAAAACCTCTCCCCACTGTCTGAATCACAAATTGATGTTTTTGTGGTATTGTATCATTCTGCCCGAGAATTTATATTCCTCCCATGAATCAATCTTTAAAATACACCTCTCTCATCGAAAAGAACTGGTATCTCACCTACACCGAATATGGCGGCGCTGACGTTTCGCAACCTCTACCCGCATCAGCCTTTACCATGGACGCGCAGGTGCCAGGCGACATCCATCTGGACCTTGTACGCCACGGCGTTCTGCCCGGCCTGTACAAGGACATGAACCTGGACCACGCACGCTGGACCGAATTGAAAGATTGGTGGTATCGGACAGAATTTTCTGCTCAGGAAATCAGCGTTGGCTCACGCGCTTTTCTCATATTCCATGGCCTGGATTGTTTCGCCACAATATGGTTGAATGGAGCTATCATCGGCAAAACTGACAATATGTTCATTAGGCATGAATTTGACGCTGGCAGGCAATTGAAGAAAAGAAACGAACTGGTTGTGCGCCTTGCAGCGCCTGCCTACGAGATTTGTGTGGACACAAAGCATAAAAATCTTCTCTGGACCCCTGAGCGGCTCTTTTGCCGCAAACCATCGATGAGCTTTGGCTGGGACATTGCCCCGCGCATGGTCACGTGCGGCATCTGGCGGCCTGTGGAACTTGTTGTCTGCCCCAAGGCAAGAATAACCGATACTTGGCTCCGTCAATTGGAAGTAAATAAAAAAAAAGCTATTATTGATGTTATTATAGAGCATCAATGGGTTGGCAATGGCAAACAAGCGAAACTGGACATTAAAATAGGCTGTGTGCAAAAGACCGTAACCATAAAACCAAAAGAAGGTGTCAAAAAAATATCATGCCGCATTGAAATACTCAATCCCCGGCTCTGGTGGCCCCTTGGCTATGGCAAGCCGGAATTGTACGATGTGAGTGTAACGCTGTGCTCAGGAAAACAACCGCTCGATAAAAAAACCCTGAAAATTGGCCTGCGTTCACTGGAACTGGTTCAGGAAAAACAGAAAAGCGGTGCAACGTCATTTATGTTCAGATGCAATGGACAGGATATTTTCATCACCGGATTGAACTGGACTCCCCTTGACGCCATCTTTGGCAGTATAAAAAACAGCGAAACCACTCGTACGCTGGAAAAACTTGAAGGTGTGGGGTGCACCATGCTGCGTGTCTGGGGTGGCGGCATCTACGAAAACGACCATTTTTACAGTGAGTGCGACCGGCTTGGCATATTAGTATGGCACGACTTTATGATGGGATGCGGCTGGTATCCTCAGACCTCGAAATTTGCGCAAAAGATTGACGTTGAAGCCCGTACTATTTTAAAAGACTTGCGCAACCATGCCTGTATCGCCCTGTGGACCGGAGACAATGAGAACGATGAGTTCTGGCCGCACCTGGTTTTTAAGAACACTTTGACCAGAAAAATAATCCAGGCTGCCTGCGATGAGCTGGTCCCGGGTACGCCCTATCTGCCTTCTTCGCCCACAACGCCGTCAAACCCAAAAAATCCTGATTGTTGGACAGAAGGCGACCTGCACTATTATAATCACGGTTCGCATTACAAGGACCCGGCAAACTGGAACATACGGTGCAGATTCATGTCGGAATTCGGCCATCTGAGTCTGCCGTCCCTGACCACCATTAAAAAATATTTTTCACAAGGCCGGGAATGGCCCCTTGATACTTTTGAATGGAAATACCATGGGGCAAACACCACGCGGGTTGCACGTTTCAGGGGCCCGGAAAAGATACTCGATTCCCTGCGAGCATGCGGAAAGCCATTGCCCAGAACCATTGATCAGGCTGTTGCTTGGTCACAGGCATTGCAGGCGGAAGCCCTGTGCGCGTGGATACGCCGGTATTGTGAGGACCCGGAATTCAGCGGCTTTTTGATCTGGAATGTACGCGACAACTGGCCGCAGATGTCTGACGCTGTCATTGATTACGAAGGCCGCCCAAAACAGGTTTTTACCAGACTGAAAGGCCTTTTCAGAGACATGAAAAAACAATGGGGAAAAAACCATCTTTCCAGAGGAAATACCCCATGCGTTTCATAGGCATCGATATAGGCACCACCTCCCTGTGCGGAGTGGCCATTGACACCAACACAGGCAGGATACTTGAATCAATCACCAGGGACAACAGGGCGCACCTTCCCGGCAGGCATGCGTGGGAAAAACTCCAGGCGCCGGACGCCATTGCAGCCTCTGTGCGCTCTTTGGTTAACACCCTTTTAAAGGTTTCATCCCCCTGCGCAGGCATTGGTATTACCGGCCAGATGCACGGCATGCTCTATGTTGATAAACACGGGGCTGCGGTAAGCCCGCTTTTCACATGGCAGGACAGCAGGGCTGGACTCGCCTGCTCTGGGCAAAAAACCTACGCACAGTTGCTTTGCGACCTCACGGGCCTGGCCGCTGCACCGGGTTTTGGTCTTGCCACCCATTTTTATAACATCCGGAACAAGCTTGTTCCCCGGACCGCTGTTTTTCTCTGCACCATCGGCGATTATGCGGTCATGAAACTGACACAGGGGAAGGTCCCGGTCATGGACCCCACGAATAGCGCCAGCCTGGGACTTTTTAACCTGGAAAAATTGCGCTTTGATACTAGTACACTCATGCAGGCGCGTCTTCGACCTTCCCTGATTCCCAACCTGGTGTCTTCGGGAACACATATAGGAGTGACCACTGGCAATGTTCCCGTGTTTGCGGCCCTGGGCGACAATCAGGCCAGCGTGCTTGGTTCGCTGCGGAGTGTAAAAAACTCACTGCTTGTCAATATGGGCACCGGCGGCCAGGTATCGGCCTTTCTTCCCTCCTATCTGCGCCTGAAGGGACTCGACCTGCGGCCCTTTCCCGGATCAGGATACATTGCCGTGGGTGCTTCACTCTGCGGTGGAAAGGCCTATGCCCTGCTCGCTGATTTTTTCCAGCATGTCTGCAGAGAAATGGCTGGAACAAGCGCGCGCAACATCTATGCCCGCATGGAAAAAGCAGCGCGCATTGCACCTGATCGCTTCCCCAGCCTGCTTGTTGATACCCGTTTTTGCGGAACACGCGACAACCCCTCTCTATGCGGGGCCATCAATACCATAACACTCGATAACCTGCAGCCCGGCGCCCTTATCCGAGGAGTGCTTGCTGGCATGGCGCATGAGCTGCACGAGTATTACCGGATGATGCCCGGTGCGGTGGTAAAAAAAATGACCATGCTGGTTGGTTCTGGCAATGGTGTACGGAAAAATCCGCTTCTTGGGAAAATTCTCGAAAAAACCTTTGGCATGCGCATGCGCGTGCCCCTGTATTGTGAAGAGGCGGCATTGGGCGCAGCGCTGTGCGCGGGTGTTGGGGCGGGCAGGTTCAAGGATTTCTTTGACGCTGGCTCTGTTCTAAGATATATTAATTACCATCAATGATCATGAAATTAGACACGCCCATGCTCCTGAAAGAAAACAGGGTCTGGCGCATCTACCAAGGCGGCCGCTGCATCGATGAACTCCGCCGTAAAACCAGCCTGGCCGATGGTTTTTTCCCCGAGGACTGGGTCGGTTCTGTTACCCATGCCGTAAATCGCGGCAGGGAGCATCTGAAAAACGAAGGGTTGAGCACTATCGTGTTGCGCGAGGGCAATTCCGCCTACGACATGGTCTTTGCCGACCTGCTGAAGGACAAAACCGTAGCGCTCGATTTTTTCGGGGAAAAGCATGTTGCCGCGTTTGGCCCAAGCCCTGAAATCCTGGTAAAACTGCTCGATTCAAAAATCCGCCTGCCCCTGCAGACCCATCCTGACCGCGATTTTGCGAAAAAACACCTCAATGCAAAATACGGCAAAACCGAATGCTGGATTGTCCTGGGCGGCAGGGAAATAGACAATGAGAAGCCCCATGTCTATTTCGGATTTAAGGACAATGTTACAAAAAACGATTTTGACTCTTGGTTCAAGGCCCAGGACGTTTCCGCCATGCTCAATGCACTGAACAAGATATACGTTACCCCGGGCGATGTTTTTTCCATTCCCGCGAACATCATCCACGCCGTTGGTCCAGGCGTTTTCCTTGCCGAGATCCAGGAGCCCTCGGACCTGGTCTTTCACTTTGACCGCAAAGGCCCGTGCTGGGACCTGGACGATTACCAGACGCACATGAACCTCGGCGGTCAACGTATGCTCGACACACTTGATTATTCGATCCAAGGTAAAAATATTCTTGAAACCTATCAGACCCGGTTCGATCCCACGGCAGCGCGGGAGGGCGTGCAGAAGGTGCTTCCCGGTTTCATGTCATCCTATTTCAACTGCAACTACGTGACCGCCTATAACCTTCCACGCGATGCCTCCTCTTTCATGATGTGCATCGTGTACCAGGGCGCGGGGAAAATAGTCAGCAAAGGAGACACCTTGGTGGTACATCAGGGCGACACCTTCCTTGTTCCTTTTTCCGCGGTCTCCGTGCGGTACGAATCCGATTCCACTGTCTCGCCCCTGCGCATAGTAGAGGCCCTGCCCCCGGAAATCCCACAATAAACCATCAGGCATCACATTGGTGTCATTGATATTCCACAACACGAAGCAAAACACAATCAGGTATTTTCCAAACTTCTTGTTGGCGTTAGGCGGGAAGACAAAAGCCGGGAGGGTAATATCAAATACCAACACCATTCGCTTTGCAGGAGAGCATGCCGCTTGAGGCTTCGCCTGCATGCTCATCAAGTAATAAATAAAATTACTGTATAAATATAAGAGTGTTTACTCCAGGAACGAGCCTAATACCGCCCTTGTCTTTGACTTTCTTGTTATTCACAGTCACCTTTTTCGAATCATAATCGCCGACAAATTCAACATTCATATTTTGGGGGATAGTAAAAGCATATTTTTCGATAGAACCGTCTTTTTTATACTCCGCGATAATAGCCCCATCTTTAAAAGGAACTTTAATTTTGCTCTCTGTTAAAGTGGCAAGCTGGGGATTGATGATTATTTTTTTTTGCCCCGGCTCTATTGGCCGTATGCCCCAAAGATAACGCGGAATGATATTTGCCGGAGCAGTACCCCAGGCGTGGTTCAAGTCGGCATTGGGTTTGTATTTCATGTCCCATGCTTCCATGGTTATAGTCGATCCTGTTTTTATCATGTTATACCAGCCGCGGTCGTGCGTAGCGGTCATCAGCGAAAGGGCGTATTCGGCCTCGCCTGCCTTGTATAATCCTTCCAACAAATATTGAGCGCCATACACACTGCACGCCATTCCTCTCGATTTGATAAACCCGGCAACAGCTTTAACATGTTCCGCGGGGACCAGGCCAAACGCCAGCGGTATCATATTGGCATGAAGCGACGCGTGGGTTGAGTTGACGCCATCAATGTACACGCCTTCGTTTTTATTAAATAGTATAGCGTTAATTGTTGCAGCAACACGACTGGCTTTTTTTTGAAATAAAGCAGCGTCCCCTTCCCTTCCCAAAGCAGTGGCAATCTCAGCCATCAGTTTCATATTCTGATAATAGAAAGCATTCACCACGGTATTAATTTCTTTCATTTCGTATCCATCGCGTTCGCCTTCAGGCGCGGCAAGTTTCCAGCTTGTTTCGCTTTGTGAGGGTGGCCAGTCTACAATGTCGCGGATCCGCTGCTTTTCATTTTCAAATCCAAGTTTTCTCATAAAAACATCATCAACCTTTTCGGACTGAGAAGTAATCAAGCCGTCTTCCCTTTCCAGGTCCGTCAACGTTTTTACTTTTAGAGCCTCGTAATGTTTTCTGAGAGGCTCCGTATCGCCGGTATACAGGAAGTCGAAGTAAAACAGCAATACCGTATGCAACAACCACTCTGTAGGCCAGGTAGGGTGACGCATGAAATATTCGTTTGTGTTCCGGGCCATTCCGTAATGATTATCAACGCAATAATGCCCTAGTTGATTAATGAAAGCGTCAGCTTCATACGGTATTCTCTCACGGTCTCCATCGACATACACCCCGCAAAAACTAGTTGCCTTGATGCTGTATTTGCACAGTTCCCAAACCTGGTTCAGAATAGTGTCGTTGCATGAGAAATAACTGGCCGTATCGTTGAAGCAGCAGGTGTACATCATTCTTTTCACTGAGACTTCCCGAATTGGACAGGCAAGGTTTTCAATTTCCACATAACGGAATGGCATAATCACGCCAAAGGAATCGGGCAGTATCATTGCCGGGGGATTGCTGTTTCGCGTATCAGCCATAAATGGTACAATATAGCTGTGCCGAGAAGATATTGTCGCAAGTTTAACTGTTTGGAACCGAATGGCGCCACCGGGGTTGCGATCAACAGTTTGCGCTGATGATAATTTTTCTCCTGCATGGATGATCAGTGTGCCGTTGTGCGGGTTGTTGATGCGTAGCGCAATTTTGCCAAACCCGTCTTTCCCAAAATCGAAGAAGTAATGATTGTCGGTTTTTTTTATCACAGAAACCGGAGTGTTTACGGTAATAACAGTATTGGAAAAGATATCAGGTTGTTGTGGACAAGCGTTAATCTTCATTATTATTACGATAAGTATAACTATTTTTTTCATCTTTTTAAACACTTTTATTGGCTACCGCAGAAGATACCACACATACCCGCAATAGAGCGCCAGAAGAACGGCGCCTTCAACACGGTTTAATACAAATCCTGTACGCATGAAAGGAATCAGAATCAGCGTGGCAGCCATCATGACGCCGACATCAGCACTGCCGATGCCCTGCGCCTGAAGGGGTGTGAGCAACCCGGAGATACCTAATATAGCAAGAATATTGAAGATGTTCGATCCAATAATGTTCCCCACGGCGATATCCGTCTCTTTTTTTACTGCGGCGACAACTGATGTTGCAAGCTCCGGCAAACTGGTGCCTGCTGCCACAATGGTCAGTCCAATCACTGCTTCGGAAACCCCCCATGCCCTGGCCAGGCCAGTGGCACCGCTGACAAAAAGGCGGGAGCCAAAAACAAGCGCCGCAAGACCGGCAAGGATAAAAATGATATCGCTGGGGATGGTACCCGGAATCGGTATGGCATCCCGCGCCATTGAGTTGACCGCTTGTTTCCTGCTGGCAGAGAGCGTAAACCAAACGTACGAGACAATACCCGCGAAAAAGACCAGCGCCTCGCCGCGGCCAATGGCCCTGTCGCGAAGAAAAAGGACCAGCAGCAGCGAGACAGCCACCAGGACCGGCGTATCAATCCGGAGGACCTGGCGGTGAACGCTCAGGGGACGCACCAGGGCGGCAAGCCCCAGGATGGCGGCGATGTTGAAAATATTGGAACCCACCACATTGCCAACCGCGATGTCGCCCGCGCGGTCTAATCCAGCTTTGATACTGACCACAAGTTCGGGCGCGCTGGTGCCAAAAGCCACGACCGTGAGTCCGACAACAAGGGAAGAAAGTCCGAGCCGTAAAGCAAGACGGGAACTGCCCCGTACAAGAAATTCAGCGCCGCCAGTAAGTAAAAAAAGACCGCACACCACAAAGACCGCAACATGAAGCTGCATGGGACCCTTCTGGACGTTCAGGAACGCCGTGGGAAAAACCTATTTGTCGAGTTCAAATGCCGCGTGGAGCGACTGCATGGCCTTTTCGCCGTCTTTTTCCGGGACAACCACGGATATTTTGATCTCGCTGGTCGAAATCATGTCAATATTCACATTGTTGTCCGCAAGTACCCGGAACATTTTTGCGGCAACGCCCGCATGACTGCGCATGCCAATACCCACAATGGATACCTTTGCAATGCTGGGATTGACATCGACCTTGGGGGCGCCGATTTCCTTGGCTATCTTGTTCGCGGTTTCCATCATGACCGGCAGGTCTTCCTTGGGAGCGGTAAAAGAGATGTCGGTTGTACCGTCCGTGGAGCTGTTTTGGACAATCATGTCAACATTGATATTCCCCGCGCCAAGACGGCTGAACACTTCCGCGGCAATACCGGGTTTGTCAGGCACGCTTTTAAGGGTTACCTTGGCTTCTTTTTTCTCGAGCGCGACGCCGCGAATCATAACCTTTTCCATAGTCTCGTCTTCCTCCTTAATTAGTGTTCCCGTAGTGTCGTTGAAGGTGTTTTTGACCCAAATGGGCATATTGTATTTCTTGCCGCATTCGATGGAACGGGCCTGCATTACCTTTGCCCCACTCGATGCAAGTTCAAGCATTTCGTCAAATGAAATCTCGGGAATATGCTTTGCCGCAGGAACAATACGCGGATCAGCGGTAAACACGCCATCGACGTCAGTGTATATCTCGCAGCATTCGGTGCGCAACGCCGCGGCAATGGCCACCGCCGACAGGTCGGAACCGCCGCGGCCGAGCGTGGAGATGTTGTGTTCCTGGTCAATGCCCTGGAACCCGGCCACGACCACCACATCGTTGGTCTCGAATTCCTTCATGATGCGGTTGTTATCAATGGAGACGATCTTTGCCTTGCGGTGCACGGTGTCGGTCACAATACCCGCCTGGTGGCCCGTGAGTGAAATCGCGCCCACGTTAAGCTCGTGCAGGGCCATGGAGAAAAGCGCGATAGTGACTTGCTCGCCCGTTGAAAGGAGCATGTCCATTTCCCGCGCCGAAGGCTTGAGGGTGATCTCCTCGGACAAGGCAATGAGATTGTCTGTGGTTTTTCCCATGGCTGAAAGGACCACGATGAGCTTGTACCCGCCATCGACCCGCTTTTTAACTTTCTCGGCTATTCTCCTTATCTTTTCCGTAGTGGCCACCGACGAGCCGCCGTACTTCTGCGTAATGATCTTCAAACCAACGTCTCCTTTTTACTGTTGTTTATATAAGTCATTGATAATACGTAATTTGACCGCCTTTTCCACAGTGACATCGAGTCGGTTTACTTCGTCAAGCGCGCTGCGGACATTACGCGAAAGCGAGGCATGCGTCTTAATGACAATAATCGCGTCGCCCTTGACCGTACTCTCCTTTTGCATAAGCGTGGCGATACTGATGCCGTGCGCGCCGAGCACGCCCGATATTTTTGCCATGACACCGGGTTTGTCGAACGCGGTAAGCCTGATATAGTATTCGGCCTCGATCTCATCAATGGAAACCACGCTGCCATGCACGCCGTCCGGGTACATGAGCAAGTAGTCCTTCTCGCATGCCCCGTACCGGGCTATATGGACGATATCGCTGACCACAGCGCTACCTGTGGGAAGACCGCCCGCGCCCTTGCCCGTATAGAGCGTGTGGCCCACAAAATTACCTTTGATGAACACGCCATTGTATTCGTAATTGACCGCGGCAAGTATCTCGTCAGCGGGAATGAGCGTCGGGGCAATGGATATGAAGGGCCGGCCAGATGGGGTCATGATAGCCACGCCCAGAAGCTTGATCACATACCCCATCTCTTCAGCATAGGTGATGTCGAGGTCAGAAATGGCGGTTATACCTTCGATATGAAAGTCCTGGTAGCGATAAAACTGTCCAAAGGCAAGGGACGCGAGGATTGATATCTTATGCGCGGAATCAATACCCTTGATATCAAACGTGGGGTCTGCCTCGGCAAACCCCAGACGTTGCGCCTCCTTGAGCGCCGCTTTAAAGGTGAGTTTCTCGAACCGCATTTTGGAGAGGATAAAATTCGCCGTGCCGTTCACAATGCCGAAAAGCGACTGAATGGTATTACCGGCCAGGCCTTCGCGCAGCGAACGGATGACCGGGATGCCGCCGCACACCGCGGCCTCAAAGCCGATCATACGCTCCTGTTCGCGGGCCATGGCAAAAAGCAGGTTGCCCTGTTCGGCCAGGAGCGCCTTGTTCGCGGTAACCGCGTGCTTTCCCGCCTTGAGCGTCTCGGTGATAACACTGGCCGCAATGGTAGTTCCGCCCACCAGTTCAACGACAACATCGATGGAGGGATCGTTGATAATGGCGCGAAAATCAGTGGTAAAGACCCCGGGGCCTAAACCCAGGGTATCGCCCAGATCGGTCCGCACATCGGCAATGCGCGCAAGCTCGATGTCAACCCCCGCCTGGCGCGCCATGCGTTCGCGCTCGAGCAGAAGAATCTGCGCTGTGCCGCGGCCAACAGTGCCAAAGCCGACAATGCCGATGCGAAACGGTTTCTTTTTCATGATTTTACCTTGAAGACTTCCTGATATAAATGGCTGAAGGAAACCTTCTTCCTGAATTTGCGCTGTAAAAATACACTAATCTTCCGTGACGACTCAAGAGTCAGGGCTTCCTCGACAACGCTCCTGATCTCGTCAAAAGTGATTGAACGGATAATGCGCTTTATCTCGAGCACTGAAATCGTATTCATGGAAAGTTCGTCAGCGCCCATACCAAGCAGAAGCAGCGCCGACAGGGGATTGCCTGCCATTTCCCCGCACACACCAACCCAGATGCCATTGCTATGCGCGGCGTTTATGACGGACTTGATCATTTTAAGCACCGCGGGATTGTGGGAGTCAAAGAGAGGGGCCAGGCGCTTGTTGCCCCGGTCAACGGCCAACAGAAACTGGGTAAGATCATTGGTGCCGATGGAGAAAAAATCGACCTCTTTGGCCAACTCGTCCGCGACAAGGGCCGCGGAGGGTACCTCTATCATAACGCCCACATCGATGCGCTCGCTCACGGGCACGAGCTTGCCAAGTAATTCTTTTTTGACCTCGTTGTAAATCTTCAGGGCGCGTCGCAGTTCTTCGACCGACGAGATCATGGGAAACATGACCTTGAGATTGCCAAAAATTGAGGCGCGCAGAATGGCGCGCAACTGGGTCCGGAAAAGATCTTCTTCGTCCAGGCAGATGCGTATAGCGCGCCAACCCAGCGCCGGATTCGCCTCGGACTCGGTCTTGATCATACCGGATATTTTATCGCCACCCAGATCGAACGTGCGAATGATGACATATCCCGGGTGCATTTTCTTGAGGAAATCGCTGTAGGTCTGAAACTGTTCCTCCTCAGTCGGCGGGCTTTTTTTCAGCAGATAGAGAAACTCGGTGCGGCAAAGCCCGATATTCCGGCATCCATGCTCAAGGATGGAGGTGATTTCCGAAGGCAGTTCGAGATTGGCCGCAATGTCGATCATACGGCCGTCGATGGTAATCGGCGGCAGATCACGCTGAGCAAAAAGTTTCTGCTCCCGGCTGATATACCGTTTCTGTTGCCGGGAATATTTTTCCAGGGTATCAGAATCAGGGTTGAGAATGACCGTACCATGTCCACCGTCGATAATGATAGTGGCGCCGTTTACAGCGGTAAGCGTGACTCCTTCGCATCCCACAACCG
The DNA here is from genome assembly GCA_001789205.1 of Candidatus Raymondbacteria bacterium RIFOXYA2_FULL_49_16. GTDB lineage: Bacteria > Fibrobacterota > OXYB2-FULL-49-7 > OXYB2-FULL-49-7 > XYB2-FULL-49-35 > XYB2-FULL-49-35. Next base: position 38,525 of record MFYT01000023.1, on the reverse strand, counting down.
CGGGAATATCGAGCGACCGCGCGATAATGGCAAAATGCGAGGCCGCACCACCCGTCTCGGTCACCACGCCCAGCATGCTGCCCTGCTCGAAAAAAGCGAAGTCGTAGGGGCCAAGCGACCGCGCCACAAAAACCGATTTCTCGGACAGGTCAACCGGGTCCACGCCGGTTACGAAATCCTCAACCAAATGATTGAGCACCCGCTTGTAAACATCCTGAACATCAAGAACCCGCTGGCGCAGATAATCGTCTTGCATCGCATTGAAGGCGACAATAGTCTCGTCCACCACTCTTTTAAGGGCAAAGGCCGCGTTCTTCTTCTCGTTTTTTATGATAGCCGCGGTTTTCTGGGAAATGGCGATGTCCTTGAGGATGTGAAGATGTGCGTCAAAGATGCTCGCCTCGTCCTTGCCCAGATGGCTACGGAGCATTTTCTGGACCGCAACAAGCTCCTCTTCGGTCTTCCGCAGCGCTAGGGTAAAATTTTCAACCTCGGATTGCACCTTCCCGGGAGTATCAAGGGTGATCTCCTTGATGCTTAGTTCTTCCTGGTTGATGACGTGGATGAGGCCAATGGCGATACCCGGGGAGGCCGGGATGCCGGACAAGGTCTTCATGGCCTACAAGTCTTCTTCTCTGATATTGAATTTGTTCTCGATGAGTTTGACCAGGGCGGCCATTGCTTCATTTTCGTCCTCGCCTTCGATGCGGAGAGTTATCTTGGCCCCGCATTCGGCGGCAAGGACCATGATGGAGATAATGCTCTTGCCGTTCGCCAATTTATCATCGTTGACCACGAAGATGTCGGACTTGAACTGGCTTGCCGCCTGGACAAAAGCGGCTGAGGGCCGCGCGTGCAGCCCATACTTGTTTTTGATCTCAACAATGCGTTCTACCATAGGACATTAGAACCCTATCTTTACTTTTAGTTTTCCCTGCTTATTGATGGTTTTCAGGAGCGAATCAGCCTGGGTGACGGTACTTTTCAGCGTGCTATACAGCTCTTTGTCCTGCATGATCTGACCCACAGTGCTGCTGTCGCTCGCGATTTTAGCAAGTATTTGCTGGGCGTCGTTCGCTATTTTATCAGCGCGTTTAATCAACTGGTCAGCGCTGACCGAGGCGGTGGATAAATTATCGACAATGACTTGTATCTTGTCGCGATTGTTCTGGAGCAGCGACTTGAGCTCGGTCGTGGAGTACTGGACGTCTTTTACTACCGTGTTAAGCTGCGCCTCGTTGTCGTTCACCAGGCGTTCTACTGAAAATGACAGCCGGTCGAGCCGCTGGGTCAGCGTCTTGAAGAGTTGGACGAATTCATCGTTGGCGACGGTCTGGTCGGCAAGCTTGCGCACCAGCACCACGAGTTCCTTGGCGTCGCCGAAGACTTCGCCAAGCATGCCCATCGCCTCGGCGATCCCGCTGTCGAAGTAACCCTTCATAGGAACTGCGGGGTCAATGGGCCGCGGGTCGCTGCCCAGGCGGACACCAATCATGCGTTCGCCCATGAGACCCACGTTCTGGATGGTGATGCGCGAATCAGAGGGAATCACGACAGTGGCGTCGATCTCCATGCCCACCAGCACCATGTTGCCCTGGAGCTCACGAGAGACCACCTTGCCCATTTTCACGCCGTTTATCTTGACCGGGTCGCCCACGGAAAGGGTACCAATGTCCTCGAACAGCGCGTACACGGCGCGCGTCTCCTTGCCGATGCTGTATTCCTTGAGGTATATGACCCCGGCGACAAGAATGATCAATGCGACCGTAATGACGAATCCGACGATAAAATCGGTCCTGCGCGTCCTCATGTCCCGCTCCTTGATTGTTGTTTGTTCTGCAATGTTTTCAACAGCCGCTGGTTGAATTCTGCCGCGGAATTGATCCCGTTCATTTTCAGCAGTTTATTCATGGCAATGACCTCGGAAATGACAGTTATGTTCTTCCCCGGGAAAATAGGGATGGTGATCTTGTCAACAGGCACGTCCAGGATGCCGGTGGTGGTCTCGTCAAGGCCCAACCGTTCGTAGTTGGCGCTGTTTCCCCATTCGACTAACTCGACCATGACTTCGATCTTCTTGTTCATACGAATGGCCCGCACCCCGAAAAGCGCCTCGATGTTAATAATGCCCACGCCCCTGATTTCCATATGGTGACCCAGGAGCGGACTGCCGCTTCCAATAAGGGTGTTCCCCTTTTTCATGACCGTGACAATATCGTCAGCAACCAGACGGTGGCCCCGTTCGACCAGATCGAGAACACACTCGCTCTTGCCGATGCCGCTCTTGCCCGTATAGAGAAGGCCAATGCCATAGACGTCGACAAGGCTTGAGTGCAGGGTAATGCGCGGCGCAAAATACTCCTCGAGAAAATCCGACATCTTAAAATGGAGGTCCTGGGAGGAAAGGGGCGTGCTGTAGAAGGGAACATGGAATTTCCTGCAGGCGTCAAAAAGTTCATTGTGCACTTTGCGGCCGCGCGTGACCACGATGGCGGGAATGGCGAACTCGCATATTTTGGCAACGCACTCTTTTCGGCGCGCGGGCGATTGCGCGCCCAGGTAATGCCATTCGATCTCGGATATAAACTGGATTTTCTTGAAGGCAAACCGGTCAAGAAACCCGGTGAGCGCGAGCGCGGGATAGTGTATTTCGTGCGACTCTATCTTGCGGCCCAGCCCCTTTTTTCCAGTAAGAAAACGCGTCTTAAACAGGTCCGCATTCTTTGAAAAAAGCTCGTCGGCCGTGATGCTCTGCTTCTTTTTACTGAGGACAAAATCTCCCAAGAAAACCTCCGGAATTACATGGACTCCTGCATTGTTTTGCGCAAGCCCTTTTCTTTATGGCCCTTTATCTTCTGGTTCAGTTTTTTCAGTTGCCGCTCAACTTTTGAAAAGGCTTGATCAACGGCCTTGCCCATATTTTCGCCGCTCCCCTTTCCGGTTATGCTCTTCCCTCTGGTGGCAACAACCAGTTCAGCGGTGCGTCTGAGCTTGTCCTCGGCGTCAAGAACGACATGCACTGAAATGATGTTTTCAAAAAACCGGGTGAGGTCGCGAACCTGGTCGGTGATGCTTTCCCTGAGCATGTCAGAAGCGGTGAAATGACGCGCCGTAAATTGGATGTTCATGTGTTCTCCCTTTGAAATATAGTGTTTTACACTGTCTCTGTTTCCACTGTTACCGTATCGGCCATGTACGAACTGCGTACAAAAGGCCCGCACAAAGCCCCGGAAAAGCCCAGCGACAGCGCGTGGTCCCGATATTCGTCGAATTGGCCTGGGGTGACATATTCGACAACCGGCTCATGGGCCCTAGAGGGGGCAAGGTATTGTCCCACGCAGAGCATATCGCAACCGCTCTGTCTGAGCCGGGCAATTGTCTCAAAAACTTCGTCCCGGGTCTCACCCAGACCGACCATGAGGCCTGATTTTATCCGCGCCCCGGGCATAAGCGCTCTGGCACAGGCAAGCACCGAGAGCGAGCGTTCGAACAAGGCGCCGGGCCTGATATGGTAGAGCCGCGGTACGGTTTCAACATTATGGTTGAAAATATCCGGGGCGTGTTCCGCAAGCGCAGCAAGCGCAGCCTCGCTCCCCTGAAAATCGGGGGTGAGCGCTTCCACGACAATACCGGGCGATGTTCTCCGGAGAGCGGAAATGGCGGCGCAAAAATGGGCGGCTCCCCCGTCCTGAAGATCGTCGCGCGTGACCGAGGTAAGTACCGCATGCCGTAATCCCATGTCACGAGCTGCGGCGGCAATTCGTACCGGTTCGCCGGAATCGAGCGGCGATGGAACGCCATGATCCACGGCGCAGAAGCGGCACGCCCGTGTGCAGCGCGCTCCCATGAGCAGGAAAGTGGCCGTGCCCCTGGCAAAACATTCCGAAAGATTGGGACAGCACGCTTCGCGGCAGACGGTATGTAAGCCCTGCCGCTGGAGTATATGTTCGACGCTGCGACGCCCGTCGCTTTCACGTATAGGTTTTTTAAGCCATGCTGGTTTTCGAAGTACTGTATGCATACATGCAGGATCGAGGATCCAGGACCGAGGGACCGAGGATATCTTCCTCGCGCCTTTGGTCCTCGCGCCTCGCGCCTTTTTTAGAACTCCTTCCTCAACCTCGCGGGCAAAACATTCATCTGTTCCCGGTATTTTGATATTGTCCGGCGCGCCACCTGGATACCCCGCTGTTGCAGCATCTCAACCAGTTTTTGGTCGCTTAAGGGCCGCTTCTTGTTTTCGTTGTCAATGAACTCCTTGATGAGGTCCTTGGCACCCGATGTGGACATCTCGGTACCATCGTCCTGATCGACCCCGCCGCTGAAAAAATACTTCAATTCAAAGATGCCATAGGGCGTTTGCACATATTTGCCATTGGTGACCCTGCAGACCGTGGAGATGTGCATACTGATCTGGTCCGCGATTTCCTGGAGAATGAGCGGTTTGAGATTGGGCGGACCTTTTTCGAACCAGGTCCGCTGCTTGTCGACAATGGCGGTCATTACCTTGATCATGGTGATCTTGCGCTGCTCAATGGAGCGGAGGAGCCAATTCGCGGCATTGAGCTTTTCTGAAAGATATTTGCGCACATCGGGGGACTTTTTCCGTTCCCGTTTAAGCAGATTAAGATAGGGCTGGCTCACACGCATTATGGGCACGGAACCGTCGTTGAGCGTTATCGAAAACTCCCCGTTTTCAAGTTTATTTACAATAAGGTCAGGAATGATTACTTGCGGCCGCCCAGACCCAATAAGCGTTCCAGGGCTTGGTTCGAACTTTGAGAGATCGTGTACCGCGTTCTGCACCTCGGTGACCGGGACCGAGAGCTTCCGGGCTATTTCGGGAAGGTGGTACTTTTTCAACAATTCGAAATGGTCTGAAACAATCGCCGCCATAAGCGATGATCCCATGCCTTTTGCCCGTATCTGGGTAAGCAGGCATTCCTGCAGATTAAGGGACGCGACTCCCTGGGGATCGAAGTTCTGGATGATGTGCCGGACCTCTTCCGCATGTTTGACGTCAGTTGAAAAACGGCTAGCGATATCCTCGGGTGTGACCACCAGGTACCCTTTGTCGTTGATGTTGCCGATGATAAATTCGCCAATGGCCTGCTGGCCGGGTGCAAGGCTCTTTTCCTGAAGCTGTTTGAGCAGGTGCTCCTCAAGCGAGGCTGTGTTCACTGGAATTTTCTCGTAGATCTCATCGACCCGTTCCTCCTCGGTAGTACGATATCCAAGGTCGAACCCGTCATCGAAATACTCTTCCCAATCAGTTTCATCCTCGCTTTGGGCCGTTTCAGCTGGTTCGTCGTCGTTTGAAGAAGGGGTGTCGGCTACAGGCGCCTCAGGGGCGGCCTCTTCAGCGAGCGCGGGTTCTTCGCGCGACTCCTCTTCTTGGACAGGATCTTCTTGTACAGGCTCGTCGGAAGGGACCTCTTCCAGAATGGGATTCTGCTGCATCTCCTGACGGATCACCTGTTCGAGCTGGAGGTTGGAATACTGGAGCAATTTGAGCGACTGGATCATCTGCGGCGACAGCGTCTGGCTCAGTTTTAACGAGGTCTCTAGGGAAATGTTCAAAATCGCCTCCGTATCAATCCAGCTTGAAGTTGGTGCCCAGATAAATTTTCCGCGCCTCAGGGTCGTTGGCGAGAAATTCCGCTGTGCCTTCCTTGAGAATTTGGCCCTCGCATATAATATAGGCGCGGTCGGTGATGGCAAGGGTATCGCGTACATTATGGTCGGTAATAAGCACGCCCAGGCCTTTTTGCCTGAGCCCCGAGATTATCGACTGGATGTCCTCGACCGCAATGGGGTCAATACCCGCAAAGGGTTCGTCGAGCAACATGAAATCCGGGGTGGTGGCAAGCGAGCGGGCGATTTCCGTACGCCTTCGTTCTCCGCCCGAGAGCGTGTAGGCCAGGCTTTTCCGGACCGCGGTGATATTAAAGTCTTCAAGTAATTGTTCGAGCCGTTCGCGCCGATCATGGTCCGGTATTTTCAGTGATTCGAGAATGGCCATGATATTGTCCTCGACAGACAGTTTCCGGAACACCGACGCCTCTTGGGGCAGGTAGCCGATGCCCACGCGCGCGCGGCGGTACATGGGCAGGCTGGTGATGTCGCGGTCATCGCCGAAAATCCTCCCTTTTGTGGGTTTGATCAGACCAACGATCATATAGAAACTCGTTGTCTTTCCCGCGCCATTGGGTCCCAGAAGGCCCACGACTTCACCCTTGTTCACGGTGATGGAAACCTCGTTGACAACCTTGCGGCCGCTGTATACCCTGACAATCCTGTCGGTGCGGATCTGGTTCATGCAGCAAGCGCCTTTCTATAAAATACTTCGAACGCCGTTCTTTTTCCAGTCCAGAGCGTAAAAGAGGCCATGCCCTGATACACAAGCATTGGCAGGCCGTTCATGGTCCTGGCCCCGGCGCGCGCGGCCTCGCGGAGAAACCTGCTGACCAGCGGATTATAAATCATGTCGAAGACCGCCATGCGCCCGTGCAGCAATGCGGCCGCTACCGGCGTTTCACGCATACGCGGATACATACCCGCGGAGGTGGCATTGACCAGAAGCTCTGTTTCGCGTATACGGTCCCTGAACTCGCCGCTGTCAAGGGAGAGGACCGGCACCAGGACGCCGCATGCCCGCCGCGCCTTTGCCGCCATACTCCGGGCCCGTTCAGGCCGCCGGCCCGCGACCACGATATCACGCACGCCGTTAAGTAGAAAGGTGAAAAGCGCCGTACGCGCCGCCCCGCCTGTTCCCATGATGGTGACCCGTTTTCCCTCATAGCCCATTGTGCCGCGTTTGAGCGCTCCCAGAATGCCGTCAGGATCGGTAGTGGTGCCCCAAAGCCGGCCACGACGGTTGACAATAGTATTAACCGCGCCAATAAGCGCCGATTCGTTTGATATACTGTCGAGATACGGCGCCACCGCCTCTTTGTAGGGAATGGTCACGTTTGCGCCCAGGAAATTAAATGCGCGCAACCCGTTGACCGCGGCCTTGAGCATATGCGATTCAACCTTGAGCGGCACATAGACCGCGTTGATGCGAAGCCTGGAAAGCGCCTCGTTGTGCATGTGCGGCGACCGTGTATGTTCAATGGGACTGCCAATGACCCCCAATAGCCGTGTTGCGCCGTTGATCATTGGGACACCAAAACAGGTTGAAAAAGCCTGACGCAGTTTTTCCCGCCATTCTTGCATTGGTAGAGCGCGGTATCGGCCTTTTGGATCAGGTCCATGTGTGTCGCTGGTCCATCCTCGGAACCGGCAATGCCCACTGAAATAGTCATCTTTTTGCCCGTAAGACCGGTCCCGCCCGGAAACCGGTAAGCGGCAACAGCTTTACGCAACCGCGAACAGACCTTTTCAGCGTCCTTTTTCCTGACGCCCGGCATTATAATGCCGAATTCCTCGCCGCCATAGCGCGCAACAATATCGGTCTTCCGAGTCACCGCGTTTAGAATGCGGGAAATTTCAATAAGCGCAAGGTCGCCCGCAATATGGCCATGCCGGTCATTGAAAAGCTTGAAATCATCGATATCCGCCATGCAAAAGACAATGGGTTTCCCGGTCTCCTGCGCAACCACGAAGTGGTGCTTAATGAGATAATCGAAATACCGGCGATTGTAGCACCGGGTAAGGGGGTCGGTAATCGACTGCCGCACCGTGGTAGTGTATTCGTTCATATCGATTATCTTAGGACTCACAATCTGCTTTTTGAAGTTGGTGTAAAAATCCAACGTGGCAACCCTGATGCCTACATTTCTACCAAGTTTCTGGTTCATGGCACGCATGTGGAGGAGGATGCTTTTCCAGTCATCACTGGCGGTTTTCTCGTCTATCCGGATATTCGTAAGGGCGAAAATAAGCTTCTGGTAAAATGTTTTACCATGCCGGTTTTTGACCTTGTTGTATTTTTCAACCGCCTCAATCCGGTCAATAATGTCACCGCTCTCAAGGCCAATAATATCTTCGTCGATCAACTCCTCGACGATTTCATGGTCGTGTTTTATATTAGTCTCGCCCATATTTTTCCTACTTTTAAGATAATAATTATGGTATTGTTTTTGCTACAAAGAAGGGGGTGCTAGTCTCTTCAGTGATAACAGGCTTCTTTCCGCTGCATGATAACCCTGTCTCTTTTTTTATGATGCGTATATCCGAGCAGGTGGAAAAGACCATGGGTCGCAAGGCGCCAAACCTCCTGCTTCAGGGAAATACCATATTCGCGGGCCTGCGAACGGGCCTTTTCAAGGGAAATATAAATCTCTCCCAGAAGATCAGGATCGTTGAAATTGAACGAAAGGACGTCTGTGGGCCTGTCCTTTTTTCTGTATTTGTTATTCAGCGTCCTGATAAACCGGTTTCCACACAACACAATGAAGACCGGCGCGGCAGCGGGCAGTTCATGCGCTAAAAGCCTCTGGGCGCGTGATTGGAGGACTTTGAGGGGAAAAGGGTGGCTCGAACAGCGCGAAAAAACCGATACCAATGGCACAATGCGTTCTTCAGGCCTCGGCGTCGTCCGAAGATCCGCCGGCAACAACACCGCCGAATTCGCGATACCAATCACTAATTTTTTGAGAAATAAGACCCGCTTGTTTTTCGCCGGAAATACTGAATTTGCTCCGCTGGATATAGTTGCCATTTTTTTTCTGATAGCGGCGCAAAGAAATTTTAGGTGGTTTATATGAACTATTCGCCCGATCGTATTCCTGGTATAGGAACATTACCGTTGCCCAAGCACCCCGGGAAAGGATTTCCTTCTTTATTTCTTTGACCAGAAGAATACCGTTCTCTTCATAATTGACGCTGATTGCCTCAACCGTTTCATTTCTATTGATCTTTTCAACAACGTCAACTTTTTCTTCAACCATTTCAGGAACCATGTGATTTTCCTTCCAAAAAATTTCAAAAAGAACTATAACTATATTATAATTTATAGCATTACAACAAATCAAGCAAATAATAGCAGGGATTTATTTATTATAAGCCTCTGATTTTGAATGTATTATAACCAAATGTGATTGAAATCACAGAAGAAAATAGCTATTTAATTTATATTAATAATGTATGTCTGATTACCGAAAAAATATTTCACCATGCTATCAAATAATATTTATTTTAAATGTTGTATTTCGAGTTGTTTAAGTATATTTTAATCAATAGTACCTGAAAACCAGGGGGCTTGCAATGAAAATATTGAATAGGGTTTCGTTCCTCTCTCTTCTCTTCTTTATCGCGATCTTTATCAGCGCCGCCTTTTCACAACAATTAAAAGAACGCGGTGCAACGCTTAAATTCTACGTCGGAAAGGTCATGGTAAAAAGTGATAAGGAAAAAGAATGGCGCGAAGTTAAAATAGGCCTGCGGCTGAAAAGTAGGGATGCGATCCGCACCTTTGTCGAATCCCGCGCCGATGTTGAGACCTCCGAGGGCAGTGTCATCACCATCTCCGAAAACACCGTATTCGAGCTCTCTGAACTTTCCAGCGACAGCCGTACCAAGGCCGACAACACAAAGCTCTCGGTCAAAACCGGAAGCATCCTGGCGAACGTCAAAAAGCTCACTAACACACGGTCGAGTTTTGTGTTTGAAACGCCCACAGCCACTGCGGCCATCCGCGGCACGGAACTCGGGGTCAATGTGCAGCAGGGCCGCACGGTCATCCAGGTGCGTGAAGGATCAGTTGAAGTTTCGAGCAAATCAGGAGGCAAACCAGTCTTCGTTTTCACCAATCAGCAGGCAACCGTAAACCAAGGAACGGCAGGCGTCAATGTCCAGGCGATATCCGGCGCTCCAGGGCAACAAGGGTCGCGGGACATTTTCCTCGACATCACCTCACCTGAAGATGACGCAGTATTGTCCTCCAACGTCGTGGCCCTTGCGGGTAAAACCGTTCCCGGCGCAGTGATCAAAGTCAGCGGCGGCGCCGACATTATACCCGGCGCCGACGGCAGCTTCGCCTCCTCGTATACCTTCCCGGAAAACGCCGCGGGCGAACAGCAAATCACGTTCACCGCGATCAAAGATGGTCTCACAGCCACAAAAACCAAGAAGGTGGTTCTAGGCGGCGCGGCGCCCAAAACCATCGACCTGGCCATTGAGTCGCCCGTCGAAGGCGCCACCACCACCAGTAACACCATTGATGTCGCTGGCACAGCGACGCCGGACGCCACAGTCGCACTCGGCGATGGCCAGGTGATCACTGTCTCGGGCACCGGCAGCTTCTCCGCCTCATACAAACTCCCTTCAGCGGCGCCGGGTAACTACCAGGTCACTTTTACCGCGAAAATGGGCGCCCTCTCAAAAAGCCTTTCGGTAAACGTCTCCATCATTGAAACGCCCAAGGAGCTTGCGCTCATAATCAATGCCCCTGCCGAAGGCGAAGAGTTCGTTAAAATAAACAAGATCCCGGTCCGGGGCATTACTCTGCCTGGCGCAATTGTCACCTTCGGCTCGGGCGCCAAGGTAACAGCTGACGCTTCGGGCAACTTCGCCGGTCTCTACGAACTGCCGCGCACTTTTGGCGAGCATACCCTTGCCATCACGGCAACCGCCAAGGGACAAACCCAGAAAGCCATGGTAAAGGTCAGGGTCTCTCTCGGCGATAACGCGTGCGATATTGAGATCACCGAACCTTCCAGCAACGCGGATGTCGACCCGGTCTTTACGGTCAAAGGCAACACGACCAATCCCGCAGCCACCATAAAAATCAACGGTACTCCGGCAACAGTGACCGGCACCTCGTTTTCGGCAACAGTCAATAGCGGTTTTGGCGCTGGCCAGGACCAGCCCCTTACCCTCACGGTCACGGAGCCGCGCAACAGCGCCAAGCTCATCAAGCTGCCGGTCATTATTCGCGGTAAAGTCACGCCAGCGCTTGCCAAGGTGCTCATTGACGGGGTCAAGGAGGCGCGCGTCTTTTCCGATGGGACCTTTGAATGCGAATATCCCATGTCCGATGAAACAGGCGACTATGATGTCGAGGTGTCGGCCATTCTCGAATCAGGCGCCGATGTACGTAAAAAATTCGACATTATCGTCGAAAGCAGCTGCAACGGCGTTACGTCAGCGCCTATCCGCGTGCCCGTCAATGTGAACGCGGGCGCCTCCCAGCGCACTGGTGAAAAAAAGAGTTCCGTGTCCTTTCGTTATGAAAAACAGAAATACGACCTGGTGCTTCTGGTTGCCCAGCCCAAATGCGTGGCTCCCAAAATAGTGATCGAAGTAAAAACCAACGCGGTTGAACTACGGGCCAATGATAAAATTGTCCCGCTTTCCGGTGCGGGCGGCACCATCAGGAGCTATAATTACGAGATCATCAACACAGACAAGGCCTGCTTCCAGGAAACTGAAGTCGTCTTCACCGCCGCTGATGAAGCGGCAAACCCCGAAAACAAGGAAATCTCCGTGACATGGACCTGTCCGCTGGTAAACACGGAAAAACCCGAGCTTCAGGTTCAGGAGATGGCTGACAAACTTTCGATCAAGGTCTTTGACCGCTCCTTCCTCTGTCCAAAGGCCGACGAAGAGGTTCAGGTAACGGTCCAGGCATCGGGCGAAGGCCAGATAGATGAGTTCGACGTAACCACCAATGGAGCGACCCAATTGGTGAATTATGTCGATGGTGTAAACATCCAATATACCATCAAGGCAAAGGACAAAGGCGGCAATACGGTTACCAAGACCCTGACCAAGGCGGGATTCATCAGCAAGCAGCCCTATCTGAGGCCGCTGAGTCCCGCAACCTGGAATTCCACCAGAATCCAGCGTATTCTTCCGCCGCCGCCGCCCGGTAGCGATGCGGGCGCTGAAGAAATATCCATCGCCTTTCGCATCGAAGGGGTCGAAGACTACCGTCTAGTCAAACGCGTTGAATTCTGGTACGACGGGGGTTCCAAGTCCATCTACGAAAATACACGCATCCCCAGCGACCTTGAATTCGACGATCTCCTGATTCCCTACAGCCAGGGCCTCTTCAGGAAAAAGGGCGATACCAAGAAAATCAATTTCCATATCAGGGTCATCGACATCACTGACAGGGAAAAACTCCAGGACGGGTCAATAACCATTACTGGACGGTAAACCGGAAACCATAGAACCAGTTAGACGGCGCTTGCGAAAGCGCCGTCTTTTTCTTTTTTGCCCATAGCCCAATTCTATAATTATATTATCGGCAGACACACAACCCCAGCCAAAAAAGGGACATAGCCTATGAAATATTTTTCCTCTATCGTCGCCATTGGCGCGCTTATAACAAGTATACTGGCTTCTCCGGTGTCCGCTGAACGTTCCCTGACGCTGCTTGAAATAAAGCGGGCGCCCGGCGCCAATACGGAAATGGTCGACTTTTTCGAACAAAAAGTGCTTGCCGCGCTCTCTGACACCAAAATGTTCTCGATAAAATCCAAAGTGGCGCTGGCGGCCCTCATTGAAAAAATGGGCGGCTGCGGCAACGATGAATGCTACCGTTCAGCGGCAAAAGAACTGGGCATCGACCTTCTTGCCATTGGCCAATTGCGCAAACAGCGCGCTGAATTCATCGCCACCATATCCGTGGTGGACACCAAACTCGGTGAAACCGTGATAGAAATTAGCGAAAAACTTCCCGGCGATGTGATGCTTGTTTCGGACAAATGGGTCAAGGATTTTGTCCTGCAGCTCGAACCGCTCTCTCTCGAAGCCGAGGCCATCGACGCCAAGGAGCTAGCTGAAAGCGAAGAGGCCGCAAAGGCCACGGTCATCATGCAGGACGAGATAGACGGCACACTATCAACGGACAAGAGTCCCTATCTCCTGGTGGGCAACGTGGTGGTCCCCGCGAACAAGACCCTCACCATTGAGAAGGGTGTCACAGTGCTCGTGGGGGGCGACTACTCAACCATCGTGGTCTACGGCCAGATCATGGCCGAAGGCGTTGAGGGAGCGCCCATTGTGTTCAAATCAGCGAAAAAAGACGCAAAGGCGTGGGATTGGGATCGCATCTACATCCGGGGAAACCAGCGTTCCTATTTCACTTGGTGCACCATCTCAAACAGCAATTTCGGCATCCATGTCGACAACGGCAATGCTACCATTGCCAATTGCTCGTTCCAAAACAATTCAATCAGCTGCATTTACGCCCTGCAGTCCGACGTGCAGGTCCGGTATACGCAGTTAGGCAAAGGCCATATCGTGGGTCTCAACGTTGACCGCGGCTCAAAGGTCAGTGTCGACAGCGGATTGATACACAATATTACCCACGGCGTGGTTTGCCATCCTTTTTCAACCTTGAACATGTCTCGTACTCGCATTGAGGACAACGACTTCGGCATTATTACGGACAAACGGGCCCAGGTAAAACTCGAAGATATCTGGGTGCTTAAAAACCGGGTCGGCGTACTCACTGATCAGGAAATCAAAAGCAACAGACTCTTCATGATCAAGCGAAACGTCGAAGACCTGCGCGTTGTCACTCCCGAAGAGGTGGCCAAGCTGATGCCCGAACCGCAGAAAATCACCGCAGTGAAGGTGCGGGAAAAAGAATTCAGGGACACCGTGGGCTTCAAGGGCGATTTTCTCTCCGCGCCTTCGCGCGGCGAATCATTCACCGCCCGCATGGGTCTGTTGGGCCAGGTCTCGCTTGGTCTCACCTACCGAGCAGTCAACGACCTGAACGAATCGGTCCACGCCAACATCGCGGATTCGGCCCTTCCCCACCAAACCACGTATATTCCCGGATTCAGGCCCGAGCTTTCACTCTACCTGCAAAGCAAGGTGGGCGACCGTGAGAGCGACCTCACTATCAACGGTTACGGCAACTACAACAAAATGGGTTCTACCACGGGTGACGACCATCTGCGCAACCTTGAGGCGTACCGCAATATCCAAAAATTCGAGGTCATCAATCTCACTACCACGCTGCCGGGCCACGAAATTGTCTTGGGCGATTTTTCCGAAGATCAGTCTGAAATCTCCGTGTCCTCGCGCCAAATCCGGGGTCTCAAGTACGAAAAAACATCAACCCTCGAACAGGGGCGTTCGCTCGACATGTCCATTTCCGGCGGCCAATCCACCATTCCCTATCCCAAAGGCCTCAAGCCCGACATGCTCGACAGCAATACCACACCCATCCGCCAGGAATGGCTGGGCCTGGCCTCTGTCAAAAGCAATGTTTCCCGCGATCTCTCCGTGGGCGCCCATTTCCTGACAACACGCCATGTAAACAATCCCATTCTCTATCCCGGTGTCAGTCTCGACTCAACGGAACTGTACGGCGCCGACCCTAAACTCCAATCGTACAATAGCGGCATCAACGCCACAATGCAGATCCGCGACAATCTTTCCGCATTCGCGGAAGTGGATATTGGCTACGCCGACACCCTGAGCACTGACGTTGATTCGGGCGATGGGTCGTCGTTCGCCTATTCAAAAGACACGCTTATCCACCACAACTTTAACCTGACGCAGATGACCGCGGGGCTGATTGGCGTCAACTTCAACCTGAGCGGGTTCGACGCCACGGTCGAATACATCCGCGCGCAGCACGACTTCTATACGGGCGGCAACCCGTCGATAAAGCCCCAGGTGGGCAACCTGAACAAAGCCCGGTTCAATGGATCAAAATCTTTTGATGTCAATATACTTAGCGGGCTCACGAAAAGCATTGATCTGAATACGGCCTTTGACTGGGAAGCTGCGGCAAAAGAAGAGACCAGCATCAAACCGGATTTTCTCGGCGAAGACCCAATCATGGTCGCTGATTCCGTGGCTGGAGACTCAGTGGTAAACGATCCTTCGCTCAGCTTTCTTTCCCAGCCAGTCGAGAACAAGCTGAAGGGAGGCCTTGATATAAAGATGCCCATTGGCCCCTTTTCGTTTGAACCAAACTTCTCCTACTATTACGAATGGGTGCCTGCGCTCAAACGGGACGCCAAGAGCAAAGACATGAAGATATCGGTGGATGGTTCAGAAGAGACCGTAAATGCCACTGAATACACCGATGCCGAAGGCCGCATGACCTTTGGCGGCGCTTTGGTCTACATACCCTCCTATTCAAGCGAAGTGCTCACATCCATGCGTCTCAAACTCGACGGCGGCGTCATCCTCATTAACGACATGAACCGCTTTGACCCTGCGCTCTCCTACGCTGACACGCTCCAATGGGAAAAAAATGACGGCCACCAGATCAAGACAAAATTCGACTTCGCGCTCAAGCTTTTTAAAAGCCGTATTGGCAACAAGCTAAAGACCAGCTATCAGATAAGGACAAAAAAATACAAGGACGAGGCCAAGCAGCTCTTTCGCCTTGAAGACCGCTTCGAAGTCAAGGTGATTCCCCAAAAACTCACGCTGAACCTCAAGGGTTACTTTTCAAACCAGAACACTGACTACAAGGAAGAGAAAAACAACGCTGATGGCGTCTGGACTGGCGCATTCAACAAGGTAAATGAAGTGCTGAAAGTATACGGCGTAGAAAGCGAAATCAAGGTGGGTCTTACCATCATGATGTCCATCTCGGTGAAAGGCGGCTACGAATACGGGACCGATACGGCCGAAAGCGGCGGAGAGAATTTCAAAACTTATTATGGCGGCGGTGTGTTCAATTTATTATTTTAATAGGCTTGCGTAAAAGATTTGCGAGAGTAACTCAGTGGTAGAGTTCTACCTTGCCAAGGTAGCTGTCGCGGGTTCAAGTCCCGTCTCTCGCTCCAAAATAGGCCCCCTGTAGCACACAAAGCACAGGGGGCCTTCTATTTCCCTTCCCCTGACCTAATAAATGATGACTTTGTCTTTATTCAAAATAGCGTGTATGCACGGCCTTGCGGCTCACCTGAAAAGGTAAATACTCATGTGAAAAGGGTAAAAGTCTTAACACCACCTGAGGGCGAAGTCCGAATGATAATTCTGACAGATAAACAATGGACAAGGATGATCGTGATACTACAGCAATCAGAAAAAAGACCGGAAAAATTCCCGGAACAGCTTCAATTCTTTTAATAAAATGTGACCTCGTATTAACCGGGTGCATGCAGAGCCGGTTACTGGTCAACTTATTTGGGAAGCTCTCAAAACGTATAACCATTTGAATGAGAGCATTCCCAAACGGGTTCTGAACGAGAAATATCGGGCCATACATCAGAATTCATTGTTGAACGAGGAACCTTTATTCATTGTTTGGGCTTCTCAGGGGTGTCAAAGAGCAAAATGTATCGTTTAATATATAACAATATTTTCCAGTCTTTGTCAACATGTCATTTTGCCCTAGTCTTCCCAAAACTTCCTTTGATTTTAATCCTAGAAAAGAATGATATTTTCCCCATGTCCGTACTTCCTTCCATTATTCGTCCATCATGGCGCCGGAGATTAATCCAGACTATGACCAGTCGCATACAACGCGCCTTCCGGCCGGACAAGGTAATTCTTTTCGGCTCGTGCGCCACAGGGCACGTTTTTCCAGACAGTGACATCGACCTCCTTGTTATCATGCCCGATACTGTCGATAAGCGGCGTAAACAGGTCGAAATCCGAATGGCGTTGCACGACATTAAGGTGGCAAAGGATGTGATCGTCATGGGTCAAAAGGAATACTTAAGAGGCAGGTCAATCCCCGGCACTCTAGCAAGGGTTGCAGAACGTGAGGGCAAGGTCTTATATGCAAAGACTCGATGAACGCGCCGCCGTAATAGCCGGATGGATGACCAAAGCCGATAATGATTTGACAACAGCGCTCCAGACATTAAAGCTTGGGAAAAAAGCTCCCACCGATACGATCTGTTTTCATGCCCAGCAATGCATAGAAAAATCCCTGAAAGCTGCGCTGGTATATTTGGGAATCCACTTTCCAAGAACACACGATTTATCAGTACTCTCAGCGTTGTTGCCAAAAGAATATAAAGGCTGGATGTCGCCCAAAGAACAGGAACAGATGACCGATTATGCTGTCACCAGCAGATACCCCGGTGATTATTTGCCAATAACCTTGAAGCAAACGCGCCAAGCAGTTTCAGTTGCCCGAAGAGTGAGAAAAACAATCTGCCGATTGATCCCGTGTGACATATTTTGAAACCAGCGGCTGTCTTAGGAACTAATAACCAATCTTTTACCATTGTCTCAGGAGGCCAGACCGGCGCGGATCGCGCGGCTTTGGACTTTGCCCTGGCAGCAGGCCTTCCGCATGCCGGCTATTGTCCAAAAGGCAGGCTTGCCGAGGATGGGACGCTCAGCAATCGTTACAGGCTCCAAGAAACCGCGCTTGCCGACTATTCGCTGCGCACGGAAAAAAACGTCGTTCTGGCCCAGGCCACGGTCATATTCACCCTGGCGAAAAAACCAACCGGAGGCTCAAAAGACACGATCGCCTTTGCCGTGGCCCACGAACGGCCATGCCTTCATCTCTCGGCAATGGACGATCAGCCGGAGAAAAAACTGGTCACTTTCATCAGGAAAAACAAAGTACGGATATTAAATGTGGCTGGATCGAGGGAGTCAAAAGAACCCGGCATTTATTCGTTTACGCTCAATGTTCTTTCCCAGCTGTTTCACCCTGTTGCGTTGCTTAAAACCAAATTTTAAATTCGTACCCGCACCAGGATAATGCCGGTATAGTAAAACCGGGCGATCTCCTCAAAGCTTTTGCCGACCTGGGCCATGCCAAGCGCGCCTATCTGCGACATGCCAACGCCGTGGCCATACCCTCTGCCATTTGCCCGTACATGGACAACGCGTCCTCCCTGCTTTTCGACCGAAAGCCTGAACCAGGCGCTCCTGAGAATCGGGTTGCCTTTCTCAGGCCGCCGCAGGGCCCAGCGCGTCTTGTCGCCGTAGACCCGGTAGGTGTGTCCGCCCGCGACAATGACCAGGCTTTTCACTCTGCCTGCGCTGGTATATTCTTCAACATACACGTCTTGAAGATCGGCCTTCTGATAATCAGCGACAATCGAACGCATATTTGCATTGAGTATCCGGGAAAGCGCGTATCCGCTCCATTCTTCGGTCCAGGTAAAAACCGGACTTTGGGTATTATAAATCGAGTCGTACACAGACCTGAGATACGGCCTCATGCCCTTGTCTGGCCAAACTTCCTCGATGTTTTCCGTGGCCCCGGAGCTGGTGGAAAAATAATAGGCATGGATAAGCGTATCAGCATGGACCATAACAATGTCGCGGGTCTGTTCAATTGCCGCGCTTGCCAGGCCGTATTCGCCTTCCACGCCGTTATACACTTGGTCGCTCTGGTCGCAATACACGTCAAATCCCTCGTCAGCGTGACGATTTAGGCGGGAATAGGAATAGGTCCTGGCCGCGATTGCCTGTACCTTGAGCGCCTCAAAACACGACGAGTCCCGTTTGCCGATTTCGTAGGGCACCACCCCTTTAAGATAGTCTTCCATGGGCAGCTCGTTGATAACAAGAAACCCATTGCCCTCTGCGTCGGGCCTGATGATGCAATTTCCCCTGCACGTCTTGCCATCGTAGGAAAACCGTCCTTCATTGGCAAGGGAAACAATCTCGACAGGAGGGACCAGTTCCATGAGGCTGGGACCCAGTGAGAGCCGGGCGCCATACCGTGAAACATTGACATCGCCTTCAACCCGGCCCGCATTCCTGTTCTCACAAAAAACCGCGTACGCGCCACTGACTTTGATCCTGAAATGCGGCTGCGCGTGTCCAAGAAGCACGCGCACTGAATTGCGTTCAACCTGGAAAACGGCAATTCCCGTTTCAGGGGCGGCTGTATCGGGGACAATCACCGCGGTGGTATCAGCAAGGGCGCTGGCTGCGCTGTCGCCCTGCATTGGCACTGGCGGGGGAACCGGGGGTAATTCGGCCATGCGCTTGACGGGTTTTTCAAGCATGGGCCTCATACAGCCAAGGGAAAAAAACACGCACCAGACAATGGCCGGGAAGAGCAGCCGCTTCAAGAAAATTCCTTGGCGATCTTTTTCAGCTCTCTTTTCAGAAACAGCCGTTTGGTGGGCGGCAGTTTATCGACGAACAGGATACCGTTCAGATGGTCCATTTCATGCTGAATGGCGCGCGCCTTGAGGCCGGAAACGCTTTTTTCAGTCTTCCTTTTTCCGTGACGGTCGGTGTATTCTATGTCAACATGGGACTTTCTCGTCAGCAGTTCCCTGACATCGGGAATACTGAGACACCCCTCGTCGACCTCCACATCATCGCCATGGAGGGACAAGATTTTCGGATTAATGAAGACCTCTTCGACGCCAGGACTCCGCTCCTCTTCCTCCGTGCCGTCTTTCCACGACACGTTAACAATAAACAGGTTGAGCGGGTTGCCCACCTGGACAGCGGCAAGCCCCACGCCTCCCTCTGTGTACAGGGTCTCGAACATGTCGTCGATGAACTGCTTGAGCGGCGTGACATCAGTGACATCACGCGACTTCTTCTTGAGCAGGGGGTTCCCATAATAACAGAGATTGAGCGCTGCCATGTTTATTTCTTCTCCGTCTCTCCTTTGAGGTCCTTTTCCAGTTCAGCGGTCACAACCGTGGCAATGGCGCTTTTTCTGAAATCTATTTCAACGTTCGGCGCCACCTTGAGAGTGATCACATTGCCCTTAACGTCAGTGACCAGACCCAGGATGCCCCCGGCAGTAACCACTTTGTCGCCTTTTTTCAGCTCATCGAGCATTCTCCGGGTCTCTTTCTGTTTTTTGGACTGTGGCCGGATCATGAAAAAATAGATGATGGCGAACATCGCGATCATCATGGGCAGGATATTGCCAAAACCCGGCGCCTGTTGGGGACCATTGCCAGGGTTGGGCGCTGCCGCGTACGCTTCTGTGTAGAACATGCATTCTCCTTGTGATTGTGGTTGTAGATGAAAAATTACAAAGTTTTCCCGGTCATTTCATTCCCGATCACGGAATTGAAGGTTGTACAGGCGTTTGTAAATACCGTCATTTTTCATAAGATCATCGTGCGTTCCGGTCTCGGCGATTGAGCCATTATCCACATCCACGACGCGCACGCGTTTCATAATGCGTAGATTTAACCGAAGAAAAAACATGTTCTTGCTGTATTCGCTGAAACACTTGACGCTCACGCCGGCCACGATCATGAACACCGTGAGCATGAGGATGCTTGAAACAGAACCGGTGTGGAGATCGGCCTTGCTTTTCGTGAGAATGCCGTCAAAGAGGGGTTTGAGGGTGAAAATACCGGCTGAACTTAACACGGTAAACAGCAGGATAAACAGAATGCCCAGGACCGCAAGGTGCAGATGCGGCGCCATATATCCGAGCATGCGGCGGTACAGCGTAAAATTCGCCTTGAGTTTCATTGGGATAAAATAATATTATCAGTATATCTTTTGTTATGGTAAAATCTGATGGTCATGCGTTATAACGAGCCGCTCTACCGGCCTCCGGCAGAGGCGAACAGCCTTATTTTTCAGGCAGCGTACGAGTGTCCCAACAACACCTGCACCTTCTGCGCCATGTATAAGGAAAAAAAATACCGCGAACGCGACCCAATCGATACAAAGACCGTTGAAACGTATCAGGCGAATATCAAATTTAAATTGGGAATTGAAAACGCTTCGGAATTAAGCCGATACGCCATTCAATGGGTCCAAAGCTCAAGTCCTAACACCTAATGACGCCATCGGGGATTTCCCCGTTAGTAAAGGAGCGCGCCAATGAATACATTAATTTTCCTGTCCACCGTGCTGTGTGCCGGTTTCATCTCAGGTTTTGCGGAATTCAACGTCCAGGATACTTCGTCGGATGCGTATACAATCATTGTGACCGCCACCCGAAGGGCCGAGCCCTTGCGAAACACGCCGGGCATCGCGTATGTGCTGGATGAGGAAGCGCTGACAGCCACAAATGCAAAAACCGCCGCGGATGTATTCAAGTATGTTCCCGGGCTTGATTTGGAGGCCGGTACCGGTGTGGGTACGCCCTCGAAACAGACCGTGTCCATGAACGGCACCCCCAGTTTTCACACCCTTGTTCTTTTAGACGGAAAACGTCTTCTCTCTTCACATTTTCATACCGGTACGGACGTCAATCTGGTCCCTGCCGGAAATATCGAGCGAATCGAGGTAGTCAAGGACGCTGGCAGCGCGCTCTATGGCAGCGACGCCCTGGGCGGAGTCATTAATATCATTACAAAGAAGGGCGGCGCTTCTCCCTCCCTCTCTGTTACAGGCAGGATAGGAACGGAAAACACCGCGGCGGGCGATCTCTCCCTGACCGGCCCCGTAAACGCCAACCTGTTCCACAGCCTCTATACCTCCTGGGAAAAATCAGACGGATTGCCCATTGATACGGCCAATTCAAGGTCCGGGCAGCTTAATTACAAACAGCTGACGATTTCCGACAGAATCGATTGTCGGATCGGCGAACGAGGCACTATCGGCGCTTCCGTGCACTATGTCGAGGAGAACGATCTGCAATGGCGCGGCGCTCTCTATGATTCCTGGCTTTTCATGCCCGGTCTGGATGTATCCCTGAAGCTGAAGGACGACCTTTCACTTGCTTCTGCGGTCTATTACAGCCAGTGGAACTCTGATATTTCCAATGAGAAGAATACCGTAGGCTGCCCCAGCCTCTGGCTGACCTATTCGGGTATTTCAAGAAACGTCCTGATCGGAGGCGGTGAATACGCGTGGAGGGGCTTTCAGCGGGATGGCGTGAAAAACAACCACCAGTCCCTGCTTGCCGCCTTTCTGCAGGATGAATATGCGCCTTTCAGCCAGCTTACGCTTCTCGGCGCTGCCAGGATGGATTACGTGGACAACGGCGCCAATGGGAGCGATAACACCGGGCCTGTCATTTCGCCGAAGTTATCCGTGCTGTACCGTCCGGTGAAGATGCTGGGGGTACGTGCTGGCGCCGGCCACGGTTTTCGCGCGCCCACTGTCCAGGATCTCATGGAGAGCCGGTATCATCCGGCAGGCGGAGGAATCTGGCGGTACGGCAGCCACTCGCTTAAACCGGAATACTCCACAAACGTGAACGGAGGATTGGAACTTTCACTGTTGAAGAATCTGACGCTCATCGGCAACGGCTACCTGTACCGGCTGACCGATATGATTGCGCTTGTCAGTGGAGAGCGGGATACTGTGTATCAGGGCCGGAACGTGCCGGTTATTGAACGAAAGAACATCAATGATTATACGATCCGGAGCGCGGAATTCTTTGTCCATTACAGGATGAAACCGCTTGTTTTCGAGGCAGGTGCCAGTGGTTCCTGGCAGAAAAGCGATGATACGGACGGAGAGGATGTCCTTTTCTATCCCGGTCGGAACGCTTTTGGCAAATTGTATGCGGATATTGAGTGGCGTGCCCTGTCCCTTTCCCCCTATGCGGGTCTCAGCGCCTGTTTCGGACGGAAATCCCCTGGAGGAGATGAACTCAGGAATTACAAAAACCTTCAGGCGGGCCTGACGCTGTCTTTCGCGAAGCGTTACGAGCTTTTCGTTAATGGCGTCAATCTTCTGTGTCAGGAAATGGATGTGTACGAAGACGCTTTGTATACCATCAAAGGCGAGTCCCGGGTGGACGGCGGATTCCGTGTAAAGGTATATTAATATTCCCCCTGAGACACGGCCAGAACCATGGAGCGGTTGGGCCAATGAAGGGACAATAGCTGAAGAATACTGCCTATTTCAACAATGAAACGCGGGTTGTCTTGACAGTACTGCCGGCCTTCAGACGCACCAGGTAATTACCAGCGGCAACCTGCTTGCCCGCATTGTCTTTACCATCCCATACGACCGCATAATTACCGCCGATTGGAGTCCCCGTTGACAGTGTCCTGTGACGGTTGTGCAGTCAAGCGCCGAAACAGTGATGCTGAAA
This sequence comes from Candidatus Raymondbacteria bacterium RIFOXYA2_FULL_49_16, assembly GCA_001789205.1. GTDB lineage: Bacteria > Fibrobacterota > OXYB2-FULL-49-7 > OXYB2-FULL-49-7 > XYB2-FULL-49-35 > XYB2-FULL-49-35. The sequence continues at coordinate 15,694 of MFYT01000023.1, read as the reverse complement.
GGCCTGTGTGCGTCTGTTTTTGATATGCCGTACCGTATGACTGTTGCGGGGTTGGAACGGATTCGGTTCCGCATTGCTCAGATATGTCCCGCCTCTGGCCGCAGCGGCAACGTCAATCGCAACCGGATTATTCGAGAATTCATCTGCGCCGATGTCGGGCTGGTTGTCGCGCGGAAGGCAGTTCCAGTCAAGAGGATTTTCGGCAAGCACGACGCCGCTGTTTACCGCACTTGCCGTGTCGGTCTTCAGGTGCAGGTCGCCTATTGCTTCGTTAACAAACCACCGCGCCGCAATGCTCTTGTTCGTGCGCGAAACCATTATATTCCTCGCGGAGCCTACCGTGTTGCGCCGTTTGCATTAATAATGGAATGCGGTGAGGGTTAATACCGGTACGGAATCGGAAAACAAGGTGGTATATAACATTTTATTCTTGAATATGTTAGAACATAATTATATATTATGAGTATCTTGATTCCTTTTTGAGTCTAAATATGGAAACAATATACCGTTTTTTGAAGATACCGTCCCAAAGCTGCTTCTTGTTTGGACCAAGGGGCACGGGTAAATCCTTCTGGATACGGCACTCTTTCCCTGAAATCCTCTCCATCGATTTATTAAAATCCGACATATTTCAATCATTTGTTACTGACCCGTCCAGGCTTCGCGGACTAGTGGCAGCAAATCCGGCATGCCGGACGATCGTTATAGATGAAATACAAAAAGTTCCGGCGTTGCTCAGCGAGGTGCATTCCCTCATAGAAGAACAAAAAGATGTTCGTTTTATTCTCACCGGTTCAAGCGCACGAAAACTGAAAAGGACCGGGGTCGATCTTCTGGCCGGACGTGCCGTGGAGAAACATCTCCATCCCTTCATGGCCTCGGAATTAGGACCCCGATTTTCCCTGGACAATGCATTACAGACCGGACTTCTGCCGGTCGTCATGGCCGCTGAAAGCCCGGATGAGGTGCTAAAAACATATGTGTCCCTTTACATTCGCGAGGAAGTCCAGCAGGAAGGCCTGGCCAGGAATATAAGCGGATTTTCAAGATTTATCGAGGCGGTTTCCTTCTCCCATGCCTCGCTTCTTAATACGGCGAATGTCGCGCGGGAATGTCAGGCTGAGCGTAAGACCGTTGAAGGGTATATTTCAATTTTAGAAGATTTGCTTCTGGCGTTCCGGATTCCGGTATTCACCAAGCGGGCCCAAAGGGCCACCGTGACTCACAACAAATTCTATCTGTTTGATGCAGGGGTTTACCGGTCTATACGGCCTAAGGGCCCGCTGGATCGGCCCGCTGAAATTGACGGTACCGCATTGGAAGGCATGGTCGCACAGCACCTCCGCGCATGGACTGAGTACGCCCATCCAGACGCAAGGCTTTATTTTTGGCGCACACGTTCGGGTGTTGAGGTTGATTTTATCCTGTATGGGGAAGGGGTCTTTCTTGCACTTGAAGTCAAGAACAGCGCGAAAATATCGCCGGAAGATCTTCGCGGACTCAAAACCTTCAGGACGGATTATCCGGACGCGCAGATAGTACTGCTCTACCGTGGACCAGAGCGCATCATAATCAACGAGGTTCTTTGCATTCCAGCGTGGGATTTCCTGCTTAATCTTCATCCTGAAATACCGAATCCAAGTCAACAGACGAACGGCGGATAAGTCGGGCAAGTTCAATTACGGCGTTCGGGTCATGCCTTTCAACAGGGACGTGGAGAATCTGGTGGACCTCAACCTGGTGTACTGGAGATAGCCCTGTCAATTATTCCAGCGGATTTACTGATTTTATCCCTTTAAATCGCAGGAAGTCCCTGTCTGCGGTATAGAGCATGGAGACCCCATGTTCTTTCAGCAAGGCGGCGATCACCACATCAGAGATCGCGCTGCCCCTGAAATGTCCGGAAAGAACCTCTTTTTTATACGTTTCCCAGAACAATTCCGTTTCTGAAACGAGCCTGATGTTTGGCTGGCCGATTAATGCATCCAGTACGGCAATTGCCTGGAGCGGCGTCAGCGGGTTTGGCAATATTCCGGCGTGCGTCGTTATACGCACAAATGAATGCGCAATTTTTCCAGCATGGCCGAAAGCGTTTCCTTGTCTTCAAGCGGCACATGGGGAGTTCCCATGGAAAAGGAGGGCAGGGTGAACAACGCCGGTAACCTGTGCGCCTCAGGCGCATCAGGTTGAGCGGCAATGTTGCCTTGCATTGGGGTCTTCGAAGTTGTGCCATTCCAGCGTCAAGATATTTCAGGTACTCGTTAGGCAGCTTTGAGTTTCCTGAAGTGTATTTCCGGCATAGCCCCTAATGCTTTGCCAATTCTGTTTAAAAAGGACATGCTCACCGTTGTATAGTGCCCGGATTCCAGGCGGGCAATGGCTGGCTGGGAGGTGTGGGCCTTTTCTGCAAGCTCTTTTTGAGTAAGGCCCGCCTTTAAACGCAGGGAAATTACTTCTTTAGCGAGTTCAAATTCCTCCGCAAGCGCGTCGTATTCCTTGCGGAATTCAGGATTCTTGAGTTCCTCTTTTAACAGCTTCTTGTAATCATAGGTTCTCATTTTTATATCCTCCATTTTTAAATTCATTCATTATGCGTACTGCTCTATCGATTTGCCGGGGGTCTGTTTTATCATCCTTCTTTGTGTACCCCGAGGTCATGATATAAATTTTATCCCTAAAATGAAAATAGAAAAGCCGGCAAATACCCGTTGCAACCTTAATCCGCAATTCTTTCAATCCGTCATATCCCGTCAGTGGTTTCGAATGCGGTTCGCACAGCTGGTAACCGAACATTTCCAGCAACCCGATTGTACGGTATGTTTTTGCCCGCATTTTTGCTGGAACACTTTGGATGAACTCAAGAGCATGGGGTAGTATGATTACCTTGTATTCCATATGTTTAATATACCAATAATGATATATTTAAGCAAGTACTTTTATTCGCATATCCAGGTATAATACTTCGCAGCTTACTGCGATTCAAAACCGCTGGGGTTTGGAAGACGATTCAAGGTTTTATTAGGTTCGGTTCCTTTGAGAAGATGACCACTGCTTTTTTAAGATATCGCGATTCCGGGTAACCCTTTCAAGTTCCTTGCGCAGGTCGCTTACCTCCGCGTCCTGGACTTTCAGATTTCCTTTGCCTGTAAAGGACTGTTCCGGGTCCTTTGTAAGTCCACACCGCCAGTGACAGCTCCTTGCCAGAGTCCCAGATCGCGCTCGACTGACCGAGCCGTCTTGCCTTTCTCCAGCGATAAGCGCACTGCTTCGCGCTTGAACTCGGCATCATATGTACTTCCGTTTTCTTCCTGTCTCCACGAACACACCTCCTCATGATAATATAATTGTGTTTTTCGGTGTGTCCAAATCTCTGGTGCAGGGTCAATTTAAGTAAAAATAACTTCCCTTTTTGAGTCGATATATTCTTTGAATGAGTGCAGCAACAAAAGCATATGTTAAAAATGTAAAAATCAAATATCGCCAGCTTTCGTTTTGTCTGAACGAGAAAAGTAAAAGATTATGGGCTGCGACTGAAGCCAATAGCATTGGCAGAGGCGGAATAAATATTGTACACAAAACAACTGGCATAGATTTTAAAACAATTCGCAAGGGAATCAAGGAACTTACGAATAAAGGAAACGGCAATCGTATTCGAAGCCTTGGCGGTGGCAGGAAAAGAATCAATATAGCGCAACGCGATATTCTAAAAGATTTAGAAAAACTGATCGAGCCTGTTACTCGTGGTGATCCGGAATCATCGTTGTTGTGGACATGTAAAAGCACGTATAAATTGTCCGATGAATTAAAGGCACAGGGGTATACCGTAAGTCAAAAAACCGTATATTCGGTACTCGTAGATTTAGATTACAGTTTACAGTCAAACAGAAAAAGAAGAGAAGGAACAAATCATCCGGACAGAAACGAACAGTTTGAGTATATTTACAAGAAAGTAAAAGAATTCCAGGCAAACGGGTATCCCACAATTTCAGTAGATACAAAAAAGAAGGAAGCCATTGGAGAGTATAAGAATCAGGGTAGGGAGTATAGAATAAAGGGTAAGCCGCTCGAAGTTAATATGCATGCCTTTCCAGATAAGAAACTTGGCAAAGTTGCATTTTACGGTGTTTACGATATTGGTAAAAATAAAGGCTGGGTAAGCGTAGGCATAAGCTCTGATACTGCTGAGTTTGCAGTAAATACTATTCGCAGTTGGTGGCATGTAATGGGCAAGCCAGAATATAAGAAGATTCAGCAACTGCTTATAACCGCAGATTGCGGTGGAAGTAACGGGTATCGGGTAAAATTATGGAAATATGAATTACAAAAACTTGCGAATGAATTGGGCATTACCATAACCGTTTGCCACTTTCCGCCAGGTACCAGTAAATGGAATGAAATTGAGCATCGAATGTTCAGTTATATTACCAAAAACTGGAGAGGCAGGCCTTTAGAAACCCGTGAAACAGTAGTACAACTTATTTCCAATACAAGGACAAAAACCGGACTGGAAATTAAAGCGATTCTTGACAACAATATTTACGAAAAGGGTAAATTGGTTGACGAGGCCGAAATGTTAAAAATCAATCAACGACAAAATAAGTTTCATGGTGAATGGAATTACCAGATACTGCCACACAAATAAATGATTATCAAACAGGGAAGTTATTTTTACTTAAATGCTTAATCAGCGAGTCACAGATTCAACTCCTGTCAGGCGTACAATAAAGCCCCTTGAATCTCAATGATTTAGGGGGCTTTTCTTTTTAGCATGGAATTCTACTTTAATTGCAAAGTGAAGTTCCAAGTATGTAAAAACTTGCATTTCTGCTTATCTAACTGTAATATTGTGGACATGAATATTCAGCAAGTCACACGAATTCTCTCTCTCATAGCAATCTTCTCTGTTTTTGGTTTATCTAATTTTTTTTTTAAAGGAGTTGCCATGCGTGCATTGTTTTTACTGTGCATAGTTCCTGCCCTGCTGTGGGCGCAGAACTATTACGAGGCATCTGGTCAGTCTCGTGCCTTTACCCTTGCCGCAGGGCAAAAGGCTGAATGGAACAATACCACAACTGTTGGTGAAACGGCGCAGCTTATAGCACAGGGTCCGCTTACCTTCTCAGTTTATCCCAACCCTTCAAACGGCAGGGTTTCCCTCTCGTTGTCAGGGTTGGCAAATGGGAAGGTGTCTATATATGCGGTAAACGGTGTAAAAGTTTCATCTCTGCCTATTCGGGCAGGTTCTGCGGTAATGCCGTCCATGGTTCTGCCCAATGGGATATATTTTGCCAGGCTTGAGAGTGTCGGGAAAACAATTCTTACCAAACGCTTTCTGGTGGTGAGGTAACCCATGAAAACAATAATATTACTTGTTCTTTTGACAGTTACCCTCTCTTTAGCGCAGCAGCTTCGGGTTGATTCTGTTACCGTGGATTCTGTGTGGAACAGCGACAGCAGTTGGTACGATGGTCAGGGCATATTGCAACAGCGGACCAGCCGTGATTGTTTTGTTGGTTTCAAGCCTATGGGGCAGGGCATGGCCCAGTGTTATATCGCCTTGTCCATAGACAGCGGCAATACTTGGGCGCCAAGCCCCAATCCGCTGATTGTATTGGATAACGGCATTGTTACGCCAAGCCAGTGCGGGACCAAAGGCAGGGTAAAGCTGCGTGTTCTTGGTGCAGACAGGCAGAATGTTGTGTTTAGAATTACCGGCAGGCAGTACAAGCCGGTTATTTCCGGTGCACCCCAAAGGGTTACCATGGGTGTATTTGGGACTTTAACTCCCGGCAATTCGTGCGAGGTTACGCTTAAGTGTAACCTGGATAATGTTGCGCAGGGTCAGGGATTTGCGCCAGTGGCAAAGGTATATTGGGATGGTTTGGGCGATGGTTCATGGGACGACAGTACCAGTACGCTGAACTGGGTATGGCAGACAACTGTTCCATTGGGCAATGCAGGTCAGCGGCGGGCAGTTATAGCCAAGGCACAAGATTTGAATGGTCTTTGGAGCGATCCGGAGACGCTCACAGTTCAGTTTGGTCTTACCAGGTCACTTACCATGGTTTCGATTCCAGCAGGATCTTTTCAGATGGGCGATGCTGATTATGCCACGCCAATTCATCAGGTGACGCTTTCCGCCTTTAAGATGGGTTCCACGGAAGTGACGCAAGAATTGTATGAAGACATAATGGGTGTTAATCCCTCGGCTTTTGATTCTGGTGCATCGTGGCCAGTTGAGAATGTTACCTGGTTTGACATGGTTTTATTCTGTAATGCGTTGAGCAAGGTGGCAAGCAAGGATACGGTTTATACATATACTGGCATATCAGGTAACCCAGGTGATAGCTGTTCGGATCTGGCAGGCATATCTTATGATACCTCAAAGAGCGGGTACAGACTTCCGACAGAAGCTGAATGGGAATATGCGTGCAGGGCAGGATCTACGACCAAGTGGTATTGGAGTGATACCTGGTCTGCCACGGCAGACCAGTATTCCTGGAATTCTCAGAATTCAAACAGCATGACTCATATAGTTGGAGGCAAGACAGCGAATGCGTGGGGTTTGTATGACATGGCCGGGAATGTATGGGAATGGGTAAATGACTGGTATGGGAGTTATGGGAGTGCGGCGCAGACGAATCCAACAGGTGCTGTGGGTGGTTCCAACCGTGTGTTGCGCGGGGGCAGCTACTTCAACGGCTACGGCAGCGGCTTCAACCTGCGTTCCGGCTACCGCTACGACTACGACCCGTACTACCGTTTCAACGGCATCGGCTTCCGGGTTGCTTGCCGCCCCTAAGGTTTCCGGAATGGAGTAAGCAGAGTTTCTTTATACGCTTCCAATCACAAGGAACTAGGTCATGCCCGCCATCCCAGCCCGGGTTATCTTTACTCTCCGCGCCTTTCGGCATAGAAACTACCGGCTCTTTTTCATGGGCCAGGGCATTTCCCTTATCGGCACCTGGATGCAGTCCGTTACCCTTGGCTATCTTACCTACCGGCTGACCAACTCGGCGTTTCTCCTGGGAATGGTCGGTTTCGCGTCGCAGATCCCCACGGTCCTGTTTACCCCATTGGGCGGGGTCGCGGCAGACCGCAAGGACCGCAGAACACTGCTTCTGATAACACAAAGCCTGGCCATGGTCCAGGCCTCTCTCCTTGCCGCGCTCACACTTACCGGAACTATCGAGGTCTGGCACATCATCACGCTAAGCGTGTTCCTGGGATGCATAAACGCCTTTGACATTCCCACGCGCCAGTCATTTATCGTGGAGATGGTGGAGAGCCGGGCTGATTTGTCCAATGCCATAGCGCTCAATTCGACCATGTTCAATGGCGCGCGCCTGATAGGGCCCTCCGTGGGCGGGCTACTTATAGCAACCACCGGCGAAGGCATCTGCTTTCTGATCAACGCGATCTCGTTCTCCGCTGCCCTTGCCGCCTTGGCGCTCATGCGCATTACACCCGTGGAACAGCCCGCTGAGCACCCACCGGTTTTCCGCCAGCTGAAGGAGGGTTTTTCGTACGCCTTTGGCCTGCGGCCCATAAAATACATCCTGCTCCTTTTGGGCCTTACCAGCTTTGTGGGAATGCCCTACGCGGTGCTCATGCCAGTATTTGCCAAGGATATTCTGCATGGCGACGCACGCACGCTTGGGTTTCTGATGTCCGCAGCGGGCGTGGGCGCTATTTTTGGCGCCATACGCCTTGCCTCGCGGAAAAATACCGCTGGACTGGGCAGGGACATTGCCCGCGCATCGCTCCTCTTTGGCCTCTGCCTTACGGCCTTCTCATTTTCGCGCTCACTGCCTTTTTCCCTCGCGCTCATGGCAGTGGCCGGGGGCTCGGTCATGACCCAGATGGCGTCAGGCAACACTATTCTACAAACCATTGTTGACGATAAGAGACGGGGCAGCGTCATGAGCCTGTACGCGCTGAGCTTTGGCGGTATGATGCCCCTGGGCAGCCTGGTGGCAGGCAGCCTGGCTCATGCCATTGGCGTGCCACACACATTGTTTATAGCCGGCGTTGTCTGTATAGCAGGGGCATTGGCCTTCAGATCACGGCTAAAAAAAATTATCTTATAGACAGAGGATTTCCGTATGCTGACCCTGCTGCTCTGTATTGCCGTTGCGTTCTTTAGCCTTGCCTATTTCGGGTATGGCCGGTTTTTGGACCGGAAGTACAATGTAAATCCTCATACTCCCACGCCCAGCCACACGGACTACGACGGCATTGACCGCGTTCCCGCGCATCCGGCCGTGCTCTTTGGCCACCATTTCTCGTCCATTGCAGGCGCAGGCCCTATCGTGGGACCCATTATCGCGGCAACAGCCTTTGGATGGGCGCCCACGCTTGCGTGGATCATTATCGGCGCCATCTTCATTGGCGGGGTGCACGACTTTTCAGCGCTCATGGCCTCCCTGCGCCACAAGGCGCGCTCCATCGCCGAGATCTCAAGGGAATATGTCTCTCCCCTGTCGTACAAGCTCTTTCTAGTCTTTATCTGGCTTGCCCTTGTCTATGTGCTTACCGTGTTCCTTGATCTCACCGCATCCACCTTTGTCGCAAACGGCGGAGTTGCCTCATCATCGCTCATGTTCATTGCGCTTGCAGTGGGTTTTGGCGTATGCATATACCGTTTTAAAATGCCTGTCGTACTTGCATCCCTTATATTCGTGCCCCTGGTGTTTGCGGCTGTCTGGTTTGGCCAGAAAGTGCCTATTGACGCAGCCATGGTGCCTGCGGTTATCGCCAACAACCCGGCAAAAACCTGGGACATTCTGCTGCTGGCCTATTGCCTGCTTGCCTCAACTCTGCCGGTCTGGCTACTACTCCAGCCGCGCGACTACCTCTCTTCGTTTCTGCTCTATGCTGCTGTATTGGGCGGATTTGTCGGTATCCTGTTCGGCGGTTTTCCGCTCAGCTATCCGGCGTTTAAAGCGTGGAGCGCGCCCTCCGCAGGGATGCTGATTCCCATGCTCTTCATTACTGTTGCCTGCGGCGCCTGCTCTGGCTTTCATTCGATTGTGGCTTCGGGCACCACGCCCAAGCAAATTGACAAAGAGTCACACGCCCGGCCGGTTGCCTACGGCGGCATGCTGGTCGAAGGGCTTGTGGCGGTCATAGCCCTTGCAACAGTGGCCATGCTTCCCTTAGGCGATCCGAGTATCGCCCAGGCGCCGCTTACGGTTTTTGCCACAGGCCTGGCAACTTTTCTGGGATTTTTCCATATACCGCACGCGCTGGGCGTGTCTTTCGGCCTTCTTGCACTCTCCACGTTTATTCTGACAACACTCGATACGGCAACCCGTCTTGCACGCTATCTGTTTGAGGAGTTCTTCAGTATGACCAGTGTTAAAAACCGCTATGTATCGACCCTTGCCACACTGGCACTGCCCGCTGTCTTTGTTTTAATAACGCTCAAAGACCCGGTGGGCAATCCCATTCCCGCGTGGAAGGCCATCTGGCCCGTGTTTGGCGCGACAAACCAGCTGCTCGCCGGCCTGGCGCTCATGGTGGTTGTAGTCTGGTTGAAAAAAAGCGGTAAAAACGTGCTCTTTGCGCTGATACCCATGGTATTTATGATAGGAATGACGCTCTGGGCTCTTGCGCTTTTGATTGTTCAATACCGGTTTTCGCTCATAGGCATGATTGCCGCGGTCCTCTTTCTGCTCGCCCTTACGCTCATTGTTGATTCGCTCAGGATCTTCGTGGCGAAAAAGCCTATCTTAAAAGCGTCACCTTCTTGACGCAGAGGCCTTTTCCAGCCCGCACCTTGATAAAATACACGCCGCTGGTAAAATGTTTCGCGTCCCAAACAACGGAATAATTACGAATTTGATACGTTAAATCCTCCACGAGTTTTCCCTGCACGTTAAAGATCTTCACCTCAGGATTCGTCATTCGCTCGCCTCGCTTCGCGAGCGAAGCGGGTAATTCGTAATTCGTAATTGTGATTTTTACTGCCGGGTTAAACGGGTTTGGCAGGCAATCAACGGAAAACACCGATGTACCAGGGGATTGTTCCACTTTGGTGGGCTCATACGGCTCAACCGGATGCCGCATGGCCATGTAGACCATGCCCATGGTAACAGCGTTTACCGCCTCCTTTGTGCCAACATAATGAATGACGCGGCAGCCATCGGGTCCAAAAATCAAGTCCGGTCCCCAGGTTTCCGGACTGCATCCCACCGATGGTCCCTGGGCCGCAATGCCCGTGCTCATAAGCCTATCTGCCAGATTCAGATCAGCTGTATCATGATTAAATTTATAGGCATAGGCATACATATCAGCCACAAGTCTGTTCCAATCATAATATCCATAGCTTGCCGCAAAACCAGCTGAGTCGTAAAAAATATCAGCGCGCAGCGAATCAATCAGCCTGAGCACTTCGTTCCTCAGGCTGGTCTCTTCTGTCTCGGTAATGATTTCTTTATAATCTATATACAGACCAATGCTCTTGAGAAATTCAAAGTCTGAGAAGGTTGCTGATCCTGAATAGTCGCTGTTTGCGATAGCGTCGGTGATCACCTGTTCAACCGCGTCGCGGTAGCGGATGTCGCCTGTTGCGCGCCACGCCTCGTACAGGTTGCGGATTACATTAGCCGTGGCGCGGCCATTTGTCTCTGTAAAAAACTGAAGACGAAGATAGGCCTCGCCGTTTTCTTTTGCGTATTCGAGAGCCCAGGGATTGCCGGAAAGGAAATAATAGAGAAAGAGCCCTGGCTGCGCATAGCCGATATCGTAGTTGCCGCCGCTATAATTGCGGTGAGGATTGCGGTCGCCGCACTCGTTGTGGTTTGAGTGACCGTAGTAGGCGCCGTCCCAGTAGCAGTGGTTTCCATAGCAGGCGAGCGTGTCCCTGCCTGTGTGGACAATGTCCATGTCGCCCTCGTGCCGTTCGCCATTTTCGCCCAGTTCCCAGAACCGGTAATCGCCGCTGCGCAGGAACTGGATGAGAAACCCGTAGCCCGCGTGATATTTCAGGCCATACTGGCCGCGTCCGCATTCAAAATCAACGGGAATATCGCCAAAATCCTGCCAGCCCAAAATATTGTGCCCCTCAATGGACTGGAAGAGGCTGCTGCCATTGCCCGCCAGCATGGACCAGACTGTTGGTCCAATATTCGTATCCACGACTGTAGCCATGGATATCTCAAATGCCGTGTCCTGCCACACAGCGCTTGAGCGGAGATATTCCGGGAAATCCTGGATGGCCTTTGACTGCGCATACCATGTGGTTGGAGCCAAGGCAAAGAGCGGCTCGTTAAACGCCTTGGCCGCGTCTTCAAGTTCCGTCTGCGTCTTGGCGCCTGAATAGAAATAGAAAAAGGTCTCATTGGTCTTGTATTCGCCGGGCCTGAGATTGAATCTCTGGGGGAATTCATCTGGCAGCAACGCAATATCAACCTTTCCTGTCGCAGATACGCGTACTGCCTTGGGATACTGCTGCCAGAAATCGCGGCACGCAACAAGCGCTCCCCTGCTTCCGTTGGAGGCCGCGAGCCAGCCAATGGCGCAATTATCCGTCTCGAGGCTGCTTGCGCCTTTGGTTATTTTGTAGCCTCTAAAGGTGACATATTTTGACGTCCGTATGAGGTTGCCGCCGTCGTTAATTGACGTGTGATCGTCCCAGTTGTCAAGGCCGCTCGACTCTTGGTACAGGCTTACCAGGGCATCCGCTGTTGTGGAGCGAATTGCCTGATTGCCCTGCATGTATGCGGTAAAACCAGACGCGGCATTGAGCTGAATTGACAGGGACAGATCGTCGATATTGGCTGAATTCGCACCGCCTAGGTTATGAATGCTCACGGGCTGGCCCATGCCATCGTAGCCCGACTGCCGGTTGTTCTCCACGCGGTAAAAGACCTTTGCATAGGATTTGTTTGCGTAAAAAGCAATCCGTGCAGTGAAATCGCTGTGCGAACCGTGCGCGCCCTCGACAAGAACGACCGTGCGCAGATATCCCTGCTCTTCGACAGTGACGGTTGCCTCACTGTTCTTTGCCCTGTAGATGTTTGCCCCATCCGTTACCACCGCTCCGTCAGACGCTCCTGATGCGATGATAGTATCGTTGCCGATAGTCACACAATCGAACAGATTAAAGCTTGTTTTGCTTATGGCAATTATCGCTGCCCCGGTATTGACGGAAATGGCGCTTCCTGTCTCGGTGAAGCTGATGCCCGATGTTGCCTCAGTTGACCCGGTTGTCCTGAGTTCGTATGCGGCTGTCCCGTTTGCAGCCACATCTGCCTGAAAATCAACCAATATCCAGCGTATGGGCTTGGTATTGTCAGCCGCTGTCCCGCCCCATCTGCCCGTGATCCTGAACTGCGCTGGGACAGGTGTGCCGGCATTGGTATAGATCCCGAAGGTGGTGATGTTGAAAAACTGGGCCGCATACGGGAATGGAATGCCAAAGGTAACAGGATCGGAAACACGCGCAACACCCGCGCGTTCCTGAATTGTGAGCGGAATAACATCAGCACCCACTGAAGCGGTTAACAGGGAAATGAAAATAAAGAGTGAAATACATGAACGCATAATTACCCCCATTGAAATAGTATAATAAAAATTGATTTTTGAATGACTGGGAAGCAAGGGCTTTATATTTGTATATTCTATGGTCATGCACCCTATCCCCGAACTCCTTGCGCCCGCAGGCTCTCCTGAGGCTTTTTGGGCAGGGTATGAAGCGGGCGCTGACGCCTTTTACCTTGGCGCGCCCGACTTTAACGCGCGCAAGCGGGCGAAAAATTTCACCCTCGAAGAAATTGAACAGACCGTGGCCTTTGCGCACCAGAACAGCAGAAAAATTTACCTAACGCTCAATACGCTGGTCTTTGACAGCGAAATACCCGCGCTCACGGACCTGCTGCTCTTTGCGGACCAGGCGGGTGTTGACGCGATCATTATGCAGGACCTGGGTGTTCTCTCGCTGGTGCGCTCCCATTTTCCCCGCATGCGCGTACACGCCTCTACCCAGCTCTTCTGCCACAACTCGCTCCAGGCGCGTTTTCTGAAAGACGCGGGAGTGTCCCGTATTGTTTTGCCCAGGGAAATGACCATCGAGGAGATCGGCCTGATAGCCGATGCAGTACCCCTCGAATACGAGGTCTTTATTCACGGCGCGCTCTGCTTTTCCTTTTCCGGCTGCTGCCTCTTTTCCTCGTACCGGTTTGGCGCATCAGGAAACCGGGGCGAATGCAAACAGGTCTGCCGTCTGCCTTTTGGCAACGGCCCGGAACGATCGTATCCTTTTTCAATGAAAGACCTCAATGGCGCTCCTGTTCTCCAGGAATTGCTGGGAAAGCGTCCTGCTGCGCTTAAAATTGAGGGACGGCTGAAAAACGCGGAATATGTCTCTACAACAGTCTCCTTTTACCGGCAACTGCTCGACACGTACGAAAGAACCGGAAGAGTGCCGCGCCTGCGCGAGACACTCAAGGGACAGCGCGCCTTTTCAACAGGATATTTTGTCCGCGGCGCGTATGAATCACTCACTGCGCCGGATTCACTTGGCACCCTGGGTGAAAAAGCAGGCTCCGCCTTTATTCCTGAAAACGGCCTTGTTACCATTATCCCAAAGATCCCCCTTTCCAAAGGCATGCGGTTGCGGCTCATGGATACCCAGGGCCGCGTTGCATGCGAAGGCACGCTGCTGCATTTCAGCACATTCAAGGGAAAGCGGGAAGACAAAGTGCAGTGGCGGCTCAGGGAGGCGCAGACCTCTGACCAGACCCATACGGTGTATCTTCTGGGTTCCATGCAGCCGCCCGATCCGCGGCGTACCCTGAGACATGCCTTTGCCTTTCACAGGACCACACCACTGTACCTTAAAGTGCGGCACGAGAATGATGTCCTGCTCGTACATGCTTCAGCAGAGCCCTATGTACACGATTGTCTCTTTTCGTTTCCCTTGACGCTCGAGGCGGCGCGGGGCGAACAAAAGGAAAACGCCCTCTCGGCCGCGGTCTCAAAAATTTTCTGCGAAGTGGACCGGTATCCTTTTTCCATCAAAGTCCTCGATGTCGTGATGCCCGCAGAGCGTTTCTGCCCGCCCCGTCTGCTGAAAGAAATCCGGCGCACTGTGTTTCAAGAACTTTTTGACGCGTGGAACAAGATGCATGAAGCGAAAAAGAAGGAGTTGAAAACAGCCATTCTCGAAGCGCTCAATGAAATTCAAAAAAGGGAAAAATCAGAAAGACTCCCTGATATTGATGGAAAAAAAACCTTTCAGACCCCTTTGTTCATTCCTGAAACTAAAGTTGAAGACTGGAAAAAAACAGCAACGAGCCTGATAAAACATAAGGTAATTGTCGCTTCGACCTATGGCCAGCTTTCTTTGCTGCATCATGGGCCTGAGGTGAAAATATATTCTGGACAATACGTATATTGTTCAAATTCATTTGCTTATGACTTTCTAACCAGCAAGGGGGCCAATGCGTGCGTGCTGCCCCCGGACATAGACAACAACACCCTTGGTCTTCTTGCGCAATACAAATCAGCTGTGAGAATGAGGGAGTTGGCGCGTGAACTGTTTGTTACGCGGCTTCAGATACCAAAAAAATCTTATGCGCTTGGAAAAGACAGGTTCGCTGTTGTTTCGAACAGGGAATACGATGTTTTAGTCGAATCAGGGCTGTGACAAACGCTCGTTTCGACTCCGCTCAACGAGCGTTTGTACTTATAAAATCAAAGGCCACGGACCCTGAGCGAAGTCGAAGGGACCGTGGCAAAACAATGTCCTCGGTACTAATTTGCCGCAACGGTACGAACATCGTTTAAAATCAGCAGATACTCTTTTCCCTTGTGCTTTTTCACGCCAGTGACAACCAGCATGCCATCGCTTGAATAATTGATGTGTGCGGGAGCAATCTCTTCACCAAAATCCATTACAGCAGGGTTCCAGAAGCGAAGGGTAATGGAAACAGCCTTAATGCTTTTACTGTAGAATCCGGAGATATGGTCTTTGAGGTTCAGTTTGACCGTATCGTTATCGCCGGTATATTTGCCTATATATACCCATGATTTCCCGCACTGGGCAGCCCCAGGCAGAATGAATAACGACAACATAAAAAGTACAAGTGCAAGTTTCATAAAACATCCCTACTTATAATATAACGTGCAAAGCCTGAATTGGGCCGGAAAAACAGAGCTGGACCATTAAAAACCCAGCTTAACTATGGTTAAAAAGCCGTTTTACATGGTTAAATTGGTATTTTTAAAAAAGGAGGGGGCTATATGTCAAAATTCACGCTCGGTATCATACTAAGCCTGCGTTCTTTGGGCCGGATGCGCCAATAGTGATCAAACCAAAGGGGATGCCGTGAAAGCAAAAAATGAACAATTGAACAAACTCACTGCGCTCCAGCTCAAGGTGACCCAGGAGTGCGGGACAGAACCAGCGTTCAACAATGAATATTGGGACAATCACAGGGAAGGCATTTATGTGGACATTGTCTCCGGCCAGGCCCTTTTCTCTTCCAAAGACAAATTCAATTCAGGCACAGGATGGCCCAGTTTTACACGGCCGATCAATGACAGCGGTATTGTTGAGAAAAAAGACGCCAGCCATGGCATGGTACGAACTGAGGTAAAAAGCCGGGACGCTGGTTCGCACCTAGCGTGAGTTTACTATAAATTCTACAGACATGGCACTCAATTGGTTGTACTACAAGGGGTTACG
>MFYT01000022.1 GCA_001789205.1 Candidatus Raymondbacteria bacterium RIFOXYA2_FULL_49_16 | reverse complement strand
GCAAACCAAGAAAATGATGATGCTCAAATAGAGGCGCCATGTATTGGCGCCTCTATGCTCACATACATATCTGTACAGGCGTCATTCAGCAACCCTGGCTTTTTTTGCCCCCGCAGCATACCATGAGCTATTTCCCGCCTTTTTTTAGAACAATTATTGCAAAACAGTAACTAATGGGATGAATATTGGTGTTACGCGACAGCCTGTTTTTTGATCATATCATAACACTATGATATTAAATGAGATAAAAATTGGATAAATTCTAGGTATTCAGGGTCTAATCTATTATCAGGGTCTAATCTATTAATGGTAATGATACAACTAGAATAACGATATGCCTAAATCATTGCTGCTTATTTGTTTTTTTCTGCTGTGCCCCCTTGGAATTTTTGGGCAATGCATTTTTCTTGATACCTCAGAGGTATTTATAACTCGATCTCTCTCTAACGATACAATCTATTTTGAAGGCGCTGATGCGTATGGCCCATATAATACGCGTACAACAGTGACGCTTCGAGGCTGCGCGTTTGCAGAGACACTGATAATTTATCCCAAATATGATATTGTTTTCGTTACTGATAACAGCGGGTCAATGGGTATGCGCCAGTCTGGTGACAGGGATTGGAGCGACTCATGTTCCCGGATACAGGCCGCATATAACGCCTGCGCGAATTATATCGATAGTCTCCAAAATCCGGGTATTCATTTTGCCCATATGTATTTTAGCGGGATTACGGGTATGTCGTGTTCGTTGGGAGTGGATGCCGTACTAGCCAAAGCAAAACTTGATACGTTTATCAACGGCTCTCAGACAGTGGATGGTGTTCTCTATGGTGGGGCAGCAATATATGCGGGAATATACAACGCTATTCGTTATGTTGCGACTAATTTTCGAAAATCTGAAGGGTCGATGCCTGTAGTGATACTGCTTACTGATGGAGGGGATAATGCATCAGGAGCGTATGGGACCACAACCTGCGCAAGCGGCTATGGTTATTGCTGGCCTTCGCTTCAACCGAATCTTGGGATTACCGAGTCCGCAGTTGTTGATTCAGTTATCAAAGTCATTGATTCCATCCGGAACGTCGGAATTGATCTGCGAGTTTATACTATAAATATCAGTTCAGTTGAGGATAGCGCCTATTTAAAAAAGCTTGCTGGTGTAGGTGCTGGACAATGGCAATATACCAAGACGGGTACTGACATGCTCATCTCCAATAGCTCGGTGCATTGTTTTAATAAATTTATTGCAGGTAAATCGATATCCGCAAATAAGCCAATGATTGTTGATGCGCTTGGACCGGGCATACATTTTGTTGTAGGAAGCTATAGCGCGACCGCTGGTTACGGCTATATTGTCCCAAGAAGTTGCTCGATTATGAATACTGCGACTGGGCAGATATTAAGTTTTATTATCGATACGATCGCTCCTGGTCAATTTTTAGAATTGCGATACGAAATTACTGCCGTGCGTACCACGCTTGCTGGTGGACTCGTTGAGCGTAAACGGGTGAATAACAGTTTGTCTGATGACTCTGTGATTTATTCCAAAATTCAGTATATTAATTCAGCCGACATTCAAATAATTAAACCAATACCACAAAAGTATATTTTCGTTCACTCTCTGACCGATGGTGTTTATTTTTCAACGACCCCCGGCGTATTCACTGATCCAGGTCGTGGTATTTTCTTGTCTTTCAACCAATACGATACGGCGAAATACGGTCCTATAACATTGTATTCTTTATTGCTTCAGCGGGGAACAGGTATTACTCAGTATACTCAAGTGCCTGCTAACTGGGATTTTTCTCCCATCTCAGGGTGGATCACCAGCCCGGTTGGCGGTCTTACAAATTCAATTCGTTCCTTTCAGACATTTGGCCTCACAATTGCCGGAGACGAGGTGCTTGCCGGACAACGTAGTCTATCTATTTCTTACAATGACGGTAATGCGGTGTATACCGATTCTTTGATCTTCAATGCTGTTTATTCTAGCGATAAACCAGAAAAACAGCCGGAACATAAAATTCCGGATGCATTTGCCTTGTCCAACCCCACGCCAAACCCATTCAACCCAACAGTAACCTTGAGCTACGCTGTTTCCACACAATCGCCTGTTTCTCTGACCATTTTCAATGTCAGGGGAGAGGTCGTTTCCCGGTTGGTGGGCCGTATGCACGAGCCTGGATATTATCAGGCAGTGTGGGATGGGAGAGATGTCTTGGGCAGGAGTGTGCAGTCGGGCCTGCATGTATGCCGCATGGAGGCCGGGAATTTTGTGCAGCAGAGAAAGATGATAATGGTGAAATAGCCTTTGGAGGGGCGTCATTCAACGAACGCAGTCTTCTTTCGCAGAATGACGCCCGTACAAAAATACGAAGAAAAGGATTATTTGTGTTCATGTAAAATGATATTTTGGGCAGGTATGGGTGGCATCCAATGAATTACATGCCGCCCATAATAAAAATGTGAGAAAAACATGGTTTCTAAGAAATTTATTTCATCTGCGCTATTGGTTCTAATCTTTTCAAGTGTTGCGTTTTGCCAGACGGATACTTCCGAATTGTTTATTACCCGTACTTTATCGCACGATACCATCTATTTTGAAGGTGCAGATGCGTATGGATCGTACAATACGCGTTCAACTGTGACACTACACGGGTATGCCAGCAACGGCACTCTTTTTTTTGGTCAGAAATACGACATTATATTTGTGACCGATAATGGCGGGTCGATGGGCGGCCGTCAGGCAGGTGATCGTGATTGGACCGATACGTGTTCGCGTATTCAGGCTGCATATAATGCGTGTGCGAATTTCATTGATAGCTTTGGCAATCCCGGCATGCGTATTGGTCACATGTATTTCAGCGCTGTTGTGGGAACCTCGTGCCTCCTGGGATCTGATCTTAACCTTGTTAAAGCAAGAATCGATACTTTTGTAAATGGTTCGGCGATGGTCAATGGCACTGTTTATAACGGGACAGCCCTTTATACGGGCATTCACAATGCCGTCCGTTATGTTGCTGCAAATTACCGGAAGAGCGAAGGCGCAATTCCAATAGTCATTGCCCTTACGGATGGCGATGATAATGCTTCTGGCGAATGGGGTACCGTACACTGTTATAGCGGTTACGGATATTGTTGGCCCGCATTACAGCCAAATTTGGGACCTGTAGAAATTGCAGCCGTTGATTCAGTTATCCGTGTTATCGATTCAGTCCGAAATGCCGGTGTTAATCTCAAGGTATATACAATTAACCTTGGACTGCAAGATGTTAATAATTACCTACATAACATTGCCGCAGCTGGAAACGGCCAATGGGCCTATTCAAACAGCGGGGCTGATCTTTCGCCGATTTTCCAAAGTTTTTGGGCCGATATTGTCGACGTTATAGCCAAAAAAATCAACTCGAGCACGCCGATGGTCGTTGATGTATTGGGGCCAGACATTCATTTTGTGCCAGGCAGCTATGGCGCCAACACAGCTGCTGGTTATATTGTTCCCGCCAACTTTTCTGTCACCAATGTCGGCGGCTACCAGGTTCTAAATTTTTCTATTGATACTGTTAAACTCGGCCAGTTTTTTGAAATTCATTACGATATTTCAGCAGCGCGTACCACGCTTTCTGGCGGGCCTACGGAACGTAAGCGTGTGAATAATGCCGCCAGTGATGATGCTATAAATTATTCCAAAATGCAATATATAAACATGGTCGGCCAAACTATCCTTACACCTATTGGACGGGCATATATATACGTACGCTCTCTGAACGATGGAATATTCATCTCCACAAGCCCCAGTGCATTCACCGACCCCGGCCAGATAATACACCTTTCTTACAATTTAGCCGATACGGCAAAATACGGGCCAGTCATATTTTATCCTCTTTTACTCCAACGTGGTACGGGTATTACACAATATGCCCAGATTGCAGCAACATGGAATTTTTCTCCCATATCAGGCTGGGTGGCTAACCCCCCCGGTGGTATAACGAATAGTATTAGTTCCTTTCAATTTCTTGGACTTTCGATTGCAGGGAATAATGCATTGGCAGGCCAACGCACTCTTTCCATTTCCTACAATGATGGCAGCGCTACTTTCAGGGATTCAATAATCTTCAACGCCATGTACATTGCTGTGGATGAATCAGTCACTGTCGCCGGCATCACAAGACAGGCTGCGCCCCAAATCACGTCTACCAGCCAATTTCTGACAACCTATACCATTATGGGAAACTACAATCAACTCGCTACTTTGCCCTGTTCTTTCTATTCAACCGGAAGCACAAACTTTCTGAATTTTTGGGCCATTGACGCCCAGTGGAGCGCTTCTGGTTTTTCTACATATGATTTTACAAGTATTTTATCAGGTAGTTCAAATAGCAAAGCCATTCTTTTAAGCAATGCGCAATTACCTGCAAGGACAAATACTCCGGTCAATGATACGGGAATTATAACGATTACTTATACGCCATCCGCGCCAGCAGGCCAGGTAAAAACAGGGAGCTTCAACCTGATCATACGTGATACTACGGATTATGATACTGCAGATGTTATTGTTATTAACCAGTATGCTGATTATATAAACCAGGTCAATAAAGATATTTTGTACAACAGACCAGGATTGGTTGTTTCTCCAAGCGCCCAAGATACAGTGAAACTTGTTGGTCTCATTTTTGACATCAATGTTTCTGGTCCCCATTTTGTGGGTAATGCCGAGGTGCCGTTCAACGCAACACAACTAACTTGGTATGTCAATGGAGTCATACGATCCTCAACAGGTGGTGCAGACCCCGTACTCCAACTTACCAATGAGCCTGGTGAAAAAGACACCGTAGTGGCAGTTTACAATAGCATTCGCGATACAATGATCGTTAGTTGGGGTTTGGGTGTGCATCGTTACCTCCATATTGAAACAGCGCCGGCAATCCTTAACACAAATACCCCAATTCTTGATATAGAGGCCATTACTTTGCCGGTTAATATGCAGTCAGATACTTTGTACGCAGTTATTCGCGACGACTTTGGCTATGCGGTCGCAAACGATCCGATTGAGAGATGGAGCTTTACGGATATCGCGGCATACACATATCTGACGGTTCCTCTATATGATGTATCAACTAACGAATGTGTTATCATCAAAACGAGTACGCCTAGTGGTCTATGGCCCACATATTTGCTGGTCGCAACACTTAACGCCCAGCCTATTGCTGGAGTAAATGCATCTACGCAATATGACACCGTCGCTATAACTTTGCCCCCATATTCATTTATAACAAACACGATATATGCTGATTCGTCCAATGATTTCCAGAGCTTGTACGAGACCGGCATCTATAATACAAAGGGAACACAATACAGACAGGAACCCATACAATCGAATGATACCATTGTTTTAGGAGCGCTTAGAGATACTGTTGTCTTGCGAGTCAAACAAGCGAGCAACCTTAATCCGGGCCATGATGCATACTCTTTAAGCGTTCAGTGGATAGCGTCTGATTATTCCTGGTGCGAGGAAACTGCTTTTTCTCAAAGCGCAACAATAGCCTTGAAACCAATAAATTACGTAGCAAATGTGATTTGTCTGATTGCCCGTTTTGATACATCGGGTCTTGGTATTGCGCCGTTGTTAGACACTGTTTTTTTCAAAATTGATTCAGGGAATATTGCGATCGAAAATCCGCCTTGGAACGCGTTGCCTGCAATGTTTTTATTGTCCGATCCAACACCAAACCCTTTTAATCCAACAGCAACCTTGAACTATGCTGTTCCCACACAAGCGCCTGTTTTTCTGACCATTTTCAATGTCAGGGGAGAGATCGTTTTCCGGTTGGTGGGCCGTATGCATGAGCCTGGATATTATCAGGCAATATGGGATGGGAAAGATGCCCTGGGCAGGGGCGTGCAGTCGGGCTTGTATGTGTGCCGCATGGAGGCCGGGAGTGTTGTGCAGCAACGCAAGATGATAATGGTGAAATAGCCCCTCTGGAGGGGCGTAATTCAACGAACGTGGCCTTTTTTCGCAGAATGACGCCCGTACAAAGATCCGGAGAAAAGGATTATTTGTGTTCATGTATGAATGATATTTTGAGCACGTATAGGTGGCATCCTATTAATTGCATGCCACCCCCAGACAATGTTTCTGAATAGCGCCCCCTTTTTGTTTTTACTCCTCTGCTGGTAAAATTTTATTTTCTCTGGACTTACAATATTTTACCAAAAGGAGTATTTCATGACCCCTGCCAAACGTCTCCAGATAGGTCTTATCGGTTATGGGCCGTATGCCATGCATCTTGCGCGCATGGCCCTGAACACCACGGCCGCTGATATCTCCCTGATATGGACCCGGAGCGAGAAGACCAAAGAACAGATTTTTGCCAATGGCTTTGTCGGGACTAATGATATTGACGAACTCATCAATAGCCCAAAGGTCGAAGCAATCATTGTTGCGTCGCCGAACTCTCTCCACAAGGAACACTGTCTCAAGGTATGCGTGGCAAAGAAACCTCTCTGGGCTGAAAAGCCCCTGGTCCTCAGTCTCGAGGACTACGACGAGATCATCAAGGCCGTAGAGAAGGCAAAGGTGATCACCCATTGCAATTTTGGCATGCGGTTTGGCGGAGTCAGCCGGAAACTGATTGAGTTGGCCGATGCGGGCGAATTCGGCAAGCCCCTGCACCTGATTCACCGGATTGACCGGAGCGTAGGCCTTTTTTGCCAGAACAGCGCGCACAAGGCCGTACTTACCCCGGAGCTTTCCGGCGGATGGATTCTGCACCACATGTGCCACCAGGTCGATTTTGTTTTACGCCTCACACGCGAACGGGTTGTTTCGGTCTTTTGTAAAACGGCTAAAAGCGCTTCCGAATGCCCTTCAGAAGAGGCGATCAGCGCAATTCTTACCACGCAGTCAGGCGCCATTGCTTGCCTCAACGATGGACTTACCCAGCAGCATACGGAATTCCTTGAATACGTTGGTACCAAGGCCAGCGGATATACTATTGATCACAAGAGTTTGTTTATCCGCGGTTTTGACGCTGAAAACAAGGCGCGCTACGGCCATGGTGGCCATTCCATCCAATTTACACCCGAATCATATGGCGATGATGCCATGCGTGCCTTTGTCCAGGCTGTGACCGGGGAAAAGGCCGACACCGGGTATCCGGTTAACGTTGTTCCCATCCAGGAAGGGCGGCATGTACTCGAAGTGCTTCTCGCAATGAAGCAGTCGGAGAAAACCGGGAAGGTCGTTGAAGTAGGGTAATAATTTTATCTCACCTATAGCTGTTTTGGTAGCAGGCCTCGGTCGCGATCGAGGCCTGCGTTTTTTTGACGTATTGCCTAAAATAAAAGAGCCCGTGGGAACGGGCTCTTTTATTTTAGGTTACTCATGGATGCCCCCTTCGAAAAGGGGGGACTAGGGGGATTAACTATTCGCCTTGGCGAATTCTTCCATGTATTTGACTAGCGCGTCAATGCCCTCTTCGGGGAAGGCGTTGTAGATGGAGGCGCGGAAGCCGCCGATGCTGCGGTGGCCCTTGAGGCCCACAAGCTTGCGCTCCTTGGCGCCCGCGAGGAATTTTTTCTCCAGATCCTCATTCTTGTTCTTCAATACAAAAACCACGTTCATGTACGAGCGGTCTTCTTTTGCGCAGGTGCCGGTAAAGAGCGTGCTGCTATCAATTGCCGCATAGAGCTTTTTGGCCTTGCGTTCGTTGATTTTCTCCATTCCGGCAATGCCGCCTTTTGCCTTGAGCCACTTGAGCACCTCAGACACAACATAGATGGCAAAGACCGGCGGTGTATTGTAGAGAGATACATTCTCAGCATGGACCTTGTAGTCGAGCATGGAGGGTATGGTGCGGCCTGATTTGCCAAGAAGATCTTTGCGGACAATGACCGTGACAACGCCAGCAGGTCCCATATTTTTTTGCGCACCAGCGTATATGAGACCGAAATCAGACACGGTTATTGGCCTGCTTAAAATATCGGACGACATGTCGGCCACCAGGGGCACGCCTGTCTCGGGTTTGGGAAAGGTCCGGTACTGAGTGCCGTAGATGGTGTTGTTGCTGGTAATATGCAGATAGGCCGCGCCCTTCGTGAGATTCAGCGTCTTGGGAATAAAGGTATAGTTTTTGTCCTTTGACGACGAAGCATAGTTTACTTTGCCGAAGAGTTTCGCTTCCTTGGCCGCCTTGCTTGCCCATGAACCGGTATCAGTATAGTCCGCAGTAGCGCCTTCGGGCAGCAGATTCATGGCAACCATGGTAAACTGGAGTGATGCGCCGCCGCCAAGGAAAAGCACAGCGTAATCTTCAGGAATGCCCAGCAGCGTGCGCAGGTTGCTTTCGGCTGATTTAATGACTGCGTCAAAATCCGCGGTCCGGTGGCTCATTTCCAGGATGGACATACCGCTGTTGTTGAAATCGATAATGCCTTTGGAAACGGTTTCAAGTGCTTCGACTGGTAAAACTGATGGTCCTGCGTTGAAATTGAAAACTCTGCTCATGGGGCGCTCCTTTCGGTTCTATACTTTGACTATTGTCTCTTTTTCCAGGGTGACTATGGCGTTCGGAAGTTCGTGGAATGAACGGATGATTTTTACTGCGCTTTTCAGTTCGCGGATGGTTCCATGGCCATACGTGACGCCGATGAACCTGCAGCCCGCTTTTTCAGCTGCCTGCGCGTCCTGCAGACGGTCGCCCACCATCACCATTTCATCTGCCATAAGGCCTAAAATCGATTTATGAAGGTTGAGCACGTCGCCTTTGTCCTTCAGGTTCTCGTTGTTCAGCGGAATAAAGGGGCCGAAGATAGGGGAAAGGTGATAGTGGTCGAGTATGGCATTGATATAGGCTGTGCCGCCATTGCTTGCCAGTTTAAGATTGTATCCCATCTGTTTTAGGATGGCGATTGTTTCTTTGACCGATGGATAGACAAGGCCTTTGTCCTCTTTGATAAGATCGACCAGGTATTTTCGGGAAAGCGTGCGGATAAAGGCCCGCTCAGAATCCTTTAGCTGGGGAAAGATGATTTTGAGTATCTCCTCAACAGGACGGCCAATTTCGCGCATGATGACTTCGGTCGTTGGGATGCGCATCCTGCGCGAGAATTCCCGGTTAAAGGCGCGTACGGCACGGGCATAGGCTTCGCCAACCATGTTTTCTGACGAAAAGAGGGTCCCGTCCATGTCGCAGACAATCGTTTTGATCATCATAAATAATCAAAATAATATAATTTATTGCACAGGGGGGGCGCTCTGGGCAATAATAGATCCCGGGAAATGCTTTTCAAGCGTGCAGGTGATGTGCCCCAGGAAAGGAAGCTTAAACGTTACCTTGACCGGGATTTTTCTTGCATCGTCCGTAAGCCATATGAGGAGCCGGCCTTTTTTCATGAATATGCCGCTGGAGGTGAGCAGGGGTTCCACCACCCGGCACTCTATTTTTCCAAACAGGGTCTTTATCTTTTCTTTGCGTACAACCTTTACGCGCATGGGGTAGTTCTTTTTATCGTCAAAGCAGTTGATGTCAAGGGAGTCTTTTACGTTAAAGAGCCGGAAATAATAGAACGAGGAGACTACGTCCTGCACAAAAGGCAGTGTGGTATAACATGTGTCGCGAGTGGTTGCACGCCGTATTTCCGGCTCGAAAAAGGCCCATTTGAACTGCTTATAGTTGCCCTCACGGATGTATTTGATGATTTTCCGGGAAAAGAGCCCTTCCACATCCATATAGCTGTAGTTGGTATCGCGCACAGGAAAAAAGATAGAGAGCGCGGCGCTGGAGTGGGCCACGGCCCGTATTTTGTGGCAGAGGTGGCCGTTTATGCGAGCAGTGTCCTGGATCTCGAGCGAGGCAAAGCCGCCATGGATAAATCCATACGAGACATTAAAGATAAACCGTTCGTCAGGGCCAAAGACCTTGTTTTCTACATGTCTAAGAGGGTCCTGCCCGTGGATATATATGGCGAGGAGACAAAGGAAAAGGATGCGGCCCATGGGGTTATTGCATGTTTCCGATTATCTGTTCAACGAACCGTTTTATCTGGTCGCGTGTTTGCCTGTATTCGCCAAGATTTCCACCCACAGGGTCGGTGATATCGGTTGATTTCGCGTTTTTGTCCGCGTATTCGGCAAGGGTGAAGGCCCGGTTTGCCGCGTCCGGGAATTGGCGTTTGAGAAACTGGCTGTGGTTCTCGGTCATTGCCAATATCAAGTCACTTTTTTCAACAATTCCCTGTCCTGTCACTTCAGAGCGGTGGCGTGAGATATCAATACCGAGTTCCCGCATGGCCGCGATAGCCATGTCTGAAGCGGGTATGCCAGGTGCAGCGACAATACCAGCGGAAGAAACCCTGAAATTTTCCTTCTTGTCCTGAGGCAGCAGATTCTTAAATAATCCTTCCGCCATGGGGCTTCTGCAGGTGTTTCCCGAACAGACAAAGAGTATGTTAAACGGCATATACCTGCTCTTCAGAGACAGCGCCTTTGCGCAGGATTTTTATGGTATTGTTCACAACAGTGGCAATGGTAGAAGGCGGACGATGGGGCAGCGTGCCTCTGCCGCAGAAAAGGTCAATGTCGTTGTAAAACTGCGCCTCAATTTTAGTAATATCGTTCATAGGCGGCTTGCCGCTTATGTTTACACTGGTCGATATGATGGGAAAATCGATGTGGGTAAAAAGTTTTCTAACGAATTCATCCGGGGACACGCGCATGCCTATGGCGCCATTGAATGCAAGGTGGAGCAGGGATGATTCGCGGGAAACCGGGAGCACAAGCGTCAGTGGGCCAGGCCAGTGCCGGTCAGCCAGTTTTACAGCGGTTTCGTCAAAGGAAATTTGAAGGGATCGCGCCATATCAATATCGCGCACCAGGATGATGTAGCTTTCGCGAAGTCCGCGTTCTTTAATCCGATCCACCCGCTTGATCGCATTTATAATGAGCGCGTTTGTCGCAAATCCGTAGAGCGTTTCAGTGGGATGAACAATGACACCGCCCTTTTTAAGCAGTTCAGCTGCCCGTTGGATGGTCTCGGCCCGGTTTGCGACCTTTATTTTACTGATCATCCCCAAACCCTGCTCTGAATTCCGCGATTTTCCTGGAGATTTCTCCGTTTTCAACGGCAAGGATTTGCGCGGCCAGGTGGGCGGCATTTGCGCCATTATCAATGCCCACCGTGGCAACGGGGATCCCCGGAGGCATCTGTACAATAGCGTAGAGTGCGTCAGTGCCGTTCAGGACTCCAGCGGCAAGAGGTATGCCGATGACTGGCAGCGTGGTGTGCGCCGCGATTGTGCCGGGTAAGGCCGCTGCAAGGCCAGCCGCAGCGATAAAGACCTTGATGCCCCGCGCTCTAGCGCCCGAAGCAAGGGCAGCGACCTTTTTTGGCGTCCGGTGGGCGGACATAATGTTTGTTTCAAAAGGGATGTTGTATGCGGTGAGTGCTTCAAGGCATTTCTGGATTTTGGGCTCATCGGATTTACTGCCAAGGACTATACTGACAACAGGGTTTTGCATGGTTTGTTCCTTTGTTGTTAAATTCCTTTTTTGCCTATATCAGAGCGCATCATTTTTCTTTGAAAAGAGATATTGGCCGCGGCAGCGTACGCTGTTGTGATTGCGGCATTCAGAGTTGGGCCAGTGGCAACCACATTAAGGACCCGTCCGCCCGCGGTCACAATATCGGGCCCTTGTTTCTTTGTTCCTGCATGAAAGATGATAGCCCCGGCTTTTTCAGCTTCAGCCAGACCAGTGATCACCTTGCCTTTTTCATACGCATCGGGATATCCGCCTGAAGCCAGCACCACGGTGACAGCGGTGCCCTGGAACATTGGCAGTGAAATTTTATCAACTGTGCTGTTTATCGAGGCGAGCATTGCCTCGCACAGATCGCCGTTGAACAGGGGGAGCACGACCTCGGTTTCAGGGTCTCCGAACCGGCAGTTGAACTCAATAACTTTTGGTCCCTGTGGCGTGAGCATGAGCCCAGCATAGAGTATGCCGGTATAGGGGCATCCCTCGGCTGCCATGCCCTGTATTACCGGCCGCAGGATTTTTTCATCAATTTCTTGCTGAAGGGCAGGGGTGATTATTTTCGCAGGAGCATAGGCGCCCATGCCGCCGGTATTGGGACCCTGGTCATTGTCAAACGCCCGTTTATGGTCTTGCGCGGAAGCGAATGTTTTAAAATTATTGCCGTCAGTAATGGCGAAAATAGAGGCTTCGGGACCGGTCATGCATTCCTCGATGACAATTGAGGCTCCTGCAGGACCGAATTTACCCTCTTTGAGCATTGCCCGTGCCTCATGTATTGCCTGGTCCATGGTTTCGGGTATAGTGACCCCTTTTCCAGCTGCAAGGCCGTCAGCTTTAATGACCGGAGGGGTTGGGAAGGAACGGATATATTCCTCGATCCCAGCCTCAGACGAGAACTTCTTATAGCGCGCTGTGGGTACACCATATTTTGTCATTACTTCTTTTGCAAACGCCTTGCTGCTTTCAATACGGGCCGCCGCCTTTGTAGGACCGAAGATTTTTTTTCCTGCTGCGCGGAATGCATCGACCAAGCCCAGTGACAGGGGCACTTCAGGACCCACAACTGTGAGGTCTATGCTGTTTTTAATGGCGTAATCGAGGAGTCCGCGCGTATCTTCCACCGCAATGCTTGTGCAGGTCCCGAATGACGCGATGCCCACATTGACAGGTGAGGAGTGGATCTCTGAAATGTGGGGAGACTGTTTGAGTTTCCAAGCAATGGCGTGTTCCCTGCCGCCGTTGCCTATTACCAGGACTTTCATGGTTTGAAATCTCCGCTGTTAAAACGTATATTGAAATATAATTATTGATTCTTTTAAAATAAATGAATAATCCCCAGAGACGGAAAACTCGCGCAATAGGGGTCGGGAAGCTTGTCCTTGGCCAGGGCAACCCTATCAGGGTGCAATCCATGACCAGCACCAAGACTTCGGACATCGCCGCTACCTGCAAACAGATCAAGCGGCTTGTGAATGCCGGGTGCGAAATTGTCCGCGTTGCGGTACCTGATCTGAAGGCATTGAAAGCGCTGCCAGGTATTAAGAAATATTGCCCGGTCCCCCTTGTGGCTGATATCCATTTTCAGGCTGCATATGCCATTGCCGCTGTTGCGGTAGGGGTGGATAAAATCCGGATAAATCCTGGAAATATCGGTGGCCTCGAACGGTTTAAAGCTGTTATCCGCTGCTGTAAGAACAAGGGTGTTGCCATGCGCATTGGCGTGAATTCAGGATCAGTTGAAAAAGAGCTTCTTGAAAAACATTCCGGACCCACCCCCAAGGCAATGGTTGAAAGCGCTGTTCACTATCTCAGTATTTGTGAATCACTTAGATATAATCAGCTCGTGGTTTCCATTAAGGCGACTCATGTAATGGACGCTGTATCGGCAAACCGGGATCTTTCGGAGAAAATGGATTATCCCATTCACCTTGGTATAACTGAAGCTGGCGGTAAATACTATGGTTCAATAAAATCCGCAACAGGTTTAGGCGCCTTGCTTGTCGATGGCATTGGTGATACAATCAGGGTCTCTCTTACTGGTGATCCTGTTAACGAGATCCCTGTTGCCTACGATATACTCAAGGCCACTGGCGCACGTATTGTCAGCCCTGAGATCATTTCATGCCCCACGTGCGGCAGGCTGCAGTACAACATGGAAAAAGCCGCGGCTGAAATTGAGAAAATGGTACGTCACATCAAAAAGCCCCTTCGCATAGCGGTCATGGGTTGCGTGGTCAATGGCCCGGGCGAGGCGCGCGAAGCTGATATTGCCCTTGCAGGCGGCAAGGGCGCTGCCCTTCTTTTTATTCGAGGGAAAAAAATCAAACAGGTTGGCGAAAAGGAGATGGTCCGTGAGGTCGTCAGGATTGTCGAGGAATGGTGAATTAGGGATCATTATTGGCGAAAATTCATTGAAAATCGAATGTACAGGCGTCATTCATCCATAGAAGACGCCATTTGCCGAATGACGCCCGTACGGAAAATGATGGGGAAAATGCATTGCGATTCATTGCAGGGGCGTCATTCATCGATAGAGGA
>MFYT01000021.1:53722-117865 GCA_001789205.1 Candidatus Raymondbacteria bacterium RIFOXYA2_FULL_49_16 | reverse complement strand
AGGTCGGCTTAATAAGGAAGGTAGCTTTTTTATTGCATAACATAGTAACTCGGTGCATCGCCTCATATACACATTTTATCAGCGCCGCCCAGGTCATCAACTTCCTTTTATTTGGCCGTTACTGGGCCAGCCGTTTGATGGTTTCATGGTCATTGGCCTCTATTCTTACACTGCAATCAATAGTTTCCGATTTATATCTGAAATAGCCACGGAAACGCTTGGGTATGGTGCCTGTGGGGGATTTGGGCAATGACCTCGTCCACAAGTCAGATTCCCAGCAAAAGGGCCCTTTCTGGTCGCAGGAGGGACAGCAAGACCTCTGGCGGCAGGAATAGGCTACGAAGAATTCCTCGCCGCAATCAGGACAGCGGATGCGGGCAAAGCCTTCTTTCAGGTCCCCGCATTTCAGGAATTTATCGAGGGACGAACGTATGACCGGACGCCAGAAGCCGTATTTTCCCTGGAACCTCTCCGGATACAGCCTTTCAAATGCCTCAAAATGGCTGGTTATGACTTTGAAGAAAGGGGAATTATCAGGTTCGCGCGGGCGATAAACTTTCTGGACGGTCTGAATTACATCACATGGCACCGCGCGCTTTCAGTTAAATTTCACGAAATGTACGCGTATTAATATAACGATGAGATGTGACAAAACCTGTCACATGTAGAAAAAGTGTGTACAATCCTCTATGTCGGAAAAAAAGGTTTCAACGGTGTACTGTCGCGACTTCTTTGTCTGAACTGGCGGGGCGGCACGCCATACCGTTTTTTAAACGCCAGACTGAACGCATAGAGCGATTGATAACCGTTTTTGAACATATTGATATTTGTCCGAATCCGCAAAGATTGTACATTATGTATTGTTTGCGGATTATTGATTTTTATTTGCCATTATCCGCAAATATATTTATTTTAACATTGTTTGCGGATTGTGAAAGGAGTGTCTATGTTTTTCGGACGAAAACACGAACTCGACCTGCTTAACCAAAAATACGATTCCACGAAAAGCGAGCTGATCGTAATTTACGGGAGACGCCGGATTGGCAAAAGCAGCCTCATCGGGGAATTTTCAAAGAAAAAACCGGCCTATTGCCACTTCGAAGCCATCGAAGGTCAGCGGATGCCACGGCAGATAGCCCATTTCAAACAACAACTTCAGGAGCAAACCAGCGATTCTTTCCTGAAAAACATGCTTTTCAGCTCGTGGGAACAGGTGTTTCAGTATCTCACCGAAAAAGTGGTGAATGCCCCGACACGGGGTGGAAAACTTGTTCTTTTTTTGGATGAAATACAGTGGATGGCCAGCGGGCGTGCATCACTGATCAGCCTCATTAAATATTATTGGGATACCCGCTGGAAAGACAAGAATGTCATGCTGATTCTGTGCGGGTCCATTGCTTCATTTATGGTAAAAAAGGTAATTGCCTCCAAGGCGTTATATGGAAGAATCACCTTGGAACTGCTGTTACAAGGCCTGGCACCCGAAGAGGCAAAAAAATTCTTCCAAGGAAAAAGAGATCAGGAAGAGATTCTGCGCTACCTTCTGGTGTTCGGCTCTGTCCCGAAATATCTAGAAGAAATAGATCTGAACAAGTCATTCAATCAGAACATTAATCGCCTTTGTTTTACACCCCAGGGCGGTATGGTCCAGGAAATGGATCGGATTTTTTACAGCCAGTTTCGGGAAACCGCCGTATACCGGCATATCGTGGAAACGCTCCAGGCTGGATTATTCTCAGCCGTGGAACTCGGTCGAAAGATAAAAATTTCGAGCGGCGGCGGACTAATGTCGTATCTGAAAAATCTCGAAACCTCAGAGTTTATCCGCTCTTTTGTCCCTTTCGACCGGTCAAGCAACACTAAATTCAGGAAGTACCGGCTTTTTGACGAATATTTGTGTTTTTATTTTAAATTCATGTCCCCCTGTATCAGGACCATACACGAAAGCAATTCGCAGAAAAAATTTGAAACCCTTTGCGCTCCAGGTTTTCAATCCTGGCTGGGGTTTGCCTTTGAGCGGTTCTGCCTGAAACAATCCGATAAAATTGCCAGGATATTGGGTTTTCAGGATGAGGTTCTGACAGTTTCCCCTTATTTTGAAAGGGGAGATTCCGGTTTCCAGATAGATCTTCTCTACCGGCGTGCGGACAGAGTGGTTACGGTATGTGAAATCAAGCATTCAAAGGATCCGATTGGGACCAAGGTTATTCCGGAAGTTGAGAGGAAATGCGGGCTTCTGAAACTGCCAAGGGGTCACACCATTGAACGAGTGCTCATAAGTCTGTACGGCCCGGATCGGTCACTCAAGGAAAGCGGATTTTTCCATCATCATGTCACGATGGAAGAGCTTTTTTCATAGGATTACCTGATAAACTGATACTGATAAGCATTTTGATTTTCCGGTCAAGTGTTTAAAAAGCAATGGTTACGAACAAAAACTGTGTTTTAACTTTTATCCAGCAGAAACAATCCTTTGCCTGAACTGGCGGGGCGGCACGCCATACCGTTTTTTAAACGCCAGGCTGAACGCATAGAGCGACTGATATCCGCACGCAGAGGCGATTTCAGAGATTGATTTCCCGGGCGCGGTCATTAATTCCTGCGCGCGGCCAAATCGAATGGTCTGCAGGGTTTTTCCCAGGCTTATTCCCAGTTCCTCTCGATACTTGGTCCGCAGTCTGCTTTCTGACATGCCAAATTCCCTGGCGATTGTCTTGATGCCGAGGCCTTCACCCAGGTGCGCGTAAATATATTTATGAACAGTGAGTGCAAGTTTTGGAGCAAAGGCTGTTTTATTTGTACGTTGCCGCGGGGACGATTTTTGAAAACCTAGGGCGATTTCATTCAGGAGCAGTCCTAAAAGCAGGGGGACACGGTTCTGGCTGGCTTTGGCAACTTTCTCATCAGTATAAGCGTCGATCAAGTTGCGTAAAAGTAACAGCATATTCTTATCCGCTGAAAAGATCCGGTTTTTACACTGGTCAAAGAACGGCGTCTCGTTCATTTCAAAGGTGATCAATATCCATTGCCGGTTTTTCTGGCTTGGAGACCTGAAATGATGGAACTGAAAGGGAAAAATGAGCATGCCCTGGTATGGATCAAACGAGTAGACGCATTGATCGACCACCGCGTTTCCCTGGGTCAGAAAATTAAAGCAGAGGAGATACCGGTAGTGGCAGGCGTCGAGTCCGCTTGGTTCTTCGTTTTCGCGAAGCCAGACCAGTACATTGGATGGCAGGGTAAAGGGTTGGGGTGCGGTACCTTTAAAGTAATCTTCAGGCAGTCCAAACTTACGCAGACAGCCAATATCGGGTATAGCCGGATTTATTAAATATTTAGCCATTTTGGATATTTCTTAATATAATAGATTTCATTATATTATTAGCAACATTAACAAAGGATGCTGCACATGAAACCGGTTACCTACATTATCGCTGGCACAGGCGGCCGAGGCCAATTTTACGCGGAGTATTGCCATCATCATCCTGATAGAGCCAGGGTGGTTGGTGTGGCAGACCCAAATCCCCTGGCCAGACAACACATGGCAAAACAATATGCCATTCCAGCGAAAAATATTTTTCTGGATTGGAAAGAGATGGCTAAGCGGCCAAAATTCGCTGACGCAGTCATTGTGGCCACGCAGGACAGCATGCACGAAGCGCCTGCCAAAGCATTTGCCCAAAAGAAATACGCGCTGCTGCTCGAAAAACCCATGGCGCCAACAGAGAAGAGCTGTCGTGGTATTGTCGCGGCGGTATTGAAGCATAAGATACTGTTTGGTGTGTGTCATGTTTTACGTTATACCAGGTATACACAGGCTATCAAAACAGCAATTCGCCAGGGTCTTATCGGCGACCTGATCAGCATGCAGCACTTGGAACCTGTGGGGTTTTGGCACCAGGCACATTCCTTTGTGCGCGGCAATTGGCGCAATGAGGCTGAATCGTCACCCATGTTATTGGCAAAATCGTGCCACGATCTGGATTGGATCCGTTACATGATGGATGCGCCGTGCACGTCGATCTCCTCATTCGGCAACCTTACTCATTTCAAAAAGAGCGGGAAACCGCAACAGGCGGGAAGGGCAATAAGATGCCTTGATTGCGCCTATGAACCGCAGTGCCCCTATTCGGCAGTGCGGTTGTATTACAGGGACCGGATACAAAAGGGCGATACCAGCTGGCCGCTTGATAGAATGTTGGCGGGCAAGGAACCTACAAAGAAAAATGTCATTGCGGCGCTTCGCACAGGTCCCTATGGCCGTTGTGTCTATGAATGCGATAATAACGTGGTTGACCATCAGGTAGTGAACATGGAATTCAAAGGCGGAAAGACAGCCGCGTTTACCATGACCGCGTTCACGGGTCTGGGCGGCAGAAGGACCAGGCTCTTTGGGACCATGGGGGAGATGGAAGCAAACGAAGAACAGATCAGAGTGTATTGTTTCCGGGACCAGAAGTGGAAAACTGTTCCACTTCCTCCGGTGCCACAGTCTCCCATGGCCACAGTAGGTCATGCAGGGGGCGACTATGGGCTTATGGAGGCGTTTACCAAAGCTGTGGCGCTCCACGACCCAAGCAAAATCCTGTCTGGTCCCAGGGAAACCCTGGAATCACATCTCATGGTCTTTGCCGCTGAAAAGGCGCGGCAAGAGAATCGGGTAATTACTTTCTGACGATAAGTATTAAACGCAGGCCTATGCGATTGCCTTCATCCTGTCTGATATCAGTTGAGAAACCTGAGGATCAAGCGAACTAATCAAAGGGTGCAGCTGCGGCAACGCCACAATCTTTTGTTCTATAAGCACCTTCACAAAATCCATGTCTTTGGGTCTTCCGGCAGCCAATTTGCTGATGGCAAGATCCAAGGGATGCAGGCACAAACCGGTGACTCCCCGGGTATTTTCCGTGCGTACACGCACAAGCCGGTCATGCCATCCTGGAGGGAGCGTGGCGGTTTCAGGACCAACACCGTGGGCATAGTACCCGAATTGCTCGTGAAAGGGAGACATTTCACCTATGCTGCCGTCGATGAGATCCGCTTTTTCTGGATTGTCCAGGGGAAAGACGTCCGCTTCCTGTGACACCAGCAGCTGCGCTGGCGCGGAAATCCATGACCCCAGAATGGCCTGGCTGCCCAGTACAACGATCTGATCTGAACCGGCGATAGCGCCTGCGGCCCTGATGAGATGCTCGAGTTCAAGACGCTTCATTTTAAAACCTCCGGTAGATTTCCCACCGTTCACGCGGGGTAAGAATGCCGCAGAAAGGTGAGTTTTGCCGCAGGCGGTTTCCCTCTTCTGATTGGTCCAGAAGGATAGACCGTATTTTGGCCCAAGGATTCTGGAGAATCGAGCACCATTCTCTGACGCATCCTTCACTATGCGATTCCAGCCAACGGCGGCAAACGGTCCGGGCATGTTCCAGGCCCGCCCGGTCAGCGTCCATGTCGATCCGCTGGACAACAGCAGCGGCCAGGGCCCTGCTTCGTTCGTTGATTTCCTGATGGGTACGCATAGCTTTAGAATCGCCCTCCTAGTCAAGAAAATAACCCATCCAGGCCGCTAACACAAGAGAAAAAAATGCCCAACGGGCTTTGTTGATCGCTGAAAAATAGTTATATTTGCTTCAATGAAAATCTGTATTATCGGCGCTTCGGGCCATTACTGGAGCACACTCAAGGCTGTGCAGGCCGATCCAGACGCTTCTGTTATCGGCGTGGCGCCCGGAGCGCCCGGCGAGGAGATGGAAAATCTTGTCAATCACCCGCATCTGGGTAGAACCACGCTCTATGACTGTTATACCGCAATGCTCGAAAAAGAAAAGCCCGATATCGTTGTCGTAAATTCCCATTTTTACCTGAATGGAAAAATCGCGGCCAATACAGTGCGAAGAGGGATACATACTTATACTGAAAAACCAATGGCAACCACACTCGACGATTTAAATGACTTGAGAAAGGCTGCACAGGAAAATCCCAAGGTATTGCTTTTGGCAATGCAGGAGCTTCGATACGGGCCAGCTGTTATTGCGGCAAAACAGGCCATTGATTCAGGCGTTGTGGGAGAGATTGTCCAAGCAACGGCCCAGAAATCATACAAGATCGGCAATCGTCCTGCATTTTACCGCAAACAGGAGACATACGGGGGCATTATTCCCTGGATAGGGACCCATGCCATAGACTGGATCCACTGGTACACGGGAAAAAGATTCATCTCCGGATATGCATCGCAGACCAGGATTGGCAACAGGGACCATGGGGAAATGGAATCCGCGGCAACCGCAGTGCTGGCGCTTGAAGGCAGCATACCTGCCACCATCAACCTTGATTTTTGCCGGCCTGTTGAGGCGCCCACACACGGTGATGACCGCATCAGGATCATTGGATCAAAAGGTGTTGTGGAGGTAAAAGACAACACGGCCACGCTTATCACCGACACAGCAGGCCCTGTTGACCTTGAAATTGGTCCTGAGCGCAATGTGTTCCGCGAAATAATGGACACGGTCAGGGAAAAAAAGAGCGGTCTGCTTCTTTCAACCGGGGAATCATTTTATGTTTCGGAAGTGTGTCTGAAACTGCGCACAAGCGCGGAAACAGGCGCTATTGTTGATCTGCGCTGAGATTTGACTTCCAAGGATGGTTGCGTTTCAAACTGAAAGCCTGGCTGTTGGCGCACGAACTTCTCGTTCTCCGGAATTGATTTTTCCGCAGGTTTCCCTTTCAAGAATACGGAACGGAGCGAACCGCGTTTGAGGCGGCCGCTGTTTGTTTTGCATCATGCCAAAGAGCAGCTCAAGGACGTTTTCGGAAAGGGTTTTCCGGTCAATACTGATGGTTGTGAGCGGCGGATTTGTCAAGGCGGCGGTTTCGTAATCGCCTACGCCGATAATACTAATATCACCGGGTATCTTCAGGCCTTGGTCAAACGCCGCATGCATGGCGCCCTCTGCAAGCCTGTCATTGGCCGCGAAAATGGCCGTGGGACAATTCGACGATACTAGCGCTTTGGCCGCAGTGTATCCATGCATCATAGTGTCTTTCTCGCATTTGCGGACGCGTTCCTCCCGGTATTGCACGCCCGCCTCGGTGAGCGCCCGCATGTATCCCTGGGTGATATTAAAAAACCACTGGTACGAGGGACCATTAAGAAGGGCAATGTCCCGATGTCCCAGACCAAGCAGATATGTAGTGGCTTCGTGTCCATAGCCAACACTGTCCACCACCACTCTGTTGAACTCCTGTTCAATGGGATCGGGATACATAAGATACCCGAGGGCTACAGTGGGTATTCCAAGCCTTTTCAGCAGTTTCAGAACAGCCGGATTGAGCAGGCCGCTGACAATGATGCCGTCCAGTACTCCTTTTCCAATCAGCGGCGCCACAACGGATTGGACATCTTTTTCCGAATTAACGGTGAGAAACATGATATTTACCGCGCGTTCCTGGCCAAAGTGTTCAAGTTCAACGAGCGTTTTGGAATGGAATTCATCGAGGCTGTTTCTATTCACGAGCAGGAAGCCGATTGTTTTTTGCAGCGTGCGCTTTACATCTTCCGGTTCTTTCCCGATGAAGGTTCCCTTTGGCCTAACTTTGTATATCCGTTTTTCTTTTTCAAGGACCTTCAGCGCATTGCGGAGCGTAAGCCGGTTGATGTTGTATTCCCGGGCAAGCTCCCGTTCCGGCGGGAGTTTATCGCCGGGAAAATAGCTGGACTCAATCTTTTTTCGCAAATCATCGGCGACCGTGATGTAGATAAGCGGAGAGGTATATGCCATGGGATGTTTCTCCTAAAATACCGGGTTTATGGTTATTGATATTATTATTAAAAGCTCCTAGTGCGCGGAAAACACAAGTACAGGACTGGACGCATACTGTCGGTTTCAATGCATGCAAGGCCACGCCGGCCATCCGGCATTCGCGCCAGGCATACGGAGTGAAAATAACACATGCTGTCCGTATCATTCACCGGGCCATAATCGACCATGGATACAACGCGAGCGTCGAAAGTGAACACGTGCATGCAAGGAAAACCTGCCACGCCGGCAATAAGGTCCTTGTCCAGCGCGGTCATGCCAGTGACCCTCTCGTTTCCATTAATTCCAGCACATCCTTTTCCGCCAAGTTTTCGGACCTGTTCTGTTGTCATTGTTCCTTTTATCGGGGCAACAGGATATCCCAATTCTTCAACAAGACGCGTATCAGGATCGAACCGGAAGAGACTGCCATTCACCCTGCCGCCATAGACCCAATTGTCCATCGATATCCAAGAGTCTATTCCTGAGTTGAAGCGGATGTTGGTTTCAAGTTCACTTATCAATATATCTGTCCGTTCCATAAGGCCGGTGTCATGATGGTACACAAAAAGGAATGCGGCCTTGTCCGCGGCAAGCACCATATCTCCCCGCTGCTCGCCCAGGGCCTTACGATAGACGCCAAAGACCTTGTTTTGCCGACAGATGAGATTATGGCAGCAGTAGGCGCTTATGCGGCCAAGATCTCTGTGCGTTCCTTTGGCAATGTCATAAATAAATAGGTGATTGTCTGGCAGGGAATAGCCTGCAAGCATGGTCTCGTTTCCGGAAAGACCATGCACTGTATTGTTAAAGACCGGTAGACCCAGATCAATACATTCTCCTGTGCCAGGATGAAAGGCGTATATATGGCCGCCATCAAAAAATCGGTTATCAAAAATCCAACCGCCGTCGTCCCACCAGATATGCGAACCATGGCCGGCAAGAAGCCATCCTTCCCATTTTCCAGTCCCCCATACAAGGGCAGAATGGATTTTATCGCCTATTGAATATTGCCGCGAGCCTTTTGGCCCTTTGGGAGGGAACCGCAGACCTGTGTCTGAAACAGTGTTTTCTTTCAGATCGACTCGCAAAAGTACTGGATCTTCACTTTGATGGTTTGTGGCGCCAATAAAAAGGTCACCGTCCTGACTGGCTTGAATAGCGGTTAAGGCATTGATATTAAATGAAGTATCGTCAAGAATGATTTTTACTATATCTAATGTAGTGGTCTGATATGAGGATTGTTTAATTTTGACACTACTGAGAGACATTTTTTTTTCCATAGGTCCTGCTCCTTTGGAGTATGATGGTATACGAACCTTTTTTAAATATAATCAATTTAAATCTACGCTAGTGTGTTGAAAATCTTACCGGGATTGAGGATGCTGTTGGGGTCAAGTGCTTTCTTGATTGAACGCAACATCCCGAGGTATTCCTTTGAGACCACGAGGGGCATGTATTTCTTTCGCTTGTGCCCGATGCCGTGCTCGCCGGAGATCGTGCCGCCCAGGCGGGAGGTGATTGTGTAAAGATCGATGAGAATATTGGGCAGCGTATCATTCCAGCGCTTCAGCGTCCATGCGGGATTCATAACCGGCGTGGCGTGCAGGTTTCCATCGCCAGCATGCCCATAGCATGGAATACTTACGCCGTACTTTTTTGACAATACCTGGAGTTCGCGGACCATCTCCGGAATCGACGCAATGGGCACGACAATGTCCTCAAGACTCTGGTGGGGCGAAATTACCTTGAAAGCTTCAGCGATGTTTTTCCGTACATTCCAGATTCTCTGGCTGGTGGTGAAATTATCTGCCACATACACTTCAATGGCTCCATTTTTCATGCACAGCTCGCCAATGGCTTCATATTCCTGCTCCACCTGGGCGGCATTGGGCCCGTCCACGGTAATCAGGAGCATTGCCCCGGCCTGTTGGTACGGAATGGATTCATTTAGGTATTGACAGGTTGTCTGCACAGAAGTTTTATCCATGAACTCAATGGCAGTGGGAATGATTCCTCCAGCGGTCATGATTTTGGGCACGACCGCTATGGCCTCGTCAGGCGTTTTGAACAGGCAGAGGAGGTCAACATTGGCCTTGGGAAGAGGCATGAGCCTGAGGGTTATTTTGGTGAAAACCCCGAGCGTGCCTTCCGAACCCACCATAAGCTGGATGACATTATATCCGGTGACATCTTTCACCAGCTTACCACCTAGGGTAATAATGTCGCCGGTTGGCGTGACGATTTCCAGGCCAATGACGTAGCGGGCGGTAACACCATACTTGACGGCTTTGCCGCCACCGGCGTTTTCTGCCACGTTTCCGCCAATATAGCAGGTTTCCAGGCTCATGGGATAGCCTGCGTAGAACAGTCCGTCACCTTTGATCAGGTCATTGATATCATTTGTTACCATGCCCGGTTCAACAGTGATGGTCATGTTTATGCGGTCGTATTCGACCACCTTGTTCATACGGTCCATATGCATGACCACGCCGCCGTGGATGGGTACTGCGCCGCCGGAGAGCCCGCTGCCTGCTCCCCGGGGTGTAACCGGGACTTTGCGCCTATTGGCCCATTTTATTATGGAAGATACTTCCGTTGTTGATCCGGGCCGCACCAGCGCTTCGGGCATATGGGCGTATTGCGTTTCTGCCACCTCGTCGTGTGAATATGGCTCGAGTTTTTCCTTGTCATCGTAGATAACGTATTTTTCGCCGGATATTTTACATAATTCTGCGGCAAGCTTCGGGGTCATGTGATTGTAACGCAGGCGTCTTTTTTTTATAGAACCTTTGGTTTTCATGAAATCATCCTCGCTTGCCGGATCTTTTCCGCCAACACCGGAACAATGTCAAAAAGATTTCCTGCGACACCGATATCGGCCACCCGGAAGATTTGTGCATCCGGATCGCTATTGATCGCTATGATATTCTCGCTGGTCTGCATCCCGGCCAGGTGCTGAATGGATCCGCTGATGCCCACTGCCACGTAAAGTTTGGGGTTGACTGTCTTGCCGGAAAGCCCGACCTGGTGTGAATAGCTTAACCAGCCGCGGTCGATAACTTCGCGTGAGGCCCCTAAAGCGGCCCCCAGGGCCTTTATAAGCGGGTGGATGATCTTGAGGTTCTCACCTTTTTTTATGCCTCGTCCGACCGACACAATGGCATTGGCATGGGCCAAACCATGCTCTTCCTGGTTTTTCACGAAATTTATGCGTTGCATACGGCTCACAAGCAGGTGCGAGGGGGCCTGAAGCCGTTCAACCGTGCCTTTGCGGCCAGCCTGCCGCGGGGCTGGCTGGGTTGATTGGGGCCGGACAGTCGCCATTTGCGGTCGGCACTTAGGCGTTTTTATGGTCGCCAGGATATTGCCGCCGATTGCAGGACGCGTCTGCAACAGGTTGCCGGTGCCTTCCTCAATATCCAGCACAGTGCAGTCAGCTGTCAAACCGGCGGTTGCCTTTATCGCCACATAGGGCATTAGAGTTCTGCCTGTGGATGTCGCTCCGGCGATGATTATCTCCGGGCGATATTGGGTGATGAGGTGCAGCATGCAAGCGGCGTAGGGTTCAATGAGAAAATGTTCAAGGGCAAACGCTTCCATGGCCAGCACACGGTCAGCCCCGCGCTCGATAAGCTCCTGCAGGTCGTTGTTGTTGATGTTGTTTCCAAATATAACCGCGGTAAGTTCGGTTTGACGCTTTCCGGCCAGGTCTCTTCCGCGCGTAAGCAGCTCGTGGCTGATCACCTGTACTCTTCCAGCAGATTGTTCAGCCAATATCCAGATGCCTTTGTAGTCCATCGCTTTCTCCATAGCAAGAACCGATCAAATCAATTTTTTTTCCTGCAGGTACCCGACCACCCTGTCTGCTGCAGCCTGGATGGCATTATCGTCCAAGGCAATGAATTTTTTACAGTTGCGGGCCACGCTGGGACGGAATATCTTGACTACACGGGTCGGTGAGCCGTTAATACCAAGCTTGCTGCCTTCTAAAGCCAGGTTTTTTACGTCCCAAATAGTCAGGTCAACTTTTTTGGCCTTCTGCTTTCCGCGCAGCGTTGGCAAACGGGGACTGGCCACCTCTTTAACCACGGTCATTACAGTCGGCAACTGGATCTGCAGTACCTCATAGCCATCCTCCACCATGCGATGAACGCAGCAAAGGCCGTTGGTGATTTCATTTATTTTGCATACATAGCTGGCTACGGGAAGGTCCAGGAAGGACGCTATGCCCGGGCCTACCTGTCCGGTATCCCCGTCGGTGGCGCGTTCCCCGCAGACGATCAGGTCAATAGGACCGTTTTCAATGGTGATTCGCCGGATGGCTGCTGCCAAAACGTTGCTGGTAGCCCAGGTGTCGCTGCCAGCAAAGGCCTTGTCGCTGATCAGAATTGCCGAGTCGCAGCCCATGGCAATGGCTTCGCGCAGGGCAATGGAGGCTTTTGGAGGTCCCATGGAGATTGCCACCACTTCACCGCCGTGGATTTCGCGAAGCTGGATTGCAATCTCGATTGCATAGAGATCCAGCGGGTTGATGATTGCCTCGACCCCGTCCCGGATCATTGTACCAGTGGCCTCGTCCATCTTCACTGCGCTGGTCTCGGGAACCTGTTTTATTGGTACTACTATTCTCATACGAAATTATCAAATGGAATACAATGGTATATGTTATTAATATAACAAATTAAATAAGAATAATCAATAAATATTTTTAACAGCTAAGATAGCGAAAAGTATTGACAGATAAATGGAAAAAAGGTATATTATGGTATATGTAGATGTGCTATGAAAAAGAACGATGAAAAGGAGGAGCGGTAAATGCGTACAACTTTATCTGCAGCAGGCATTGTTTTGGCAATTTTTTCTGGCGCTACATTTGCAGCCTTCAACGACTGGTTTAACAATTGGGCCGCAAACCAGTTGCCGACCTATGCAGCGACCATTCCCGCTGACTCAGCAGAATGGAATTTATTGCAGCAAAAGATGAGAGATGGTTTAAAAAGCACATTATCCTTGGAAAAGTTTGACCCGTTTTCAGATGTTATTGTAAAGACATCGGTAGATAAAGGCGCATATACCACCCAAGCTATCGCAATCCCGGTTGTGGGCGGTTATTATACAACAGCGATACTGTATGTGCCTAAAACAGGAGGACCGCGGTTCCCGGCAATTATCAACCATTCCGGTCATTGGACCAATGGCAAAAATGATCAGTACTACATGACCGGAATAAATAAAACAATGGTAAACGAAGGCTATATTATCATACATCTTGACATGGGATTCTCAACAGAGTTCGGTACCATGTCGCCCAATCATGACAGGCACTATGGTCAATTATGTGAAGTGTTCGGTTTTGGGGTGGCACAGATGCAGCTGAGAAGCTTAATGCGCACAGTAGATTATTTATTCACCAGAAATGATGTTGATACCACCAGGATTGGTGCAACAGGATCTTCAGGGGGCGGTACGGCAACTTATTGGTTTGGCGCTGTTGATGACAGGGTCAAAGCCAGCATCCCTTTATGTTCCTCAATGAACCAGA
The DNA here is from genome assembly GCA_001789205.1 of Candidatus Raymondbacteria bacterium RIFOXYA2_FULL_49_16. Taxonomy (GTDB): domain Bacteria; phylum Fibrobacterota; class OXYB2-FULL-49-7; order OXYB2-FULL-49-7; family XYB2-FULL-49-35; genus XYB2-FULL-49-35. Next base: position 104,527 of record MFYT01000021.1, on the reverse strand, counting down.
TGTTTTTCGGCCAAAAACTCACGTACCCAATATGTGATGTTCTGCCTTTCCCGGGTTTTTATGCCCAGCAATGGCAATTTACCGCCATGGCCGCACCCAGGGCCTTTTTTATGCTGCAGGAGAACGCTTCCAATCCAAACCCCGCAGAATGGGACACATATGTCAAACCCGTGTGGGATACCTATGGCAATGCATCAACAAGCTGCAAATGGATGCAAATAGGGCAGCACGATTATGATGAAGCGAAACAAGTCTTGGCCGCCCAGTTTTTCAACCTCAATTTCTTTGGAAACCAAGGTTCGCCGGTGGGAAATTCAAGCGCAAATCCTCCCGCGGATTATCTTCTGGACCCTTTTAATGGAAGCGGTTGGCTTACGGGCAACGAGTCGTATAAAAACAATGCCGCATGGGTCATGTACACCCTTTCCCAAATGTGGCTGGGCGGGATCGCTCCTCCATTGAATCAGGCTGAACTGGAACATAGGATCGATACTGTGCGGACGAACATTATGGCAGATGCTTTCAGGGCGCTTCCAAAGAATGACGTGAGTCTTAATGCGAGCGGCGCAACAATTCATGTGGACCCTGCATTTTCCCTGGACCTTTCAATTACGAATGGAAGCGGGAGCGTAAAACCCGTATTTATTGTCATATCACCGGAGGGCGCCACAGGGCTTTCCGGCCTGCGGGCGGCTTTGGCAGGCAAGGGATATGCAGTGGTAACAGCCACGTTCAGGGGAACCGGAGACAACCGATACACGGAAAGTACTTCTTATGCCGACATGGTTGATTACATCAGCAATTTGGGAATACGGATCTTTGGCGGGTCCACGCTTGCGTTGATGTATTATGACATTAAACGGGTTCTTGATTACCTGCATACGCAAACATGGTGCGACACGGCAAAGATAGGTATAGCGGGAGAGGATATAGGAGGCATGGCCGCCCTGATAACCGCCATGATGGACGATCGCGTTGATATGGTTGGCACAAAAGGACAGTTGTACTCATGGATGCATAAACCAACAACCCATCGGGTATATGGCCATATGTTGTATGCAACGCCGAAAACCGCTGAATGGCACCAGGCATCATGGCCATATGGTATTGGCAAATACGCGGACCTGACAATGATGCCGGGTCTGGCATATCCGTGCGCTTCTTATATTGGCGGCGGCGACGTATGGTTCAATATTTACGGCACCTACGATGGTGCCAGGAATGACAGGACTTCGTTGAACCAGAACGATCTCGACTCTGCATATAAATGGTCGACTGATGTGTTTAATAATCTGGGGAAAAACCAGAACATGAGAATTAAAGCAGGGGCGACTGACCAGGAGATGGCGGACTGGTTTGAAGCACGCATAAATGCCGGGGACATTGAGAACCGTACAACCAGGCCAATCTCTTCCATACGGGAAAAACAAATAGAAAAATGGACCTCGCTTGAGGTTTCGCCAAACCCATTTAACCCGACAACAAGGATAACAGTCAGCGGCCTTAAGCCAGGCGAAAAACCAGAAATAAAAATATACAGTGTCTATGGAAAATTAATTGACAAAATATCTTCTGACTTCTGTATTCTGACTTCTGGTTATATTTGGGATGCCTCTGCCCTGCCAAGCGGTATTTATTTTATAACAGTGAGGTTCGGAAAAAACACAATGGCTAAAAAAGCCATGCTTGTCAGATAAAATTGATTCTTCGTTTCGGCCATTTTTCGGTCAACACCGACTGATAATCTTTTTAAAAAAAAGTATTGACAAATTTGATCAACAGTGGTATATTTATGGTATAGACTATACCATATTAAAGTGGTATATCATAGAAAAGGAAAACATCATGCCTTTTGAAACAGAACAATACACATACCAGAAAGTTGCGGAAGACCTGAAACAACGAATTACTTCATCCCAGTTTGCGAACAATAGGCTTCCATCTGAAAGAGAACTGGCGCGGGAATATAGCCTTAACCGTATGACCATCCGAAAATCCCTGGATATCCTTGAAAAGGAAGAAAAAATCTTCAAACTCGGTCCGCGAGGGACGTTTATCGGCAAGGAGCCGCTTGATGCAATAGGGCCAAAGCAGAAAACAATAGGTTTTGTGCTGGCAAACAGGGAGATTTTTGACGAACATCATTCTAAAATGCTGCTGGAACTCGAAAGTAAGACAAAAGATCGCGGCGATAAAATGATGTTTTTCACAATAAATTCGGAAAAAGACATAGACAATCTCCTTGTATCCATCAGGGACAAGCATTCACCAGATGGCATTGTCATAAGCGGCCTGCTGACCGCGGAAATCCTTAAATCTCTCAAGCAGGCGCATATTTCTGTTGTTGTTTCCGGATATCTCCTGTATCCTGACCCAATAGAAAACGAGTTCAACAGGGTGCTTGTAGACAGCATTGGATATGGCCGCTGCGCTACGGAATACCTGATCAAACTTGGCCACCGGAAAATCGTTCTGATAAACGGACCATCGCATCAGAGGTTTTTAAATATTCATTATGGGTATATGAAAGCGATCACTGATGCTGGCATTGAATATAATGAAAACCTTGTTTTGCGATGTGAAAAAGATGCGCTCGTGGATGGGTATACGGTTGCGCATACAATCATCGACACTATCCGGCCTACAGCGATTGTCGCTGCCAATGACAGGCTTGCGCTGGGTGCGTTGAATGCCTGTGTTGAAAAAGGCCTGAAAGTTCCGGGCGACGTGAGCATTATTGGGATAGGCGATTTTGACGGCGGCAGAATATCAAATCCTCCTCTTACGACAATCGGCATAGACAGGGAAGCGCTTGCCGAAAGCGCGCTCGATCTGCTTTATGGAATGCTGCGGAACGGGCAACGGTCATTGCCGCAGACACGGTTTGCTCCGTTTCGGCTTATTGAAAGACAGTCTTGCAAGGGGGTATGATGGTTATTTTAAAAGCGTTCTGGTCGTTTATAATAGTTGTAAACATAGCCCCCGCCTTCTGCGCGTTCAACGATTGGTATCCAAGCTGGGCAAGAAACCAGCAGCCTGATTATGCCAGGATAATGCCCACGAGCAGCGCTCAATGGGATTCCATACAGACATTAATTCGTAATGGCATGCAAAGTACGTTGAGCCTGGACAAACTTGACCCATTATCGGGTGTGCGCGAAGGAGTAGTTACAGACCATGGGACATACACGGCGCGTTCGGTTGGAATTCCAATTGTTGCAGGGCATCTTGCAACAGCCGCGTTCTACCTTCCCAAAACAGGAGGGCCCAAATTTCCCGCTGTCATCCATTTTTCAGGCCACTGGCTCGGGGGCAAGCATTCAACCCAGGACATGACCGGCGCGTGCCGGACGCTCGCAAACGATGGGTATATTGTCCTTATGTTTGACATGGGATATAGCGTAGAATTTACAGGAGTCCCGCCCCACGACAGCCACTATGGTCAAATTTGCGAACCTTTCGGCTTTGGTGTTGCGCAGATGCAGATAGTAAGCTGCATGCGGGGCATTGATTACCTTTTCAGCAGGAACGACGTTGATACGTCGAAAATAGGCGCTACCGGCTCTTCCACAGGGGGTTCGGTCACCCTTTATTTCGGTGCTATTGACAACAGGGTCAAAGTGAGCGTTCCCGTGTGTCCTACGGCGGTTGATACGACTTTTATCATTACCACATTCAGGCCCGTCTGCCATATTCCCCCGTTTGTGGGGTACTATGGAGAGCATTTACAGTTTTTTAACATAACAGCCCCCCGGGCGTTATACATGATAAATGAAGGCCCGTTATTTCCCGCAGTCTGGAATAGAAGCATATTCCCGGTATGGGACCTATATGGCAACCGGGCCGCTGATTGCATATACGCGACTGAGGGAAATCATAATTATAATATGAACAAATCGATCATGGCGGCGAAATTTTTTAATATGCATTTTAAGGGAGCGGAAGGCAATCCGCTCGGATATGCCCATGAGGATCCGGCGCAACCGGTACTGGCCTATACCAGCTCATCAGGATGGCTCACTAATCCGTACGAAAACAACGCGGCATGGCTTCAATATAACCTGGGCAAGATGTGGCTGGACAGCATAAATCCTCCTGTGGCGCAACAGGATTTGGACAACCGTGTAGGAAATGTCAGACAGCACATAATGAGCGATGCTTTCCGCGGACTAAGCAAAATCGATGTGCCGCTTAACCCTTCTGGTTCCACGATTCAAGTGGACCCGAGCTTTTCACTTACCCTTTCAACAACCAATGGAAACGGCGCCCGGAAACCTACGTTCATAATGATTTCACCAGAAGGCGATACCGGGCTTTCTGTATTGCGGGGCATCCTCGCAGGCAAGGGTTATGCGGTAGTTGCAGCCACATTCAGAGGCACTGGAAACAACAGGGTTAAGGACAATCGCCCAACGCCGTCGTTATTGACCCCGGATCTGATCAGCGACTTTTGGGTCAGGATTTTCGGTGTTCCCACGCTGGGCCTTATGTATTATGATGTCAAACGCGTACTCGATTATCTGCACACGGTCCCTTGGTGCGACACCACGAAAATAGGCGTTGTGGGTGAAGACATCGGCGGCATAACCGCTTTGATAACGGCAATGATGGACGACAGGATCGATATGGTCGGCACAAAAAAGCAGCTTTTTTCCTGGATGCACGAACCTACCTCGCACAGGCTTTTTGTCCATCCTGTTTATTCCAAGCCCGATGACGCATCATGGCATGAAGCAAGCTGGCCCTATGGTGTTGGCAAGTACGCGGACATTACCATGATGGCTGGCCTGGCATATCCATGCGCGGCATATGTGAATGGAGGCGATGACTGGTATAATATTTATGTGACGGGCGATGGCAATAACGCCCGCACGCCATTGAACCAGACTGACCTTTCAAATGCTTATAAATGGTCGGCTGATGCGTTTATGAACCTGGGCAAACCCCAGAATATCCAGATAAAAGCAGGGTCCACAGACCAGGAAATGGCAGACTGGTTCGAGGCCAGGATCAATGCGGGAGATATTATTAACCGGACTATGCGTCCAGGTTCCAATGTACAGATACCTGGGGAAAAAGAGGAAATGGCGCTTTCTGTGTCCCCCAATCCTTTTAATCCGGCAACAACAATAATAATTACGAATTGCAAATTACGAATTACGAATCCGGAACTGAAAATATTCAATATCAGAGGGAAATTAGTCGCTGATTTATCATCTCAAATTCGTAATTCGAAATTCGAAATTAGTAATTCAGTTAATTGGGATGCTTCCCACTGCTCGTCAGGGACCTATATTGTCCGTTTAAAAGCAGGAGGCAGGGAAACAGTGTCTAAAGCAATTCTAATGAGGTAAATTAAAAAAGGGGGGGCTTGTGAAGCATCTGCTGAAATTGTTCTTTGTGGTCCTTGTTGTGTCAAATGCTTATCCCAGCACGCCAACCAATGTCACGGCGTTTTACCGTGAAGGACAGACCTTTATTACTTGGACCGAAGTTGCAGGGGCCACGGAATACCGGGTTTACCGGAAAATTGGTTCCGCCCTTACTACCGCTGATCTTACCAGTACCTATTATATTGGCAAAGCTCTTCAGAATAGCGGCGCCCTGGGTTCTGTTTTTGGAGTGGCAAGCGGCGATCTTTATTACGAAGGTATTGCCGGATTTGGTCCGGATGACCCTTATGGACTTAAGATACCGGTCAATATATCGAGGTATGTCATAACAGACTGTATCGCAGAACATGGCGTTAATCACGCTGGAAAGGGAGATGAACTCCCAACAGGTACAGGTCTTTATGTACATCGTATTCGTGAAGAAGGGAACGGTAATTATGTTGTTACGGCAATTGCCGGCGGGACTGAGGACAAATCCATAAATGCCGGTAATATCGTAATGGTTTCTACAGAGGCCGCAGCGCCCCCCGGGATTATCTGCATCTATCAGGGGGAATGGAGCACTGGAAAACATCAGTGCCGTCTGTACGCATATTTTTATGATGACAAGGGATTTAATTTATACTCAATGGATCCAGTGACGGGCGGTGGAAACATTTGGAACACTTTATCGATAATGTGGGGAGACTCCTATGTGCTGGGTCGTAATGGGACATCGACGCATCCAATAACTTTTAAGATGAATGGATCCCCCGGCAAAGGTTTTATTTACAATAAATCCCGGAATTCGACTGTTGATGAAGTATGGATGAACACATATAGGGACTGGTTTACTGGCTGGAGCAAACATTACGATTACCAGACGCATCCGAACGGATCCGGCCCTGTGGCAGGTGACAACGACACCATGGTTTTTTATACGGAAGAGTATCTCATAAATTCAATGAGGGCTTTGACCCGGCATCCTGATTTCAATATAGACACAAACCGGGTGTATATTGTTGGCGGTTCCATGGGCGGCGCAGCAGTCGCATTAATGACCCGATACTATGATTTTTTCGCATCAGGATATGGCGATGCTGTTTTTACCGACTGGGAAAACTACAATACGGCCAATCTCAACGACAGTGCCGCATATTGGGCAGCGCAATGGGGCTTGCCTTCAGTTTCTTTTGCAACGTGGGACGAGCATGCTAGTTGGAAATGGGGCTCAAAAGCAGCCGCACAGCCCATTGAATACAAAGACCCCTATAGCCAGTCCCATTTATCTAAATATAATGGAACAAACATCTGGCAATGGCAGAACCAAAAACGGCAGATGACCAATCCTTTACGCATGACCGAAGAATGGCCCATGATATTCTCGATTAACGGGACACAGGACCCGAGCGCGGCTTCGCCCTGCATGATCCCAGGCTGGGTAGATTCGCAAAATGTGTCAAAACGGGCATGGGCGTGCCGTATAATGACTGCCGGCCATTCGGGAGTAGCTTATTATAACGGAGGAATGGCGTTCCCTGATTATCTGAAGCTGAAAAAGAATGAAGCTGTACTGGGAGTTTCAAATCTTTCAAATAACGCGGTTTCTTTTGACGGATTGGCTTTCCGGTACGACCTTGCTAGTCTGGGCGTAGGTCATGCGTTAATAAATTTCGGCATTACATGGGCATGCTCGTTAAACACGCTTGATGGAATAAATAGTATCGTTGATTCCGCTGAAGTCTTCAGGGTGTGGGTCAAGTCGCAGGCAATAACGACCGGTTCCATACCTGGCGGCAACCAAACAGCGGACATTACACCGCGTCGTACCCAGCATTTCAGGCCCATGCCAACAGCCATGTTCGAGGCAAAAAGCCTGTCAAAAGATTTTGCAACAACCTATGCATCAAAGGACGTGACTGTCGATGAATACGGGCATGTCACCTATACCTCGTTCCCGCTGACGTCCACGGGCAGCTGGCTTGAATTCAGGTACAAATCAGGCCCGACAACATCTGCGGTAAACGCTGGAGAACGCGGTAACGGAATGTCCATGGAAATATCACCAAACCCGTTTAATCCGGAAACAATAATCAGAATCAAGGGGCGGGAATTAAAGAGTAAAAATATTGAAATACAAATATTTGACATTCACGGGAAATTGGTTCAGAAGCTTGCTGCTAACTCTTTGCTTCTTGCTTCCGGCATTACCTGGGACGCTTCCCATTGCCCGTCAGGTACTTATATTGTTCGTTATAAAGCCGGAAGTGAACAAATGATTGCAAAGGCCGTTCTGTTAAAATAGGGAGGGCACAATGAAGATCGTCGCCAGCCTCGTTTCCGGAACGTCTCTATTGATATCCATGATGCCAATGCTTGCCATGGGTATTAGCCCGCAGGAAGAGCCGCTTATCCAAAAATCCGACGTCACTTACATCGGTGCCTTTTCCATGTCAACGGCCACTATCGGGACTTCGCGTTTTGGCTACAGCGGTGCTGCTGTAACCCATTACAAAGACCCTTCAACCGGCAAACACACGCTTTTTATGGAAGGCCATAATTGGAATCCGGGGCATGTGGCTCAGATTGAAGTGCCGGCAGACAGCCTGCTGGTGCAAAGTAACGTCTATAGCAGTATGAACCGGGCCACAGTATTGCAGCCATTTGCCGACGTAACTGAGGGACATATTCAAACGGATTTAGCTTATATGCCGCGGCTATATGGGATGCTGCCCTATAACGGACGACTTATTGTTACCGGTGCAAGCTTTTACGATGGCGCTTGCGCGCAGGTCAATTCTCATGGCGTATCGGGCTTTAATCTTTCTGATAGCAATGATTTTCAGGGGTTTTTCGCGATGGATGCAGTGGCAAATCCGAGGTCAGTGGCCGGGTTTATGACAACAATACCCCCGGAATGGCGACCGCTTATGGGCGGTCCGGCGCTTTCCGGCGGTAAAGCCCTCTCAATCCTTTCCTGCAGTTCAGCCGGTCCGGCAGCCACAGTTTTTGATCCGGACGATGTGGGGGCAAAAGACACCATACCAGGGACCACTCTGCTTTTTTATCCGAATGAGCACAAGTTGGAGGATTGTCAGTTAGGCGATACCTGCGAACTCTTCAACTGGATGTCAAACTTTTGCGGTATTGCGTTTCCACCGGGAAGCCGGAGCGTACTTTTCATTGGTTCCCATGGCATAGGAGAATTCTGTTATGACCACCCCCCGGACATTGTATGCTATGATCCTGTGAGCGGAGGCAAAGGGAGCCATGCGTATCCCTATGTCCACCGGGTATGGGCATATGACGCCAATGATCTGCTTCAGGTGAAAAGTGGCGCCAAGCAATGCTGGGAAATGCATCCCTATGCAATGTGGACGATGGATGAAATGTGTTCCGACGGCAGCGCGTTAATGGCCGGAGCTGGATATGATCCTGAGACAGGGAGGCTCTATATTGCGGACCAGCAAAAGGAAGAGCCCCATATCCATGTTTATCAAATTACCGTGCCAGACATAAATCGGACCGAAACAACGGGTATGCATGCAAACGCCGCCTTTATACATGCGTATCCAAACCCGTTTAACCCGATCACGAAAATTTTCGGGAGCTTTGGGCCTGATGTTCCAGGTTCTGAAAAAGCTGAAATGGTGATTTATTCTACGAATGGACAGCGCGTATGCGAAATTTCATTACGGAATTCAGAACTCGCAACGGGCGTTCTCTGGAATGCGAAGGATTTGCCGGGCGGGATATATTGTATTAGGTTAAAAGCGGGCAGCAAGAAAATAGTATCTAAAGCTATCCTGATGAGGTAAATAGAATAAAAAGGGGGCTTCGTGAAACATCTGCTGAAGATCATCTTTATAGTTTTTATTGTGTCAAATGTTTATCCCAGCACGCCAACCAATGTCACGGCGTTTTACCGGGAAGGCCAGACGTTCATCACCTGGACTGAAGTTTCAGGAGCAGCTGAATACCGGGTTTATCGGAAAACAGGTTCAGCCCTTTCTACAGCTGATTTGAACAGTGCGTATTATATTGGCAGCGCTTCACAGAACAGCGGCGCCCTGGGTTCTGTGTTCGGGGTAAATAGCGGTGATCTTTATTACCGCGGTATTAGCACATTTGGCCCTGATGAACCATATGGGCTTAAGATACCGGTTAATATATCGAGATATGTCATAACAGACTGTATAGTGGAACATGGCATTGATCACGCTGGAAAGGGAGATGAACTTCCAGCAGGGACCGGCCTGTATGTGCATCGCATTCGGGAAGAAGGCAATGGCAATTATGTTGTTACGGCAATTACCGGCGGGACCGAGGATAAATCCATAAATGCCGGAAACAGCGTCGCGGTTTCCTCTGAGGCCATCGCGCCCCCTGGAATTATCTGTATTTATCAGGGAGAATGGAGTGCTGGAAAACATCAGTGCCGTCTGTACGCTTATTTTTACGACGACAACGGATTTAACCTGTACTCAATGAATCCGACAACAGGCGGCGGGAACATCTGGAACACCCTGTCGGTCATGTGGGGGGATTCCTATGTGCTGGGACGTAGCGGGACATCGGCGCATCCAATAACATTCGCATTGACCGGATACAGCGGCCCTGGCCTGATCTTCAACACTGCACGGGGATCAACGATAGATCAGGTATTCATGAACGGATACAGGGATTGGTATACTGGCTGGTGTAAGCATTACGATTACCAGGCGCACCCGAACGGATCAGGCCCTGTGGCAGGCGACAATGATACCATGGTTTTTTACCAGGAAGAGTATCTGATAAATTCAATGAAGGCTTTTGCCCGGCATCCGGATTTTAATGTTGACACTAACAGGATTTACCTGACCGGCGGTTCAATGGGGGGAACTGGTACGGTACAACTGCTTAGCCGTTATTATGATTTTTTTGCTTCCGGATATGCTTCTGACGCTTTTGTTGACTGGGAAACATACAATACTGCAAATTTAAATGACAGTGCGGCATACTGGGCAAGTCAATGGGGAATACCATCAGTTTCATTTGCCCAGTGGGACGTCAATGCAAGTTGGAAATGGGGATCAAAAGAAGCAAATTTATCCTTCATGTATAAAGACCCTGCATGCCAAAGTCATCTTTTCAAGTTCAATGGCATGCCCATCTGGTGGTGGCAAAACCAGAAAAAACAGGCCACGACTCCGCTGCGGGCGGCTGAAGAATGGCCCATGATGTTTATCGGTCATGGCAACCAGGATCCCAGCTGCGCGTCTCCCCATCACATTCCTGGTTGGGCCGACAGCCTAAACGCGAGCAAACGGGCATGGGGATACCGGGTAGCGGTGGCCGGACATGGTGCAATCAACAGTTTTTACAATGGCGGAGTCGCATTCCCCGATCCTTATAAACTGAAAAGAAACGAAGCTGTGCTTGGCATATCAAATTTATCCAGCAATGTGGTCCCTTTCAGTCAGTTGGCCTACAGGTATGATTTCGCGAGCCTTGGCGTGGGCCAGGCGCTGGAAAATTTCGGCGTTACGTGGGCATGTTCATTGAACACGCTTGATGCTGTCAACCGTATCATCGACTCAACAGACGTGTTCAGGGCATGGGTCAAATCGCAGGCCATTCCCAATGGTTCCATCCCCGGCGGCAACCAGACCGCGGATATTACCCCGCGCCGCGCCCAGCATTTCAGGCCCATGCCAACAGCCACGTTTGAGGCAAAAAGCCTGTCAAAAGATTTTGCAACAACCTATGCATCAAAGGACGTGACAGTCGATGAATACGGGCATGTCACCTATACCTCGTTCCCGCTGACCTCCACGGGCAGCTGGCTTGAATTCAGATACAAGGACGGGCCGTCGGCGGCACACAGGGCGGCGCCAGAAAACAGTGATGTTGCACTATCAATCTCGCCAAACCCATTTAATCCAGCAACGAAGATAACGCTTTCCGGCGCTGGTGCGCAAAGCCTGTATCGAATTTGCATATACGATATTAACGGGCACCTGGTGGACTCATTCATTGTGCGCGGCTTTCAACTCTCGACAGGGGTTGTCTGGAATGCAACCAGATTCTCATCCGGTATCTTTTTTGTAAAGGCTGTTTCCAAAGGCATGGCTGTAACAAAACAAGTCTTTCTATTAAAATAAAACATTCACGAAAGGGCCACCCATGGACATCTCGAAAAAGTATTTTTCAGTCATCCAGAGCATACTTTCCGCCATCACACGGAAAGAACGCGCGCAGATCCATGCTGCTGCGGAAATCATCGCGGACGCCATCATTGACGACCGCCTTGTGCATATATTCGGCGCAGGCGGACACTCTTCAATCGCGGCAATGGAAATCTTCTACCGGGCCGGCGGGTTGATACCCATCAACCCTATTTTCCCCCCGGGAATGAACGTCATCTATTCACACCCCACAATGGCGCGGCTGAGCGGTACAGGTTCTTTCATACTGAATTTTTATGAAGTAAAAAAAGGCGATCCTCTCATTGTTGTCAATTTCTATGGCTTAAATCCCGCATCCGTCGATGTGGCGCTTGAGGGCCGGAAGCGCGGGGTAAAACTTATTACCGTGAACTCCCATGCCTTTGCCAAAGCGGTTCCCCTGAGTTTCAAATGGCGCCATCCCAGCAAAAAGAATATCAATGACCTTGCGCACGTTGCTGTTGACAACCACGTGCCTGTGCTCGACGCTGTTCTGAAAATAAAAGGCATCAAAGAGAAGGTCACGCCTACGGCCACCATTGCAACCTGTTTTACCCTGAATTGCATCACTTCCACCGCAGTCCAAATATTGGCTGACCGCGGTAAAAATCCCGACATCTGGCTGAGTAACAATGTTCCCGGCGGAGACGAGCATAACAGTTCATTTATCGAAGCGTATCGTCACCGGATTCACCATCTGTATCCGGTGTCCTGAACATTTCCCTCACCGCCACGAAAGGATAAACCATGTTTGGGCTTTCTATTCTGGATATCATTGTTATTCTGGGCTACTTTGCGCTCATTTTCTACATCGGCTACTGGTCAATGAAACGTGTCAAGACCCAGGTTGATTATTACCTTGGCTCGCGGCGATTCGGTTCTTTTGTTCAGATTTTTGCGGTATTCGGAACAGGCACATCAGCGGATTCGCCAATTGGCACTGCGCGCAACACCTTTCGTGACGGCATTTCTGGTATCTGGACAGTCCTAAACTGGCTTTTTACCACTCCGTTCAACTGGATCATTTATCCCTGGTACAGGCGCATGCGCATGCTGACCCTTGCCGATTTCTGGGAGGAGCGTTTTCAGAGCAAATCCCTGGCGGGTTTTTATGCGATCTTCGGCATCATTTTTTTCATGGCATACATTTCTATTGGTTTCACGGCCCTGAATAAAACGCTGATCGCCCTCACTCCCATTGACAAATCAGACATGACCCCGGCAATGGTCGCGGAGCAGGGCATGTTCTACGAGCTCAAGGCGCTCCAGGCCGCTGATTATCAGTCGCTGAACAGCGGGCAAAAAGAACGGTTGAAGGAATTGGAAGCTTTGAAACCAAATGCCAATTTTTCGCACCTCAACCCAAAAATAACCATCATAACTGTCGCTGTGGTCATTATTGCCTGCGCTGTTGCGGGCGGCTTGGTGGCGTCGTTTTACGCTGACGTGGTGCAAGGCATATTCATAATACTGCTCTCGGTCATTATGCTGCCCTTTGGACTGTACCGGTTGGGCGGATTCGAGGGTTTGCACGCCAAGGTCAATGATTTTTATTTCAGTCTGCTGGGGTCGCCCCTGGCAAGCGAGTTCACCTGGTATTATGTAGTTGCTATCAGCCTCCTGAACCTGTATGGCATTGTGGTGCAGCCGCAACGCATGACCATGAGCGGATCGGCCAAGAATGAACTCTCGGCCCGAATAGGCGGGCTGGCTGGAAATTTTATAAAACGGGTTGTCACGCTCTTTTGGGGCATGACCGGACTGGTTATTCTTGCGCTTTTTGCGCGCGAAATATCAGACCCGGACCTGGTATGGGGCTATGCGACCCATGAGCTTTTGGGAGGCCTGGGTCTGGGCCTCGTGGGGTTTATGATCGCATCCCTGCTTGCCGCGCTTATGTCCTCGGCTCAGGCGTACATGATCTCCGCCTCAGCGCTATTTGTCAACAATATGTACCGGCCGCTTGTCCCAGACCGTCACGATGGCCACTATGTCACGGCAGGAAGGATCGTGGGCGGGCTTGTAGTGGCGGGCGGAACGCTTATAGCCGTCGCGTATAACGATGTGTTTGACCAACTCAAACTCAGTTGGGAATTACCCATTGTGTTTGCCGCGCCATTTTGGCTGGGCATGTTCTGGAGAAAGGCCAATAGGATCGGTACAATGGCCACAGTGCTTGTTGCAACCATCCTGTTTTTTGTCCTGCCTCTGTGCATACCCGTCATTGTCCCTGGTGTGCGCATTGCCTGCACCCAGGCCACACGGGAAAAGGTGGAAGTCGTTGCAATGGCCGCCAAAGAGGCGGATGTCAATATCCGGGCGCGACAGATTTCCGAGTGGGATTTTCTCAACACAGAAGGCAGGGCAGTGGGAGAGAGGCCCGCGGCAATCAGCGTGGGCAACACGATTGAAAAAACGTTCAAATCAGGGGGCACTGCCCTGTTTTTCTCCCAAGGCCTGAAAAAGGACCGCGAAACAGAAAAGTTGACAGGAAAGGGGCTCTTTTATTTTGACCTGTTCCTGTTGTATAAGGCAGGGGTGCGGCTCGACGCGCTGCGGCCGCAGGAACTCGAGAGTGTGCGGTTGTTCATCCGCATGGTTCTTCCGTTGTTATTGCTGTTCGTCATGTGCCTGGTGACGCAAAAGCAGGACAACCGTGTCCTGAACCAGTTCTATGCCAAGCTACGGACGCCTGTATCGCCGGACAAGGAAGAAGACACACGCAACGTGGCGCTGGCCGCTGAAAGTCCTGAAATATTGGAGAAGGCCAAGATGTTCCCGGGTACAAACCTCGAATTTGGCAGGATCGACAAGGTCGATGTGTGGGGATTCCTGGCGGGAGTTGCCGGAGTGATTATTATTATATTTCTGGCATTCGCCATGGTGCGGATAGGAGCCTGAATAGAAAACTAGACTATGGTATCAAAGCGGGAGGATGCGCATTTATGAAAAAGGCAAAGAAACGCGGCACGGTTGTCTTTATCGTTGCCCATCCGGACGATGTCGCCCATGCAATGGGCGGAACAGCGTGTTTGCTGGGGAAAACCCATGAAATTCATGTTTTATGCGCGACCAAAGGGGAACGGGGAATCAAAGGGAAAACGCATGATGAAGCTGCGGCCATCCGTGAAAAGGAAGAGATGGCGGCATGTAAAAAGTTGAACGCGCATCTGACATTTCTGGGCGAAATAGATGGCGAACTTTTTGCGCACCAAGATGTGTGCGCCATTGTTGCGGCCGCATTACGGCGGTTGGGTCCTGTTGCGGTTTTCACCCTTTGGCCAATAAACAAGCATCCGGACCATGTGGCGGCCTATGCTATCGCGGCCAAGGCGATCCACCTTTCCGGTATTTCCAAGGACGTTGAACTGTACATGGGCGAGAATGACGCTGCGCAAATGGGACAATTCGAGCCAGACCTCCTTGTTGATATCACAAGCGTCATCGATAAGAAAAAGGTGCTTATCAGGGCCCACAAATCCCAAAACCCTGATGAAACACGCGTAGACAAGGTCATTGAAAGAAATGCTTTGAGGGCGCGAAACACCCGATGCCAGTATGTTGAAGCCTTTAAAACCGATCTTCCCCTGGCCATACAGTCAGGATTTTTATCGAAAACCTTATGCGTATGAAATCCGTGGGTCATTTTTTTGTATTTTTAATCGCGGTCTGCCCTGCTATATACGCAAAATCCGGGTCGTGCGCATCATTCAACAACTGGTACAGCGCATGGGCAGGTTGTCAGCTGCCGCCGCACGCGGACAAAACGCCTGCCACAAGCGCTGCATGGGATTCCATTCAGGACCAGATACGGTCTGGCATGGCAAGCGCACTTTCTCTTGAAAAATCAGATCCATTGTCCGGTGTCCGCGAGGGAGCGGTTGTTGATCACGGGACGTATTCTGTCCGGCCAGTTGCGATTCCCATTGTCGCGGGATATTTCGCGACCGCCCTTCTCTATCTGCCAGCCTTGGGCGGCCCCACGTTTTCCGCTATAATTTTTCATTCCGGCCACGAGACCCAGGGAAAAAACTCGCCCACAGAGACGGAATCATGGGCGGCCCGCGCAATGGTAAAAGAGGGGTATGTTGTTCTTTTTTTCGACATGGGGTATTCCACGGAATGCGACTGTCATCCGGGAAATCACGACGGCCACTATGGCCAGTTGTGCGAGCCATTCGGCTTTGGCGTGGCGCAGATGCAGCTGCGCAGTCTTATGCGGGGGGTTGATTATCTCTATAGAAGACCAGACATAGACACATCAAAGATAGGCGCCACTGGGTGCTCGGGCGGCGGCACAGCGACGTTCTGGTTCAGCGCCATTGACACGCGCATCAAAGCCAGCGTTCCCGTGTGCGGTTCCATGCAGGGCATGAGCATTATCCGGGAACGGCCCATGCCTGCATGCGATATACTTCCCTTTGTTGGATTGTATGGCGACCAATGGCAGTACATGGCCATGAATGCGCCTAGGCCATACTGCATGATTGCCGAGGCCATTGAACCCTTTGGATACAGGGAAGCAATGGATGCGCGGGACTGGGATTCCAGAATAGCTCCAATCTGGGACCTGTACGGAGCTGGAAAGGCAAAGACCCATTGCAGGTTCGCGAACATTGGAAAGCACAATTATGACCAGGCCAAACAGGTCATTGCCCTGAAATTTTTCAATGTGCACTTTAAAGGGAATGACGGAGCTCCGACAGGCTGCGCGACGCCAATTGACAAGGAGCCGGAAGATATCGGCGATATCAGCGGCCGGGCATTGGTCCATGAAGGGGCGTTTGGGTGGCTTGCTGATCCGTATGAGAACAACGCGGCCTGGCTGCAATACAGACTTGGGCGCATGTGGCTTTCCGGCATATCACCCCCAATGACCCGTAACGCCCTGGACACGCTTCTCACCCGTACGCGTGCAGGCATTGCAGCCGATGCCTTCAGGGGTCTGCCCTCAAAGGCCGTCACTTTTGATCCTACGGCAAACGCAATCCGTATTGACTCAAGTTGTACACTTGATTTTACGGTTTCCAATGTTCCCCGGGAAAACGGGATCCGTGTGCCTGTTTTTATACTGGTATCACCCGAAGGCAGCCAGGGCCTTCAGGGAATGAAAAAAGCGCTTGAGACCAAAGGATATGCCGTGGTCAGCGCCACGTTCAGGGGCACGGGCGATAACCGCATAAACCATGCATCAAAGGCTGGCCAGTTCATTGCCCCTGATTTTGTCAGCAACCAGTGGGTCCGGGCGTTTGGCGCGCCCACGCTGGGGCTCATGTATTACGATATCAAACGTTTGGTTGATTATCTGCACCTGGTACCTTACTGGTGCGATACCGCGAAGATCGGCGTTGTTGGCGAGGACATCGGCGGCATGGCCGCGCTTATCACGGCCATGATGGACGACCGCGTTTCAATGGCAGGGACAAAGCAACAGCTCTATTCCTGGATGCACAAGCCCACGGGCCACAGGAATTTCAGGCACATGGCCTATGGACGGCCCAGAACAGAACAGTGGCACCAGGCCACATGGGCATACGGGGTTGGTAAATACGCTGACCTGACCATGATGCCCGGGTTGTCGTTTCCCTGTGCCGTTTATATTGGCGGCGGGGACGCATGGTTCAATATATACAGTAAAGCCGGCGGTTCAAACGAACGGACACCGCTGAGGCAAAAAGACTTGGAGACGGCGTTTGGATGGTCTCGGCAGGTATATAACCAATTGGACAAAAATGGGAATTTGAAGATTAAAGCTGGCGCACAAGATCAGGACATGGCCGACTGGTTTGAGAAGCGCATACGTGCCGGTGATATCCTGGACCGTTCGGGAACACGATAAGAGCCTGTTTGAGAAGTCCGGCCGTCGGCCAAAGCCCGTGCGAGAATGGACGGATGCAAGGCGCGCGACCGAAGCGTATCCTTTCTGCGATACGGTGAGGGAGCGCAACGCAGCAGACGGCCGTTCGCAGCCGGGCGACGCTAGGAAGGACTTTTCAAACAGGCTCTAAGACTATCCGCGTTAATGCAACAGCCGCCAGCACACGGTTTTCCATTTAAACGGTTTCTTTCAAAAACGTATTTTATTCCTGCATCTGTTACTCAACCTGGAGAAACCATGAAAAAAGCCAACCGTATTGTCCTGATCATGACTGACACCCAGCGATGGGACATGGTGGGATGCTATGGCAATCCGGACATGAAGACACCCTCTCTCGATACGCTGGCCGCAAAGGGTGTGCGTTTTGACCGCGCCTATACCTGCCAGCCCGTATGCGGTCCTGCGCGCTCAGCCATTTTCACGGGCACCTGGCCGCACTTTAATGGTGTATGGGCCAACAACCAAGGATTGGGCGACAATGTGCAAACTATTGGCCGCCGTTTGAAAGACCATGGGTTTCATACCGCGTACATTGGTAAATGGCACCTTGATGGCAGCGACTATTTCGGGCTTGGAAAATGTCCCGACGGCTGGGACCCTGTCTATTGGTACGACATGCGTAACTACATCGAAGAGCTTACGCCGGCTGAAAGGGTGAAGTCCCGCATTTACGAAACCTCGCACGAGCCGGGAATGACCGCTGAATTTACCTTTGGCCATCGCGTATCCAACCGGGCAATTGATTTTCTCGAAAAGCACAGAAAAGAAGATTTTATTCTCACCGTATCGTACGACGAACCCCACCAGCCTTTTCTGTGTCCTGAGCCGTACAACCATATGTACGACGATTATACCTTTCCCGCAACAGAGAATGTCGCTGATTCCCTTGCTGACAAACCCGAGCATCATCGTATATGGGCGGGCAAGCGGCTTGGAGAAAAGAATCCCAAGACCTTTGTGCAGGATGGCCATCTGAACAGCAATTCCTTTGTTGACAGTGAGATTGGACGCGTGCTCAATGCCATCTGGACTCATACGCCCGACGCCCTGGTCATTTACACCAGCGATCACGGCGATGCCTTTGGCGCGCACCATATAACAAACAAAGGGCCTGCCATGTACGACGAGGTCACGCGTATTCCCTTTATTGTCTCCTGGCCCGGTGTCACCCCAGGCAGCGCAGCCACGTCCCAGCCTTTTTCACACATTGATCTTGCGCCAACAATCATGGCTGCCGCTGGTTTGCCTGTGTCCAAGGCATTTGACGGCGTATCAGCCCTTGCTGCATTTGCCGATCCAAAGGTACGCGTGAACGATGCAATATTCATGGAATATGGCAGGTACGAGACTGACCACGACGGCTATGGTGGTTTCCAACCCATACGCGCGACCTTTGACGGCAAATACAAACTGGTGGTCAACCTGCTGACAAGCGATGAACTCTACGATATTGAAAATGACCCGCATGAGATGAAGAACCTTATTCTTGCGCCTGGATGCATTGCCGAACGCAATCGGCTCCACGACCGGCTCCTGAAATGGATGAATGATACCCGTGATCCATTTCGGGGATATTACTGGGAACGCCGACCGTGGCGTACTGACGCATCCAAACCCACCTGGGAATATACTGGTATGACCCGTCAGCGGGAGAACGAGGAATACGAACCCCGGCAGCTTGATTATGACACGGGAATAGAAATGACCGAGCCAGTACGGGGCAAGGACCTCAGATTGCCGAGAAATTTATAGGCCTGGTTTTATCCATGGACATTCAATCACTCATTGCATCAGCCCTTCCTTTTCCCGACCTGTATGCAACGGGTTTTGCGGACGTGGAAGGTCTTCTTTCCGAGCCCTATCGGGAATACCAGTATGCGTTGGTTTTTGCCCGTAAGCTCGATGATGTCATTATCGATGCAATCAAACAGGGTCCCAACAGGACATATCTGGACCATTATCGCACCATCAACGCGGAATTAAGCCAAGTAATTAACTCTGTCTCCGCATCCTTTGATCGTGCGAATATTAAGAACCAGCCCATAAAACCGACCTGGCAGGATTCAGAGCTCGATGCGTCATATTTTGAAAACCTGCGCACGCCGTTTTCGCATAAAATGGCTGCAACGCGTGCTGGTCTTGGCTGGATAGGCAAGACCGCCCTGCTTGTTACAGAGAAATTTGGGCCCAGGGTCAGGCTTGCGACTATTCTTGTGCAGGAGAAGCTATTTGAAACAGGTGTGTTCATTGAGTCCTGCAAATGCGGGGACTGTACCATTTGTGTTACCAAATGTCCGGCTCAGGCGGCAAACGGCAGGGAGTGGAACATCCAGACAGACCGCGACCTTTTCTATGATGCTTTTAAATGCCGTGATACAGCGAGGGAGTTGTCTCTGAAGCATATGAATGAAAAGGTAAGTCTGTGCGGGATCTGCGCGGCAGTGTGCCCAAAGGGGAAAAAGGCACCAGGGACAAAATGGAGATAAACGCTTAGTTCGTTTTGACATCCAGCACCAATTAATGTATATTATTCCTGTCAAATGGCTACAATAACCACTCTTCGTATTTCTGTCGTCCGTTGCAGCTATTATCGCCTCGGGCGATAAACACACTCTTTTCCCTGTTTAATTCCGTGTATTGGATAAATTTATATTAACCTATTGCAAAAAGGATTACAAGTGAAAATGAAACAAATCAATATAATCGCCTACGATAATCTGAGACACAGGGATCAGGTGATCTGCTTGTGGCAGAATGTTTTCAACTATACAACTGCTTACAATGCCCCGGGCATTGCGATCGATAAAAAGATCCAGGTTGCCGATGGCCTGTTCTTTGTGGCGCTGCAGGGCGATACGGTCATCGGTACTGTCATGGCTGGGTACGACGGCCATAGAGGGTGGATTTATTCGCTTGCGGTATTGCCTGTTATGCAGAAACAGGGGGTTGGCGCTGCATTGCTCAAACATGCTGAATTGGCATTAGCGGGCCTGGGTTGCGTTAAAATCAATCTTCAGGTGATTCAAGCCAATAAAAAGGTTTTGGGGTTTTATGTTGCCAATGGCTATACTAAAAACGAATGTATAAGCATGGGCAAAGTAATGCATGAAAATCTTCCCAAGAAAGGACTGTAAAAAGGCGACACGTGGTTAATACATTCCATGCCTCTACAGCGCAAGCCATAAAACTCTGGATTGTCTCAACGGTTGGGTTGTCGAGAGACGCACTGCATATATATGTTGGCCTGATTGCATTTCTTGGGGTCGCTATGGCCTTTCGCAAACCATTGCGGTCGTGGTTCCCTTTGCTTGCGGTTATTGCTCTGTCGCTTCTCGGGGAAATTGTTGATATGTACGACGACGTAACAAGCCTGGGGTTTTGGCGATGGTGGGCAAGTGTACATGATATTCGAAATACCATTTTCTGGCCGATGGTCTTATGGCTGATTGCGCGATATGGGAAGATATTTTGGCACAATAAAGAAACAAAGAAGGGATCCAAATGGAATTAATGATTTGCTTACGTGGTGACCATTTCTGGGCATTTGCATGGACATTGGCCATCACAATCTGTTCTCAAAACTAAGCGCTTCAGAATGGGTTAAAAGAATAAACAAATAAAATTGAAGACCTGCGAAAAATAGCGGCACGGCTTTTGGAAAGGAACCTAAATCTATAAAATGCCACCCAAAGTTAAAAATCAAACTTGAAATCGAGAAAGCAAAGGGGCTATCTTAAATTACGGAAAATCTGGTTGTTTTTGGCATTGTTTTGAGAAGGACAGAAGTTGGCGGTTTAGCAAAGGGGGATTGAAATGGGAGTTCTTTTATTCCTTCTGGTTTCTTTATCTTATCCTGATGTTGTGTGGCCACCGGATACCTGTAACTGCGCACAATGGCACACGGAAAATGTCTTGAGCCATCCCGGCTGCCCTGGCAACACAATTGTCTGGGTTTCTCATAACGGCAACGGAGATACGATAAGCTTTGCAACCTTTCTGAATGTTGTGGGATCATATGACAACAGGACCTATATTATCAAGGCAAGTCCGGAACCATACATCGTAGGCTGCAGGCAGGTGACCATAGGGCCGAACAGCACGACAGGCGCACGGACCTGCTTGACCATTCGGGGGGAAACAGGAAACAGGGATGACGTGGTTTTGGCTGGCGCAGACCCTGCCATTGATTCGGATTTCTGGAAATCAACGGAATACGGCGGATCGAGCAGTTGCGGAATTTACCAGACCTTCCAATTTTATAATGTTGAACATGTTGTCGTGGCTGATCTGTCCATGATCAATTTTCCCGGAAAAATGCTGAAGGTGGATGGCAGAGTAGGGTGGTATCCCAAAGACATCCGTTTCCACAATCTATATCTTCGTGATTGCGGCAGTCAGATGATTAAAGTCGGAGGACAGCCCATCAGCAGCATGGACGGGATCCTCGAATGTTCAAAGCTTGAATATGCCTACGGACTGTTTGAGGAAAATGTGTACGAAACGCAGGGTATTGATGTCCACCGGGGAAATAATTGGATTATTCGCGACAATTATTTTCTGAACATACGGAATTCAAAACGGACCAAGCTATTCGGCCACTCGGGCGGCATTTTGCTGTGGGACAGCTCCTTTAACGTGCGCGTGGAAAGAAACCTGCTGGTGAACAACAACAAGCCCATACGGCTTGCCATAGAGGGATTTGGCGGCGATAGCATGTGGGTTGTGAACAATGTCATTGTTTCCGACGATCCGGACACGAACTATCTGTATCACTATGCAATTGAATTCGGCGACAGTCTCCGGACAGGCGGCGCCTACCATAACACCATATGGAACCCTGTGCAGTCTGAACCGGCCGCATTTGGAACATTGGAGCTCGATGCGCAGGACAGCGTCGTGGTCCTTCCTTATCATAACAGTCTTCCCATCGAAAATAACCTGTATTTGAGCGGTGGCCTCACAAGTTGCCCAAGTTTTTTGAATAATATCCAGGCGCAGGACAGCGGCTGGTTCATCAATGCAGCCGCATATGATTTTAATCTGTCGCAAAACCATACGGTTGCCCGTCTCGAACAGGTATTGGATGACATACTGGGTAAGCTGCGGCCTGCATCAACCTCTGCCGGAGCATATGAGTTTGCTCCCCTGTCCGGAACACATACGATGCGGCATGGAGAAACAGGTCTTTTGGATATGAACATAACGCCGAACCCATTCAATCCGCATACCATTGTCACGATCAGCGGCATTGCCCCTTGGGAAAAATGCGAATTAGTGATTTATGGCATTGCCGGAAATATCGTGGAGCGGCTTTTGGCCAGTGGTTCGCGGTTTGGCGAGGGTATTGTATGGAACGCGAATAGCCTTCCGTCTGGAATGTACATTGCCAAGGTGGCTGCTGGAAGCCAAAAGCTGATAAAACGGGCAATACTGTTAAAATAGATACGTGAAAGAGGTTTTTATATGACACATAAATTCTTAATGATATCCGCGGTGCTGATTACCGGTCTTTTTGTAACCTTTGGTGGCGCGGCCATTGCTCCTTTCTGGGGCATCCCCGTATTCCCCGATACAATGACCGGAGATGTGGTGCGCGATACGGTAAAAGCCGGCGATGTCGACGATTTATACTCAAAATTCCACCGGATACAAGATTTCAAAGACAGAAAGTATGTACTATATATCAGCCCTGGCACCTATCAGATTCGAACAAGCTCGGTAAATAGCGCGCTTATTGTTGATTCCGGGGCCGTCAATGTGGTCATCCGCGGTCTCACGGGAAACCCCCTGGATGTGCGGTTCCGGGGGATTGGGTTTGATACGCGCGATGAGGATTCCTGCAAGCATCTGTTTGGATTCAGGGATTGTTCCAAAATTACACTTGCGCATGTTACCTTTGAGGACGCTGGATTCAACGGTATTAGTGTCTCTCCTACGTGGGAACAGCGCAACCTATGTATTTATAATGTGCATTTTTATAACATCGGTGAACGGGCAATCAAGGTCTCAGGAGGCGCGTTGGATACTGAGCGGGCCTTTGAAGGAGAGGTAAAATACTGCTACTTTGCATGCGATACAGTGCACCCGGCCGGTTATTACATGAATGGGGATTATATTGCAGCCATTGATTGCATGGGATTGGGAACATGGGTGTTCAGGAACAATGTTTTTGAAAGCATTCGCGGTACCACAGGAGGGGGCCGTGCCGCCATTTTCATATGGAACCATAGCAGCAATGTCATTGTAGAGAACAACATCATCGTTAATTGCGACCGGAGCATAGCCTTTGGCAATCCGCAGAACGCCACGAGCTTTCATGTGAATGACGGGATCATACGCAATAATTTCGTTGTAGCCGGCGTGGGAAGGACCATGGAAATATGCGACGCAAACCGGGTAAAAATTTATAATAATACTATTTATACTTCCCGAATTTCAGGCCAGCCGTATACTGACGCCATATACCTTGAGAACAGCGCCAGCGTTGAGATTAAAAACAATATTATGACGGGAAACGTATCCGTCAATAGCGGTGGTTTTCCCGACACCTCGCATAATATACACAATACCGCGGTATCGTGGTTTAGTGACGTATCTACTGGAAACCTTCATCTTACTTCGCAAGCGGAAGCCGTACGGGATGCGGGCCTGGTGTTCCCTGAGGCCACTGAAGACATTGATGGTTGCCTACGGGACGAGCACCCGGACATAGGTGCGGACGAATTCGGCGCAGATGGTTGTGGATACTCTTCCATTAATCATAGGGTCCCGCATGCATATCAATCGACCATATTTGATTTTGCTATTCATCCAAATCCATTCAATGCGCACGCTGTGATACATTTCACCGGCAAAACAGGCAAGGCTGCCATTAGAATTTATGACTTGAAGGGTTCGCTGGTCATGGTCTTTCCAGAGACGGCGGCTGAAACAGCAATTGTGGATTGTTCGCGCCTGCCTGCAGGCCTTTTCATAATAACAGCGGTTATGGGCACACGAGTTTCAAGTAAAAAGATGTGTTTGATAAAATAAGGGTTTGGAAATCCGGCAAGGAGTATGCATGCCTATATCCCCTGAATAGGGGCATTATTAGACCTATTTTACTAAAATAATGATGATTATTTTGTTCAACCAGTGTATTTAAATTATTTATTACGTGGTCATTAGTTTTGTTCTAATGCACCAGACAATTTTTTATGGAGGCGCCAAGAATGAAAAACAACTTTGAGGATACGGTTCCCGACCTTTTCATAGTCCCGGATTTTGATAATAGTAGGGCCGTGGTGTCGTTTTCAGCGCCAGCAGGGCTGGCTGACGGCGCATGGTCTGTGACGGCCCGCGGGGTCCGCGTACAGGCGGGAAAAATACCGGAGCTGAACGGTCTTGTGCGATTTACAGTCGCCATTGAAAACGTTACTCCGTGGACGCCGAACAACCCGTTTCTCTATTCTCTGCGCCTCGAGCTTCAGGTACATGATAAGAAGGTTGAAGTTGAACAGAAATTCGGGATGCGCAAATTCCATATCGCGAACCGGCGGATTTATTTGAATAATGAACCATTTTATATCAGGGGCTTTATCCGGGGCAGGGAAGCGCACGACCATCCCAACCTGCTTGGTCTTTCGGAACGTGAATATTTCGAAAAAAACATCAGGATGGCAAAGGTCTTTGGCTTCAATTTCGTGAGGTTCCATTCCAAGGTGCCTTCGCGGGAATGTTTCGAGGCTGCGGATGAACTGGGTTTCCTTATTCATGTTGAAATCAGGAAATATTACGGTAAATACCAGAAAGAACGCCACCTCGAGGACATGGACCTGAAAAAAGGGATATTGCCGCTTGTCGATCCGGTCCATTGGGAAAACACCATCAAGCGCATCCGCAACCATGCCTCACTCATGGTCTATTGCCTTGGAAACGAGATCCATTCCCCAGGCCGCAACAAGGAGGTCAAAGAGCGCGAACAGCAATTGCGCGCGCTTGATTCCACCCGGTTTTTCCTTGCCACCTGCGCCTATGGCGAATTCGACCGGACCGAGAGCGATCTTGATGTACAGCATATGGGGTATTTTGTTCCGTTCGCCAAACACGCCGACATGTTCGACCTTACTGAAAACTGGGCGGAATTCGGGTCCATACAGGAGCGTCCCATGGAGACCGGAAAGCCCGGGGCCACGACAAAACGTGAGATACGGGTAAAGTTTCCCGTGCTGGGACACGAAGTGGGTCATTACGCCGCCCTGCCTGATATTGACGAGCTTGATCGGAAATTCTCCGCAGCGGCCGTTGAAAAGCCATGGTGGATCGGCGAATTAATGAAACTGCGCGCATTAAAAGGCCTTGAGAAAGATTATCCGCTGATGCTGAAATCAGCGTATCATTTCCAGTTTATCTGGCACAAGCAGGTCTTTGAAAGCATACGTAAAAGTCCGGTGCTCTCAGGGTTCCATTTCCTCCAATTGTCCGATACTGAACGGTATGAGAATAAAAACGGCCTGATCGATTGTTTTGATGATTTTAAAACCGGCGTGGACAAAGACCAATACCAGAGATTGAATGGTGATTCGGTGCTTATCGCCGATCTTCCGCGCAGGACTTTTTTTGAAAAGGAAAAAATAAGGGTTCCTGTGTGGCTTTCCACCTGGGCGGACGGGCTTGCGAAAACCGCGGACATCAGCTGGACGCTGCGATCATGCGGCAATGCGGCTGTGCGGATTTCCGGCGTTCTGGAAAAGCTCGATATTGAAAAGGGAAAACGGAAACTGTGCACCATTGAAGTACGGCTGCCCGAGTGTGGGAACGCCTTGTCGCTTGAACTCGTTATCAGCCTCAACGCTGATGGCAAAAATCTGGCTGACAATTCCTGGAATTTGTGGGTTTTCCCCAACCGTCCGGAAACCCTTGCGCTTAAAAAAGCTACGGTTTCACTACGGGACATTTCCCTTTCCCACCGGTATCCGCTGCTTGCTATTGATAGTAATCTATCACGGCCCCAAAAACTCATGATTGTCGACAGATTCACGGAGCATGTTTTTTCCCATCTGGAAAAAGGCGGAGATGTCCTGATGCTATACCGGGTGCCTGAAACGCGGGACCGCGCGGCAAAGCGCGAAAAGTTTTACATGCCTTCAACATGGGACAGGTTTAAACCCGTCATTTGGGACAGGGGACATAACCTGGGAGGCTTCATACGCAAGCACCCGGCAATAGCCGGATTCCCAAACAGCGGTCTCATTGATTTCCAGTTTTATCACCTGATAGAAGATTGCGATAAAATGTCCCTTGATGGTTTTCCCGAAGCCGTGGATCCCATTATACAGGGAAATGACAAAGCGTCGCGTGACAGATACGACCCGCTGAAGTTCAATCTGCGCGAGCTGATGCCCGGCTGGACAATGCGTAAGTTCGCCTATCTTTTCGACCTTGCGGTTGGCAGGGGGAGGCTCATGATGTGCGCATTTAACTTTACCGGGCTTAACGGTACTGTTCCTGAAACATGCGGCATGTTTGAATCATTGGTACAGTGCGTCACCTCAAAATCATGGAAGCCCAAGACGCGCATGCCCTCTGATGAACTGAAACGCTATGTATCAGAAAAAGGAAAGAGCCCGCGGATTAAAGAACGTATGATGACCCAGTACTGGCAGTTTGACGAAGAATCGCTTGAGTCGGCCAAGTATTGGGAAGGGGCCGAGGCCTGGTTGAGAAAAGAAGATTGATAGCGATCATTTTTCCGCGCACCAGCGGTCAAGAAATGCGCCTGCTTAAAGAAAGGATTATGGAAATCACATGAAAAAGATGAAAGCCCTTGTTAAACGGGAAGCGAAAAAAGGCCTTTGGCTCCAGGACGTGCCAATCCCCGAAACCGGGTGCAACGATGTGTTGATAAAAATACATAAGACCGCTATATGCGGGACAGATATTCATATCTATAATTGGGATGAGTGGGCTCAAAAGACCATACCGGTCCCAATGGTCATTGGCCATGAATATGTCGGGACAATTGAACAGGTCGGCAGCAATGTCCACGACTTTAAAAAAGGGGACATTGTAAGCGGTGAAGGACATCTGGTATGCGGACGGTGCAGGAACTGTCTTGCAGGAAGGCGGCATCTCTGCATGAACACCAGCGGCGTCGGGGTCAACCGGCACGGCGCTTTTGCCGAGTATTTATGCATCCCGGTAACCAATGTATGGTACTGCGACCCGAATATTTCCTTGGATGTGATATCGTGCTTTGACCCTTTAGGCAATGCCACGCATACCGCGTTGTCCTTTGATTTGCTTGGTGAAGACGTGTTGATTACCGGGGCCGGGCCTATTGGCATCATGGCAGCGGCCATTGCCAAACATGCGGGCGCGCGGTACATTGTCATTACGGATGTCAATCCATACAGGCTTGAAATCGCAGCCAGAATGGGGGCTACAAGGACGGTCAATAGTGCGAAAGAGCCTATCAACGATGTGATGAAAGAGCTGGGAATGAAGGAGGGTTTTGATATAGGGCTTGAGATGTCGGGAAACCCGGATGCGTTCAGGACCATGGTTGGCGCCATGTGCCATGGAGGGAAAATCGCGCTCCTTGGCATACAGAAGCCCGGCACTGCCGTTGATTGGGACACAGTGGTCTTCAATGGACTGGTAATCAAAGGCATTTACGGACGGGAAATGTACGAGACCTGGTATAAAATGACCAGCATGATCCAGTCAGGACTCGATATTTCACCGGTCATCACACACAGGTTTAGGTATCAGTCTTTCCAAGAAGGTTTTGAAGTAATGGCTTCCGGCAAGTCGGGTAAAGTCATTCTTAATTGGACTGAATAACGCGGGTGGTGTCTATGAATGAACAGACCAGGGTTTCCCTACATGCCGAACTTCAAGAGATAGAGGCGCGCGGCCTATTGAAGACAGAGAGGATCTTGACCAGTCCGCAGCAGGCGAATGTCCAAGTAATGAACGGCAAAAGGGTCCTTAATATGTGCGCGAATAATTATCTGGGCCTTGCCAACCATCCGGAAATCATTGCCGCGGCAAAAGCGGGGCTGGAAAACTGGGGGTATGGGCTTTCGTCGGTCAGGTTTATCTGCGGCACCCAGGAGATACATAAAAAGCTTGAAGAGAAAATTTCCCGGTTCCTTGGCACTGAAGACACGATTTTATATACGTCGTGTTTCGATGCAAACGGGGGGCTTTTCGAGACCATTCTGTCTGAAGAAGACGCGGTGATCAGCGATGAACTCAATCACGCAAGCATCATTGATGGCATACGGCTTTGCAAGGCAAAACGATTGCGGTATGCGAACTCCAATATGGGAGACCTTGAGGAAAAACTCAAGGAAACACAGGGTTGCCGGAGGCGTTTGATCGCGACCGACGGTGTTTTCTCGATGGACGGCGCTATTGCGCACCTTCAGGAAATCACCAGGCTTGCGGAGAAATATAAGGCCCTGGTCATGGTCGATGATTCGCATGCCGTGGGGTTTCTGGGAAAGAACGGAAGAGGCACGCATGAACTGTGCGATGTGCTGGGAAAAATCGACGTAATCACCGGGACACTCGGCAAGGCGTTGGGTGGAGCCTCTGGCGGATACGTAAGCGGCAGACAAGAGATCGTCCGTCTGTTGCGCCAAAGATCCAGGCCGTATCTTTTTTCCAATACAGTGGCGCCTTCCATTGTATGCGCCTCCCTAAAGGCGTTGGACATGATATCCTCATCGACAAAACTGCGGGACACCCTTGAGGACAATACGCTCTATTTCAGGAAAAAAATGGCTGAAAACGGCTTTAGCATAACTCCGGGAATACATCCGATTGTCCCTATCATGCTTGGCGACGCCGTTGCCGCCCAAAAAATGTCCGCCCGCCTTTTGGATAAAGGGGTATATGCCATTGGTTTCTTCTATCCAGTGGTTCCCGAGGGAAAGGCGCGCATCCGCGTCCAGGTTTCGGCGGCCCACACAAAAGAGGAGCTTGACTTTGCCGTGAATATGTTCGCTGAAGCCAGGACCGAGCTCGGTTTGTGACGTCCTACTATTTTGTTAAAAACTTTTTTCCAAATACATCGGTAAAAACTGGACCCGCGGCCTGCATGTGCCGTGGTCGATGAGCGTATCAAAGGCAAGTTCTCCGGTTTTTTCACCGTCCCACCGGCAAAAGTACACAGGTTTGCCATTGACGTGTTCAGTGTTCCTGTTGAGTGAAAACAGCACAAAATCCATGCCCAAGGTTTTGATGAACGGGTTCTCGTGGAAAAACCGCTTCATCCCCTGGAAATAGACCCCGGTACCGAAGATGATCCCAGTGTAATCGGCGTATTTCCCGGCTACGCTCCTTATTTCCGGAGAATTTTCCGTGTCCGTAAGGCCGCGAAGCACCTCTTTTCTCAGGCTTTGCGTTTCCACTTTCTTGGATTCTTCAAGCGTTCCCATCCAACGGTAGGTCCCGGCCGTGTCCTCATCTTGTATCGAATGGAGATAATTGTTGATAAATAGTATTTTCCGATGTCCCAGCATGTGGAGTTTCCTGAGCGCCAGCGCGCCCCCCTGCATGTTGTTGGGATTTATGACCGGTTTATTGCACTGAGTATCAAGCATGTCAATATGGACAATAGGGATGCCCAATTCTTCCATGTCGCGCCGCAGCGAACTGTCATAGAATTCAACCGTGACAAGAAAATTGACGTTCAGGGCGTTGATTTCCCTGATGATTTCAATGACCGGCTTGCCGCCGCATGGAATGAGAAACGCGTATCCTCCGGCAGCCGTGGTTTTGTTGACCAGGGTACGGTACATCTCGGCGTAGTACGGCGAATAGGCGAATGGCAGACTGGTAAGCATTGCCAGCATGGGCGCTTTTTTACTGAACGCTGAATAAAGATGCGATTTCCCTATGTCCTTGATAAAGGTCCCTTGCGAAGGTATGCCGTGCACGATTCCCTCACGTTTCAGGAGCTTGATCGCATTTCGTAATGTTTTATAGGAGCATCCGTATAGGCGCATCATGTCTTCAAAACGCGGCAGCTTGGCCTCTTGATTGAATGTACCCGAGACGATGTCCGCCTTTATTTTCGCATATATGTCTAAATATTTCATCGCATTAAATATATGTTCAGCCCGCCCTGCTTGGCAATTATGATGCGTTTGCGCTGTCCGTCTTTATAGCCATTTTTCTGGCAGTGCCTTCATGTTCCTTGCTGTATATGAGCTGGGAAAAATATATTTCATTAAGAAAGTAGAGGAAAATAGTATTCGCTTTGCTAAGCACAACACTATAAACCCAGGAAAGGGAAAACGTATGAAGATATTTATAATGGTTGATATGGAAGGCATAAGCGGTATCTGCAGGGCCGACCAGGCGCGTCCCGGCGAGGACGCCTTTAACGCCGGCCGGAAATACCTGACGTGGGACGTGAATGCCTGTATTGAAGGGTGTTTCCGCGGAGGGGCGAAAAAGGTCACGGTAAGAGACGCCCACTATTATGGACACAATTTAATTTGGGAGGACCTTGATCCTCGCGCTGACTATGTACAGGGGGAAACCGGTGTTGAACGCATGCCTGGTCTGCAGGACTACGATGGCCTGATCCTGCTTGGCTACCATGCCATGGCGGGCACACCCAAGGCAATACTCGAACACACCATGAGTTCAAAGGAATGGCAGAATTTCTGGATGAATGGCAAAAAGTCCGGTGAAATAGCCATTGATGCGGCCATTGCCGGCGACAAAAACGTGCCAGTCATTCTGGTCAGCGGCGATGATAAGGCCTGCGGCGAAGCGCGGCGGTTTATACCAGGAGTCATCACGGCCCAAGTGAAGAAGGGTCTGGCTATGGATGGAGGGATTCTCCTTGCCAAGGAAAAAGCGCATACGCTGATCCGTGAAAACGCGACACTGGCTGTCAAAAGCTGTAAAAAGATCAAACCGTATAAGGTAAAACATCCGGTCACTATGAGGCTCGAACTTGTTTCCCGCGGAAAAATACCCGCCGGGAGGCCCTATGTCAAAGTTGTTGACGGAAGGACCTTTGAAGTCACCGGTCCCACCGCTGAAGCGTCCCTTCTTATGCTCGATTAAATAGTACGCTGGTTTTCCCGGGTCCCCTGAAGATCGGCCGCGGAGTTCCATGATATGGCGGGATCGGGGACGGGGATGGAGGCGATGAGCTGCTTGACATAGGGATGTGTTGGCCGTTCAATGATATCGATGGCCGCGCCCTTTTCCACGACCTCGCCGTGATAAAGCACGTACATATCATCGCATATCTGGTAGGCCGTGGAAAGGTCGTGTGTGATATACAGGAATGAGATGCCATGATCGTCGCGCAGGCGTTGCATGGCGTTGAGAATGGCCGCGCGCAGGGACGCGTCGACCATGGAGACCGGTTCATCAGCCACAATGACATCGGGCTTGAGCATGTAGGCGCGGGCGATCATCATGCGCTGACGCTGGCCGCCTGAGAGCTGGTGCGGGTATTTCTCAAGCACCTCGTTGCCGCGCAGACCAACCACGTTAAGCACGGACTCGATCATTTCGCGCGCTTCTTTTTTGTCCTTGGTCAGCTTAAAGTTTTTTATAACCAGATCAAAGATGCGCCTGACCGGATAAAAGGGGTTGTATACCTCATACGGGTCCTGGAAAACAGCCTGTACCCTGCGCCGGTATTCGACATACTCATGCTTCGAGAGAGCGGCAATGTCCTTGCCGCGATAAAGTATTTGTCCTGATGAAAGCCTGATAAATCCAAGAACAGACTGCACCAGCGTGGTTTTTCCGCTGCCGCTTTCACCGGCAATGGCAATGATCTTCGCTGGTTTTTCGGGCACGGCAAGATTGACGCCTTTTAATACGGTTGTACCGGGCTTCCGGAAGCCTTTGCCATAGACTTTGGTGGCATTGATCGCCTCAAGAATGGGTAAAGCCATCAGGTTTCTCCCATGCCTTTATGATGCAGATGGCACGCAACAAAGTGGTTCGGCCGGATCTCGTGCAGGCTGGGCGCAGCGGTCCGGCAATCGTCCATGGCCATTGGGCAGCGCGGATGGAAGATGCAGCCGGATGGCGGATTGCGCAGGTCATGGGTAATACCCTCGTTCAGCCTCATTTTTTTACGTTCTTTTATTGAAGGAATTGAATCAATCAGCATCTGTGTGTAGGGGTGCAAGGGTCCTTTGTAAATGGCGCGCACCGGCGCGATTTCAACCATATTCCCCGCGTACATTACCGCAATACGGTCAACAAGCTGGGCCATGAGTCCCATGTCGTGGCCAATGATTATCATTGATGTGCCCAGCCTGTCCCGTATGTCCTTGAGTGTCTCGGCAATGAGCCGCTGAACCACTACATCAAGGGCGCTGGTAGGTTCATCGGCAACGATCAGGGGCGGGTTCAGGGCAATGGCCATGGCAATGCAGACGCGCTGTTTCATGCCGCCGGAGAGTTCATGCGGGTACAATGAGTATGAACGTTCGGGCATGCCCACTGAGGTCAACACCTTAAGAATGCGTTCCTTCAACGCCTTGCTGTTTTGCCGGCCTTCATGAGTTTCAATGGCGTCTGCGATCTGGTCTTTTATGCGCATGAGGGGATTGAGCGAATTCATTGCGCCCTGCGGGATAAGGGCCATTTTGCGCCACCGGATTTTTCGCAATTCATTCTCTGACAGTGAAAGTACATCAATGCCATCGAGTATGACCTTGCCGCCCACAATGCGGCCTGGCGGCTGCACCAGGCGCAGAATGGCCATGGCAGTGGTTGTTTTTCCGCAGCCTGATTCGCCTACCAGGCCCAGGAGTTCCTTCCGGTTCAGGAAAAAGCTGACGCCGTTGCAGGCCTTTACATCGCCATAGGGCGTGCTGTAATGGATGCGCAGGTCCTGGACGTCTAATACGGCGGTCATGCCTTTGCCTTCCGCAGTCTTGGGTTTGCCACCTCGTCCATGCCTATGGTCATAAGAAACAATGCCACAAAGATCAGAATGAGCATGAGTATGGGAAAGCCCCACCACCACCACATGCCGCGGATAATGGCTGATGCGCGTATAGCGTAGAAGATGGTCATACCCAGCGTTGGAATGCGCGAGGGGCCAAGACCCAATGCCTCAAGGCCGGTTGCGGCGAGGATGTTGCCTGAAACACTGCCGGTAAAACTTGCTGCCAGATACGGTAAAAGGTTGGGCAGGAGTTCCTTGAACATTATGGCGGGCGTTGATACACAGGAGAGCCGCGCCATGCGTACATACCCGCGCTCGCGCATGCTCAGCACCTGTGAACGTATGACGCGCGTGGGACCAGGCCAGGCAAAGAGCGCGAGGAGCAGACCCATGTTTGTAATATCAATTTGTCTTACATACGATGAGATAACGATTAATACCGCGAGAGAAGGGATGGTTATCACTGAATCAGAAATTGTCTGAATAATATTATCCACCCAGCCGCCCAGAAAGCCCGCGGTAAAACCGAGAAGTATGCCAATGAACATGCCGATGGATGCGGCGATGAGGCCGATTTTAAGCGTATTGGGCATTGCGGCAATAAGCAGGGCGAGCATGTCGCGGCCCGAACTCTCGGTACCAAGAGGATGATGGGGATCGGCCTTGGGAAAATCAGGGCCAGGATCCGCGACCCATGCAGGAGGCAGGTTCAGGGGTACGGAAGCGACACGAGACTGGTGTGTGTCCCAGAAGAGCGGACCAATCAGACCTGTAAGGACCAAGAGCAGCATAATACCCGCTCCGGCAACCAGTTTTGGATTGAACCAGGCGGAATTCCTGATTTTAAACCATCGTGTATCGTCTTTCCTGATTGCTTCCATGGTCATTTTCCCTGATAGCTGATCCGCGGATCAATAAGCGGATATAGAAGGTCTATGAGCAGGACCGCGAAGGACACGCTCGAAATAAGCACAAATACAATGCCCTGTATAAGAGTAAAATCATTATTAACAATGCCCGAATAGAGCAGGTATCCGATGCCCGGGTAGGTGAAGATGTATTCGATGATGACAGAACCGCCGGCAATACTGCCAAGCGAAAGTGTAAGCGCGGTCAACTGGGGCAGCATGGCATTGCGCATTTCGTAGTTAAAAAAGATGCGCCTCATCGAGAGTCCTTTTGCCTCGGCAAGAATGACAAAGTCTTCTCCGCCTGTTGTTATCATCATACCGCGCATGCCCAAGGCCCAGAAACCCATGGTACACACAACGATTGAGGAGGCGGGCAGAATGCCGTGCTGGAGCACGTTGCCAATGAATTCGAGGTTTAGGCCTGGGATGACAGATTGGTCGAATCCGCCGGAAAAGGGCAGAAAATTTAAGCCAAAGGCAAAGACATACAATAAAAGAATGCCCATCATAAATGGCGGGATTGATGTGAATGTCAATGTCACCGGAAGTAATAGTTTGAGCAGGCGGGGAGACCTGCGCCAGGCGAGCAGAGCGCCAATGATATTCCCGAGCACAAAGGACATAAGCGTGGCCATTGCCAGCAGACCAAGGGTCCATGGCAGCGCCTGTTTGATCATGTCCTCAACTTTTGTTGGGAAATAGCCCAGTGAGTAACCGAGGTTCAACGTGAACATGTTCTTAAGAAAGCGGCCGTATTGGACCGGGAGCGGGGCATCGAGACCGAATTTGGCGTGCCAGGCATTGATCATCTGGTCAGCGTTTTCGATGCGGCCTGCCTGGGCCGAAAGGCGGCTCACCATTGCGGCTATGGGATCGCCTGGCGCCATACGGGGGATGAAAAAGATTACGGTCATGCCGATCCAGACCGTGAGAAAAAACATGCCCGTACGTTTCAGGACATATGTCCGGGAAAGACCTCTCATTATACCCTCATTTTATTTACACTGTAGGGGCAGGTTTGGAACCCTCTCTACAGTGCAATAAAAACGCGCCCCTACAGGTGATAAAAATAAATATAATTTTTTACTGCTACGCGGACCCTTGTTTGCGTATGGTGATAATGAGTGTTTTCATATTTTATGCATTTCACATATTTTATTGTCTTTTTATACAATGTATTGCGTACACTAAAAGTGTACATTTTTAGTGTATTTATATTGACAAAGTCTTTTCATCTTGTTATATTAACTAGTGAAATGAAGGACATTTTCGAATACACCGATTTCCGGGCATACCTGAAAGACTATTATCTTTATAAAAAAGAGACCAGTTCATATTTCTCCTTCCGCTATTTCTCCAAGAAAGCTGGGTTTGGTTCTCCCAGTGTATTGAAATTCATCATTGATGGGCAACGGAATCTTTCCCAGGATGGCATAGACAAATTCATTGAGGCCCTGGGACTCACGCAAAAACGGGGCGCCTTTTTTCGAACCTTGGTAAACTTCAACCAGGCCAAGGCCGAAAAGGCGAAGAACCGGTATTTCAGCGAGCTTATAAGGCTGACCCCTGGGGAGCGGTTCAGGCATGTTGAAAAAAACCAGTATGAATTCTACAGCAAATGGTATTATAGCGCAATTCGGGAGCTTGTTACTATTGATTATTTCAACGAATCCCCGGCCTGGATTGCCGGGCAATTGCACCCATCAATATCGCTTCGTGAAGCAAAAAAAGCCGTTGCCATGCTTTTGAAATTGGGTTTTATCAAACGCAGCAAGTCCGGTAAGCTGATACAGGCCGACCCCATCATTACCACGGGGAATGAGGTCGCGTCCCTTTCAATACGCAACTTTCATCGGCAGATGATCGGCCTGGCAGCCGAGTCCCTGAACAGTGTTTCAAGAGAGCGGCGTGAGATCAGCGGCTTGACTCTGGGGATTTCGGAAAAATCATTCAAGGAAATAAAGGAAAGAATAGCGGCCTTTGAAGACGAACTCTTGGACATGATTTCCAAGGACATGGAAAAGACCGAACATGTATATCAATTGAATTTCCAGTTCTATCCATTGAATTCACACGGAGCAAAGGTACAATGAAAATCCTTTTATTTTTCAGTATGCTGTTTTTTCTCTCCTGCTCGTCCCCGGAGGGTCCGGATACCGCAGGGACCGGATCCAAGACAGGCAACGCTTTTATGGGGAGCATCTATCAACACACTATCCCTGCGAAAAACGCCTATGTGCTATTAATTCCGGCAAATTATGATCCTATCGAAGACACAGCCGGTGCGTTACTTTCCACTATAACGGACATACTAGGTCGGTTTACGTTGGTAAACATTCAGCCAGGTCTTTATAACGTGGAATTCACGTCCAATGATTCCTCCATGAAATCCTTTTTGCATGGTATATCAATCAATTCAAACGATACTACCTTTGTTTCCGATACCCTGGAAAACACGGTTTTAGCCAAGGGGTATATAGAACAATCGCCAGATGTCAGGGTTTTGGCCAGGGTCTTTATCCGGGGCGCCCCTTATTATGGAACAGTGAACAGCACAGGGGCTTACTTACTCTACGATATGGCGCTTGGACAGTACCGGATAGAGGTCCACGTGGACTCCATGATCGTAACGCCCTATGATAATATTGACAGCTTATATTTTCCGATAAACGTGGATATTCAGGGATTGTGGAGGGATACATCGGGTATTATTATTATTCAAGATACCGTTCAATTGCGATTCTAATGTTTTAACTCAAGGAGCGACAAATGAATTTCATGAAACAAACACTGATCATGCTCGCGGCCTGTTCAGCCACTGTTATGGCCTGTTTCAATCCTGCGGACAAATGGTCCGCTGGTATTGTCTGGTCAAATGGCGAGAT
This sequence comes from Candidatus Raymondbacteria bacterium RIFOXYA2_FULL_49_16, assembly GCA_001789205.1. GTDB lineage: Bacteria > Fibrobacterota > OXYB2-FULL-49-7 > OXYB2-FULL-49-7 > XYB2-FULL-49-35 > XYB2-FULL-49-35. Next base: position 67,347 of record MFYT01000021.1, on the reverse strand, counting down.
TCTTGATTATTCCGTCATTACCGCTTTGGGCATAGCGGGAACGAACTATTATTCAAGCGAGGACTCATTTGGCCTGAGCATTTCCTATCGAAGCCATTATGCGCCGAATCGGGCCATGGTATTCCTTGGTCATTTTACCATTTCTTTCCAAACAAACATACTATATTCAAGAATGGCAATTGTGGTGGACTCCACGGACAGCCTTGCGTTTGATTTCGCGGCCGCGGTCAGCGCAGAATTGGGCTGGCTGGCAAACGAACACGTCACGGATATGTCCGTGGTGGACCGGCAAAACGCTGAATCAGCATTGCGCGAGTATGGACATGGTGACGGGCAATATTGGACCCTGCAGAAGGGAGTGCTGCCATATAATTCATGGTATTCAGGAGATACCGCGGGAGGCGTATGGTCGGTCAACGGTGTTAGAGGGGGCTGCGGGCTAGATGCGGCCTTTTTGCTTCCTCCAGAAGAACTTACTGCCATTGAGACTTCCACGCCTGATGCAGACAAAAAACGCGGTTCTCTGATTGTTTCGCCAAATCCATGTAATCCAAGCACTAAAATATTACTTGATAGGCAGTGGAAAACTGGAAATCAAAAGGCCGCGATTTTCATATATGATGTCCGAGGACATCTGGTTTATCGGCTCTCGACAACTGGTTACCGGTTATTTGAAGGTATTGTCTGGAACGCTTCTGTTAATCCGTCCGGCACATATGTTATCCGGGTTACAATGGACGGTATGACATATTCCAGGGAGTTGATTCTGCTCAAGTAATTAGCGGCGGCCCGGTATTAAAATTTCAGGCCGAATTCGAGTTGGAGAGGAAGGCGGCCTTCATAGAGGAACTCCCCGGCAGTATCCCGGGACACCAGCAGCGTGGGTTCGATACCGGAAGTGAAAAAGAGCGACCAGGGCAAGTTGAATTGCACGCCTGTTCCAACTCCTAGTCCCATTGTTTGCCCCCATTGTACTGGAATGGCGGGGTATCCCGCAGTGCGTATTGCTGTTTCATCCGGCCGTTTTGCCTCTTGCCGCACAACAACAACGCGGGTCGATGCGGAATGAAACCATATCCAGCGGCTTCGCCGGAGCTGGAAATATCGCATCTGTCCGGCAACGGAAATAAAATTGCGGTCCACACTCATATACGTTCCGGAAATTTTGTCCCTGCCATAGCCCGCTTTTAACGAACCACCCAGATTGAACCCTTCAAATGAGCACGAGACTTCGTTTAAAGCAAAAAAGCCATTATGCAGCAAAAAATCCCTGATAATCCATCCGCTCCATGCAATGCTAAATGGTTTGTACCGAAGTCCCGCGCCCCCTTTTCCTGATAGAATGTCAATGGGGTAAGGTTTGAGAATTGCAGGGTTAATCTCTTTTGTCCCTCCCCAGGTCAGGTCCGCCTGTGCCAGGAAGATTGCACGGGATTCTGCATGCTGGATAAGATATTGCCCCGCTGGCAGAGCAATCGTTATGAGGGTATCTTCCGCTGAAATAGTCACTTCCGCAAAGGCCTTGCCGTTAGCCAGAGACGTCAACGTGATATTTTCCGTCCCTGTGATATTGAAGTCAAAGCCAGGTGTCTGCGCTGTATTTCCGGATTTCAAGCTGTGCCGTGCAATGTTGCGCTGGGTGTAGGTAAAACCCTCCCAGAGCGAGACCTTGCGGTCATTGTCAAAATCCGCAGCGCCGCGTAGTCCGGAAATGAAATAATGGGTAAAAAGGGAGCCTTTGAGGTCCTGGGATTCCTGGGAAAGTTCACCCGCTGAACTGGAGCTCAGGATGACGGACCCTTTGACGCGCAGTTCATTGTCCCATTTTATGTCATGGGCGTTTCCAACGCGGCCGCCTTTGTCCGTGTACAGCGCGCCGCTGTAGCATGCATCTGCGATGAGGATTTTTAGGTCCGCGTCCATGGTGCTGAAAAAATTCCGGACTGTGTCCATGGGCAATTCTTCGCCCTGGATATGAAAAGCGTCATTGCCCCCATGGCCGGAATAATAAATCAGAATTTCAACAATACTCCCCTGCTTTTTCAATTCCTTTACCCGGCCGGCCATATCACGAAATGAATAAAGGATAGTGTTTTTGTTTTTGTTCAGGAGCAGATATCCCCGGTCTTTATCCACGCTGCCCAGTTCAAGCAGGGTTTCATACATGCGACGCGCGTCCGAGTCTGCATAACGCAGGGGTATTTCATCAGAAAGACCCACATTATTGCCAATGACCAGCAGCAATTCATCCGTTGTAGCGAAAAGCGAAGAACATATGAGCAGGAGAAATAAAAGCGTCTTCATGGGGCCTTGTTTTCGAGCAGGAAGCGGCGTGCGTGCAGGCCCAAGGATCTTTTTCCAACTTGGCTGCTCTCCAGAAAAGCCTGAACAATTGGAATTACGCTGTCGCCGGGCAGGGGAGAGGTTGCGCTGAGGCAAAAAAGCTCCTCTGATTTCCATCCTTTTGAAAGAAAGACTGAATGGGGAAGTTTTTCTCCCTGGGGTGTGCCAAAAGGTTTAACTGCATCTGTTATTAATGGAAAATAAAGGTCAAGTTTGCCATGGTCGTCTCTGTATAATATATAATAGTAAACTGGTTTGTCCGTAGTAAGCGTAAAAAGAAGGGTATCGCCGGAAGCGCAGGGAATCGCGGCGTTTCCCGTGGCTGTGGTTTTTCCGTTAATAAATAAGCTGAATACCGGCAACCCGGCTTTATACGCAATTTTTTCTGGTTGGTTCTGGTTCCAGAAGAAAACAGCGCCTGCGACAAGAAGAACCATGGACATGGCAAGGGCGGGCCGGTAAAAAGGCGCCATCCAATTCTGGAGCCTTTCAACGAAACTAAAGCTCTTCCGGCCAGGCCGGCTTTCCTGAAGCGAGCTGAAGGTGGGAAATTTCGCGTGGAAATGGGCGGACAGGTTCGGCGCCTTTTCAAGATATCCGGAACACTCCGGACAGTTGTCCAGGTGCGCTTTGAGCTCTAGCCGGTCAACGGGGTTCAGGCGGCCGCACAGAACGGCTTCGAGCTGATGATAAGAAAGATGACGATTATGGTCAGCCATTGTTCCTTCTTTCCATGTTTTTCAATCCGCGTTCTGAAGGCTGTGAGCCTTTTTACAGCTGCGCGGCGCGATATTTCGAGCGCGTCCGCAGCCTCTTCCTGGGTCATGCCCTCCAGGTAAACCATAAAGACCAGGGCACGGGTCCGTTCGTCAAAGAGCTTAAATATCTCTTCAAGAGCCAGGCGAGCATCGATCTTTTTTTCCGGGCCTTCCACCAGAAGCCGGTGTTCGGGCAGGTCTTCCAGCCGTTCATTATGTTTTTTCCGCCGGAGAAAGTGAAGGCATTCATTGACTGCGATCCGGTATATCCAGGTGAAGATGTCGCATTGGCCGCGAAATCGGTCGATGTTTGATTGGACTTTAATAAAGACATCATGGGTCAGGTCCTCGGCATCAGCCTGCTGGCCTGTGTACCGGAGACAGGTCCGGTACACAGGTTTGGAGAATTGCTGATACAGTTCTTCGATAGATCGGCGTACCAATTAAATTCTTTCGTTTAAATGCCCTCTGTAGGATGACCCCATCATAATATAATCCTGGGTAAGCGGGGGTTTTAAGTAACGTGAACAAATCGTCAGTTACGAGAATTTGAATTTCATCTGAAACATTACGTAATACGTTGAAAAAAAATGAGATAAATATTGATTTGCAAAAATAACAACAATATGTTATATTTAACAATAAAATAACAACTATATGTTATTCACAAGAGAATTAAAAATTACCGGTTTGCAGAGCTCCGCATTTGTGTTTGGCCCAAGGCTTACGGGGAAAACCACATTGTTGAGTGCAGTCAATGCTACACGAGCGTTTGATCTTCTCGATCCGGAACTGGAAATGCAATACCATGCCAGCCCCGCCCTTTTTGGCGAACAAATCGCAGCACTTCCTGAACGGTCAACGATTGTGGTCGATGAAATCCAGAAAGTACCCACGCTGCTCGATTATGTTCAAAGAGGCATCGACAGGCAAGGGCATATATTTATTCTGTCCGGATCAAGTGCGCGCAAATTGAAACGGGGCAGCGCGAACATGCTGGGCGGAAGGGCGCTGGATTTGCGGCTTCATCCATTGACAAGCGCTGAAATCGGGGCAACGTTCAATCTGGAACATGCCATCAGATTCGGTACTATCCCTAAAATCTGTTCGCTTCTGAATGAAGAAAACCAGGATTTAGCCATGGCCCATTTGCGCAGTTATATCACAACATATATTAAGGAGGAAATACAACAGGAGGCCCTCACGCGAAATATCGGGGCCTTCCAACGATTTCTTGCGGTTGCCGCGCAAAACAATGGGCGGCTGGTCGAATTTTCCAACATTGCTCGTGAAAGCGCTGTTGCGGCGAGCACGGTCAAAGAATATTTTCATATTCTGGAAGACACGCTTATCGGATTCCTTCTTCCGCCTTGGAGCAAAAAGGAACGTTTAAAAACGCATTCAAAGTTTTATTTTTTTGATTGCGGCGTTGCGTGCGCGATTCAAAACAGGCTGGCGGATCCGCCCACCCCGGAAGACAGGGGTTTTCTGTTCGAGACCTGGTTTATAGGCGAATTGCGGCGTATACGCGATTATTCCGGCAAACAGCATGAATTCTCATTTTGGCGCAAAAACAATCATGAGGTGGATTTGATCGTCTCAACAGGCAGAGGCCCGGTGCTTGGGATTGAATGTAAGTCCGGCTCTGCAGAAATATCCGTTTCAACCGTCAAGGCTTTCAGGGAAAAATTCAGAGATGTGCCGCTTGTTGTCGCTTCCGCCTTTGGAACCATTCCCCGTATTGTTCATGGCGTCGAAGTCCTGCCTTGGGCTGAGGTCATTCGCCGTTATCGTCAGATATAAATCATGATTCATTGAATTGCACTATGGTGAACCATGAATTCGGAGTGCTAACGATCGATAGAAACTACGCGGTAAATCGGCCATTAACCAACCGGAATGCATGGTCACCCATGGAAAAAAGCGGCGCATTGTGGGTTACCAGAATGACGATACGCCCTTTTCGGGCCTCTTCATGCAATGCTTCGGCCACAATAGCAAGATTCTCTGGATCGAGGTTGCCTGTGGGTTCATCGGCCAGAATGATTGCGGGGTCTTTGATAAGCGCGCGAATCAGCGCGACGCGCTGCTGTTCGCCCACGCTAAGTTCGCCGGGGCGGTGTTCCAGCCGGTGCGTCAGACGAAAACGCTCTAAAAGAGCATTCAGACGATCCGGGCAAAAAGAATCTCCCGGTCCCAAATGAAGGGGTAATGCCAAGTTCTGCCGCACGGAAAGATACGGTAACAAGTAAAACTTCTGGAAAATAAAACCTACAGTTCGGTTTCTAAATGCGCGTATTTCCGCCCCCTTCATTTTATAAAGATCATTTCCATTGAAATGCACGGACCCTGAGGACGGCCGCATCATTCCACCCAGCATTAAAAGCAGGGTGCTTTTACCGCTGCCGCTTGAACCGTGGATGACCGTCATCTCTCCGCTCCTGAAACTGCCAGTGAGATTGTCTATTGCGGTAATGGCAACATTTTTATTACGATAAAAACGCGAAAGTTTCGTTATGGACAGTTCGTTCACCTATTCCTCCATTAATATGCGGCCAGGATCGGAACGAATCAGGCTGATAAGGGGAATGCTTTCCGCCGCAAGCGCCGTGCTCAGTGTAATCAGACAGATTCGGGGGAGGTCGGACCATTGATACGCGATTTCAATTGTTTCTATGACCAGAAAGCCCGAGGTCCAATATACGGCCAAGGAAGAACCGATGATAAATCCGGAGGCAGAAGCCAATAACGCCACTATGCCGATTTTAATGAAATAAAGAGACAAAATATACCCATAGCCGGCTCCCATGGCAGTGAGTATGCCCGTTTCCTTTCTGCGCTCCGCTATTTCCTGTGTGCCGGAAATCATTATAATCATGATCGTTACAATGAAAATAAGGCCTAGAAGGTAATATAGTGTCCGATCCGTGGTAAGCCGGGCCAAGGCGCGTCCTTGTATAAGACCGGTTTTTGTGATGAGTTTCATGCCAGGGACTAGTTTTTTCAGCATTTCACGCTCATGGTCAATGGTTTTCTCAACATTATTTCCGTGTTGGCAGAGAAAAGCAAGGATGTAGTTGATCCGTCCTTCCTGCCCAAGCATGGTTTGCAATGTCCCAAGATGAAGGAAAATGCGATAATCGTCTTCGTCTCCATTTTCTTTCAGGATAGATTCAATAATATACGAGTTTCCATTGATTTGAAGCGTATCTCCGGCCGTCCGTTTGAGTTGCTCCGCCGCCATGGCGCCCAAACGAACGCATCCTTGCGGCATAGCCCGTATCATGTTCCCTTTTTCAGTGGTCTCATCGGAACGCTGGACAATGCCGAGGCCTGTTAGAATGAATGCTTTTCCATTCAGGATACAACGGGTCTGCAACACTGAAACAAAGTAGCGGGAAGCGAGTTTATCGTGATCCGCCAACCTCACGGCGATGTCCTCTGAAAAAACAGCCTGCCTGTCCGTGCACCAATAAACATCCAATGGGTTGGCGGAGTCAGGTAAAACAATAAGGTTGTGCCCCAGCCTTTTTACAATAAGTTGCATGGAGCGGTTTGTGTAGCGCGAAGTATTACTGATGTAAACATATACTGAGACTGACGCTGTTAACGCCAGAAACAGTAATATGGTCACAAGCCCTTTATGCATGGCCTGCCGGAAAACAAGCGTTAACCGCATGATATTCCTTTGTGATACGGGACGCTACTGAACGCGGCCAGAGATACCGACAGCAACTCTCCGTCCAAAATCCGGGTATCCGATGGCCGTCGAATATCGTTCGTCCGTTATATTCTCCATTCTCATGAACACACGGGTGCTTGTGTTAAGCTGGCAGCCCAATGTTACATCCAGCGAAAGAAAATCACCGAGCGGGTGGACCGCTTTATCCGGCGAAAACCTTTTATTCTCAAAGGGACCGACATATTTACCAAACATATCGGCGCTGAATCTGGACCGCTGCAGCGTCAAGCCGGTTGTCACAATCTGGTCGGGTGTGTTCTCAAGGGAATCATACGGGCTCTTTTTAAACATCCCATTGGCGAAAAATGTCGCTAGATTAATGAATTCCATTGACCGGAGATCTACCTCAAGGCCTTTAACGTCTATGTTTTTGTTCCTATAAAGGGAATAGATGCGGCCATCGAGCAGCGTATCCATATGGCTGCTCATAAGTAATGCATTTTCCCGGTAGGTGTAAAATCCTGTGAGTGTGGCCTTCCCTAAGGTGTTTTGAAAGGTGGCGCCAGCGTCAACCTTAATACGGGTCTCGGCTGCTGGTTTGTTATAGGACGTGTCCAATGTTCCGGTGCGTGGTGCAATGGTCCCAAAAGCGAGGTTGGCATGGAGAGCCAGATTATCCAATATATCATATGAGGCGCCGAAATTCCCATTTACCGCAAACGGGTCCCAAGCGTCCTTAATACTGGTTGCTGTTTTCAGCGCACTGGGTTCAAGGCTGTTGTCGTAGGCGTCCTTGACTACCGCATATTCGTCGTTATAGGTCCGCGCCCCTCTTAAACCCGCATCCAGGTTCCATTTGCCAAAATGGTGCTCATCCACAACGACAAAAGAGATGGTCTGGTTTTCACAGCGATAGCCCGAATAATAGCGCTTTCCGTTCGGTGCGGTCCAGTGGTTGTACAGGCCTCCCACGCGCAATACATTGTTGTTGAACAGTGAAATTGCCTGGGTGATATTGATGCCCCATTCCCAATCCTTGTCGACAGTTTCCGGCAGCATGGCCGTCAGCGTGTCGGGAAAGACCCACTTTTTTGTTTTTGAATCATAATATTTTATAGAATCCTTTTTTGTATAATATTTGGTTGCTTTAAAGGTCGAGCTGCGGTCTGTATAATATCCAATGGCTTCCAGAGAGGCTTTAGGACCGAATACATAGAATGATTTGAGATTAAAAAAGGTAGCATGAAACGGGTCGATCGCAGGGTCTGCATTTGCGGATACTGCTTGGGAAAGATCGGTTTCAGGAGGGTTTTCAAATTTCTGCATCTCACGCTTTCCGTATATATGAAAGAGACGGAAATCCAGACTGAGATTTTTAACAGGATTAAAACCGGTATAGCCATACAGATTCATCAGGTCTTGCGCCGTATTTGCGTTCTCGGGACCGTCCGTATGCTCTGCCGTGATTCCGGCGCTGTAGCGAACCGGCCCAAGGCTGCTCGGCACTGTTGCACCATGCAAAAGATGGGCATAATAAGTCTCAAAGGAGCCATACTCCGCATCGTAGTGCGTAGCCGGAGCGTCAAATTTTTTTAACGTGACGTTCACGACTCCAGACAGGCTCGTAAGACTTGATAATAGGGCAGCGCTGGACCGTGTAATATCGATGCGCTCAATGTCTCCGCTTGAGAAAAAATAAGGAAGTTCTTGAAACTCATTCTGCCACGCGCCCTCGACCGCGTATGTTGGATAGGGATATTTCTGTCCGCGGAAAGAGACGAATTGTTTTACCTTTTTACCCCGGTTTTCTATAAATGCGCCGGGGACATACTGGAGCGCCTGGACAAGGTCCTTGGCGCCTTGGCGCTCAATCATTGTATCGCTGATTGTGGACGTTGAGGCGGTCAGACCCGGCGATTCGAGACGGGGATACAACACAATATCTCTCAGGCGCTTGCCGAAGACAGTAATTGTAAAGTCACTCGAATCAACGGCTGGACTATCGGACGCATGGATATTGATTATCAGTATCCCTAGGATGAATAAAGTATATTTCATTCGTCTTTTTTCCATGGTTTTTTCCTCTATTGCATGCGGTTTATTTCTAATACATCCTACGGAATTATTCTTTAAAATAGGGATTGGGAATGGCATAGATCAAGATTCCCTCTCCTGGTTTTCCAGTACAGGCAACAGGGACCGAAATACCCCAAATTCCCCAATAAATGAATATATCAGACGGCCCTTTGGAAAGAGAACGTTTTTCAGACCAAGATCCGCTGGGAGATCGTATATAATAAACAATATCTGATTGTATCCATTTTTCCCTGTCTATTTCGGTTAGGCCAGGGGCTGGGGTAATGAGCATTACAGTGTTCTGCGATAGGGACAGCATTCCTCCATCCCATGCTGAATCCAGTTCATGGCGCCAGACAGTCCCATCCCAATGCAGCAGCCCTCGCAAATTGGTGGCGGTAATAAAAATATGTTCGTTGAGCGATATTGCGGACAATGGGGGCCTGAAACCGGTTTCAGGATAATTAATCTGTACATGAGTATAGGGCAGGGGGATGGGACGCCATTCAGTACCGTTAAAAACTTCAACATGCAAACCATCGCGGTCTTGCCATACAACGCCAACACTGTTTTTATATTTAAAAATGCGCGTTTGTTTGTAAAAATATGAATTTATCGCCTGTTTATCGTCAAAAGATCCGGGTATTTCCGGCGTTTTTCCTGCGCGGAAGCTCTGCCAGTGCATCCCAAGGTCATCGGAGAATTTTGCGTGCACGCCCATAGTAAGCTCGCGGCCGAAATGGCCCCATGTGGCCCACAATTTTCCGTCCTCCAGTTGTATGACGGATGAGTTGCTGCCGCAATGCCGTATGTCGCCGTCAAAAACATATTTCTTTTTGTCTAATGTCCAGCCTTTTTCGCCATTGGGTAATATGCGATATGCCTTTTGCCGGGGGGACATGGTCCCCCATCCCGCGCACCCAAACCCGCTCGATATAAGTATATTGGCCCCATCTAAGCCCACAGGTTGCCCCCTGCTGGTCCCATGATCCAAATTTCTGACTGAAATGGCGGTTGGAGCTTCATCGCCGCCAAAACCAGTCCACGTTTTTCCTCCGTTAAGTGTCTGGACCGCGTTGAGGGTCGGATAAGAACCTTTTTTCTTTTCATTGTTTATAAAAACCAGCAATATTCGATTATCATCATAATAATTTATCCATCCGCACGGTGATAACATCATTGCGGTCATATTTTTGATCCGCACACGCATTGGTTCAGGAGTGGCGTTCAATTTTTTATGCATTGGTCTGGAAAAACGGACAACCTGAAATAATGACCGGTCTTTTACCGTTTCTGGTTCGTATGAGCTGGTATCAGTCACAATAGGAAGATGGGAAGGCGCGCCCGCTTGCGCAAGCCGGATGTTGTCGAGCATTACATAAGCCGTGTCATCAGCATGGCCGCCAATATGAACATTGATGATTTGGTCCAGATCCAGGTTTCTGTATTTCCGGGCTTTTTTCAGGTCGATTTCAAGGGTTTGCCATGTTCCTGCCTTGATGATAAAAGCCCTGGTCACCGGCGGTTCAATTTCCCGGTCTTCAATGGCCGTCCATATTTTAGCATCATGGTCTGCATATATATCCACGCGAAAAAGATCGTATCCATTCCAATGAGAGTCCCACAATGACGTTGCCCATCCATATTCCGCATTTTTAAAAATAGGTAATGCCCAGCTTGCCTGGCGCATCTCCCGTTCATCGGTATAATCAGGATATTCCTTTGTCGAATATTCCGATTTTGGTCCTGGAGCGGCCAGTTTGAAAATATATACCAAAGATTGTTTACCCTGGATATTTTTTTGTATGGTTTTCCATATCCGGGGACGTTCAAAGGGGTCGGTAGAAACCGCGTAGGAGGGGATAGCCCAGACAGCGGTATCGCCTTTTTGCGTTTTTACGCCAATTTTTACCAGTTCATTGTCCTCAAAGCCCAGAAGCAGTTTTTCATCAGGGTTGATTGACGCCGGACATACGGCGTATGAAATGACAATTCCCAAACAAAAGAAAATCATTGAAAAAGGATTTCTCATAAGAACTCCTGCGGATAATTAATCAATGTACAATATTAAAGGATTTGGCAAAGATCCGATTGCTTGTGGAAACTTTAATGACATAACAACCTGCGGCTATCCTGGCACCCTGCGTGCCGGTCCCGCGCCAATTCACTTCCAGGCCATTTTTTAACACACCCTGCCACGCATTGGCAATTTTTTTACCACGGATATCGTGGACGGTTATTTTTGCACTGATGCCGTTTCCCGTTGGCAATGTAAAAGGAACAATGTTTCCAGTACTGGTTATCCGGACATTAATATTTATTGCGTTGTTTGCAGTTCCAGGCACGTTTGATTCCTGCGCTTTAGTGCTGGGCTCGCCTCCATCATAAGGTATCTTAAGGATTTTTATCTTATTTACCGTCGTATTCCATCCCACAACCAGCATATTGGCGGGACAATACGTGGATACTTTTACATCAGGGACCCTGCCGCACGCCTTTAAGGGTATTGCGCCGCCTGACAGGTCCTCGGCATTCCCCCATGTGTTTGTCTTCCAGTCCCACCGGTACAGGTTTATCGCACCAGTGTAATCAAGCCACGCCCATGATGCCCCTCCATCGGGAACAACATCGCCATATGTCACCAGCGCAATGCCTTCGCCCACTTTTGCCAGCAGGCCGAGTTGATCAGCACTCGTCAGTTCGTTTGTCCATGTGCCTGCGCTTTTATCATAATGCATGACCCCGTGAACGCCCTGTGCGGTGGCAAAAATATCGCCGTTATCAGCGGCAATCGCATAATTGCAGTATTGGTCGCCGCCACCATTTGTAGCATTCGCATTGATCCGTTCGGGCGTGCTCCATGTACTTCCGTCAAAATATGTCCACCACAGGCCTTTGAAAGCGAGCATACCGGTGAATAATACGGCCACATGATTGTTAAATGGCACAATGATCGGCCGGGCATAGGTGCGGCCCCCGGTGTTCCCGTATCCAATACCGGGTATCTCAGAGCTTTTTCCCTGCGCGACCCTCCAGCTGTGCCATGAAGCACCCTGGTCGTCTGAATATTTGGCATTGACCGTGAACCGTTTGTCCGGATAAATATCGGTATCCCAGGTCCGCGCCCTGTTCCCAAGCGCGACCCACCATCTCCCGGAGGGAAGACTGATAAAAGAACCAAATGGCCCGCAATGCCGCATATCAGCGTCTATGCACGTTAATAATTTATCGGGTACCCATCCGGCAGACCCTTTGAAATTGTATTTATGAATAAACTGCCGTGGCCCGGTTCCATATGGTCCGCAGCAACCATAAGAACTCAGCATGAATGACGCGTGGTTTTCTAATACAGCTCCAATGCCGCTTTCGGGCCAGATAACAGCCAAGGTATCGTGCCTGTTAATACCATGCGATCCTTCCCATGCCTGTCCTCCATTGCGCGTGAACAGTGCGCCGGCGGTATATTTATCCCATTTCAGAGCGCTGATTTGACTGTAAAAACGGCTGAATCCGATCGCAATGTTGTTCTTGTCAAAAGCATTAATAAACCCGCATGGAGCAAGGCTGATGCTATCTGAGACTGAGGGGGCTTCGTAATAGACCGTATCTACCGCTGTTAATGTTGTCAGGTCAGGAGAAATGTCAGGAACATACGGAGCCACCGCTGCTGGAAGAGGCGGAAGGGCAAAATTCATCAGGCTCTGCAGTATTGGAAATTGCGCGCTCTCGCCGCTGGTAACAAGACGAAAGTTGTCCGCATACACTTTTCTCCAGAAGGAACTGGTCGTATTCGGGGATGTATAGGTAATCTGAATACTTGCCAGGTGTTGCAGGTCCAAGCCCCTGGCGCTCAGTGCTGCGTTAAGGTCAAACTGCAAGGTATACCATGCCCCGGAATCAGGAATGGCGTACTCTGCTGTTACGAATGGCTCAATCTCCTGGTCTTCCAATTGTATTTTTATTTTCAGATCAGTGGCGTTTGTCCTCACGTCTATCCATAAATAATCATACCCTGACCAGTCAGCGCCAAGAACACCGGCAAAAGCATTTCCTCCGGCTATGAATAGTTTGTGGCTGTCATAATATGCCCCATTAAAACCAAGCCAATAGCCCCCATTTGACCGGGACAACCAATCGGGATAATATTTATGATAGAAGAAATGGGCTAGAGCAGAAGTCGAATCATCTTTTAACGTAGAATAGGGGAATGTTTTGTATAATGATTTGCTTCCTTCGGTGAAATAGGTAGTGTCATTGTTCCATAAAAGAGCTGCAACGTAAGTTTGGTCGATTTGAGCGGGAATGGTCTTTTCAGGGTCTTCGCCGCTGAAAATCACTTTCACTGCCGCGTTAACCTGGAAACAAAACAGTAACAGTATTAATATCAATGGCTTGGCTATGCCCCAGGTTTTATTGTTTGTCATAGTACACCATCCTTTAATATTAATATAGCAATAAATAACCGATAGTTCGCATCTTTTATTATGGAGAATTACTTATGTTTTAATAAATATCTTTTAAGGACATAAACCATCATCAACGCCCTAAAAGGAATCCCCATTCGGGGATTTTAGTGAATTATCGGCCAATTATTTGAGTTTTTTTAAAGCTAATTTTATTTTATGATATTAAACGACTTGGCAAATATTTTATTGCCAATGGATATTTTAGCCATGTAGTATCCCTGCGCCACAGTATTCCCTCTGGAATCCAGCCCATTCCAGAAAATATCCATACCGTCCACTGCTAGGCCTTTCCCCCCCCCC
>MFYT01000021.1:0-53714 GCA_001789205.1 Candidatus Raymondbacteria bacterium RIFOXYA2_FULL_49_16 | reverse complement strand
CCCCCCGTGCATTTATTATATTGAGAATTGTTCATATCCTGAACAAATTTATTTCAATTGACCAGGCATGCAGGGATTTTACATATTTTTTGCATGAAATACGTTACAGTATACGATGCAATAAAAAACGATATTGTAGCGGGAACATATCCTCCGAACAGCAAAATACCGCATACAAAGGACCTCCTGAAATTGTACGCATGCTCATTTACAACACTGCGCCATGCCATCACATTGCTGGAACGTGAAGGTATTCTTCGTGGAATACCATCCAAAGGAACTTTTGTGCGGACGTATACTGAACCGATAAAGTTCAAGGCTTCCGAAAAAAGGAAACCCTTGCTGGCGTTTCTTGGAAGCGCGCCGTTTACAACACCTCAATACGACCAAATGCATCGCTCTATATACAAATATATGAGAGATTTAGGGGGAAAAACACACCCCATTCTTTGCGGCGGGAAAACCATTCACGATTTGGTGAAAGAGATCAACTCGCTCGAAATTAACATGATGATTACCTTGGAGTTTTACCGCAAGGACCTGCGTAAGGAGATAGAAAGCCTGAATATCCCTGTTGTACATATCGATATGCTCGATGTGGCGTGTAGGAAACCGTCCATTAATCCTAATAATGTCCAAGGCGGCGCATTGGCCTTTAAGAAATTATATGATATTGGGCATCGTAATATATTGTTTATCAACAATGTCTCGCCTTTTATTAATGATGAGGACCCGGCAGGAAAAATGAGGTGGCTGGGTTTTTCCCAGGAATGCAAAAGCATTCAAAATGTCCGGGTGCATAAGGAAACGCTTCTTTCCGAAGGCGCTATAAGCGAACAGCAGGAAATGCGCGGAATCGAGGAATTGTTTGAGAAATACCATGATTTTACAGGGTTCGTTTTTGGTACAGGGATACCTTTCTCGGAGGTAAAAACCTTCTTAAAAAACAATCCGAGAATTCAGACCACGCGTATGGATTTTGTTGTTTTTTCCCTTGGAGAAGGCCCTGAAATGGTCAATCGAAAACCAGTATGGTTCTGCAAGTGGGACGCAAAAAAGATGGGTGAAATCGCCGTAAAGACCCTGCTCGATAGTTCAAAGTCCTATCCAAAGGCGCAATACTTGCCCATGTTTATTGAGAAAAACTGCTAGGGCTATTTGAGCAGCGTTATCTGTCTTGTCAATACTTTGCCGCCCACGACAGCCTTTACAATATAAATACCTGATGGCTGGACCGACGCGTCCCAGTTCACTGAGAAAACGGAGCGCCGCGATGAAAGGGGAAGAGAAGAAAAGTCCTTCACTATTTTGCCGGTAATAGTATATATCTTCAAGACCGTACACAGGCCATCATTTGACGTTGCATTGACCGTGATGCTGGTCCTGGGATTGAATGGATTCGGGTTTACAGTAATACCAGCATTGTTGGACAATGGCTTTACCGCCTTTTGTGTTGCGGTTGAAGGAACCGTATCGCTGCAATCGTTGAAAACAAGGCACCTGATCGAATCCAGTGTTTGCCACTGGTTCCTGGTGACCCCGCTGCTCAATTGCTGGGCGGTAATTACCGAGGCCTTTGTTGTCGCTGTTGCGGGAATAGTATACTCAGTAGCGATTATTACCGAGACCTTTCCGTCACTGGGGACCGGGCTGTAAAAAAGAGACACGCCGTTTTTTACAACATTAACAGGACTGGCCATGTCAACGAGGCTGTCGTTAAGATAAAAATCGAACGCGGTGAAGACCGCGTTTGCGGAATCAATGGAAATTGTGTTCGTTATCTTGTCCGCGGATATTTGGTACCAGGGATTGAATCCTGTTGTTTCGACGCCGCCGGGGTGGATATAGGCAAGTTTTCCGTCCACCCAGAACGCCCTTGTATAGGAACTCTTACCACCTTCTACGACATGATAGACCGTCTTTGGATAAGGATTAAGCACATGCTGATCAAAAAAAGTTGAAATCATGGGAAATTTGTCCGGATTCTGGAACAGGGTTGCGGCATGTCCGCCATAAAACTGCATGAATTCAACAGGACAGCCAGCTTCCTGCATGACTTCGTACACCTGTAATGTACCGTCAATATAATCGTCCATGGTTCCCTGGCATATGCGGACCGGGACATTTTTTAGGCCCCTGACATTATAGAAGTAAAAAGCTTGATTGGGCAGGCGAAGATCTGGAGACGAAGGGACGCAAGCGGCAAATCGGTCAGGATAGCACCATGCTGAACTCATGGAAATATGGCCGCCTTGGGAAAAGCCAGTCACATACGTTCGAAAAGGATCAATATGAAGATCATTTGCCAAGTCGATTATCGCCCTTGTGTCCGTGCCCATTATTGCAATGTATTCAGTGTTGGTCACAACCCTTCTGAAATCGTCAATAAATTCCGGCTGCATCTGGTTTGCACCAGTCACAGGAAAGGCTTTTGCGCTTGTATATCCCCGTGGAATCATTACTGTGTAAGCATAAACCCCGTCGCCTCCCCAATACGCTTTTTTCATCGTATTACACCGCAGGTCTAAATCCGGGTTTACTTTGCTTTCGAGCCGTGGCAGATAAAAACCCATATCAGCCAGTACAGCTTCAAACCCTCCGCGCCGGCCATATGAATAACTCCTGTTGTATTGCTGGTAAAGCAGGCAGACGTTGTCGCGGAGCTGAGCGACATGACGTTTAATAAAAGTAATGCTTGTATCAAGATTGTCTATCTGGACCTCGTAGCCTGGTATCAGGACATTCTTGATGGAATCGTCGGTTGCTGACGCTGGAGCAGCACTCAACCGCGCGACAAGACTGGACGGCACCCAGCTTGCGGCAGCCGTACAATTGACTGAAAATGCCGCTATAAAAAGGGCTGTTGTGATCAGATATCCTGCAAGTGTTGTAGTGAGTCTCATACCATATCCTCCTTATTGAACGTGAAGATTATTTAACCAGCAGACATTTTTTTGTTGCCGTGAATTTCCCGGCACTGAGCTTGTAATAGTATATTCCTGAACTCATTCCATCCGCGTTCCAGACAGCCGTATGCGTACCAGCCATTGCATTACCATTAAACAGCGTGGCCGCAAGCGCCCCATTGACAGCGTATATTTCAAGAATCACGTGGCAGGCGGACGGCAGCGTATAGCTGATCGCTGTTGAAGGATTGAACGGGTTGGGCATGTTTTTCGCAAGGGAAAAGACCGGTTTTTGATCACTATTGTTTTCCATTCCCGTAACCCCGCCGCAGTCCTGCGTGGAAGCCCAATCAGGGTCTCTTGCGTCAAGCCAGGTACCAATGTCTGAGGGCACACTGCATAATTTGTTTTGCGCAAAACTGGAAATAGCGGAATTCAACGGTCGCCTGGTAATTGAACCTGGAAGCGCTGTCAGTTGATTGCTGTCAATCTTGAACCAGCTGAGCGCGGTAAGAGTGCCAAAGGAATCCGGAAGGCTGGCAATCTGGTTCCTGCTTAAATAGGCGTACTTTAAACTGCTAAGATTGCAAAATGATTCAGGAAGGCCGGTAAGCTGGTTATCTTCCAGATACAATATGTTCAGGTTCTGGATAGTACCGAACGATTGCGGAAGGCTCGCGAATTTATTATTGGCTAACCGCAAATCATAAATTGTGCAGGTGCCAAAAGAGTCGGGAAGACCGGTGATCTGGTTATTATAAGCGTATAATTCATAAAAACCGTTATGGCTGAAATTTGGAAGACTGGTAAGTTTGTTGTTGAACACCTTAAAATAGAAATAATAAGTGCGGATGGCGAGTGAATCAGGAAGGCTTGTAAGCTCATTGTGTTGCAGCTCGAGTATCCGCAAAGAGCTCGGTTTTGCGATAGCGCCTGGAACGCTTGTCAGACGGTTGTTGTGGAGCTTCAGCGCATATAGTTCTCTTATATTTCCTATGGTCCCTGGCACCGTGGTCAGCAGATTATGGTTGAGGTGCAGCCATATTGGATTGTGGTATGTTACATGGTTGCCCATGGTTCCAATGGCCGCTGGTACGGATTCTATCCGGTTAAATTGAAACTGCGCATCGAAGAGATAGCCAAGATTGCCTATGCCATCAGGAATACCCGTAAGACGATTGTAGGCAGCATAGAGACGCCGTATTTGAGTGCAAGCGCCAATGGAAGCGGGAATTTCAGCAAGCTGGTTATAATCCACATATAGATATTGCAGATTTGTCAAACCGCCGATTGTTGCAGGCAGGGCAATCAGGACGTTTTGCGTCAATGAAAGCAGCTGTAGTTTGCTTAAATTACCTATTGCGTCGGGGAGGCTTGACAACTGGTTATTATTCAGGTAGAGATATCTGAGGCTGTCCAAATCTCCAATGGTAATTGGTATTGATGTCAAGACATTGTTTTTCAGGTCAAGTGAGTCCAATTGCGCAAGATTGTTTATTGTAGAAGGCACAGCAGGTATATAATTATTACCAAGGCAGAGCTTCCGGAGATTGGTGAACCCCGGTATAATGGCGGGGAATTCTGAAAAACTATTGGCATTTAATAACAGTTCCTGCAGGCCGCTTATGTTTCCAAGCGTAGAAGGAAGGTTTGAGAGCATGTTATTGTTAAGATGGAGCGCGATCAGGTTGGTCAGTTTCCCCATGGAATCGGGCAGGGTTTTCAGGCAATTGGTCATATAGTTATCTGGCCGGACCACGAAGTTGCTGATTTTCCCTTCCCTGGAAAAGGCCCTGAAGACCGCGGTGTCACCATAATACGCAGCTGACGTATCGAGAGGATAAAGGTGCGTATTATTAAGATATAGATTTCTCAGGTTGGCCAGGTTCACGATTTCATTTGGCAACGAGGTCAGCTGGTTGCCGTTCAGGTTGAGCGTCTGCAGCTCGGTTAAACTGGCGATAAAAGATGGTAGTTTCTGAATTGCCAAAAAGTACGGTATTTTTGTATACACACCGGGGCTGATGTACTGATACCGGTTGAACCAGTACCCCTTGAGGTCCAGGGACACAATCCTGTTGTCCTGCGCCTGCGAGACATCGCTAACGGAGAATGCGGTCCAGCCATTTGAGTCCAGTACTGCCCTGACGATGAGCGAATCAGCCGCATAGTTCTGGGCGAACAGGCACGATGATGCGATGAGTAGGATCAATAATATTCTCATACGTCTCACTCCTTAATAAAGATTGTTTGAATACTTTATTTTTTGTTTTAATTGCATATATTTAATTTTCTCGCTCAGCTCTTCCAGCTTTCTTTGTTTAGCGATAAACAATTCTTTTTCTATCGGATAATTTATCTGGTCGTATACTTTCTTATATTCTTCAAACAATTGATTCAGATTTGTAGCATTCATTTTGTTTTCCATTTTTCTAAATAATAATGCAAACAGTACGCCATATAGATTATTGGTTGAAAACAAATGAGATAGGCGAGATACAGGGCAAACCCAAAAAGGCCATAGCATCAATTGATGTTCAATATATTATATTGAATAATGAGAAGTATTATTAAAATTTCAGGAAAGGACTAAAATAAATGAATTTTTCACAATTCGAAAAAAGCACGGCAATCACCATATTAAACAATGCTCCCATAGCTTCTTTTTCCACGGATAGAGAGGGGAAAATTGTTTGGATATCCAGGGATTTTACCAATATAAGCGGCTATGAATTGAAGGATATACAAGGAAAAGAGTTCAGGACTTTATTGGAGATCATTTCAGAAAACACCATTGCCACAAAGATCCGGTGCCGCATCATTCCAAATCCGCGAATATCAGAAAATACATTAGCCGTCTTCACGAGCAACATTAGGCCATCGAGAGAAGGCGTTCATGTTCAGATAGATCGTCTTGGTGATTTTGACGGTTTTTTTATGTACTCGGCGATAGCGCTCCCATACACTATTGAGCGGATATTATTGTTCTACGTCAAGGAATTGTTCGCGATAATGGACGACCAGTACCGTATCGAGGAGTTTGGAGACCGGTTTTACAAGAAACTTCTCCAGATCTTCGGGAAAATAAAATTTCGCGGCGTAAACCTGAAGGAATGCCTGGTGGCCGGTGATTTCAAGGCATGGGAACAGGCGCGGCAGGAATTCCTCATGTATGTGCGCGCGCAGTCCGAAAAAAACGTCCCGGAGTGGGAGCTGTTCTTCGATTCCTCACGCGATGGGTTTTCACGGCTTTTCGATACGCGTCATGCGTCCTGGAACATCCGTGATTTAAACGTTGCCCTTGAGGCCCCTGAATACATGGAGGGCTATTTCCTTGTTTCAAACACCACCTTTGATTTTTTCACCAAGGATTTCAAGGTTGAATATCGCATCTCCAGCAATGGCGGAGGCGTGTTTTTCTGCGGCATTGACGAACCACTGCTTACCCCGGACGAAAACGGGTATCTACTCCACTTCACTGAGAACAAAGCGATACTAAAACGGAATTCCAACCCGGTCAGCGCTGTTGAACTGTCAGAACAAGTGCACACAGTTGCCGTTATCAAGACGGGTCCGGTAATTTCCGTAACGGTCAATGAAAAAGAGATCATACGCTATATCGATGAGATACCTTTTTACAGCGATTTTGCCAGGCTGAACAGGTTCGGGTTTATCGCCAATGCCAATGAACAGTTCTCTTTGGTTAGAATATCCATACGGGACAGCGCTTTTAATTATGACCGAATGAGGGAATACCGTAAACCAGTCAGGTTTAAAAACGATGAACAGCATTATTATGAAATGCAGATATTCCCAGGCCAGCATCTTGATAAAATCGGGAATTTCCTTCTCATGCGAGAGCTCAACGAACTGACGCGAGTGGAGGAGCGGCTGTTATCATACAAAAAAGACCGTGACCGGGCGCTTATGCGTCTTGCGAATTCTGAAAAAGGCTTTCACGGACTCTTCGGCGCTTCACCGGCCATTGAGGCTGTAATCAACAGCATTCAGGCGGTTGCAAAGACCAATGTCTCGGTGCTTATAACCGGCGAGACCGGAACAGGCAAGGATGTGGCCGCTACTGCCGTACACGCTGAGAGCGGGCGGAAAGGGCCCATGATAAAACTTGACTGCGCTTCTCTGCCAGTGACCCTCATTGAGAGCGAGCTTTTCGGCCATGAGCGCGGAGCGTTCACAGGCGCTGACCATATGAAACCAGGCAAGTTCGAGCAGGCTGATAACGGCACCTTGTTCCTTGATGAAATTGGCAATCTGTCGCTTGAAGTGCAGATGAAACTGCTCCGTTTTCTACAGGACCGGCAATTCGAGCGGCTTGGGGGCAAGAAAACCCTTCAGTCTGATGTCCGTATTATTGCGGCCACGAACGTCAACCTGGAGGAAGAGGTCAGAAGGGGAAGGTTCAGGGCGGATTTATACTACCGTATCAAGGTGGTCCACATCAATATTCCGCCGCTACGCGAGCGGCTCATGGACATGTATCCGATTATTGATAATCTCATCATCACCATTGCCCGGCAGAATGATATTCCAATACCGAACATTGCCAACGATGTGTTTCCCGCGCTGCTGCACTACAATTGGCCGGGCAATGTCCGCGAACTGAAAAACGCCATAGAAAACGCGCTGGTCATCCACCGCGAACAGACGATAACCGCCGCGCATTTTCCCGAATATATGAAGAATAAATTATTCGAAACAGCAGGAACCGAAACCAGCGGTACGCAAAGGGGGCGCGAACCAGGCGTAGATACGGTTGACGATAGGCCCGGGAACAGATCGTTCAGCGACAAGAGGGTGTTCTCGGAGGCGTATGACAGGTTTTACGGCAAACCCCATAAACTGGCGGCATATTTCGGCTGTTCGTACAATACCATCAAACGGTATCTGGCCATATACGGTCTGGGCGTTTCCCGGCAGGTGGAAATACGGAAAGCGCTCGAATCTTTTAGCGATAATATCTTTACCTTTAATGATTTTAAAGTAAAGATGAGGAGCGCCGCCAATACGGCCAGGAAATACCTGGATGAACTCTGCAAGAACGGCAGCGTGGTAAAGGAATACAGAGGCCGCCGCGTTTATTTTAAATCATCGGAAGATATGCGCTCCGCCAAAATGGGACAGGCCAACGGATAGCGCGTCCCATGGGATGCGTCTTATTCAACGGGTTCTAGTTTGTGTAAAATAACCTGTGTCGATTGCCACCAGGTAAATGGCTGTATGTACGGATTGTCCGCGGTTGGCCAGCCTTTCCAGTATGTGGTGCAGAAGGGGATGAGTTTTTTTGCCTGCGCAATAGGCACCACCGGAAGTTCATGGTACCAGATTTTCATGGCCTGCGCGTAGAGGGAATCGATGCGGGGATCGCCCAGCGGTAAAACGCCGATGCTATCCACCAGCCTGCTGTATTCCACGTTTGACCATCGGTAGCAGTTTAAATTACCTCTTTTGCCAAGCGGCACAACCCATCGCTCGTTGAACATGTCCATGGTTGCCCATGGTTCATTGGCTGACGCGCACGATTCCCAGCCTATGCGCGCTTCAAAATTACCATAATAGTAGTTGTCCATCCATGTGCCAGTCGCCTCAACCCTGGTGGTCGCATCAATACCGGCAGCCTGGAGCTGTTCCACAATGATCTGGGCCGTGCGCTGGTGCTCAATCTCGCTCTCCATGGTGGTGATGGTAAACCCCAGTTCCTTGCCGTCCTTTTCGTAGTATCCGTTTTTGTTCAAATGGTATCCTTTGGATTCGAATATAGAACGCGTCATGCCGGGGTTGTACGCATCAAGAGGCGCATCATTGTTTGCCGCGAATTTTTTCGACATCTCCATATAATGCATGAGCGGCGGATAGAGAGGGAACATGCACGTTGATGGCACGGATGTCCCTTCGTACGCAATGCTGATGACAATGGCGCGGTCAATGGCCCAGTTCACCGCCCATCGCATGTCCTTATCGTTCCACGGCTCCACCGCGCAGTTGAATTCAAGGCTGCGCGGGCAGGGGTCGAGTGTTGCATAGGGAGAGTGATCGTACCATGCAATGATGTTAGGGTTACGGCGTTTGAGCGCAAGGAAGGCGCCAAGCGAGATGTCCATGATGGCGTCAAGATTGCTGGCAGCCATGGCCGCAGTCCTTGTTTCCTCGGGCCCATACCACACGAATTTGAGATATTCGGGCCTGGGCAGGGGCTTAAAGCCGGTTTTTGCCCCCCACCAGTTGTTGTTCCGGATGAAATTAAATTCGGTCTGCGTGGCGTTTTTCAATACATACGGTCCGGTGAATACGGGCCATCCCTTCTGGGGGTCGTAGAACGAAAAGGTAAGCGGATCTTTGTCCTTGAAAATATGTTTGGGAACCACTGAGCAGCTACCCCACATCCTGATGATCCAGTGGTCGAGTTGAAACCGGGGGTTGGGCGCTTTCAGTTCGAAAACCATGTTCAGGCTGTCGATTTTACGCATGCGTTTCACATATTTGGCCAGTTGTGCCGAATACCTGAACATGGGCGCGTTGCGGACAAGAAGGTCTGTGGTAAAGATAATATCATCGACCGTGAACGGGTGGCCGTCGCTCCATTCAATCCCGGGCCGCAGTTTGAGCGTCCAGATGTCCATTGCGGTATTGGAGATCATTTCCAGGCCCAGCCATGGTTCTATGGCATTGGTCTGATAATTGAGGATGAAGAGCGGTTCCATCATTGCCTGGTGAAGGCCCTGATCGAGACGGGCCGTGATCATAAGGGGATTCCACATCAGTGGATTGACAATGCGTGCGCTGGCAATGTCGAAAATGGCGGTTTTACGACGCTCTTTTTCGCGCAGCTGTTTTTCAGCCGAAGGCTGGGAACTGCACGCAAAGAAAAGCATGGTGCAGGTAATTGCTGCAATAAACAGGAAGAATTTTAAAATACGCATTATATAGAATTATACAATTTTCTGGCAGGTGAGGGCAAAGAGGTAAACAATCGCTTCACTATTTCACGAAATTGTATATTATGTGCCATGAAATCATCGGAATTAAAGCAAGCTGTACGCATTCGCAAAGGCCGGGACAGCGATATCAATGCCCTTCTTTCGCTGTACCGCAAGGAACGGGCGGTGAGTGATTTCGTGGGATTGCACACGCGTGCGCGATTCAAACGCCTGATACGGTCAAAGGACGATCTTCTTATTGTCGCGGAAAATGGGCAAGGGGTGGCCGGGGCCCTGGACGCTGAATTCTACCGAGAGTCGCGGTTCAGCTACTTTGCAAACCTGGTGGTTTCAGCTAAAGAGAGAAGAAACAAAATAGGCACACGGCTGGTAGCGGCGTATGAACAGATATGCAGGAAAAGAGGCATTACCAGGGTTGTTGCCCTGGTCTATAACTGGAACACTGGCATGCACAAGCTCATGAAGCGCGGACAATACCGTAACAGCGGCACGCTTGTGGAGTACATTAAGACCCTGCGTTGATCCATATTTTCCCAGGATTTTCTTATGGTATGTATTGATAGGCGAGTTGATCGTTTTATTTCTCGTTTTTAAAAAGATTCTCTTTAACCATTGGTCTAACACAGCAAAGCTATACGAGCAGCGAAATGTTTCCGGCCAAGGAAAGCGAGTGCATGGTGCCATGAGTTTCCCGGCAGGGGAACCATGCATCCGCAGTTGTGAGTTGAGAAAATACTATTGCTATCGGTGCAAGGAATATGTATCTTTTTTCACATTAAAGAATGGACGTCGTTGAAATGTATACCGCAAACGGCATAATTACGGTTAATGTATAGATGCAAAGAAAAAGGATTGGCGCCGCGGTCAGCAAGAGCCGTATCAGGCGATTAGTACAATATAAGAACGTCTTCTGCCGCCACAAGGAACTCGGATGCTCTCGAATTTATTCCAAGACCATCGCGGAATCCGTCGGTATCACCGGCACTCAGGTAAGGAAAGATTTTTCGTTATTGAAATTGACAGGTAAAAAACGGAGCGGGTATCTCATCGACACCCTTTTAGACAATATCAGACACATATTGAACAAGAATACTGATGAAAACCGGCAAGTCATACTGATCGGCAAGGGGAACCTGGGAAGCGCCCTGATGAAATACCGCGGGTTTAAAAAAGAAGGGTTCTCCATTTCGGCCGCCTTTGACGTCGACCCGACAAAGTGTAATAAAAGAGACAGCTTTCCCGTGTTGCCCATGGGGAGACTCAAGGAATATGTTCGGACAAACAAAATAAAAGTCGCCATTCTCGTTGTCCCCGAAATTGCCGCGCAGCAGGTACTCGATGAATTGATAGTGGCGGGTATTAAAGGAGTGTTAAATTTTGCCCCCTGTTTTTTGCATTACGATGAAAGGAAGGTCCTTGTCTATAATGTCAATTTAGAGCAGGAATTGGAACATCTCACCTATTTTATCGGGGACCGGTAAAAACCGGCCGCTGGAATGGGATACATGGTAAGCCTGTTTTATATTTTAAATAATTTAATAACCGGAGGAAACAAAGATGAGTAATGAGGCAATGACCGCTGAGAAACTGCCCAACAGGTGGCTTATCGCCATCATGGGAACCCTGCTCCAGCTCTGCCTGGGCACAGTGTATGCGTGGAGTTTTTTTCAGAAACCGTTGATCATGACCTATGGATGGACGAATTCCCAGGCTGCCTGGGCGTTCAGCCTTGCCATCTGCTTCCTTGGACTTTCCGCCGCATGGGGCGGGATCAACCTTCCGAAATACGGCCCAAAAAAGTTGGCCATGGCCGGTGGGTTTCTTTTCGGCCTGGGATATCTGATTGGCGCCCTTGCACTTAAAATGAGTTCATTGCCGCTGTTATATATAGGATACGGCGTCATTGGCGGCTGCGGCCTTGGCCTGGGATATGTCACTCCGGTGGCAACCGCGGCCAAATGGTTCCCGGATAAAAAAGGTTTTATCACCGGCATGGTTGTCATGGGTTTCGGTCTGGGCGCCCTGCTTATGAGCAAATTTTTCGCGCCCCTACTCCTGGCCGCGTTCAAGAATGAGGCGTTCCCCAATGGAAACCTGGTGCCTGTCTTTGCCTGGCTGGGAGGTATTTTTATGGTACTGACCATGATTGTGGGCTCCTTCCTGCGCAATCCCCCTCCTGGGTACACGGTCAAAATGCCCTCGGCGCCTACGGCACCGGTGGCGGCTGGGGCAAAGCCGGCGGTCTCTGTGGATGAACAGAGCGGCACGTTCAGCCAATACGTATTCAGCGGCCGATTTTTCGTGATGTGGCTTATCTTTTTCTGCAACATCGCGGCTGGAATCTCCATTATCGGTTTTCAGTCACCCATGCTTCAGGACCTGGTGAAAATTTCCAACCCCGGTCTTGATGTTGCCGCGCTGGCCGCACTCGGCGGGACGCTGATAGCGGTGAGTTCGCTCTTCAACGGTCTGGGCAGGTTTTTCTGGGGTGGCACGTCTGATAAAATCGGCCGCGTGCAGGTCTTCCGCATCATGCTCGCGACCCAGATCGGCGCTTTTGCCATCCTGATGTTCACCCAGAATCCCTGGATCTTTTCCATTGTCGTCTGCTATGTTCTGCTCTGCTACGGCGGCGGCTTCGGCACCATGCCCTCTTTTGTCACCACGGTCTTCGGCGCTAAAATGATGCCCATGGTGTACGGTGCCATTTTGACCGCGTGGTCAATGGCCGGAATCGTCGGCCCCCAGGTCGTGGCAATCATCAAAGATAAAATGGGCGCACAGGCGGCCTTTTACTCATTTGGTTTTGGAGGAACCTTGCTTGCCATCGGACTCCTGTTGACGCTTGCGGCAAGCAACAAGAGTTTTTCGGCCGGCAAGTAGAAGACAGAAACCATCGGCCGCCCATACGGGCGCGGGCAGGAGGAGATATGGCAAAGACAATTTATATTATTGATGACGATGCGGATTATACCGAAGCAATCACAACGGTGCTGCAGTCCAGGGGTTTCCAGACCTCCTCTTTTATAAACGGAAGCCTGGGCTTCTCCGCGGTCAAGGACTCTCCTCCTGACCTTATCCTTCTCGACGTCATGATGACCTATGACAGCGAAGGCCTTGATGTGGTCGCCAGGCTGGCGGCGGACCCTGCAACGCGTACCATTCCCATCATCCTCCTGACCGGGATCCGTCATCCGGAAGACCTGCCCTTGAAATACGACGCGGTCAAGGGCATGTTTGAAAAACCCGTAAAACCGGAGACACTGTTCTCCGCTATCGAGAAGTGTCTAGTATAAATCAAGAAAGGGCATTATGGTCTCTGCGCCTCTCATCGAAAAACTTAAGAAAACCGCGGGCGGATATCCGGACCAAAGGTCAGCGCTTCTGCCTGCGCTGGACATGGTTCAACGCGAGAACGGCAACCATCTTTCCAAAGAAGATATTGCGGCAGTGGCGGGCCTTCTCGGCGTTACGCTCGGCAAAGCTTATGGTGTTGCCAGTTATTACACATTATACAATACCGCAAAGGTCGGCAGGTACCATATTCAGGTCGACACCAATATTCCCGCGACCCTTATGGGCGGCCAGGCAATCCTCACCCATTGTGAGGACATGCTGGGTATCCGGGCTGGTGAAACCACGCCCGATGGCCTGTTTACCCTTTCAGAAGTGGAGGACCTTGGTTCGTGCGGCACCTGCCCGGTCATTCAGGTCAATGACGTTTATTACGAAAACATGACCATTGAGAAAACCGATGCGCTCCTGGAATCGCTCAAGAAAGGAATTCTGCCGGAAGCCAGGAACGAGTCCCATTTTGGGTCCGAGTGCAAAGTCCTTTTAAAAAACCGCGGCGACATATCAAACCGCTCAATTGTCCAATACCGGAAAAGAGGCGGTTATGCGGGGCTTGAAAAGGCAAAGGCGCTGAAACCAGTGGAAATACTTGATGCGGTCAAACACGCGATTGTTCGCGGTCGCGGGGGCGCCGGATTTCCCGCAGGCATGAAATGGGGCTTCCTACCCCAGGACAATGCGGCCCCGGTGTATCTTATCTGCAATGCGGACGAGGGCGAACCAGGGACGTTCAAAGACCGTCAGATTATGGAATACGACCCCCATCTTCTTGTTGAGGGAATAGCCATTGCCGCGCGCGCGATCAACGCGAAGAAGGCCTTTATCTACATCCGGGGTGAGTTCCGCTGGATCGCCGGGATTCTTGAAGACGCCATCCATGAGGCCAGAACTGCGGGACTGCTGGATGTTCTTGACATCATTGTCCACCGCGGCCAGGGTTCCTATGAGTGCGGTGAAGAAACAGCGCTTATCGAGTCCCTTGAAGGCAAACGCGGCTGTCCAAGGCTCAAGCCGCCCTTTCCAGCGCTCAAGGGGTTGTATGGCTGCCCGACTATTGTCAACAATGTCGAAACCCTTGCCTGCCTTCCGTATATAATGGAGCATGGCCCAGAGGCGTTTAAAAAAATAGGCGTTGTCGGCAATGCGGGGCCCAAGCTGTTCGGAGTAAGCGGCCATGTGAACAAGCCCGGCGTATTTGAATACCCGCTCGGGACGCCGCTGAAAACCATTCTCCAGGCCGCCGGAGGCGTAAAGGGCAATCTCAAGGCGGTAATTGTCGGAGGGCTTTCAACGCCCATTCTGACCGCTGCCGAGGCCGAGACGTTGAACATGGACTATGACGCCTGCCTGAAGGCCGGGACCATGCTTGGTTCCGGGGGCATCATTGTCATGAACGACACCGTGGCTATGCCACCCATCGCCCTGCGCACTATAAAATTTTACGCCCACGAGTCCTGCGGGCAGTGCACCCCGTGCCGCGAGGGTTCCGTGGCCGTCGAATCGCTCATCGAAAAACTGTTGAGCGGATGTGGGGAGACCGCGGACATTGACCGGATTCTCCACCTGTGCGACACCATCATCGGCTCTACGCTCTGCCCCACCGGAGACGCGTTTGCCATGCCCATCCGGGCCATGGTACGGAAGTTCCTGGCCGAATTCGAAACGCTGGTTACTGCGAACCCGTGACCCGACATAACAAGGAGCAGTCATGAAAGTCACCATTAATGGAAAAGAATACGAGGCGCGGCAGGGCCAGACGGTCCTTCAGGCCGCGCGCGACAACGGCGTTTATATACCCTCTCTCTGTTATCATCCTAAAACAGGCCCGGCCGGCAAATGCCGTGTGTGTATTGTCGAAATTGAGGGTGCTCGCGGCCTCCAGACCTCCTGCACCGTTCCGGTAAAGGAGGGGATGATAATCAACACCGAATCCGAAAACGTCCGTAAAGCGCAGCGGCTCGTGGTCGACCTGCTCCTCTCATCGGGAAGACACGACTGCCTTGCCTGCGAGCAGAACGGCGCCTGCGAGCTCCAGGACGCCGCATACCGCCTTGGCATTGAACGGCCGACCTTTACGCTGGCACCCAAGGAACAGACGGACAATTCAGCCGAATTTGTTTTCCGCGAACACGCCAAATGCATTCAGTGCGGCAGGTGCATTGCCGGCTGCAATGCTACTGTTGTCAACGAGGTGCTCGATTTCGGCTTCCGCGGCCACGACACAAAGGTCATCTGCGACGACGACGTTCCCATGGGAAGCTCCACCTGCGTCCAGTGCGGCGAATGTGTTCAGCTCTGTCCCACCGGCGCCATTGTCGACAAACTCCCGCGCGGCAAAGCACGGACGTGGCAGCTGGAAAAGGTCGAAACTGTCTGCCCTTATTGCGGCGTGGGCTGCCGCCAGGAGCTTCATGTCGACCGCGCGGCCAACCGGATCGTCCGCATCTCCGGCGTCGAGGATTCCCCGGTCAACGAAGGGATGCTCTGCGTCAAGGGCCGGTATGCCTTTGACTTTGTCCAGAGCCCCGAGCGGCTCACCGCCCCCCTCATCCGCGAGGACGGCGGCACCTTCCGCAAGGCATCCTGGGACGAGGCCCTGACGCTCGTGGCCTCCCGTTTCGGCGACGTGGTCAAAAAGCACGGCCCCGACGCCGTGGCTGGCCTCGCCTCCGCAAAGGTGACCAACGAGGAAAACTTCCTGTTCCAGAAATTCATGCGCACGCGCATCATCACCAACAACATCGACCACTGCGCCCGGCTTTGACACGCCTCTACCGTGGTCGGTCTGGCCACAACATTCGGCAGCGGCGCAATGACCAACGACATCGCCGGCATCAAGGCGGCGGATGTCATTCTCGTCATCGGCTCCGACACCACGTCGGCCCATCCGGTCATCGCCGCGCGCATCAAGCAGGCGGTCCGGTCGGGCAAGACCAAACTCATTGTCATCGACCCAAAGGAAATCCGCCTCGCCGACTACGCCACGATCTACGCCCGCCAGCGCTGCGGAACCGACGTGGCCGTGCTCAACGGCATCATGCATGTCATCCTGAAAAATGGATGGGAGGCCAAGGAATTCGTGGCTTCCCGCTGCGAGGGGTTCGATGCCCTCAAAGCCGAGGTTGAAAAATACACCCCGGAAGCCGTGGAAAAGATTTCCGGCATCCCCGCGGCCACACTCACGGCCATTGCCGATCTCTTCTCGCACGCCGGAACCGGCGGTCTTTTCTATTCCATGGGCATCACCCAGCACACCACAGGCGTGGACAACGTCAAATCCACGGCCAACCTGCAGATGATTTGCGGGAACATGGGAAAGACCGGCGGCGGAGTGAACCCCCTGCGCGGCCAGAGCAATGTGCAGGGTGCCTGCGACATGGGAGGGCTGCCGAACGTCTTCCCCGCTTACCAGAAAGTGGGCGACGAGGCCGTACAGGCCAAGTTTGACAAGGCCTGGGGTACAAAGTGCAGCGTTAAACCCGGGATCACCATCACCGAAATGATTGACGGCGCCATCACTGGTAATGTCAAGGCGCTGTATATCATGGGCGAGAACCCCGTGATTTCCGACCCAGACCAGCATCATGTGCAGAAAGCCCTTGAAGCGTGCGGGTTCCTGGTGGTCCAAGACATGTTCCTGACCGAAACGGCCAAGTACGCGCATGTCGTTCTTCCCGCCGCAGCCTGGGCCGAAAAAGACGGCACTTTTACCAATACCGAGCGTAGGGTTCAGCGGCTGAACAAAGCAGTGCAAGCTCCGGGTGAAGCAAAAAGCGACTGGGAAATTATCCAGGGCATAGCCAACGCCATGGGCGCGGGTTGGCAGTACGCTAATTCAGAGGCCATTTTCGAAGAGATGCGTACTCTCACCCCCTCGTATGCGGGCATGACGTACGACCGGCTGGGCAGCATGGGGTTGCAGTGGCCCTGCCCCACGATCGAACACCCCGGCACACCGGTATTGCACCGCGAAAAATTCACGCGGGGCCTTGGACTCATGACCGCCATACCCTTCAAGGAGGCGGCCGAACTTCCCGACGCCGAGTACCCGTTCGTCCTGACTACAGGCCGCGTGCTCTACCAGTTCCATACCGGTACCATGACGCGCAAGACAGCCGGGATCAACAAACTGGCGGGTCCCATGGTCATGCTGTCTGACCCGGATGCGGCAGCCCTGGGTGTCAGGAACGGCGAAAAAGTCAAGGTATCAACGCGGCGGGGCAATATCGTGACATACGCCTCGGTCACCAATAAAATCGGAAAAGGCACCGTTTACATTCCCTTCCACTACGCCGAGGCGCCGGCCAACCGCCTGACCATCGCCGCGGTCGATCCGGTCGCCAAAATTCCTGAATTCAAGGTTTGCGCGGCCAAAATCGAGAAAGCCTGAAAAGAAAGGAAACTATGGACAAACAGGATTTCGACCGCGTCATATCCACGGCAATCGGCCGGGAGATCGAGGCCAACGAGTTCTACGCCGACGCATCGGCAAAGACCAAAGACCCTGTCCTGAAACAAACCTTCTCCAAGTTGGCCGGTGAAGAAATGGGACACATGGAGCTTCTTGAGAAATTCCGGGCTGATCCTGGCATGCCGTTCAAGATAGACGCACCGAAGGCGGACTTGAAAGTGGCGGAGGCCACGGAACTGCCCCGCCTTTCCACTTCCATGAAACCTGCGGACGCCCTTGCTCTTGCAATGAAAAAAGAACAGCAGGCAATGGAATTCTACCGAGGGCTCTCCATTGCCAGTTCAGATGCCGGGCTGAAGACCACTTTTGACAACCTGGCCAACATGGAACTGGGGCACAAGAACCGGCTGGAGACCCTTTTTGTGGATATTGGCTATCCCGAAGCGTTCTGAAAACAAAGGGCCCGGGAAGGGCCTTTTTTAACGCCACCGATATGCATGGCAAAACATAACCAAAATAAAAAATCGCCGGGGCTCCCGCCCGGTCTCCTGCCAAATTTCCGGCTGTGGGCCTACTCGCCCTCACGCAGAGGAGTCTTCGGTGACGGAAAGGTACGGCTCCTGCGCGCCATCGAAAGTCATGGCTCCCTGCAGTCAGCGGCACGCGCCCTCGGGATCAGCTACCGCAAGGCCTGGGACGACCTTAAGAAGGCCGAGGCCTGTCTGGATCGTCCCCTCATAAAAAAAAATCGCGGGGGCCGGGGCGGCGGCGGCACCGCGCTGACGGAATACGGAAAAGAGATGGTGCTCGCCTTCGAAAAATGGAGGAGACATATTGAGGTTTTTATTGAAAGGGAGTTTGACAAATGCGTACGCTCCTGACCCTGGTAGTGCTTTTTGCCGTTAATGCCTTTGCGCAGGAAAGGCTCTCCGGAAAACTTATCATTTTTCATGCCGGCAGCCTTTCGGTACCGTTCAGACAGATTTCCGGGGATTTTGGAAAGCTCAACCCCGGTCTTGACATTCTTCTGGAAGCGGCGGGGTCCCGCGATTGCGCACGAAAAATCACTGATCTTAAACGATCCTGTGACGTCATGGCTTCGGCCGATTATGCGGTCATCGACCAGCTTCTCATCCCGGACCATGCGGACTGGAACATCAAGTTCGCCACCAATGAAATGGCCATTGTTTACCACAAGGCCTCCCGGCGCTCCGCCGAACTTACGCGTAACAACTGGATTGATATTATGCTCGACCCCGCAGTGGTCTTTGGACGCGCCAACCCGAATGCGGACCCGTGCGGGTATCGCGCGGTGTTGACACTGAAACTTGCGGAGAAACATTACGCGCGGCCCGGGGTCGCGGAAGCCGTGCTGAACAAAGACACCCGTTTCATCCGTCCCAAAGAGACGGACCTGCTGGCGCTCCTGGAGTCGAACACGATAGACTACATCTTTCTTTATCGCTCCGTGGCCGAACAGCACGGCCTCCAGCGTCTTCTCCTGCCAGACTCCGTCAATCTGAAAAGCCCGGAACTCACGGATCTTTATCGGAGTGTCAGCGTAGACCTGGCTGGAAAAAAGCCTGGTGAAACTATCCGCCAGACAGGCGAACCCATGGTCTACGGCGTCACCGTGCCGAAGAATGCACCCAATCCGAAGGCCGCCGTGGCGTTTGTCCGTTATCTGCTAACCGCGGACAAGGGCATGGCCCAGATCGAGAAACTTGGACAGCCCTCAGCGGTCCCATCGGTCTGCGACGGATGGGCGAGACTTCCGGACGGGTTAAAAGCTTTCGCAAAACCGAAACACTGAGGCGCTCCAATGGCTCCACTGAAACTTCCTGATTTTTTCACGCTTTGTCTCTGGGCGTGCGGGGGTGTTGTTCTGTTGTTTATCCTCGCGCCGCTTCTGCATATGTCGCTGAACGTGAGTCCGGGGATGCTTACGCAGACCGCCACGGACGCGGAAGTCCTGCGCAGCATACGGATTACCCTGCTTACCGCCCTTGCCGCCGCTCTTCTTTTTTCCCTTGCCGCTGTGCCGTTCGCATGGTTTCTGGCGCGGCGTAAATTTCCCGGCAAAGGTGTTCTCCTTGGCATCATTGATCTTCCGGTGATCATTCCCCATTCGACAGCGGGGATTGCCCTGTTAAGCGTCCTCAACCGCGAGTCCGCATTGGGCCGGCTGGCGGAAACGTTTGGATTTTCATTTATCGGCAATCCGGCCGGCATTGCCCTGGCAATGGCGTTTGTGAGCCTTCCTTTTCTGATAAACGCCTCCCGTGAAGGCTTTGCCTCGGTGCCCCAAAGACTGGAAAAGACCGGCCTTACTCTTGGCGCATCGCCCTGGACCGTATTTTTCACCATTTCCCTTCCCCTTGCGCGGCGGTCCATACTGACCGGTTTTGTCATGATGATCGCACGGGGCCTCAGCGAATTTGGCGCGGTCATCATCGTGGCCTACCATCCCATGGTCATGCCTGTTCTTATCTATGAGCGCTTCACCTCTTTCGGGTTGTCGTACGCCCGGGGCGCTGCGGTTGTTTTTCTCGGCGTCTGCCTTGTGTTTTTCATTATCCTCCGGCTCCTGTCAGGAAGGCAATACCATGCTCAGCGTTAAGGACGTAGAGGTGGAACTTGGCGCATTTTGCCTTTCCGGGGTTGATTTCACCGTGAAGGCCGGTAATTATTTTGTCCTTCTTGGTGAATCCGGGGCAGGCAAGACGGTCCTGCTTGAACTCATTGCCGGACTTCTGACACCCGCCCGCGGCAGCATTATGCTGGACGGCAGAGATCTTGCCGGAATCCCGATTCAGAAGCGACACCTGGGTCTGGTGTACCAGGACCAGGCCCTCTTTCCCCATCTGACGGTACGCAGCAACATCGGGTATGCCTTTTCCGGAGAAGCGCGCGATCGGGTGCAGGAAATCGCCGCACGGGTTGGTGCGACAGACCTTCTTGATAGAAAGCCGACGACGCTGTCCCTTGGCGAAGCCCAGCGCGTGGCCCTGGCGCGCGCGCTCATCCGGCACCCCCGGCTGCTCCTTCTCGACGAACCCCTGTCCTCGCTCGATGTCCCGTCACGAATTTTCATCAGGTCGCTTCTCCGCCGTTTGAACGCCGAAGGCCTGACCATTGTCCACGTGACGCACGACTACGAGGAGGCGCTTGCCCTTGCCTCGCACGTGGCGGTCCTCGAAAATGGCCGCATTGTGCAGGCAGGAACGCCCGAAGAGGTTTTTCATAAACCCCGGTCCCGGTTTGTTGCCGGCTTTACGGGCATAAGGAATTTTTTCCGCGGCCAGGTGGTTGCGGATGGAGATACGCGGTGGTTCACGCTCTCCGGCGTCCGCGTAGCCCTGCCGCCCGACCATGCTCCCGGACACGGGTGCGTTGTGTTTGAAAGTGATTCCGTAACCGTCTCACCGGAACAGCCGCATGGCAGCGCCCGGAACGTTTTTTACGGGAACATCATCGATATCGAGACTGTGCCCAGGGGTATAGCGCTGACCGTAAACGTCGGTCTTCCCATACACGCCCTGGTGACCGCTGCCTCCTTCCGGGAACTGGGGTTAACCTTGGAAAAAAAAGTATGGATCAGTTTCAAGTCAACGGCCGTCCGTTTTATTCCTGACGAAGAAAAGCCATGATGTACGCCCCCCATTTTCTGATGATAGGCGCCGGGGGTCGCAACGTCGGCAAGACGGAATTCGCCTGCCATGTCATCAGGAACCAGGCGGCGCAACGACTCGTTTTCGGAGTAAAAATAACCGTGATACGGGAAAATGAAGGTGGAGGATGTCCCCGCGGCGGACAGGGTTGCGGTGTCTGCGGGTCGCTGGACCGGGATTTTATCCTGACGGAAGAGACTTGCAATGCCGGGAACAAGGACACCGCGCGAATGAAGGCTGCCGGCGCGGCCGGGGTCTTCTGGCTGCGCGTACGGCAGGTGCATATTGACAAGGGGTTGACGGCGCTGATCAATGCGATTCCCACGGGCGCCTGCGTGGTGTGCGAGTCCAATTCCGCGCGTCTAGCCTTGGAACCAGGAACCTTTCTCGTCATCAGGGCGGCCGGATCCGAAGCTATCAAGGCAAGTTGCGCGGCTGTCATTGCCGAAGCTGACAGGATTCTGGTTTTTGATGGCAAGGGGTGGGACTTTTCTCCTGAACGGTGTAGTTTCGAACAGGGGGTATGGCGCGTTCCCGCCCTCGCCTCGGCCGTCGTGCTTGCCGGGGGTAAAAGCAGCCGAATGGGAAGCGATAAAGCCTTGCTCATTTTCAGAGGCAAGCCGCTTTTCTGCCATATCTTGGACCAACTCGCGCCGCTGTTCGACGATGTGCTGGTATCCGCACAGGACCCGGAGAAATACTCTTTTGCCGGCCAGCGGGTCGTCCGCGACGAACAGCCGAACCAAGGGCCGCTTATGGGCATTCTGTCCGCCCTGCAGGCGGCCACCTATGACCGCCTGTTTGTCACAGCATGCGACATTCCCCTGCAGCCCGTGCTGCTTATCCGATCCATGCTCCGGAAAGCTGCACATGCGGACCTGGTCATGCCTGCGGGTCCGGAAGGCCGCTTTGAACCGTTGATGGCGGTGTATACGCGCCGACTTGTCCCGGTAATTCGCGCAGTTATCGCCCGCGGAGGCCGCAGAATGATAGATCTGTTCGATGAACCTGAGATAAAAACAGTGGTCGTGCCCTTGCCGGAAACCGGCGGGTTCGGCAATCTGAACACTCCCGAAGACTACGAAAGGGCGCTGAACCCATGATTACGTTCGACGAAGCCTATAAAAAAATGATGGCTGCGGCGCGTCCCCTGCCGGTAGAAACCGTGCCCCTGGAAGACGCCGCTGGCAGAATTCTCGCTGGAGACGTTTTTTCCGATGTGGACATGCCGCCATTTGACAAGGCCGCCATGGACGGTTATGCCTGCCGCCGGGCCGATCTGG
This sequence comes from Candidatus Raymondbacteria bacterium RIFOXYA2_FULL_49_16, assembly GCA_001789205.1. Taxonomy (GTDB): domain Bacteria; phylum Fibrobacterota; class OXYB2-FULL-49-7; order OXYB2-FULL-49-7; family XYB2-FULL-49-35; genus XYB2-FULL-49-35. The sequence goes on along the minus strand of MFYT01000021.1, from coordinate 31,133 downwards.
CAAGGGGGGAACTTGAGGTCATCGAGACCATCCCCGCCGGGGTGTTTCCGGAAAAAACCGTACTCCCCGGCACCTGCGCGCGCATCCTGACCGGCGCGCCGCTGCCGCAGGGCGCTGACTGCGTGGTCATGCAAGAGCAGGTGGAGCGTGATGGCATGCGCATACGGATCAGGGACGCACAGACCCCGGACAACCTCTGCCGCCGGGGCGAAGACGTCCTGTCCGGCGACCGGGTTTTTACACAGGGAGAGCGCATCACCCCGGCCCACGCTGCCATGCTCGCATCGGTCGGCGCCGTGCGCCCCCGCGTTTTCATGCGCCCCCGCGTGGCAATACTGGCCACGGGAAACGAACTGGTGGAGCCTTCGCAAAGACCCGGGCCTGCACAGATCCGCAACAGCAATGGCTGGCAACTCGCCGCACAGGTGCGGGCCATGGGCGCGCTCCTGTCGGGTCAGGGTGTGGTTGCGGACACGGAAGCAGATATTGACGCAGCCCTCCGGCAGGCAATGGCCCGATCTGACGTTATTCTTTTGTCGGGCGGAGTGTCCACGGGCGACTTCGATCTGGTGCCCGAGGCGCTTAAAAAACTCGACTTTTCCTTTCTTTTTGACAGCGTCGCCATGCAGCCGGGACGCCCTACGGTCTTTGCCGTCAAAGACCTGGTCTACTGCTGCGGTCTGCCCGGCAACCCCGTGTCGACCTACGTTATATTCGAGATTCTTGTAAAACCGTTCCTCTTCCGTCTGATGGGCCATTCGTACCGCCCTCTGGTCGTTGAAGGCCGGCTGACCATGCCCGTGCGCCGAAAGAACATGAAGCGGCAGGCGGCGGTCCCAGTGCGTTTTGTCTCGCCCGGTGACGTCGAGCCCGTACCCTACCATGGGTCAGCGCACATCCGGGCCATGGCGGGAATCGACGGCATTGTATTTGTTCCCGTGGGTTCCCTGGGCTTTGAAAAAGGAGAGCGCGTGCATGTTCGATCGTTTTCAGCGTAAGATCCATTATCTGCGGGTGTCGGTGACCGATCTCTGCAATCTCCGCTGCGTTTACTGCATGCCGGCGGAAGGCGTCTCCCTGAAACGGCATGAGGAGATCCTTTCATTTGAGGAGATCGAGGAGATTGTCCGCGCCGCCGTGGACCTTGGCATAGACAAGGTGCGGCTTACCGGCGGCGAACCCCTGGTCCGCCGGGACATTCTGACCCTGGTGGGCCGGATCGGCGCCATACAGGGCATTAACGATCTCTCAATCACAACCAATGGCGTCCTTCTGCCCCGGTACGCGGACGCGCTTAGGGCCGCGGGTGTGGACCGGGTCAATATCAGCATCGACAGCCTTGATCCTGCGCGCTACCGGGAGATCACGCGCGGAGGACGGGTCGAGGAGGCCCTGGCCGGGGTTGAGGCAGCTCTGAACGCGGGGTTTGAGAAAGTAAAAATCAATTGTGTTATTAATAAAACCCCTGATGAACCCGATGCGATAACCGTTGCCGGCCTGGGCGCCCGGAAAGGGATAGAGGTCCGTTTTATCAGGAAGATGGACACTGTCAAAGGGGAGTTCTGGAAGGTCATCGGAGGACACGGTGGCCATTGCGCCTCCTGCAACCGTCTTCGCGTTACAAGCGACGGTCGCGTCTTCCCCTGCCTGTTCAGTGATATTTGTTACAGTGTCCGTGAGATGGGTGCTGCCGACGCCCTGGCCGCAGCCGTGGAGGCAAAACCCGCGTCCGGCATCAGAAGCAATAACCAGTTCTATTCGATCGGAGGATAACCGTATGAAATTCACGCATCTTGACAGAAAGCAGCGTCCGCGCATGGTTGACGTAAGCGGCAAACCGGCGAGCCGCCGCACGGCCAAGGCCGCGGGTTTCATCCGCCTTTGCCCCGGGACCGTGACGCTCATCAGGCGCAGCCGCATGAAAAAAGGCAATGTCCTCCTTACTGCGGAACTGGCCGGCGTGCAGGCGGCGAAACAGACAGCGTCGCTCATTCCTCTCTGCCATACCCTGACGCTTTCAAAGGTCTGCGTTGAAGCGGTCCTCAAACCGAAGGGCGTCAGTGTTTCCAGCGAGGTCAAATGCACCGGACAGACCGGGGTGGAAATGGAGGCGTTGACCGCGGTCAGCGTTGCGCTTCTGACAGTATACGACATGTGCAAGGCTGTGGATAAAAGCATGGTTTTGTCCGACATACGCCTTGTGGAAAAAATAAAAGAACCGGAGTTGTGAATATGGCGACTGTTGTATCCATTAATATATCAGAAAAAAAAGGCACGGTAAAGTCACCAGTACCCGAGGCGATGGTAATGGCCCACGGTGTGGCCGGCGACGCCCATGCCGGGCCATGGCACCGCCAGATCAGCATTCTGTCCAGAGAAATCGTGGAGGCTTTTGGCCGCGATGCCGGCCGCGTCTTTTCCTGGGGAGCTTTTGGCGAAAACCTCACGACGGAGGGGCTGGACCTTACATCGGTCTCCCTTCTGGACCGGCTGCGCATCGGCGAGGTCGAACTGGAAATAACGCAGATAGGTAAGAAATGTCATGGAGGAGGGTGCGCCATTTTCCACCAGGTGGGCCAATGCGTAATGCCCAAGGAAGGCATTTTTGCGCGGGTCATCAGGGGCGGGACGATCCGCAGCGGCGGCACGCTGGTCCATGTTCCCCGCCATCTGCGCATCCGCATACTAACCCTGAGCGACCGCGCGAGCCGCGGCGACTATGAGGACCTGAGCGGACCAGCCATGCAGGATGAGCTGGAGGCACGGTTCAAGGAGAGCCGGTGGCGTCTGGAGATTTCACGCCTGGTGCTTCCCGACGAGGCCGCGGGGCTCCGGGAAACCTTGACAGAAGCAATTGACAGTGGAGTAGATATCATTTTTACAACAGGCGGCACCGGTATCGGCCCGCGGGACATCACTCCTGACGTGGTTGCTCCGCTGCTGAATAAAACCCTTCCCGGAATCATGGAATTTATACGCCAGAAGCACGGAGAACGCCTGCCTGCGGCGCTTTTAAGCCGGTCCATTGCCGGGACCTCCGGCCAGACGCTCCTCTTTACCCTTCCGGGCAGCGTCAAAGCTGTACGGGAATATCTGGAGGTCATCATTCCGGTCCTGGAACACGCGCTGCTTATGCTGCGGGGAATTGATGCGCACGCCAGCGCGCCCATGACATACTCGACCGCCACGTTTTCTCCGGTGTGATACGTACATACTCTTGATTGTACCGGGGAATTAACAGATATTTCTACCAAGGCGGACCGGGTATTTTTTAAGAAACAGGAGCACCAGATGCGGAACATGTCTTTAAAACCCGTTGTCGCGCTTGGTGCCCTAATTGCGCTTATAGGCTGTTCGTCCCAGGTGCCGCTGACGCCGGGAGTTATCCGCGAATACGGGCTTACCGACCAGGACGTCAAAAAGCTGCAACTGTATATTTCAGGCGGTCTTTTGTTTGAGCAGGAAAATACCAAGGTCGATAAAAATGTCGATTCGTCACACGCGCTTAAAACAGTGACTGATAACTATGTAAAACAGATTTATTTTAAAAAAAAGACTCCCTGTATCGCTGTAACCGTGCGGTCCGACAAGCTTGAAGTCGCCTTCGAGCCCGATGACCGTCTCACGTTTTCCCTTTCCACAACGCCGGAGAAGCAGACCGCCTATTTTTTTGATCCTGACAAACGGCTGAAAGACCCCAATGAAATAAAACGGCTGCCTGCTTCAGGATACAAGGAATGGAAGGCCATGGGACATGAAACATACAAGGATTCAACCTATGTCGTGCTTGTCAATGAAAACATGCCCTATCTTCTTGCCGACCAGAAAGGCCTCAAGAAGCTGGTTGTGGACAAACGGGCTGTCCGCGGCATGCGCCAGGGCGGGGAATAGCAATTTAATAAAGGCCATTACTATGGACATTGAAATCTTCGCCTTGTGCGACCATGCGCAGGATTTCGGCGGCAAGCTGATCATCATCGGCACTTTTGATACGCTCTGGGCCGCGAAATTTCCCACAATGCACCCCGCCTGCTCCATTGCCGCGCGCATGCGTTTTCCCCGTTCCGAGGCCGGGAGCCACGCGCTCAAGATACTCATTGTTGATGAAGATGGCAGGGAGATTGTTCCCTCGATCAACGGCGAAGTCATGGTGCGTACGCCGCCTGTGGGCGACTCTGTGCCGGTCAATTTTGTCATTACCATTGGCCAGCTCGCCTTTCAGAAAGCGGGCCGGTATTCCATCGATTTTATGGTGGATGGCAACCACCAGCGCTCCCTGCCCCTCCAGGTCAATAAGAATTCATAGTCTCTCGCAGGACGCATTTCTTGATGTTGTTCTGGCCGCACATTTAGTCTTGATTTCAACAAACGAATTGTGTATACTTGTATACACATACAAGGGGAGGCGCAGATGTTAACAAGGATACAGAAATGGGGAAACAGCCAAGGGATCAGGTTTCCTCGGCAGATTCTCCGCCAGGCCCAGATTACTACCGGCGAGGAGGTCGACATTTCCGCGCAGAGCGGCGAGATAGTGATCAAACCGGTATCCGGGATTAGGGGCAAATACCGGTTAAAAGATCTTCTCTTGCGTATGCCGGAGGATTACAAGCCTGGAGAACTGGGCTGGGGCCCTCCGCAGGGTAAGGAAATGTGGTAGATGCACCGCTATATTCCCAAGAAAGGTGATTTTATCGCGCTGACTTTTGATCCGCAGGCAGGTCATGAACAGAAAGGCCGTAGGCCAGCGTTGGTTATAAGTAACACGGCATTTAATGAAAAGACCGGGCTTGCCTTTGTTTGTCCCATTACAAACACGGACAGGAACATTCCTTTCCATGTACGCCTGCCCGAGACGTGCGCACTTACTGGTGTTGTCATGACGGATCAGGCAAAGTCTGTGGATTACAATTCACGGAAGGCGAAGTTCATAGAGAAAGCGCCGGTCGCGGTCCTCAACGAGGCCCTCGCGATTCTTGATACGATAATGTATTGATAAGGGCCAGAATGGATATTTTTCGCATTGATGGAGAAATTGTCAGGACTGTGGACGGTTCTTTATTGTTCGGATATGCGAGAGGTTTACTCGGTCATACTACCATAGACTACCCATCCTGATAAATTCTATTTTATCGGCATGGTGATTCCGCCTATCCATTCCTCCACGCTTTATTTTTTTTTCATTCTGGCGCTTGTTGTTTTCTCCACAGCCATTTTAGCGCAGGATTCGGCGGCCATCGCGCCCCCTCCGGACGACCTCTATGAAATGGAAATTGTAATCACCGCAGTAAAACCGCACACCATAACGCCGGTGTCGGTTACCGTCATAAACCGCAAGGATATTGAAGCCTCGCCAGCTCGCAATATCGACGACCTCATGGTAGGCACAAAGGGCGTTGTGCTGAAAAGGTCGGTGGGAATGGGAGAGGGCATTCCAGCGGACATTGAGATTCGCGGTATTCCTGCGTCCATTGCCGCTTCCCGCGTTCTCATTCTGATTGACGGAATACCCACAAACGTGTCAGGAACACCGCTTCTTATTCTGAACGAAATTCCCCTTGAAGCGGTCGAGAGAGTGGAGATTGTCCGCGGTCCGTACTCATGCATTTACGGTGCCAATGCCTTTGGCGGCGCCATCAATATTGTCACACGCACGCCTGTGGGCAGACAGCAGATTGAGGTCTCTGGAGAACTTGGCAACATGGTATACTGGCAGGGCGCGTTCTATGCGGGTGGTGGGGACAGCGCCTTTACTTGGTCGGGCAGCGGCGGAGTCCGTTCCATTGCTAACTATATTGGACGCGATTCAGCGCTTGTCCGGCGGAATTCAGGCGACGTATATCTCCCCGTGGACAATAACGGGTATGCTGACAGACGGTTTTTTTTAAAGACCGGATATACCCTTACCCCGCGTCTTTCAGCGGGCCTGAATGTCCGCTATTTCGAGAGTTCGCTCGGTTTTGGCAAAACGCGAAACACTACCCAACCCGAAGACGTCATAACCGCCGGCCAAAAGTTCATGGCCGCACCCTCACTCACCTGGAGGCCTGGAGAGGGCATTGATGTGACTGCAAGCGGTTTTTACCGAAGGACGCGCGGCGATTTTTATGGCGAATCCATTCTTGCGTTCAATGGCGCCCAGGCGCTGTGGACAGAGACAGAGTGGCAGGCGGTGTCTGAAGATTTTCAGGGTCACTGCAGGACTGTTGTCCAGGCAGGGGAAGCAAACCGGGTGACTTTTGGGTTTGAAGGCCTGCTAAATCGCACGGATTTTGGCGCAACAAAAGACCGGCAATCGGGTGAAATTGTGGTCAATTCGCGCGAGGTTAAAAAAACCTTCACCGGTGCGGGTGTATATGTTCAGGATGAATTGTCCGCGTTCAACCGTCTGACCGTTGTCCCCGGTATTCGGTGCGACTATCAATACAATTTCTCATGGGCCATTTCTCCCAAGATAAGTTCGTCCTTCAAGGTTTCCGAGCGTCTGAGCCTTCGCACTTCCCTTGGCCGTGGTTTTCGTGCGCCATCCACAAGCGAACTCTATCTTCCCGATCTTACGGTAAACGCGGCCACAACGCTTGTGGCAAACCCGGACCTCAAGCCTGAATATGTCTGGGCCGCTGACGGCGGGGTTGTTGTGCAGCTTCTTGACGACCGAATTGTGCTGGAAAACGACGTTTTTTATAACAGGATGGACGACCTTGTTGTGGCCAAGCTTTTTAGCGACCTTGGGAACAATGTGGTCAAAGTAACGTTTCGGAACACTGCCAGAGCTGTTTCGTATGGTTGGGAATCAGATGCGCTTGTGAGGCTCTGGGGCCCTGTCCGGTTTTTTGCCAATTACACAAACACGCAGTCTATTGACAACGAGACTGGCTATGGCCTCGATTATATTCCCATTGACAAAGCCAGCGCAGGGCTCAGATTCAATGTATCATGGGACCATTATACCTTGGAGGGTTCACTGTCAGAAGGCTATATAGGCGAACGGACATATTTGGACTGGGGTAAGTGGGATGTGATCATAAACCACTTGGAAGAGAGCCAGCCTGTCCGGTATTATCTTTCATCCTACTGGAGAACCGACGGGGCCGTGAAGGTAACCTGCAAAGATCGTTTTTGGGCGGGGTTTTCGGCGCAAAATATTCTTAACGCTGTTTTTGAGGAAAGTGGGGGCAATATCGCGCCCGGAAGACTTGTCTGTATTTCCGCGGGCGCTTCTTTTTAAAATTTGAGCATCACGATTTTGTAATCGCTATTGAGGCATCCATAAGCAGATTGATTGTGCTCTGCGAAATGCCCAGCCCAAGCAGGATGCTTGCCATGTCCGAGATCTTGATGGCCCATTTTTGATTTGGTTTGTCGTTAACAGGCTGGAGATGTTCGGCAAGGACAATGACCGGTTCGCAGGGATATGAAATCAGGATGGCCAGCGAGTCTTTTTTGCATGTTGTCCCATAGAAGCGCGCGGTAGTGTCAACCTGTGACCATGTTCCCTGGTGCCAGAAGATTGTATCCAAGGCAACGCCCGAGTGGGCCGTAACATAGAGAAGGTAGGATGAATCCGCGTTTAGCGTCATATAAAGATAGGGATAGGTGCTATCAGGAAGAGGGCCGCTCCAGGTTCCAATGACTGGATTTACGGTGCCTGATGTGCCAAGCGGTTGGGTAGGAGCAGGGTGTTTCAGGTCCCTGGAACAGGTGCACAATACAGCGAGAAAGAGAACAATGGCCAGCGGTGCGATGATTTTCATGGCGGCCATTATTTTGTTTTCAATAAAACCGCGGACTTGAACATGCTGCCTGACCGCAGCACGGCAATATACTGACCAGCAGCGGCCTGTTTTCCGAAAATGTCCTTGCCGTTCCAGACCACGCTCCTGTTTTTGCCTGGGACAACAGGCCCAAATGAACTGACCACCCGTCCCTGGATATCATAGAGCGAAAGCGTGGCGTCAGGCCATGGCGCTGTATATATAATACGTACTCCCGCGTTAAAAGGGTTGGGTGTTGCGCCAGCCGCAAGCGCCTGCCCGAAGGCCGGAACATGGCTATTTTCGACCTTGATTACCATAAGACTGCACACATCCGTTGTTTCTGGAAACATCGCGGTCAGTGAATCCCCCTGGCCAGCGGTGAGTATTGCGAGAATAGCTGGATTCAGCGTGTTTTTCGTCCTGCACGAATCCATCTTTTTCATGCTGAAAATAGGGATGGGGATCTTCATGTGCACGGTATAGATGACCGTATCGACGACCGCTATCAGGGAGATGGAATCGCAGGTTCCGGCCACATACATACTGTCAAACATCGAAAGCATGTAATTGGTCTGTGAAGCCGATGTGTCCTGGACGGTCAGCATGGTGTTGACCATGGAATCGCCTTCGGTTGAAAGGCAGACAGTGTCAAGATTGATCTGGGAAAAAGAAAGCGCGCTGAAAATTAGTACCGCCGCAATGCATAGTTTCATAATGCCCCCTGAACTGAATTAAGTATTGTGATTCTCCGGTTCGGGTACGTTCTTTTATAATATACAGGTATAATATACAGGGCGAATCTTGTTCTGACGTTTGATGCACCCCCGGTTTTTTCTTTTGGGCTGAAAAATGTCCGGTTGAACCCCACCTTTTATAAAATAGCCCTTGTCGGCTAAGAAATCAAGCATTAAAAAAATTCTACTGCAGGTTCTTCGATTAGAGGGTGTGAAAATAGTATATTTATGCTTTTCATCCAGAAAGGAACAACCATGGTAAAAGATCCCTTACGCGTGGCAGCGGTCCAGTTTGAAATGGCAGAAAACAACAAGGACGCGAACAAAGCGAAGATGGTCGCGTTCATCAAACAGGCCGCGGAACAGAAGGCCGATGTCATCACCTTTCCCGAGATGTGTCTCAACGGCTACCACTACCTCACCCAATCGCCCAAGGACAAACTGCTTGCCATGGCTGAAAACGCCAAAACCGGGCCTTCGGTCAGGTTTTTCAAGAAACAGGCCAGAAAATACAGCATCACCATTCTCTTCGGCCTGCTCGAGCTGGGAAAAGGCGAAGAAATGTATAACACCTACGTGGTCATCACACCCGAGAAGGGCGTCATTTTCAAGTACCGCAAGATACATGCTTTTGAAAATTCCGCGATCCTTGCGGGCCATAAGCTCGATACCTTTGAAATTCACGGCTGGCGCTGCGGTATTCTCATCTGTTACGACAACAATCTGCCCGAGAATTCCAGGGTCCTCAAGATCAAAGGCGCTGAAATCATTTTTGCCCCGCACCAGACCGGCGGTTTCGACATTCCCTGTGCAGGCATGGGCCGCATTCCACTCGGATTCTGGCACAACCGGAAGACCAATCCCGCTCCCATGGACGAGGCCATCCGCGGACCCAAGGGACGCGCCTGGATAACCAAATGGCTTCCCACCCGGTCTTATGACAACAGCCTCTTTACCGTGTTCGCGAACGGCGTGGGCATTGACGGCCCTGAAGTGCGAACGGGCAATTCCATGATTATCGATCCCGAAGGCATTATCAAAGCCGAGACCATGAAGGTGGACGACGACATGATCATGGCCGATCTTTCACGGAAAGAGCTCGAGAACACCCTGGGCGGCAGCCATTTTATTGCGCGCAAGCCAAGTCTGTACAAGCCCATATCGGCCAAGGCCGAGGAAGTGGACACCCGGCTTATCCGGAACAAAATCAGCAACGAAAAGATCATATAACAGCGGCAGTTTCCAAACGACGAAAGGAAGCTCATATGGCCTTTACCATCGACGATCTTTCCGGCGACTCAATGGAAATAGTCAAAAAATTCTCATTGCCGGCCAAATCCATTGTCTCCATTATGAACCAGCTGGCTGGTCTCGATAAAACCGGCGCCATTTCCTTCAAACGCAATATTGTCGTGGGGCTCGATGTCAATGGCCCCATGGTCGATACGGCCGACAATACGCTTACGCCCTATCCGGGATGCAAGGAGGCCCTCGACCTGCTCATGCAATCGCACGGCGTATCCGTATCGCTCATGACCGGCTGGGACCTTGCCACCATGTTGTATTACCGGGAAAAGAAGCTCGACGTTCCCGTGGGTATTGTCTGCGAATACGGCATGGTCTACTATCTCAACAACCGGATATCGTACCTCTATCCCTTTGACGAAAACGAGAGCTTTGAATTCATGTCAAAAATATTTGATCTGATGGTAAAGGAAAACGTGAAGGCCGCCTTCCAGGGCAACTTTTCCGCGGGTGTGGGTTCCCTTGTTGTCGAAGGCGACCAGCACGGCGATCTGCTTTTGCATCCCATGGTATATGGCCGGCGGCCGACCGTGGAGCAGCTCAGCGTTGCCGCGGGGCAGGAATCCGAGATCGAATTCAACAAAAAGACCAACCTGATCATCTTCAAGAACACACCCGCGAACATGAAGGGCCTGCATAACGCGCTTACCCGCCAGCATCCACTCATTTCGGTCCGGGCAAAAGCCATGGGCCACGGCAAAATAGGCATTTGGATCGACGACAAGGACCAGCCCGATTTTGATATGGAAAAAATCAAGGCCTTTGCCCATGTTGCGGCGCAGGCCACGGGCCGCATTCCCCAGTGGCACAGGGACCACGGCGTGGACCTTCATTCGCCCAAGGCAAAAGAGGGTAACTATTCCAAGGAGAGCGGTCTTCACGCGTATGCAAAGGAGGTCTTTGAGTCTGAGGATTTTCTCTCCTTTGTGGTGGGTGATATGAAAAACGACATCCCCTCGGTATACGGCAATACGGTCTTTTTCCCCATTGCCGGGTCAGAAGCCGAGGAGATCGCGCACCGCGAAGGGAAACCGCTATCTGTCAGCGTCACGGACGTGCGCGATTTTGCCCTTGCAGTGTACGAACTTCATTCAAAAAAATTCAACTAATAAAACCGGAGGACATTGTATGAGCGTTTTTACCGATATTTTGGCACTTTCTGATGAACAGAAAAAAGCCCAGGGGCTTACCGATACTCCAAGAGAAATCAATCAGCAGCCAATGTGCTGGAAAAAGACAGTGGATATCCTGCAATCACGGCAGAAAGAGATCAAGGGATTCCTCAAGAAATGCGGCATACCGGGTGGTGTCAAGACGCGCATGGTCCTGTGCGGGGCAGGCACCAGCGAATTCATAGGCCACGCAGTCGAAGGCGTGTTGCGCAGGGGTTTGAAGGTCGATGTTGATTGCAGGGCCACAACCGACGTGGTCACCTACTGGAAAAACATTTTTATTCCAGGCCGCAATTACACGGCGCTGTCCTTTGCCCGCAGCGGCAATTCACCCGAGTCCGTGGGCACATTTGAGTGCGTGAAAAAGCAGGTCAAGGGCGCAAAGCAGATCGCCATCACCTGCAACCGCAACGGCCATTTGGCAAAGGCAGCGGAAAAGGACCCGCGCAATGTACTTGCCATCCTGCTGCCCGACGAAACCAATGACAAATCCCTGGTCATGACCAGTTCGTTTTCCAGCATGGCCGTGGGCGCCATGGGGCTTTGTTTTATTGATAAGATTACGCAGTACCGGCAGATAATCGACATTGTCGCGCAGGCGGGCGAAAACATCCTTGCCAATGCTGACAAATTGCACAAACTCGCCCAGCATCCGTGGGAGCGGGGCGCGTTTCTTGGGTCTGGATCACTTTTTGGCACTGGCCGTGAAGGCCATCTGAAGCTTTCGGAAATGACCGAGGGACGGGTTATGTGCAGGTACGACTCATTCACCGGTTTGCGCCACGGGCCGCAGGTGGTCATCAAGAAGAACACCTTTGTCATGGCGTTTGTGTCCATGGACCCCTATACCTACCGGTACGAACTCGACTTGCTCAAAGAGCTCCGTTCGCAGAACAAGGCGGGCTGTATTTTCGTGGTGCGTCCGCAGATGACCGCTGACCTCAAGGCCTTGGCCGACGACTACATTGAAACCCTGCCTGGCGGTGAGAAACTTGACGACCAGTACCGGGTGCCGTGCGACATTATCGCCCCGCAGCTTCTGGGCATGTTCAAGTCCATGGCCCTGGGTCTCAAACCCGACAACCCGAGCCAGGACGGCGTCATCAACCGTGTGGTGCAGGGAGTTAAAATTTACGATATCAACCAGTTCAAACGCACTGGCGAGTTTAAAGTGATTGCAGGGTAATTCTTCGCCAATGCGGAAGAAATGCCTTATTTTTGACATGGACGGGGTGCTGGCAAATACCGCGCCCTTTCATATCGCCGCGTGGGAAGAATTTGTCAACACACACGGGCTTGTCATAGACCAGCGGTTTTTCTGGGACGCCTTCGGCCTTGGCAACGACGAGATTTTTCCCCCGCTTTTCAAGCGCTCCATGACCAGGGAGGAAATAGCAGCATTGACCATTGAAAAAGAAACACTTTTCAGAGGCAAGATCGCGGGAAAGATCAGGCCGTTTCCCGGGGTCATGGAACTTATCAGCGCATCAGTCAAGGCTGGATATGTCTGCGCTGTGGGTTCATCAGCCATCCGCGACAATGTTGAGGCTGTGGTGGCCGGGTTGGGGCTTAACGGCCGCTTTTCCTGCATTGTCACGGGCGACGATGTTGCAAAAGCAAAACCCGAACCCGATATTTTCCTTAAAGCAGCGGCCCTTTCGGGCGTTGCGCCCGAGCGCTGCATTGTTATCGAAGATTCGTTTCACGGGGTGACTGCCGCGTTGCGGGCGGGCATGAAATGCATTGCCGTGACAAACAGCCATGGTGCTGAAAAACTCGGCCATGCCCATCTGGTGGCTGCATCGCTCGAGGATGTGCATGTCGAGATATGTGATGGACTGCTAGAAAAATGATCCCCCTCCCGGCCTCCCCCTTTTTAAGGGGGAGGAGTGCAGGACATGAAGCACATGAGACAAATTCTTTCTGATTTCCATTTCCATACCCAATGCTCAGACGACGCCCAGGGCAGCGTGCGCGAGTACGCGCTTTGTGCGCAGCAGGCCGGACTTACGCACCTGGGCGTGGCAAATCATCTGGAATGGGCGGACGACCGCGTGACCGCAACCGTTGTCCCTGCGCGCGATATTGCGCGCCATGCAACGGTGGCCAGAGAAATCCAGCAGGCACGGGCCGAATTCCCTGACCTTGTCTTTGCCCAGGGCATTGAGGTTGAAAACGCCTGGGAAAGTAAAACGCTCATTACCGAGGTGCTGGACGCGGTCAGCCCCGACTATGCCATTGCATCAGTCCATTATGTCAACGGCCAGAACATCTCGGGCGATTGGGGCATTGCGTTCCTGAAGACCCAGAAAGAGGAGGTCGTCTACAACAGCTACTTTGACGAGGTCGAAAAGATGCTCGATTGGGGCGTGGGCGCCATTTTGGGCCATCTTGACCTTGCAAAGCGCTATGCGACCGGCGTGTTCGGCCCGTTCAAGCACGAACACTATAGGTCTCGGATAGAATCGATTGTGAAAACGGCAAAGCGGAAGAACGTCGTCATTGAGATAAATACCTCGGGCTTGTTCCAGTATCCGCAGGAAACATATCCAGGGCCGTATATTTTTGACTATTTAAAAGACGCAGGAATCTCAGCGGTTTCATTCGGGAGTGATGCGCACTGTCCCGAACATGTTGGCAGAGGCGTTTCACTGCTCATGCAGGTGGCAGAACAAGCGGGTATATCAGCTTTTCGCCTTTTCTAATGCTATTGTCCTTGGCTGTTCAGCTTTTGTAATCTGGCTATCAGGAAAAAAATCATTGTCGATGCTGGATTGCTATTGGTCTTCTGGTTCGCGTATGCCTGTATAAAGAGGAGGCGGCCTATGGGTTCCCGTTTCCATTTTTTTCCCTGCCACGCTGCATAAGAAATCCCGCGGCCGCGATTAAGGCGCCCAAGCTAAGGAATGTCCATAGCATGAACGGCCGGGTCTGCCACTTTTCAAAGAGGTGCAGGCCGATGTAGGGCCCTAGCGCCCAGCCCAATCCCTGTACGAGGCTGTGGCCGCCGATATAACGCCCCACCTTGCCGGCCGGGGCCAGGCGGCTCACGGTGGCCAGCAATGCGGTAATGATGAAGATCTCTCCGATCGTCAGCACGGCGATACAGGCGGTCAGGTGGAGCCAGCATGTGCTCTGGCTGATGCCGAGGAAGGCGGCAACATAGATCAACGCGCCGATTCCGACTCGGTGATGGATACTCAGCCGGTCGAGTTGCCGGTTGAGGGGTATCTGCAGCACGATTACGATGGCGCCATTCAGGGTATAGAGAAAACCAAGCTGGGTTGTGGTGATGCCCACGATTTTGGTGGCAAAGAGTGAGAGTGTGGAAACGAACTGAGATACTGTCAGGAACAGAACAAACCCCAGCCCCAGTATCCGCAATAGCTTTTTATCAGCTTTCATGATCCGCCACAGGGGTTCGCGTGGCTCCTTCGCGGCCGCATTTTTTGGCAGCGCAGGGAGCAGGCGCCACGCGATCACCGGCGTGATCAGACACAGGGCGGCCGTGAGGCAGAAGAGCAGCGAAAAAGGCGTGCGCGCGAGGAAGGCGCCAATGGCCGGGCCTGTCATCCATCCGATATTAAGGCCGATCCGGGTCGTACTATAGGCGGTCGAACGCTCCGCAGGAGGCACCAGGTCAGAGATATACGCATTGGCCGCATTGTCGAAGAATGTACCCATCAGCGCTGCGGCAAAAAGCATAAGCAGGAACGCCCAGAATGGCGCGTGCACATGGACCATTCCAGCGAGTATGAAAAAGCAGAAACTGCGGCCAATAGGACCGCCGATCAACAGTTTGCGCCGGCCAAGGCGGTCGGAAAGGATACCGGCCAGAGGTGCGCCGATGAGCGAACCAATGCCAATAGCCAGGAACGCCAGTCCGGTCCTTGACTCGGAGATCCCCCGGATTTTATTCAGGTAGATGGGTAGGAAAGGATAGATAATTGAGTAGGCGAATGTACTGATGCTTATGGCCACCGCGATCGAAAGAACGCGCCTGCGGATAGTGCTTTCGTTCACGCTGTGTCCTTATGACCAGTTCCGTCAGGAAAGTATCGGGATTATCTCCGCTGTTTTCCGGATAACAACCCCAGGTGCAACCTTGAGCATGCCGATTTTTTTGTCCCATGGTTCCTGTTCAAGCCGGTCGTCCATGCCCTGCCAGGGCTCAATGCAGATAAAGGGCTGGTTTACGCCCGCCCACAGGCCCAGGTGCGGGAAATCGTAATACACCGCTTCCACGCCAATGTTCAGCTTTGGATTGAAGATGCGGCACCTGCGGTTGACCGTATCAGTCACTTCAAAGACAATGGTCTTGTTGAGCGATTTTTCGTTCCACGCAATGGGGCCATCGAGCGAAACAGGTTTGGCCTCACCAGTCATATATGAGTCCTCAGCGTCGGCAACGATATATTCGAGGTACTTGCCTTTGGGCAGAAGTATCTGCCAGTCGCTTTTTTTCCCGCCCAGGCCCATGTCAGTCGAGAAACCCGGGTGCCAGCCAAACTGGTAATAGATGTCCTGCGTGTCCTTATTGGTGACGGTAAAGGTCGCGGACAACCGGCTGTCCTTCAGGCAGTAGGTGATCTCGAGTTTGAACCTGAAGGGAAAATACTTCAATGTCTCATCGTTTGCTTGAAGCAGGTACGTTGCCGAGGCGCAATCGCTTTCAGAGACTTTCGCAAGCTGGAAAACGGATTTCCGGGCAAAACCATGGCCGCCTGGGGTGGTGATTTTTTGCGCGCCCAGCACGCTTGCATTGTTATGAACAGCGCCCACATGAGGAAAAAGAACAGTAGCGTGGTTCTTCCACGCGCTTTCAGACACGGGCGTGTCATTATTGTTGTTCCAGAGCATGGGAATTGTTTTGCCGCGTTGGGGATCGAAAACGTCGTATCCAATCACTTCGCACCCCAGCCTCTTTATGAACACAGCGCTTTTTGTAACAGAATCGACCAACCGGTCAAACCCGGGTTTCGTTTCTTTTTCAACAGTATAGCGTGCCATGGGACCCCTTTTATTTCACCAGTTTTTTCGGAATGCGCGCATAGACCGGCAAATCGCCAACCAGAGGCTGCATGTATTCGAAGTATTTTTTCGTGACCATGAAACCATCGGGTTCAATAAAATCAGCGGGCATGGGTTTGGCGTGCACAGCCACGTCCGCAAGCGGTACGGTCTCAATAATGGTTTTGTAGGGCTTGTTGCTGGTCCGTTTTAGGCAGGTCATGACCCCTGACACGCCTTTGGTCGCGAGTTTGACCGCCGCGGTGCCCAGTTCAAACGCTTCTTTCCTGTCAATGGCTGTCATGCGGTCAGCAGCGCACATGGGCAAAGACTCGGTTATCTGGAATTCGCCGCGCCATCCCTCAAACGACTCCTTGATGAGTTTGTGCAGGTTCATGGCAACCGACGATCCGCCCATTGCGCCATATTCCACATTGCCGAATTTGTCTTTTGTAGTGG
Source organism: Candidatus Raymondbacteria bacterium RIFOXYA2_FULL_49_16 (assembly GCA_001789205.1). Lineage (GTDB taxonomy): Bacteria > Fibrobacterota > OXYB2-FULL-49-7 > OXYB2-FULL-49-7 > XYB2-FULL-49-35 > XYB2-FULL-49-35. The sequence continues at coordinate 14,696 of MFYT01000021.1, read as the reverse complement.
ACGCGGACACGGGCGTGCCATTTTCCCATTTCACGCCTTCGCCGCACGCAATGGACACCCACCCATGTTTTTTCACAGTCTCGTCGACCTTTGCGAGGAATTTGTCCCTGTGCAGCGGCCGCTCTGGGATCACGATGATATGGGGTGCGTCTGATTCGTCTTTTTTTCCAAGCGCGGACGCTGAGGTAAGCCAACCCGCGTCGCGGCCAATGGACTGGTAGATGGTGTATTTGTCCACGCGTTGCATATTGCTGCCCAAAAGGCCTGCCTGCATTACCGAGAGCGCGGTGAAACGGGCGGCAGAGGGGAAACCGGGCGTATGGTCAGTGCCAAAGAGATCGTTGTCCACGGTCTTGGGTACGCCCACACCGTAGAGCTCGTACCCTTGGCTGCGGCAGTATTTTTCCACACGGTTGATGGTGTCCATGGAATCATTGCCGCCTGCCATATGGAAATAACGGATATTGTATTTCTTGAGCACCTCGAGAATGCGGGGAAAGTGTTCGTCCTTGAGCTTGAGGCGCGAGGACCCAAGCGCCGAGGACGGGGTGTCGCGCAGCCCTTTGACTGTTGCCGGGGAAAGCTTTCCCAGGTCAATGAGCTCCTCGTTCATGAATCCTTCGATGGCAAAGCTCATGCCGAAGATTTTCCCGATCTGCTTGTGTTTTTTCGCCTCGGTAATGATGCCCGCGAGGCTGCCGTTAATGACGCTGGTGGGGCCGCCGGACTGGCCTGCCACGAGATTTCCTTTAATGGCCATGTGGTTGTCCTTTGTTTATGGTTTCAGTACGAAACGCCCACAGCATAGGCGTAATCATCTATTGCTTCCATTATTCTGTCATATATCAGGGCCGTAGGATTTGTCGCCAAGGCCTCGTTGCGCACCCGTTTGTACTGGCCAGGCATATATTGGCTGAGCAGCGTGAGCGGGACCGGGTGTTTTTCAAGATTTGCAATGAGAAGACCCACGGCCTTTTCGAGGTCCGCATTGGGCCAGTAATACCGGGAACGGTCCGAGAACGAGTATTTACGCGAGTATTTCTTATCTTCTTCGGAACCGTGGTAATGTTTTTTCCAGTGCACGGGATCAGAGGTCATGGTTTTTTCAAGCTCCTCCTGCAGGTGCGAGAGTGTCACGCCTTTTTTTGAAACCAGCAGCTCCTCTTCCATGTGCGCAAGCGCGAAGAGCGCCTCGCGCATGGCAAAGGTAAGTGCGGGTCCGACTTTAAGGATGCAGAACTGATCCTCCACCAGCTCCCGAAGCCCTTTACGGGACTGGTAATCGGTGCTATGGGCCTCGTACACAAGCGTTTTTCTTTCACGGATGAACTGCGAGAGCGCGCGCGCCTTTTCCCGCTGGTATCCATGCACGGTGTGGTCGCCGAATTCAACGCCTGGCTGCACCACCAGTCCCACGACCCGCTTCCACGCCTCGTGCAGGGACAACGCGTTGAAGACCTCTTCCGCAACGGCAATGGTGCGTTGGGCGTCTTCGACTTTTGTCACCTGGAGCGTGTCTTCGGTTTCCTGGGCGCCGCCGGGAAGGGGCACTTCAGTTCCTATTATATAAATGGGGGGAAGGGCCATTGGCTGGGCGAGGTGCAGGCCCGCGTAGGTGTCTTCGCACACAGCGCAGAGTTCTGCGGCGCGGCGGGCGATCACTTCTTCGGCCAAAGGGCCTTCGGGATCGCTGGCCAAGCGCATGCTGGCATCGAGGTGGATTTTGGTATAGCCGGCAAGAATGTAGTCGCGCATAAGGGCCTTTGCCTTTTCCATGGCAGGGCCCTCTGTCTCCTTCTGCCAGACATTGGGGCCCAGATGGTCTCCGCCTAAAATGATTTTGTCGCGCGGAAAGCCGGTCTGGCCGGCAATGGCGTAGATGTAGTTGACGAAATACTGCGGGGTCATGCCCGTGTAGCCCCCGAACTGGTCCACCTGGTTCGAGGTCGATTCAATGCAGACAAAGAGGTTTTTCCGTTTGGAGAAAAGCATTGCCGCGGCGACCACAAAGCGGTTTGCGCTGCAGATCGAGTAGACGCCGCGCGGCTTCCCCGCTTTTTGCGCGGAGATCATTTCCCTGAAAAAATGCAAGGCTGCCATGCGGCCCCCGTGTGTTTATTTCTTTGTTTTTTCCATGGTCTGCGCAATGGCCCGGGCGACCTCGGCGCGCACCGCGTCCCACCGTTCAGGCGTTTCCCACCAGTTGGTATTGCCCGGGAAATACCATTTTTCAAGTATGTTCTCGACCGCTTTACGGCCCTGTTTTTCTTCGAGCAGTGTGAAATATTCGTGGTCGTACATGCCCCGGCGCAGCGCCTTGAGCCTGAGGCTGGGCCAGGGTTCGTTTTTCCCAAACGGCGCGCCCGAATAGAAGAGCTGGTCTGATCCCCGGTTTTCAGCATGGGGCTTTTCCCAGCGCCCCGGCGCCATTGATGTTGTTGACCAGAAACAGAACCCGTCGCACTTAAGCTGATAGGACTTCCACGCCCAGTCGCGCATGTCAGTAAGCGGCATGTTGATTTCGCCCTTGGTGGGCATATACATCCAGAGCTTTTTACCGTCTTTTTTGTACCGTAGAAGCGCCTCTTTTTCCCAGCTGCCAAGCTCAACGTTCCAGAGGTCAGTTACCGGTCCCAGTATCTTGTTGATGTCCGATATCTGCGAAGGCCAGAATTTATAAATATCGATCCTGTAGACAGGCTTTACCATGATTTTTGGCCCCATCTTTTTTATCGCGTCGAACAGGTGGCCGAACCAAGCCAGGCCGTCGTAGTCCGCGCGGTCCATGGGTTCGTCCATGTCCCACGGACAAATGTTCCATTTTTTCTTATTGTTCATGAAAAGGTGCCATTCAGTCTTGTTGTATCCCTTTGCCTTGAGGTGGCGCAGCAGACGTTGGGCCCCCTCTTTGACCTGTTGTTCATATGCGGCCTTGTTTGTCTTGTACAGTGTCCAGTCGCCGGGCCAGGTGAGGTTGATCGGCAGATATTGGTGGGTAAGCGGCACTGGGCCGCGAAGGGTCTTTTCGAACGCTTTGCCCGAAAGAAAGGGGCCCATATACGCGTCATAGCGTGCGGTGTCAATGAAAATGTCGTGCACCCATTTACCCGATTGGCTGTAGGGAAGGATGTTCAATGTTCCCCTATGGTCGTGGGCCAGGATAAAGACCTTGCGCACAAAATCCCAGTATTCGGGCGTACCGGCTTGCATGCCCGGAACAGCTGTCTCAATGCCGCCGTAGCTGTTGCATTCGGCAATGAGGCTCGATGCGTCGGGAATGGTAAAAGGATAAACGGTCAGCAGGACCTTCATGGTATGTTTTGTCGCGCCAAATGTAAGCGTGAAGGGAAGCACATGGTCACCCGGATCTGTCTGTTCCGGAATGGTGATGTCGACCCACAAGACCCTGACAGCGCGTTCTTTCATGCTGTCTTCGGAAAAGGAGAGAGGGAACCAGCCTTTGCTGCCCGCGGCCGGCACAAGGGCATCGGGAATAAAAACGCCGTCGATGGAGACGTTCCATTCCCAGAAGACTTCGATGGCCCGGACCATGTCCGGTTCGCTTGCCGCGTCGAACGAGAGTTCGGCTTTTTCCACATTAGGCAGCACGATCTGGAATGAAATGATTTCTTTTCGCGCTCCCGACAGGCGTATCTCGTTTTTTTCCGAGTCCCAGATGTGGTTTTTTGTCCTGATTCTGTCCAGCGGTTCTCCCCAGTAGGCATGGAGAAGCCCTTCCATTGCATTGCCATTTTTTGGACTGATTTTATACGTGTCTGACGTTATCCAGACAGTGGGCGTTTTTTCCGTAACGGGTTTTGAAAAACGGTGCGGCGCCTGCGCCACAATGAGTGACGGAAGCATCATAATAAAAGGCCAATATGCATGCCTGGTATTCATGGGTTTGGAGGGTTAATATAAATAATTAAACGAGTTGGGTGAAATCACAAGATGGGCCCGTTTCGGTAGTTTGAATGTAGCGAAGTGTTGCGGTTTCAATGAAGTTGGAGATTCTCCTGGTCGGCAAGATGTTTAAACATATCGTACTTTGATTCTTCCGACGCTGTCGCCAGCGATCCTGTCCATAAACCTCCCAGGTAAGTGATCAATTGCCTGGATTGAATTTGCCCCCGAGTGGCGTATCGGGATCACCAAATATATATCGAAGCGGTTCGTGGCGCACAACGGCGTTGTTGGTTTGTGGTTTTCTCATAACTTTATATCGGGCCATCATTCCTCCTCTTTCTCAACAATCAGTTGATAAAAGGGGATGTTTAGTTCATTTTAATCGAAAATAGGGACTTTTTCTACAGTCTCGTTGCCTTGCGCTGGTGTCAATTGTGATGCCAGCGTCAAGATATCCCATAGATATTTTATGCCAGCGGTAGTGAGCGAAAATAAGAGGATGAGAAGCGGGAAACAAAAGAGGTGGCAGCGCCCTAAATTAAAGAATGGCCTTGAAATTTAGTACGGGTCTTTCCTCTCAATATGAAACTTCAAATAGGTCGATTAACTAATGATGATGATTCCAGAAAAGAATTGGATTTCAGCAAATCCATGGAAAGCATGGTTGACCAACTTGAAGGGCAAATTGATATAATGATTACCCCTGGAGGAGTTGTTAATTTTAATTTTCCGAAAACAATAGATAGACACTATGGAAAAGGACCAGAAGATACCATAAGTGACGATTGTCTTGGCCTTTCCGGGCGCACTGTCCTATACCACGAAGTGGAAAAGGTCATTCAAGAAAGGGCCGATAACGGAAATTGTTATTAATAATCCCGATTATAGATTAACCTGGTGCAGATAATGCCAAAAATTAGCACAAAGAATTATACGGCCTTCCTCATCCTTCTGCTTGATGAAATGTGCCTGTAAAAGTCCATGAATTTTGAAATCATCTGGCTTTCACCCTTAATCTGCTCTTTGGCATCTTTCACGGTTTCGGGGATAACTTCCGGGTGTAGATTTATTGTTGTTTCTTCGCTGTACAAATTGTTCGCGAAGATGGTGTAAAAAACCTTGTTTGTGCAGGCCAATCTGAGTGCCCTTGCGAAGAGGCCGGGTATTTTGTTTATGCCCTGCTCATAGGATTGAATCGTCCGGAAAGAAACAAGCATCAGGTCGGCCAGTTGTACTTGGGAAACACCGAGTTTTTTACGAAGAGAAATCAACTCGTCCTTTGACATTGGTTTTTCAACCCTGTAATAGCCACCGGAAATGATAGTGTTCTTTCCGGATTCAAGCTCTGCAATCTCCTTGTCGATTAAATCAATCGCCTCTTTTTCAAAGGCTTGGGTTCTGGCTTCGGTTTTCGTTTTCATGGTTCTGTGCTCCAATTAATACTTGTAATAAATCGTTTAGTAGCCTCGATAGTTTCGTTTTCAAATCATGTGAAAGATCCTCCATATAAGATTTATCGTAAATGAATAGGTATAAGATAAATTTTCCTTCCCTATAGTAATATATTACCCGTCCGCCTCCTCTTTTTCCTTTGTTTTTTTATGGAACCCTGATTTTTAAATATTTTGTTCCTTTGACCTGTTTCCCTCTGCTCCTTTCTTCCATTACAATTCGTTCTGCGATTTCACGTTCTTCTCCTGTCCTGAAAATCTTTTCTTGAACCTTTAAGTATAACTGCGAATAAAATTTCCTGAGCGCCTCATCGGACATTTAAACCTTCTTGATCCATACTACTAATATAACATATTATGGTATATAATACAATCATTAAATGATATGTGGGTATGTAGTTGTCAGCGGATTTTTAATTCTCATTATTCCTGAAATGCGCTTGGTTTGAAATAATTTGGTTTGTATTCCGCCGACGCCGTATTTGTTCAATTCAGGCGAGTAACAACGCCGGTAACCTGTGCGCCTCAGGCGCATCAGGTTGAGCGGCAATGTTGCCTTGCGCTGGTGTTCTTCGAAGCTGTTCCAGATATAGCGTCAAGTTCTTTTCAAAGGGCTTGCAGGCTATTTGGGTGCCTTTCTTTATCCGATGGTTTTATTGAATTCGCAGTGCCCCTGTCTTTGCCGCCGTAGCCATGGATGGCGAAGGCGGCAACATGTATCCCACCCTATATTTCTATAGTTTCCAAGGATGACGATGAGAACGCAAGGTTTGTTTGTATTGGGTTTGACAAGGTGTCAATGGTCTTGTATAAGCCAATCTTCTTATCGATTTTGGCTATTTCGGATTTGTCGCATTTCATTAAAAGTTGTTTAAGGTCAAACAGCTTGGCAATTGTTATGAATTCTTTGGTCGGTGAGAAATACAGAAGAGTTCGTTTTTGACGTGAAAGAAGATTTAAAACATTGCTTAAGGTTCCCGAGCTCTTGCCATCCCAAAGCATAAACCCATAATCAGAATCTTCAGCCATTTTCGAGTCTTTTACCATGTAAAATTGCAAACCCTGAAGATTGGGAGGAACCGAAACATTAATTTTATTCCAGTTGCCGATATTGTTACGGCAGGAATTACCAGAGCAATAAACAAGCACGTCGTTATAGTGAACTTGCTTGAAATACGATTGCACAGCTTTGTCTGCCCCGCTGGCATCGCCTAACAAGACCTGTAAATGTTTTTCAACAATATTTTTCAGACGACTTTTTATGTCATCGGTTAAATGGCTGATGTGCCTTGAACCGCCAATGAAAACTCTATTCATTACCGATTACTCCTCGTTTTAGTTAATGTAAGGACAAAGATATCAGCCGCTTGTCCCTGCTCTTTGATAATACTCGTTATTGCCCTTAATGTTGCACCGGACCTGTAAAGGTCGTCAATAAACAGAACTTTTTTGTCCTTAAAATCGTATTTGCCGGTAAGGCTAAAAGCATTTTTTAAAATCTCCTCACGCTTGGCTGGGTCCTTAATGTTTTTTAGCTCTGGCGTTTCTTTTTTCTTAACTATGGCATTCTTAATGACTGGTATTCCAGTAGCAGCACCTAAAGCATCCGCAATCAGATGTACAGGTTGAACTGAGCGACTTTTTGAGGGGGGAACGGGTAGAATAACATCGATTTTATCGATGCGCTTAATATTAGCCCTAATAATTTCAACTATTCGCGGGACCGCGGCCTGGTTACCACTATACTTTAAATCGTAAACGAGTTGACCGATTTTAGTTCTTTTGGTATCAAATTTATCGTGGCCAGTTTCATCCGTTCCAAGATAGGTGCTCGATTCTGTATGCAAATCAAGTGCCAAACCCTTCTTCCAATTACCTTTGATTTCTATTGTCATATCCCTTCTTCCCTTTTTATTAGTGCATCTTTGAAAATAGTTTTTGGTAGGGCAAATTTTCCACAATGGGCACAGCATATGCACAGCCCCCTTGCTGCTTTTGCAGGTCAGTTTGAGTGTCTTGTCTTTCCATGCGATTCTTTCAGAACACCCCTGTTCCCAGTGCTCCTGACATTGCCGACGGAGCCAGGGATGGTGGAGGTGGTTGCTTTGTGTTCCCATCTATCATCGCGGTTTATTTCCTTTAATTTGTCAGTAGCGTCCTTAAACTTTATTTTCATCAAATTAAGGTAATCTCTGAATGCATCCAGTTGTGGGAATAACGCTTCATATGGCAAAGGCATAAAATCCTTGTTAAAGAAATCTCCATTTTGATTCTGTAGGCGATATTTTCCTACCAGATGATATGCGAGATTGTCATATTCTGTCTTTTTGTGTGAAGTTGGCCAGCGGCCTGCAAGATAGCCTTCTTGAAAGTGGGGCCGAAGAGCATTTGGTGGACATATGTTAGACAATCGTGCCAGAACAAAATTATCGTCAGCATATTTAGAAATGCTTCCATTTGAGTATGGCAAAGCTAGAACAAATACAAAGCCTTCTTGTCTGGTATATTTAAATTTATCGTCAAGAAGAGCGAAGCTTACTGCAACACGAAGCGACTGAGTCACATCAAGCAGCGGCGTTTTGAGGACTTCATAGTGCTGGAGCAATGAAAACCAATATTCTGGATGACGGCTCAAAGGCGCATTTAGGGAAGGAGGAGATTCATGCAAATACTGAATAAAACCATTCAATTTTAAAAACCGTTTTGTTATCTCTCTTCTGCTTAGAACTTTTTTGTTTTCTGGCGGTCTAAATATCCCTGGATAAAGTTTTGTTTGGTTTTTTGAATCTTTGAAATCACATGATTGGCCACGAAAAAAAAGATTAAGTCCATGGTTTTGATGGCCTAACTCAGCTATGTAGTGTACAAGACTCTGATAACTTTTTACAGGAACACCATCATCCTTTCTTAATTTGGTGATAGAAACAGACCCTTTAGTACAAACTTTAACTTTTTTATTTGGGTTTTTGAGAGAGAAAAAACTTGCTTTCCTTTCGTATTCTTCATCGTGAAAATGGCTAAAAACAATTTTATCATGAAAAGGCATGGTTCCTCAACATCTTAAGCGTTTAGAGAGTTTGACCAACCGATCGTGGGCATTTTATTGAGCTGTTCATTTGCCCATTTTTATTTCTCATATATTTGTTGTACCGTCATATATTTAAGACTCTCAGTTTTTCCGTTCAAAAGGGTTGCTTGAGAACACCGATTATTTACCATCCGATGAAAATCCGGTTGTAAGCGGCGAGTACAGCCCATTTTCAATGCTGCTATACTGGATTAGAATTTATCTGTAATGATTATTTGATGGTTCCCTTCTATTACGACAATCAATTTATTATTGTTAAATAATATTTCAGCTGGATGCACTCCTACGGATAATGAATCATCTATTGTTTTTGAAGAAATGTTGATTTTATATATTTTATTCCCTTGATAATCGGTTACATATGCAAATTCACCATCTGATGATGTTGTTCCAAAACCTAATGAATTGCCGACCTGGATAAGTTGTCCAACAATCTGATCTGATGTTAAACTGAATTGAGTTATTGTCCTTGAATCTTCGTATATCACGTAACCATACAAGTCTTGATTGTCAAGAAATATGTTTTGCGGCTTGGCTGGCAAAGTAATTGATTTAGAAATGGTAAATGTAGAGCTTGAAATAACTTTTAATTGGTTCACGTTTTGAGCGACCGCATATGCCTTGTTGCCGTTCTTGGTTATTTTAATATCACTGGTTTCTGTTCCCACATTTATTGTTCTGGTTATCCTGGCCTGTGCTTCTGAATATTCAGTAATATTATGAGCTGTTTCGTGAGTGGTATAAATGAATCCATTTGTAGGATGAGATATGCAGCCTATTGGATTTAAATTAACGATTACTTTTGAAATTGGAAAAGGTCTTGTGTTTAATTCGATAAGTGCCATACTGCCCCCGTCTCTTCCATTTCCTCGTAATGAGCTGTAGATTTTGGGCCCTTGATAATTGCTATAACAAACACCCAATGGGCCATCTTGGTAATTTAGACAAGGAACCACGCTGATAATTGAATCCGCCAACAAGTCGATTCCAACAAACGCTGCTCCGGCCCAGCTAGACAACCATAATTGGTTACTATCAGGATTGACTGTTATTCGATTTGGCGCCCAACTTAACTGTATAGTGTCAATATTAAATAAAACATGAATTCCCCATGAAAGGGTGTCGTAGCCGCCACGACCATCAGCAACTCTTATGAATATGGGTTTAACTCCTGTATCTTTTATTTTAGGTGTCCAATTAATAATACTGTCTGTTAAATTCATTTCAACGATATTGCTGATAAGGGAAAATGTTAAAGCATCGTTATTAGAATCTGTTGCATGAACAGTGTCTCGATACAGCGAACCAATAGTTGCAGTAGCGGTCATTGCTGTTGAATCATGAATAAAAGATGGCGAAATATTAGGTGTTGTATCAAGCACATTTATTGTCCATGTAATTGTGTCGCTTTCCTGATACTTATCTGAAACAATAACGGTGCATCGAATTGTTGTTATTACAATGGGTGTCCAGGTAATTATTCCGTTTGTTATCCCAACGGTCATGTCGCTTGGTCCGGCCTGCTTCGTGAATGTCAGGCTAGTTGCTCCGTCAGGGTCGGTCGCGGCAACCGTATCACGATATTGCTGGTTCAGGTAAGCTATAGCTTCCAGGTTTGAATTCAGCGTTGTAAACTGTGGCGTGCGGTTTAGAATGACGAATACACTGTCCATGCCCCTGTTTCCAGCCTTATCCTTTGCCAAAACCAGAATTCTATTTGAATCTGGTGTCAGCGTTACACTCCGGGTCCAGTCTGATCCTGAAACGGTGCCAACACCACCGTTTATATAGACCGTGTCCAATCCGCTTCCATTTTCGGTAATGTGGACGGTTATTTGAGCGGGTGTGCTGGTAAACATATATCCAGCGGTTAGACCGCCAAAAGAAATGACAGGCTTAACCGTGTCGAGGGTTGTAGTATCGGCAAATACACGGAGAGTGTCATAAATTCTGTTGCCGCGCTTATCCAATGCCATAAATGTGATTTTATTCAGGCCAATGGTGAGCAGATTAACCGAGACGCTCCAATTTATACCTATGAGGGAAACTGTAGCACCTGTCAGGCATTTTATTGAATCAACCCCGCTTCCGAGGTCATTGACTGTTCCAGTCAGAGTCAGAGACAAGGAACCAACAGTGTCATTATTTATTGGACTTACAAAGGAAACAACCGGCGGCGTATTGTCGCTTGCCGTGGGGTCATAAATTACGTAGAGCTTTGCCGTGGTGTCATTTTTCCGGGAACTGTTGTCTGTGGCAATAACCGTGATGGTGTCTTTGCCCAAATTAAGCCTTATTTTAGCAGAGAAGGAGCTATCAGCGGATAACGTTGCTGTTTGCCCGTTTACCGTTATGCTATAAATACCGCTGCTATCGTGTGCCTTGCCGGTAACTGTTACGCTGTCCACCGAAACGCTTTCTGGCAAAGCGCTGACGAAAAGTATGGGGGCAATAGAGTCAATCCGCTGTTGAAGTGGTGTCTGAACGGCCTGTTCGACGAGGTAGGCAGATTTTCCGGCACCGTTGAAGGCGCATACCCGGTAATAATAAATCGTTGCAGGCAGAAGGCCAGCATCATCTGCCAGAGCTTTCTGATTGGGTATCCCTGTATCAATTACGGTATAATTTGAATCATTGCCTTGGCTGCGTTCGATGATAAAACCGAGTTCATTGCTGGAATTATCATTCCATTGTACTTGAATAATTGTTGAGGTCTGGGCCGTGAGTCTCAAGTTCGAGGGAGCACGAGACGTGACCTGGCTTGCCGTGATGGTAACGGAAGCATCATCAGAAAAACCATCAAATATTTGTGTTCCAGAATAGATAACCGTTCCTGTGTTGTCTAAACCTTCGATTTTCAGGGAAAATTGTATGTCTACCGGAATCTGTGCTACGGTTCCGTGATGTGCGCTAAATGAAAAAGAATTTGTTAAAGTCACATTGCCATAGGTTACAGTCAAGCGGATACTATCAACGCTATCCGGAGAAACCTGGATTTGACCCTGCTTAAACAAAATGTTCGTGGTTATGGAGACAGAATCCTTGCTTTCGGCAGGCTGATTGTTCCCGAGGAGATTTTCCTTGGAACAGTATAAAAGAAAACTGACGACCGTTAGGGCTACTGCAATAAATAATGTTCTACGCATTCATAACCTCCCTTACCAGTTCACATCAAGGTCAAAGGCAGTTTTATCTGGAGTCTGGTCAATTGGTTTATCATCTTTACTCAAAACGGCATAAGCAGTTCCTGCGCCAGCTACCCCAACAATGCCTAAAGTAATCCATAACCAGGTTCGGTTTTTCTTTTCTTCCACCTTTATGCCAGCGAGTTTTTTTGCAACGATGTTCATTTGGCTGGTTAAAACATCGTCTATGCTGCCTTTGTAAGTTTGCGAAACATCACGAACAATTGCGCCTGTCTTTACTGAAATCAGCCGAACATTTATAGAATAAGTTTCACCGATTTTACCCAAGGAACCGGCTATGACATGCGTAACGCCGAGAAGCTGTCCCATTTCAACAAGGCATTCGGATTGGGTACATGCGCCCGTCTGTTGAAATCCCTGTTCCTTTAATATTTCATCCATTTTATCACGTTCTAACACGGTAAAACCGGCTGTGGCAATTAATTCGCTCCGCAGTTTTGAAGTAAGAACATCTGCTTCGTTCTTTGTTATGCCTTTTGCATCAAGTGTGTTTAAAGCAACGGTATTTTTTGAAAGTTCTGTTATATTAGCGGGCATTGAGGTCCCAATAAATATTCCAAGCAGAAAAAACAGTACTCTATTTGCCATGCGCCACTCCTTCAGTAATTTTCTAAATAAATTCATAAAGCTCTTCGCGAAATATAATGTCTAAACTATCCTTGATATTAAGTTAATTTGAAATCAATCTTAAACCAGTAACTACAAGCGCTATGTGCAAAACACGCACGGCCGTCTTGAAGGAACACTCATCCTGTTTTAATAAGCCATGTGCCATTCTGTTTCGAAGATTATATCCCCATTCTTCTGTCAATGTGGCCTGGAAAAATAGAGCGAACGATTTTGGTAAAATATCATCAGCATAGGCAGATCGGATAAGTTGTCCGAGAGTTTTTTCTTTCAAGGCCCCACCTTCAAGTGTGGTAATCTTAGCACCAGCTGCTTTTAGTAATCTTCTTATTATTTGTTCAATTCTTGGCAGAAGAACATGAATGAAGCTCAAATAATCTTCTTGAATAAATCGATTCACCGCAGCTTCCAGGAAAGGTATATCCTCTCTGTCGATAAATGGACTCTGCCCAAATGCGGTTAGTATATGAACTTCGGATAATTCAAAATCTTCTATGGTTTTTCGAATTATTTCCACGAGATAAAGGGCGCTTGCAATTTCTATCTCATGCATCAGAGACTTTTTTGATTCATACAAATCCTGTTCAAGCGTATCTGGTGCTAAGGAAGAAAGGGATCTGTCATCAACCATAGGTATTGTTGGAAAAAGCTGAGAAACGAGCGATTTTGTCGGTTTTTCTGTGACATTAGAAGTAGTTTTTTCAAGTGATGTCGCAAACAGTCGTTGGGAAATGCGGAATAATGTTTCAGCCGGATTATTTATCCCTCTGAAAAAAGGTTCAATCGCCTTTTTAATATCTTTCTCGTCAACTTTCAATTCAACCCGTATTTCTTTAAATTCTCCATTTTCATCGGCTTTTTCAATAGCTTTTCTAGCTTCTTCTAATGAGATACGTAGTTTTTCTTGGTTTCCAGCAGATTGATAATAAGTTGCCGCTTCTTTCCAATAAACATGTGATGCAAGACCTGAGTCTGCCTTTTTTGCGTATTCGGAACATGCGTCACCTTTTCTATTAAAAATATCTTTTGCATCACTTACTTTACCGATAATTTTATCAAGACGTGATTTTATATCGATTGCTTCTTTTAAATTCATTATATCATTTTTATGCTTCAGGCTTTGATAAATACTGTCAATTTCTATTTCGATTTCTGTCAGCCGTTCATTACTAACAACGGTTTCATTGCGCACCTTTTTATTTGATGCCAAATGAAGTTCTAATTCTACTAACGCAAGAGCCCAATGCGGGGCCGTATCAATTAGAATCGTTGAGTTATCTTGTAAAACAGTTCTAATTTTAGTCATTAGGTTATCTCGCCCAATAATAGAAGCTAAAAAGACTGAAATATTTAGGTAACGGGTTAATTCCATTCCCTTCAGTAGTGGGTCAATATCGAGGGACTTAATCCAATTGGCAACGTCTATTAAATTATTAATGAGTAAAACTGCAACATCAATTGGTTTTGGCAATTCAGGTTTTTTGCCTGCCCAGAGTTTTTTGCATTCCCATAAAATGGTCAAATGGTGTATTTTGATTATTGGAGGTATGGTTGCAGAATTGCACAAACACCAAAGATGGTAAAAACCTTCTTCAGAAGTACTCTGCCAATTAAGAGACTGATTATCAGGTGGCGCACCCCAGATAATATAAATGCCGTATTTTTCTCTTGGATTTGTGAGTATCTGGTTGAACTCGCCAACGAACGACAGCGATTCTAAATTTGATAATTCCGCTTCGGTAGTTTTACCAGCGTCCTTTAATAATTGGGATTTACGAACGTAATAATTTTGTAGATCGAGGTGAATTTTAAAGATATCGTTAGAATTGATAATGTCTTTTAATAATTGATCCATCTCTTCAGCTTTTGTTTGATGTATTTTGAAAGTTAAATCCATAATTTATTTGCAATCTATTGATACCTTAAATGTATTTGCCGCCCGCCACGACGGTGGGCAATTCGGGGCACTGCAATTTCTTGATGGTTTTATTCATTGGCACCCCAATAGTCTGCAAGTAATATACATTTGTCCATCATATTATACCCATTATTTCTCAAGCTTTTTGTGAGCATTAAAATTGCCATTGAAACGCCGACCATGCCCACGTTTCCCGCTTTGGAGGCGTTTGTTCCGGTGAATATGCTTTGCTGCGCGGCTTCACCCGCGTCAGCAAGAGAACATCTGTTGCCTTGCGTATGCCACATGGATTGGAAAAGCTTGTTCACGCTTTTTTCAGCCATTCCGTGGCGCATAAATAAATTGCATTTATATTCATTGTTTTCAAGCTTTTGCAAGCCATATCGGTGGCATAACGTCAAGGCAACGCCGTCGCCGTTAACCTGCGCCGCATTAAACCCGATCCATGTAGAAACATGGTTCGGGTGCGGCGTCGGGTTGAACGGCGATGTTACCTTGCG
>MFYT01000020.1 GCA_001789205.1 Candidatus Raymondbacteria bacterium RIFOXYA2_FULL_49_16 | reverse complement strand
TGGAATTTCGAAGGATTTAGCGATTGTCCGAGGGGGGGGAGTGCGAAAAATCAGCTAATCGTCAGAGCTGATAGAAAAAGCTCAAGGCAAGACAGAATTGAACGCCCAGGGTCACGGCGATATTGGCGCCCATTGCCTTGAGAAGCCGCTCGCGGCTGGCGTGGGCAAACGCTCCTTGTATCGCCGCAAAACTCACGGGCGTAAAAAGAAAACAGGCCAGCGCGGCCTTGGGCATGAATCCCAACGCAACACCCACTCCTATCCAGCCAAAGACAGCAATGGCCACACCCGCGTATAGGAAGGCGCTGCGCGACAATCCAAGCTCAATGGCAAGGGTATGCCTTCCGCCAGCAGCATCAGCCTGAACATCCGGGAATTCGTTCAAGAGCAGAAGATTGAAGGCCAAAAAACCTGAAGGCACGCTCGCATATAGGGCTGCCGGGGACGCATGGCTCTGCAGAATAAGGGATGTGCCAAAGACCGGAAGCAGGCCCAGACCCAGTCCTGCGGCCATTTCGGCAATGCCAAAACCCAGCCGCGTGAGATGGCTGGTTCCAAAAAGGACAACAATGGCCCCAAGAACAAATATCCAGAGTATTTTTAACCCGGCCATATAAACAAAATAGGCTCCTATTGGCAGCGCAAGACTGAATGCGATGACCCCAAACCATAGTACCTGGGCCGGTTTCATGACTCCGGATATGATATACCCGCTCCCGCCGCTAAAAGGCGTAGGCGTGGTCCGCTGATCAATGCCACTTTTATAGTCGAAATAATCGTTTAATACATTGGTGCTGATATGAAGCAACAAGAGCCCTGCCAGACAGAGCAAGGACCATGCGGGATGCGTGTATCCATGAAACTTGGCAATGGCCGAACCTAAAAAAACGACCGCAAAAGGGAGAAGAAGAAATTTCGGCCGTGTTTCAAAAAATAGCAGCCGGATCATTCGGCGCTTTCTATCTTTGAATCAATGTTGTAGCAGAACTGTTTTGCCATATTCAGAGCAAAATCGCTCTTTTCCGTTGTATTGATTTGCATGAACATCCGCCCTTTCCGGTACAGGATGGAATAATTAAGAAGGCGTGAATGGTCTACAATGATTTCAAGCCCCTCACCCTGGGTGATTGTTTCGGCGGAGGGCGGATATAATTCCTGGAAAATGCCCGTGGCGTTTTCCGTGCTGCCGTGGTTGAATATCTGCACATCCACATTGACCGCGCCATTGCCATAGAGCTGCTGCACGCCCTCGACAAAACCATAATCGATATATTTTTCAGCTGCCCCGTCAATGGCGTCCATGATGGTCTGATAGTCGGTCATGACCGCGGGCGATCCTTTTTTTACAAAACCGCTGATATCATTGTCCGCGGGCAGCATGTCCGCGGGATCAGATCCGGCTCCAGGATCAACGCTTTTTCTGCACCCGCCTCCCATGAAAAAATAAGAGCAGAAAACAACGGCGATAAAGACCGCGCAGTGTTTTTTCATAAAATCACCTTTACTAAAAGCGGGTCTCCCAATACATACGGCTGGCCGGCCGCGACCGAGATATGGCGCGCATCGCCTGTCGCGTCCATGGCAATGAGGGCCATGCCGGTAGCAACGCGCTGTTCGTTGATTATGCGCAGCGCTTCCACGTCCGTGGCAACAGGGTCTGTACCTATAACAAGCGTATTGGGCGCAAAAGTGGCCATTGTACTGGGACCGCCCCGATGAGCGGCAAAGATCGCATCGCCCACAATGAGCTTTACCTTAGACGCAGCAAGCGCATAGACCTCCGCAATCATGGGGCTGCATTTATCATCGTGAAGGCTGCCCGGACTACTCACAATGCCGTAAAAATTCTTAAGCGCAAAAGTGATGCCCGCCTGGTTGTGGTCTTTGAGCACCGGAACATTGATCAGATAATCGGCCTGCTGAACCATACAGCTCAGGTGCTGGTTCGTGCCTTTGATCGCATAGGTCTCCGCAGACCAGCTGTCTTGCGTGGTTACATACCTGACCTGTCCCGCTGTGTTCTGGAGCGTATAACCAGCCGCGATAATCATGCTCTCCATGCGGTCGTCGAACACAATGATGTTGTATGGAGGAAAAGTGCCATTAAGCATGCTGGTGAGACCGCTGATAATGGCATTGACAACAGCCGGATGCGTACTGAGCATTGCGCCGGCAAGGCAGTTTATCTTGACCCCGATAATGGACGTTGCCGTAAGTCCGGGAAAAAGTGATTCAAAGGCCTGGCCAATAGCGGCATGGCCCGTCATCTGACAGACAGCCGTATGGAGCATCTCTTCGACAACAGGGCCGCTGATGTTGCTGCCTGAACTTGCCAGGCTATTGGTAATGGTACATATCCAGCTCGGTACGCCACTCACGGCAAAAGCAAGCATTGACCGGTTTTCTTGGATTGCGGCCTGTACAGGGACCACATAGTAATAATACCGGACTTGGTCGTCCACCGAACCATCACGGAACGAAATGCCGGAGACCAGGCCATTGCTGTTTATTTTGACAAACCCGGTGTCAAGGTTTGTGCTGCGGTAAATATCATAGCCATCGCGTATGATTAAACTGTCAGGCGTCCAGTCGAGTCTGATCGCCCCATTATCAACTGCCGCGGTGAGGGGGAGCAAGGGTGTGCAGGTCACAGCATTTGAAAGCGCGCTCTCGTTGCCGCTGGCATCAACCGCTGAAACCTGGTATTCATGCGCCATGCCGTTTTCCAAAGCAGCGTCCCCATAGCGTGTACCTTGAATAAGTTGAGTGTTGATTGGCGTTGAAAAAAGCCGGTCGCGATAGATATTGTATCCCGCAATGGCTTTTTCTGACAGCGCGCCCGTGACATCCGTAAGATCATGCGCCTCCCATGCAAGGGTCACTCTCTCATCCCCTGCCTGCGCCGCCAAACCCGCAGGCGCGGACGGCGCGCGCACATCGGGCGAAACGCTCCGCTTGTCACACGCTGCCGCAAGGGCCGCGGCAGCCAGCCCCTGCACTGCCCGGCTGGCAAAAACACGTCTGTTCATTTTTTTCATAAGCGTCTATCAAATAAATACATTTCTAACCACCTTTAATCCACCCGATACACGGTAAAATCACGATAATACGCCTTGCCCGTATGCTCCATCTGACGCAGGCCTATTTTTCCCGCGCCAAGCACAGGACCAAAACGTGATCCGTCGTCGTCATATTCAAGCGCGATCGTTTTATTTACCGCAAGGGTAATATGGCTTCCCATTTTCAACAGTGAAATTTTCACCTCTTTGCCCGCTGGAACAGCTGAAACCAGATCATTGCCAACTGCCGCCAGATACATGCCGTAATTCTTGCGAAGGTTGCAGGTGGTCCGGCCCCACGCATAATAACTTATATGATAACAGTTGAAATCACCGTGGTGATACTCCTTGAAATCGCCTGTGCGCGGTTTAAGACCGCCAGTCAGAATATCCTGGCCCTTTTTGCCCTTTGCGCAGAAAAAAACAATGGCAAGCCCTTGGTCAACAGTATGGGTAAACTTCCATTCAGCGAGAAAGTCAGAGGGCATGTCGGTTTTGTTCCAGAGCACCTGATGACTGCCATTCTCCGCGGCCATAACAAGCTTTTTACCGGCAATTTCGCAAACTCCTCCTCCTTCCAACACCCAATCTGAAAGGTCGCCCTCATGTGCCAGCGAACATGAATACACTGTGGCGAGTTTCAGGTTCTTGGTTGAAAAAAGCTTTGTCTTTGCTGGACGCGCTTCTGAGGTTATACTCGCCAATCCATTGATTTTATTTATTTTGGCAATTTCAACTAAAGAAACGTCTCTATTGTAAATTCGGACCTCCTTCAGGTCAATATCGCTCGAATTACCAAGCGCATATTCCCGTCCTGCCGTAGTGGCGCCAAAAAGACCCGGCAGCTGCCAATCCTCTACTCCATTGGCCATGCTGTTGAAGAAAAACTCAAACTGCGTTTGCGCGGAACCGTCCCATCTGAAACCAGCGCAATAGAGCGCGCCTTTTTTCAGGTGCGTGAGCGATCCGGTAATGGCGTGCTGCTGGCTGCCAAAGAGCTTAAACCTCAACTGGACGCACCCCCCGAGTTCCGCCAGATCAAGCGAAAGGCCGCCCCAGGTAAAAAGCCCGTGTTCAATGGGTGCGTTCCCTTCCAACACAGGCTGGAACTCACGCCGGGGCGAAAAGAGCGCCATGACCAACCCTTTTTGCGACACAGAATCAACAGCCAGAAAGCCGCCCTGTTGTTGCGGTGTAAAGACAAAATCAGTTTGTTCCATTGAAAACCCCATACTGAAGAGTAATCCAAGAAAAACAAGCATTTTCATGCTGTATTCGCCTCTTTAAAAAACAGCCGTGGCCTTGAATTCAGCCATATCGTATTTCAGCAGCCGCTCATCGAACAGATATGTCAGATTAAGAAGCAATCTGACAAAAACATTCCTGCCCGCCTTGAGTGAAATATCCAGCTTGTTCTCGATAGACTGCCGATAGGTGCTAAAATCGAACAACCTGCCGTCATACAACGCAGGGCCAATACGTTCCTGCACACGGAATTCGCGGACAAAACGCTGCGTTCGACAGTCAAGAAGCAGCGATGATGACGCATTGTCGCGCGCATAGCTGCTGTCCGTAGATCTGCCAAAGGCTACCTGCAGTTCTGTGCGGAAATTACCGGACCAGCGTTCAGTCCACTTATCCCTGAATTGGCGCTTATTCGCGCTGTTCCAACCGGTTGAATCAAAAACATCGTCACTGGTGAAGTCGTATTCAAGGAGCAGTTTGGTCTTTCTCTCCCTGAAATAAACTTCAAAATCATTGGTGTTTTTAAGCCCCCGGCCTGTCTGCGCGCCAAAGGCGTTCTTGCGTGAAATGTCGGTCCTGCTTAAAAACCTGATGTCCTGCCCAAAATAGAGCGACGGATTCAACGACCAGGTGTAATCGAAATCGTCCGTGACCTGGGAATCGGCGGATGCGCTGCGCACCAAGGAGTCGGCGGACTGGCGGTTGTAGCCTATGTTCAACTGAAACGGGTTAAAAACCGGCAGCCACACACCCGGAACCAGCAGCGCATTGCCGTTGAACCGGAACTCGTCGAGTATGCTGGTGGTATCGTCGGTTTCCCTCTGTTCAGCCTGTTCCAATTTCAACTTGCCATACAGGGTAACACCGGGGACAAACTCCTGGGAAAAAAGGATGAACTCCGGCCCCCATCGTTCCCCTTCACGCTCCCAGAGATCGCCGCGGTTCCGTTCGGCAAAACGGTACACTTGTTTGGTCTCGAGAAGGACCTTTTGGTGGGGCGCAAGCCGCAGCCGCATGAAAAGATTGTGGTTCCGGTCCTGCTCCAGGTCCACGGCGGCGCCGGTATGCAGGGAATCGCTGATCATGTCCAGATCGTAGGAGGCATTGAGCCAGATCCGGTTCATGCCCAGGCTTTTCAGCAAGGCCTGCGACACGTCCCATTCACTCTCTACGCGGGCATTCAATCTATCCGTAACCAGAGAGTCATTGTGAAGCGCGTCCAAGTTCCGGATATTTTGGCGCATGCCGCCCAGCTTGAGCGAGGGTTTTCCCGCGGGCGAAACCAGGTATTCGGCATACTCCTTTTCCTCAGTTCCATATTCACCTGCCACACGGCTGAAACCAGCGGTAAACGGCATGTCACTCCTGATGTCATAGACCGCCTCGGCCGAAGCCTGGTTCTTTGTCCTGCCGAAGATGGAATTACGATTGAGTACGCTTTCATAATTGGGCGTGAAACCCGTTGCCTCAGCTTCTACGCGCAGGTCGTGGTACACCGTATTCATGCGCAGGTGCGCGGCATTTCCCTGCTTTACCGCAAGAATGGAATCCTGGTAGCTCCCGGAAATTTCCGGATATGCCCTGAAAATCTTTGAGTTGTCACTGGATTTGAATTCTATCTCGCCGTTCACATTGCCCGCCCAAACCCGGTTCTTTGCAATGGCACCGCCCGTGGCGCTGGGTTCGTTTTCTCCCCGGTAAACACCTGTCGCGCCCATTGCCAGGTGATCGTTGATTGCCACAACCTCTTCACCCGAGATATATTCACCCGTGTTTTCAGTCAGGGAGGGTTCGTATTCAAAGGTGATCTCAATGCGCGAATCAGGATTCACCCTGCTCTCGTCCTGAAAGGTAAGCATGCCCATGGTCCGTTCAATGCTGTATTCCTTGGGGTCCATGAGATCGCCGTCCACTCTAAGCTCAACGCTTTCGATAATGATATTCTGGTATTTCAGTTCGTAAAAATTGTCTTTTCTATACGGGACCAGGACCCGCACATACCGGGTTTTGTGATACCCTCCATAGAAACTGGAAGTGGTCCGATGCCGCTTTTTTTCCCCAATGGCCTGCCCAAACTGCGTGCGAACACCCGCGCCCTCAATGTAGGTGGGATCAATAAGCTCGCTGAAAAAATAATCGGTCTTCTGGTTTTCGAGCCATCCCGCGCGTCGTATGTTGTCGTCCCTGTTTCCCCGGTATTCCATGCCATATTTGAGGTCGCCGCGCGGGTCTGTATTGTCATACGCTCCTCTCATTGTCCGCTCGTTTCCCAGATCGCCGTTCAGGTTCAATTGGGCCTTGGTCCACCAGTACATAAAGTCCTTGAACCGCGGCATTCCCGCGCTATCGAGCCGTGTTCCGGTAATATATTCCATGACGCTCTTGTCAACGGGTGAGGGAAATTCAGCTTTGCTCTTCATTTTAAAATAGCCGCGGCCAATGAGATTCAGCCGCTGTCCGGAGGGCGCTGTTGCGCCAAGACCGTTCTCGTCGGACGATACTTTCCATGTGCGCGCACCCTGCCGCCCGCCACCGGCATTGGCCAGTTCCTTGCTAAACCAGAGGTCTTCGGTTGTCCGGTAGACGCTGAACACGTTCTGGTTCCAGCAGATGGCCGACCTGCCAAAGGCGAGGATGCGTTCCTGCGATTCAGCGCCAAGGCCATCCATGGCAGTGTACAGCACCCATTGCCGCGCATCATCGTTGTATTGGTACACACCCTGGTCTGTGGTAAACCAAAAAAGCGTTCCTGATGTTGCGCAATCGGCCACGCGCTGTTTTTCGAGAGGCGTGTTGGCTGAAAAGCGCTCCCAGGCCTCATTAGCGCCGTTAAACCTGCAGACCCCCTGGGAGGTAACTACCCAGATATAGGACGCGTCGCAGAAAAAGGCGGTCACCGCCGTATCGAGCAGGCCATCTTTGGTCCCATACGAGTTCCACATCTTCATTTTGTCGCTGTAGCGTGAAAACCCCTTGCTGGTAAGGGCCCAAAGATACCCTTTGAAATAAAATAGACGGTACACATCGCTGGCAATAAGCCCGTTTTGTTCAGTGAAAAATTCCCATTTCTCGTACTGTTTATAGAACCGCTGGACGCCGTTTGCGGTTGCCACCCACAAGTTGTCCTGATCAGAATAGAGGTCGCGTACTTCAGTGGCGGAAAAATCGCCAATAGACACCCACTGTTCAACCAGCTTGTCCATGCGCGCACAGCCGCGTTTGCCAGCGGCATACACATAATCAAGGTCAGCCCGGATGCTCACCACGGTATCAAAGGGCAGCCCGTTCGCGGACGTATACTCTTTCCAGTCAAGATACCGGAGGTCCGCGTAGGCAACGCCGCGGTTGGTCGCGGTCCAGAGCATGTCTTCGTCCAAATACAGGTCGTTCAGCGGTTCGTTTCCCACCACGCTCCAGAGCTCATTGTCAGTCTGGTATTTATACAGGCCGCCATCGGTCCCTACCCAGACATTGGCTCCCTGCAAGGCCGAAAGTTGGCGCGGCGGAGGGTCAAAAGCCGCCACGGATGATGTCAGCCGTATTAATAGCAGTAGAACGAAGATTAATTTCAAGAAACCCACTTCCCCTAACCCCCTCTCCCTTTGCGGGGAGATGGGTTCATAAGTAGCGTCGCAAACTTTCACGCAATACAGCGGGTTCCCAGATTTTCATTGCTGAACGGGTGGAACCCGCGGCCAGTGTATTTTCCATGTGCGCAGTGGCCTCGGTGTTAATCAGGGTTTCGATAACATGTCCTTCCGCAATGCGATCGACCCCCTGTTTGACCGCGGCCTGATGCACGTACTGAAGGTCCTGCATGACCCGGCGGATGGTTTTTAGCCGCAAAGACGCGATTGGACCTTTTACGCCAAAACGCATGCCGTGATATATGATGGCAAGCACATCGGCCTCGTCAAACGCACTGTTGCCTGACACGGAATTCCACGGCAGAAAACCCTCGCCATGCCACGCATAGTGGCGCATGATATTGGCGTAGGTGTTGGTGTCAGGCTCGTTGAGCGGATTGCCTTCCCCGTATTTCCAGAACCGTTCGTTGAAAAGTAGCGAGCGTTTGCGGTACCACCATCCGTTATCAAGCCCGTTTTTTGCGCTGGCTACATTGACATCAAGGATGCCACCGTCAAAATGATGGTACTGCGACTGCCACGACACGTCGATCCTGAAAAGGAAGTTTTTACCCTTCCCCCCCAGTTCACGTTTCACCTCATTGAGCATGGAGCCGAAAAAACGGAGCGCACGCCAATCGCTGTAATAGAAAGGTTCGTCAAGCAGCCACCACGAGGAGACATCCTTGCCTTCACGGTGAGGCGAGCCGCGCCAATAGTATTTGTTGTTGAAAAAATAAAAAACAATGACATCGGTCCACCCCTTTTCCTCGAAGTGGAGGATGAATTCCCTGATGATATTCTTGACCCCCTGCCTATATACGGGGTCGATGTCCTCCTCAATACGGGTTTCTTTTGTCCGGTGCTCGTGCATAACCGTAAGATATTCCTGCCGCTCGTTCACATTGACCTTGTAATATTTTTTAAAAGACAGGGGCCAATTCTCGAAAAAGGGCAGATAAAACTGTTTTATCCGTAAAGTCCTGTTGCATCCTGAAAAAGCGCTGCCGCTCAGAAGGGGGCCGTATTTGCGGTCAAAAGGCGACCAATCCTTCACCCTGATGGAGGCGCCTTCGCCCTCGAGAAGAGGCGCCGCGTCAGCGCAAATTTCTCCAAACGCGTTGTACGCGAGAATATCAAGGTCGGCCCGGTGGTCGTGGGCCATCCGGTAGAAGTTGAAGTCCGTGCCCATCTCTTCCTCGGACGCGGCCGCCCGGGGCTGCCGTCCCAAGCCGAACCTTATCGAGGGTGAATTGTAATGGTTCATCTCAAAAATAAAATCCGCGCTGTCGTCGAGTCTGAAGTTCTGCACTTCGAGTTTGACCGGTATCCAGCCCACGACCACGCCTGAGCAATGCACGGCCAATGAAAAATCGTAGGTGGTTGCCCCGTATTCAGCCAGTTGGATTTCGATATATACCGCCTGGAAGCGCTGGCCAGGCACCCGGTTGTCAGTTGAAGGAAAGACAAAATGGGACGGAGAAATAGGAACCAAGGCGTCGGGATAGTACCGCGTTTTGTCCTTGTGATACCATACCCGGAAGCACTGGATGGGAGGAATAGATTCGCCAAAAGGGATAATTGAAAAATGCCCGCCCTTTTCCGATTCAAAGACAAGCTGGAAGCCCACAGCCTCGTTCAGACCCGTGCGCAAGGTGATGCGCTTGTTCCGTACCAGAGTGTTCGCATGGGTCTTTGCCAGCCCCTCATTGGTGTACAACGCGCCGGAGCGCGGGTCAATTTTATGAAATTCATCAAAAGCATGCACCTTCAATCCCTTGGCGGCCAGGACCAGGGGGCGTTCCTTGGAGACTGGATTAACTTTAGTGAGTTTGAGCCGTTTGCGGGCCGGGCTTGTTTCAATCGATGCCAAGACAGGACCGCTGCTTCCATGCAGATTACAACCGCTTACTTCAACAGCATAGAGGGTCGCGGGCGCGCAATCGTACAGAATTGCCTCGTAACACCCTTCACGATCGTCCCAAATAGGCGTAAGATACCGGTCAACACGCTTTCCGTTCAACATAATATCGAACCGGGTAAATATCCCGCTTTTTTTACATTGCCATGAAAGTTTGATGCCGCGCTTTTCAAGGCTGATTCCCGGATGGTGCATAACCTCAAGGCTGGAAATCTCCGGCAGCTGTCCTGTTCCCGCGTCCTCATATTCGATTTCAAGACAAGGTCCCTTGCCCTGTTCACGGGTTGTCCTTGAATGGAGCCATTTGGGTTTGCTGAAATAGTTCCATCCCCTGCGGTGGGTAAATACGTCAGCGCGGGTGTCGTACAGAAGCAGGCCGAAATTCTCACCATACACAAGCGAGTAGAGCATGACCGGATCGAGCACAATCTCCTGCCTGTCGCCCGCGGTCAGGGGCACGGCAAGCTGGTGTCTGCTATTCTGGTTGCCCAAAGAAAATTCATGGAAGGTACCGTTCTCAGGCCACCGTATGCCCTTTGCGCACGTCCACATACTTACACCGTCGATCTTTATGGATTTGTGGCCAGTGCCAGTGCCTTCGGTCCAGTTATGGCTGATTGTACCCACATCCCATTCGCGTACTGGATTATGGATCCAATGGACAATGAGCGTTGCTTTTTTTATGCGCTTTCCTCTGAGCTCTGAAAGATCGAATCCCAGTATGGGCACGATAAATGCGCCGTCGCTCCGCAGTTCTGGCGCCGCGCCTGAGTTGTACTGTTCGGTCGTGTGATATTCATACGGCTTCATGGTCATCTTGCTGCTTACGTACACATTGGCGTTGATATAGGCGTCCTTTACGGCAATAAATTTTCCGACCATGTTTTTCCCCTTTGAATTAAACTTCTATGCCTGTATATGCGTTAAGATCAATCGTAAAGTGTGGGCAGGTATTCGGGCACTTCTTTTGCAACCCATGGAAGCCCATGCATGTTCATCCGTTCCATGAAAGGATCGGGATCGAACTGTTCCATATTAAATACACCCTTGCCGCGCCACGCGTTGGTCAACATCATGATTGCGCCAATCATTGCGGGAACGCCCGTGGTATATGATACTGCCTGGGCCATGACCTCCTTGTAGCATTCGGCATGGTCGCAGACATTGTAGATATGCAGCCGTTTCTTCTGCCCGTTTTTCTCCCCTTCAAAAAAACAGCCGATGTTTGTTTTTCCAGTATAGCTGATGCCAAGGCTTGCAGGGTCGGGCAACACGGCTTTAAGAAACTGGAGCGGGACTATCTTCTTTCCCTCGTACATAACAGGATCAATCCGGGTCATGCCAACATTTTGCAACACATTGAGATAATTGATATATGCATCGGAAAAAGTCATCCAGAAGCGGATACGTTTTAGTCCCTTGATATGTTTTACCAAAGACTCAAGCTCTTCATGATACATGAGATAACTCTTTCTGGGACCTATTTCAGGATAGTCAAACATCATGTGCACTGAAAGCGGGGCTGTTTCGACCCACTGCCCCTTTTCCCAGTATTTGCCGCGCTGGGTTATCTCCCGGATATTGATCTCCGGATTGAAATTGGTCGCAAACGCATGGCCATGGCTTCCCGCGTTGCAATCAATGATGTCAATTGCGTGAATTTCGTCGAAATAGTGCTTTTGCGCATAGGCGGAAAAAACATTCGTTGCTCCTGGGTCAAACCCGCTGCCTAAAAGGGCCATTATGCCTTTGCTTTTAAACCGCTCATGATAATCCCACTGCCATTTATAGCAAAATTTCGCCTCGTCCGGTGGCTCGTAATTGGCTGTATCCAGATAATTTACCCCGGTCTGCAGGCATGCCTCCATAATAGTCAGGTCCTGGAAAGGCAGAGCAACATTGATAACCAAATCAGGCTTGCATTTATTAATAAGCGCTACCACCTGTTCGATTTTATCAGCATCAACATGGGCTATCTGGATAGAACGAGTTAACTGTTTTTGAATACGCTCGCAACGGCTAAGGGTCCTGGAGGCTAAAATGATCTCGGAAAAAATTTCAGGTACTTGTGCGCACTTGTGGACAACAACTCCCCCAACTCCGCCAGCCCCAATAATCAGTACTTTGGCCATATATTCCTTATTCCTGGCTATGCATTTCACTCTTAAAATACAAAATTTCCAGGCTATTCTTGTATCTTTTTCTAGTTACGAGTTTAAACCTATTAAGTTAATGGGTTTAAATAATATTGTATTGATATTACACAATACTTATATTATATAAAACTGTATGAGGTAGAAAAACCTTAACCTACAAAGGAGAGTTTTGTATGACAAAAAGAACGGGACTCTGTATTCTGGCAGGCATGGTCATGCTGATTGCCACATCGAGCTTTGGACAAAGCAATGCCCGGACCGCGGCAGTTGGCTCACCAGGGGTCGATGGAAGAAACCTCATTGACGATGTTTCGGACGTCTTTTATTTCCCCTCTGAAGTCGCGGCATCAACGGACATGGCCCAGGGAGTGGCAAATAATTATGTGTATGCATCGAAAAGCTTTCTCGATGTTATGAGCTTTGGGTTTCTGCTGAATAAAACCAACTACACATCACTATCCGGTTTTTTCGGTGCAAACGGCTACACTGGTGCTATAGCCGGTGCTGCAGGATATGATTATGAAGTGGGCGCTACTGGCCAGCCAGTAGCCCCGAATTATGGCAGTTTTGATATAGCCCCCATTAATGCCCCTCCGGGCGTTGCCCACGCTCTTCTCGGCATGCGTCTTGGCGATGTTGTCAAACTCGGTCTCGATCTTAGCTACGAAGCCTCAAACGCAAGCGTCGATTCTTCCGGCGTATCTATTGTAGGAGTACCTCCTGCAGCAACCTCTACTACCGAGAGAGGCGTTGGCTCGTCATCACTCTCCGCCCTTGGTGTAAATGCCGGCATCCAACTGGATGTCTCTAAACTAAAAATCAAGGCCGGCCTGGGATATGTTAATCTGGGATATAGCGCAACCATGGAACACTCTGGTACCCAGGTAGCTCCAGCTCCAACACCCGTTGTAACGTATGTGACTGAAAAATCAGAAATGAATGCGACAAAAGGTAGTTATATCCCCCTTTCAGTAAAAGCAAGCATAGACATGGGCTCAAACGTTCCCACCTTTGGCGCTGATTTTATTATGAGCGGGTATCAGTTCGAAGCAACTTTTGATGATGGCGATCCTGCAACAACCCCCAACCAGACCTACAAATCGAGCGATGTTGCAACCACTGCTTTTGGCATTGGCATTGGCGATGAGTTCAAAGCAACAGATGCCACCAAATTCATTGCCAGCGTAGCGTTTGCCCAATCCTCAACGGTTTCCACACCTGTTACCGTTTCCGAAGCCGTTCGTGAGGTAACCACAACAACCACGACCCTTCCCTATTTCAGTCTCGGTATTGAACACATAGAGAAGAGCGTGTGGAAATTCGACCAGATCGCCCTGCGTGCTGGCGGCAGCAAATCCATTGGCTGGTCAAGCAGGACCGAAACTGGCGGCACTGCGACATCGGAACAGTCCAACCCCCAGACTGGTGTAAACTGGGCCTGGCAGACCGGTATTGGACTTACCATGGGCCATTTTGACCTTGGTATGACAGTCCTCACTCAGAATTGGAACGGTGTTTATTTCCTGACAGGCACCGGCCCTGCGGGCGCCAATGTAACCCTGACCTATAATTTCGGCAGCGGTTCATCGTCACCTTCTTCAAGCAGCGGGCCCGTGGGAACAACACCGGCGATGTATTGATTTGATTAATTGATCAACAGACGAGGGGTCTGCAGGGGTGAAAACAACCCCTGCAGACCCCTCGGTTTTTTAGGCATGCGATTATGGATGAATGATACCTCTGCGAATAAAACACATTCGGGGATTTTAATGTACGGGCGTCATTCGGCAATTGGCTTCCTCTATAGATGAATGACGCCCCTGCAATGAATCGCAATGCATTTTCCCCATCATTTTCCGTACGGGCGTCATTCGGCAATTGGCTTCCTCTATGGATGAATGACGCCCCTGCATCCACCCCTATTAAATTTACATTGTATTCCACGGCAATCTGCCTGCCTCTGATATCTCATCTGCTGTAAAATTTGGGGAAATGGGGTTATGCCTGTCACGTTCCCATCGTTCCAGATTCTTTTCAATATACCTGGTGATCCGTGAATATTCTTTCTGGTTCCTGATGATATGGTCCCAAAAATCACGTTGCCAATCAAAATCGCGGAATTTGGTATCAAACCGTATCATGCGTTTGGTGATCATTTTATATCCCTGCAATATGGCACCAATTGACCCGGATTCACAATGGTTTGGTATGGTGTGTTGATTGGATGCAGGGGCGTCATTCTGCAATTGGCTGCCTCTATCGATGAATGACGCCCCTGCATCCGATTGCAATGAATTTTTCCTATCGATAAACGATGATTTCGGGTCCCTGATTATCGTAATGATCCCATGCATGTGATTATGCACAAATTCAAACGCGCCCAACGTTACATGGGGATGGCGTTCGGGTATTTCTTTCCAGAATTTTTTCGCAAAATACAGCGTGCTTTTATCATTGAAAAATTCAACTTTGCCCTGGGTGCACATTGTAATAAAATACGATGCTGGCGTCCGGTAATCCCAATCCCGCAATCGATGGGATTGCCGGTGAAATTTTAAATTGGATGCCATATCATGGGATTATTTTTTGCCCGTATTGCATGCGATAAATTCATCAATATACGCGGGCATTTTATCTGTACGGGCGTCATTCGGCAATTGGCTTCCTCTATCGATGAATGACGCCCCTGCAATGAATCGCAATGCATTTTCCCCATCATTTTCCGTA
>MFYT01000019.1 GCA_001789205.1 Candidatus Raymondbacteria bacterium RIFOXYA2_FULL_49_16 | reverse complement strand
GTGACCCGCTGAACCTCGTCTCCCCCACAGTGACAGCAGCCAACAATCGACCATCGGTCATCGCACTGTCTGAATCACAAAACACCAGTTTATTCATTTGCCGCCTTTCACACGATTATTATTATTTTACCCTTCATGGCCATTATCCGTCCCTTCCAGGCCCTTCGGCCGCCCAAACACCTTGCCGCGCATGTGGCATCTGTGCCCTACGACGTGGTGAACACCGAGGAAGCGCTTAAACTCGCGAGCAACAACCAGTACAGCTTTCTCCATGTCTCACGGCCCGAAATCGACCTTGCGGCCGGTACAGACCTGCACAGCAACCCTGTGTACGCAAAGGCAAAGGAGAATTTCCAGCGTTTTATCTCATCAGGCGTTCTTAAGCCCGATACCGCGCCCTGCTTCTACCTGTATGCACAAAAAATGGGAAACCGGACCCAAACCGGCCTTGTCGCCCTTACCAGCGTGGATGATTATGACGCGGGAACCATCAAGATACACGAGAAAACCCGCAAAGACAAGGAAGACGACCGCACGCGCCACATTCTTGAACTCAACGCGGCCGCTGAACCCGTGTTCCTGATCCATGGCAATAACCAGACCATTACCGCTATAACCAGCCGGATTACAAAGACAGAGCCTGAATACGAATTCACCTCCCCTGACGCAATTGGCCATACGCTCTGGATTGTCAAAGAGCCGGCTGACATCGCGGCCCTTTCCCAGGCATTTAGTGCAATGCCTCTGCTCTATGTGGCGGACGGCCATCACCGGAGCGCCTCAGCCTCGCGCGTGCGCAGGATTTTACGCGAGAAAAACCCAGCGCACACGGGAAACGAACTGTACAACTTCTTCCTCTCTGTCATTTTCCCTGAAAGCCAGCTGGCCATCATGCCCTACAACCGCGTGGTAATGGACCTGAATGGAAATGACCAGTTGGGGTTCCTGAAAAAAATAAGCGAAAAATTTACCGTGGAGCAAAACAGGCTCAAGGCGCCAACAGCCCCTGAGACCTTCTCCATGTATTTGTCGAAAAAATGGTACATGCTGGTTCCCCGGAAAGACGTTGTCGACCACACTGATCCGTACAAAAGCCTCGATGTCAGTATCTTGCAGGACACTGTGCTTCAGCCCATCCTGGGCATCGACGACCCGCGTATCTCAACACGCATTGATTTTGTCGGCGGCATCAGGGGCACATTAGAACTCGAACGGCTGGTCGATTCCGGAAAATTCAGCGTGGCCTTTTCGCTGTATCCGGTCACCGTGCAACAGCTCATGAACGTGGCTGACGCGGGCATGGTCATGCCGCCCAAATCCACCTGGTTCGAGCCCAAACTGCGCAGCGGCCTTTTTGTCCACGTTTTCTGAAAGGTCTTCAATGCCTGTTGAAATCAACGAAGCCATTCTTTCGGCAAAACGCCACCTCGAGACCATTTTTGATTCAATTACCGACCCCATCATCATTATCGGGCCCGACTATACCATTCAGCGTCTTAACAAGGCGGCCGCGGACCAGATCAAAGGCGACTATCGTACCATCATCGGCGCGAAATGCTACGAAAAATTCCACCAGTTCGGCGATTCGTGCAAAGACTGCCCCATCCAGAAAATCCTCGCCGAAAAAGTGAAGGGCAGCCTCATCTTCAGGAAAAAAATCAATAATCAGGAACATATCTACGATATGCGCTACTTCCCCCTGTACGATAAAAACGGCGAAGTCCATGCCATTGTGGAACACTATGTCGATGTTACCGAGGGCGAAGTGGCAAAGGAAAAGCTGCGTGAGGCCTATGAGCAGATCATGAAGGAGATCATGGTTGCCCAAAAGGTCCAGGAAGCCCTGCTTCCCCAGACCCTTCCCGCCATTCCCGGGTTTGCCATGGACGTCTACTACAAATCACAGGCGGACGTGGGCGGCGACCTCTATGACTTCATCCCTATTGATACAGACCACTGGGGCATCATTGTGGTCGACGTGGCAGGCCACGGTATTCCCGCGGCGCTTATTGGCGCCATGTCCAAGATGTCGTTCTATATGCACACACCAGGCAATCTCTCAACGGTCGATGTGTTTGAAAAGGTCAACACCGACCTGTACGGCAACCTGCGCATGGAACACTACCTCACCGGCGCCTATCTTATCTACAATTCCCTGAACAATACCCTGCGTTTTTCATGGGCAGGACACCCGTCAGGCCTGCTGCTGCGGCAGGCGACCGGAAAAATCGAGGAATTGAACACTGACGGCTTTTTTCTGGGCATGATGTCAAATAGCACCTATGAGGGAAAGGAAATCAAGCTTCAAAAAGGCGATCGCCTGGTCCTCTATACGGACGGCATCATCGACGTACAAAACAGGGCAAAGGAGCGCTTTGGCATCGAAGGCCTGAAAAACACCATTCTCGCGAACAAAGACGCTTCCCTCGACGATCTGAAAAAAAACATCATAAGCACCTCCCGATCGTTCCAGAACAATGACGAATTCAACGACGATGTGACCCTGGTCATCATTGACGTCACCCACTCTGACGCTCTGACCCAATTTGAACTCACGCCCCATTTCATACCGGGAAAAGAGATCCGCGTCTTCAGGGCCGATCATCCTCTCAATTTCGAGACCCTCATCGCAAAGGTCCTCAAGGACATGGATGCGAACCGGTTCGCGGACAGCGAAATCAAAAAAACAAAGTACGCCATCTTCGAGGCGCTCGATCTTTTTCACGATACCGCGCCCGAGGAATCCACAGGCCTCTTCATTGCCTGGCAGTGCACACACGAGGAGGTCCGTGTGGTCGTGGTGGACAACCGGTTCGAGACCATTAAAGACTACACCGCCCTGTACGCGCAACACCATGCGAAAAACGTCAAACGCATTGAAGAGAGCATGACCCGCACCGTCTTTCTCGACAGCGGCCGCAAACTGGTCATGTACAAGAAAAACAGGAAATTCTGACCCATTGCCGCTGCCATGAAACCCCGCGCAATCCTCATCACTGGCTCGGCAAAGCGCCTGGGCAGGGAACTGGCGCTCGAAAGTGCGCGCATGGGATTCGCCGTTATCGCCCACTTTCGGACATCCCGGTCCGCGGTCCTGTCTCTTGGCACCGAGGTCCGCAAACTCGGTGTTCCTTTTTTCCCAATCCAGGCTGACTTGTCAAAAAACCCGGACAAACTCATCCGCGCATGCGTGAAACTGCCGGTACGGTTGATTGGGTTGGTAAACAATGCGTCAGTGTTTGAGAAGGGAGATCTATTGCAGAGGAACGAGGCGCGAGGAACGAGGCGCGAGGCTGGCTTCTGGCAGATGTTCCAAGTAAATGCCTTTGCCCCGCTTATCCTCTCGACCAGTTTTTTCAAACAGTCTCCAGCCTCGCGCCTCGCGCCTCGTTCCTTTATCATTAATCTTCTCGACGCCAACATCGATGGTTTCAACCGGAATTTCCAGCTCTATCGCATAAGCAAGCGCCTGCTGCGCGAGTTTACTGTCGAATGCGCTGCGCTTTTTGCCCCAAAGGTCAGGGTAAACGCTATTGCGCCCGGAGCAATCCTGCCCTCACGCTTCAATAAAAGGCCGGGACAAACCTGGGGTACTATAGCCGGCCTGCTCAAGGCGTTCCGGTATCTTGTTGAATCCGAGGCAACCGGCCAGATCATGTATTGCGATCAGGGGCTGCGCCTTTTTAAACAAGGAACACCATGGACGCTATAATCATCCGTGATCTTGCGCTGCGTGCCTTTATCGGCATCTACCCCGAAGAACAACGAAAAAAACAGAGCATTGTAATAAACATCGCGCTGTCAGTCGATTTACGCAAACCGGGGAAGACAGACAACATCGACGATACCGTGGATTATAAAAAATTAAAACGCGAAATAATCACCATGGTGGAATCAACGCGTTTTAACCTTGTGGAACACTGCGCCGACCGGATAGCGCGAATCTGCCTGGCAGACCGCCGGGTGAAAAAGGCCGTGGTAACAGTTGACAAGCCAGGCGCGCTCCGTTTTGCCAGAAGCGTGGCAGTCACGATTGAGCGCGCACGCCATGGATGAAAATTCGTATATTATCTGCCCGGATAAAAAGACCAATTCAGCGCTGAAAGAAGGTATGCGATGGAAAAAATAATACGGGAATTGCTGGTAAAAATAGGTGAAGACCCGGACCGCGAAGGCCTTTTGAAAACACCGGCACGGGTGAAAAAAACCTATGAATTCCTCACCAAGGGATACCAGGAAGACCCAAAGGCGATTTTATCGGGCGCCATTTTCCACGAACAATGCAACCATATGATCATTGTTGACGACATTGAGTTTTACAGCATGTGCGAACACCATATGCTCCCCTTTTTCGGCAAATGCCACATCGGCTATATCTCGAAAAATAAGATATACGGTGTCAGCAAGATCGTACGCGTGGTCGAGTGTTTTTCCCGCAGGCTCCAGGTCCAGGAGCGCATGACCCAGCAAGTCGCCCGTATTCTCATGGACACCATTGGCGCGGAGGGCGTGGGCGTGGTCATCGAGGCCCAGCACCTGTGCATGATGATGCGGGGCGTGGAAAAACAGAACTCACGCATGCTCACCTCAGCCATGCTGGGCAGCTTCCACGACGATCATCCCACCAGGGACGAATTCCTGCATCTGATTAAGAAACGTTAATTGTATCGAGTTGGCCATGCTCTCTACGGTTGTTGAAAAACCTGCCGGACTGAAAAATGCCATTATCGTGGGAATCATGTGTGCGATAGCATACTGCTTTGTATCTGCTCATCATATTGAACGTCAAGGTCTGTACTACGACGAACTCTTCCAAGCAACGGCAAGCTTCTGGTATGTGGGAAAGCCCCAGACTCTTTTTTCATTGGGCCCCGGCAATTTTCCGGCCCTGAACATGTCTTACAATGCCGCCTTCAAGACAGCGCTCTATGGTTTATACTTAAAATTCAACGACGGTCTTTTTTCGGTCAGAAGCTGGCGGCTGACAGGTATCGCCATGGTGGCGGCCGGGATTTTGGCGTTCTCTTTGCTCACCGCAAACTATCTTTCCATCTTTGAGTTACTGGTGTTTTTCACATTGGTTCTGACTGACACGATGGTCCTTCTTTCCACAAGACACGACTGGGGTCCCGTAGCCTTGGCGCTCTCCTTGAGATTCATTATCATTGGTCTGACCATCCGGGCGATTCGGCAGAAGACCATTAAGCCGTACTATACCTTTTTTATCGCATTCTTCTGCGGCATCGCCATTGTAGAAAAACTGACCTCCTGTGTTTTACTTCTACCGCTTGGGTTCCTGCTAATTTTTGAAAAAAAGTTTCGTAATCGAAAGTATCTTCTTGTCTTTATGGGAGGACTGTTTCTCGGAAGTGGTTCGCTCATCTTACTCAATGCGGGATCCCTGATTTTAAAGGGATACTTGATCTCTCTGCACAACATAAAAGATCCAATACTCATGATAAAACCCGGCATCATACGCTACATCACGGAACTTCTCGGCTTAGGGAACGGTTCCTTTACCGCCACTTTCATTTTTGGTTCAAATCCCTCACCAATTCCGCGGTGTGTGGAATCGGTATTGCTCTTTGGCACGCTTATCGCAGGTGCATACCTCTGCCTGTGTACGGTAAAAGAGGAACAATATTCAAAGGACGCCTTGCTTTTCCTTATTTCCTTCATACTGACCGGCATAGGTCTCTATCTGTTGCCCCGTACAACCTCATATCATCACTGGATTCTTATTACACCCTATCAATACGCGGGAATCGCTATTCTGGCCCAAGGAGCATTGAAACAAATACACCGGATGCGCTTTGCCGCGCTTCTTTTTTTGACCCTTCTATGCGCCCTGCTGCTTTTCCGTATTCCAGTAATTGCTTCCATGCATCTCGCACTGAAAAATGGAAAAACCGATCCTCGCTGGGATCCAAGCCTGACGCAATTAGGAAAATTCGCGGGCAGACATGCGAAAGGAACGACATTCATTACGGCTGATTGGGGTGTTGGAACACAAATTTTATGTCTTTCCAATGGCGCTCCCAACATCCTCGCTGAGGCATGGGGTCTGTATGCTACCCCGGCAAAAATAGATTCCTTCATCCAATCATCCCCCAATGACACGTTCTATCTTGTCATCCCACGTATCGGCATAACAGTGGCGGATAGCAGTCGGCGTATAATCATCAATACCTTTAATAATACCATACCGGGATTGTGCGAAGTGATGGTCGAACCTGAAGCCAAAAAGTTCAATGCCGTAATCCTCCGCAAATTCATTCGCCAGACTGATGGATGCCGCCAGATTTCCAACAATGGAGGCGCTCAATGAAATCCGTGCTTCTGAGTATCATTATTCCATGTTACAACGAAGAAAAAACATTGGAGGCTTGCGCAAAAGGTATTCAAACCATCTCATCGCAAGACTTACAGTTGGAAATTATCATTGTCGACGACGCATCAACAGACAATAGTTTTGCCATAGCATCCAGCCTGTCTCAGACCTTCAATAACATCCGCGTGATACGCCATGAAATAAATTCGGGAAAAGGGGCTGCCCTTCGTACCGGCTTTACTCATGCCACGGGCGACTTTGTGGCGGTCCACGACGCGGACCTCGAATACGATCCCCGCGACCTTGTCCGGTTGATCGAGCCTCTGCGAAACAACCAAGCCGAAGTGGTCATTGGCTCGCGCTTTCTTTCGGGCGATGCCCACCGCGTGCTCTATTTCTGGCACTCTTTGGGCAACCGCCTCCTCACGTTTCTGAGCAACATGCTTACCGATCTCAACCTTTCCGACATGGAGACCTGCTACAAGGTCTTTAAACGCGAAGTGATCCAAAGCATAACCCTAAGCGAAAACCGGTTCGGGTTCGAACCTGAAATTGTGGCAAAAGTGGCGCACAAACGGTTGCGCGTGTACGAAATCGGCGTCTCCTACCACGGCCGTACCTATGCACAGGGAAAAAAGATCGGCTTAAAAGACGGTTTCAGGGCAGTATATTGTATTTTGAAATACAATCTTCCCACTGCGCCGTTTGTTTTGCAGCTTGCGGCCTTTGTCACTGTTTCGTGCCTGGCGGCGCTGGTCAATTGCGCTCTTTTCCTTGGTCTTTCAGGTTTGGGCGCCCAGCTTTCCTGGGCAGCCCCCATTGCCTTTGCCGGATCAGCCGTTCTCCTCTATGGCATTGCGTCCGCGGTCATTTTCCGGCGTAATGCCCAATGGAACACCCCCATAACATCAGCCCTTGCATTGATCATACTTGCCCTATGCTGCCTTGCAAGCCACCACCTAACGCTCCTGCTGCAAAACCACGGCTTTGACGCAGTGCCCGCGCGCCTGCTTGCAGGCGGATTGGCTCTTGTGTGCTCATTCTGGCCACTGAAATATCTGGTCTTTCACGAAAAACCCGCGCCACCATGGACTTCCTGACGATGGTGTTATACTTCAGGCCCTGCATTTAATTATTTTTTCCTCTCTATGCACCAGTCAAACATCAGAAATTTCTGCATCATTGCGCACATTGACCATGGCAAATCAACGCTTGCGGACCGCTTGCTCGAAATAACCGGCACCCTTTCAAAATACGAAATGAAGGAACAGGTCCTTGATAGCATGGACTTGGAACGGGAACGCGGCATCACCATTAAAGCGCATTATATCCGCATGGACTATACGGCCCAGGACGGCAATCAATACATTCTCAACCTTATTGATACGCCTGGACACGTGGACTTCACCTATGAAGTCAGCAGATCGCTGGCCGCATGTGAAGGCGCCATTCTTGTGGTTGACGCAGCGCAGGGAATTCAGGCCCAGACACTCTCAAACCTGTATCTTGCCCTGGAACACAACCTGACGATCATTCCCGCGATCAACAAAATCGATTTGCCCGGCGCACAGCCCGACGAAGTGGCCCGTGAGATAAAAGACCTTCTCGGCGATGCGCACGAGCCCTTTCGTATAAGCGCAAAAGAGGGCACTGGCGTGGCCGGTCTGCTTGCGGCCGTCATCGAACGCGTTCCTCCGCCTTTGGGCGATCCGGACGCTCCGCTAAAGGCATTGATCTTTGATTCTGTTTTTGACGCATACCGCGGCGCGGTCGCGTTTGTACGGGTCTTCCAAGGGACACTGAACACGGGCGACAACCTCTACTTCTTTGCCCAGGACCAGGCGTTTCGGGCCGACGAACTCGGCATCGTCAGAATGAAACGGATAAAAAAGGACCGTTTGGCAGCAGGTGAAGCAGGCTACCTCATTTGTAACATCAAAAACGTGCAGGACATCAAAATAGGCGACACCGCGACCCATGCGGAACGCAGGGCAGACGGACCATTGCCCGGATACAAAGACATAAAACCAATGGTCTATGCGGGTATTTACCCTGTAAATCCCGACGACTATAAAAACCTGCGCGCCTCCCTGGAAAAGCTGAAATTGAACGATTCCTCCCTTTCATGGGAGCCGGAAACGTCCAATGCCCTTGGTTTTGGTTTCCGCGCTGGTTTTTTGGGCTTGCTGCACATGGAAATTGTACAGGAACGCCTGGACCGCGAATTCGATGTTGACATCATAACCACGGTCCCCAACGTCAAATACAAGGTGATCCGCACCTCCGGAGAACCCGAATTCCTTGAAAATCCCAGCAGGCTTCCGGAGCCCACGGTCATCGACCACATAGAAGAACCGTTTGTCGCGGCGCAGATAATCGTGCCCGCAGAATATTTGGGCAACATCATGAAGCTGGGAGAGGAAAAGCGCGGCAAGTATGTCACCATGGAATACCTGGATAAAACCAGGGTCAGCATGAGTTATGAGTTCCCTCTTGCTGAAATCATATTCGATTTTTACGACCGGCTCAAATCCATGTCCCGCGGCTACGCATCGCTCGATTATGAGTTCATCGAGTATCGCGAATCCGACCTGGTCAAACTCGACATTCTTATCAACGGTGATCCCATAGACGCCTTCTCCGTGATCATCCACAGGGAGAAATCGTACACATGGGGACAGTCCCTCTGCATAAAGCTCAAAGACCTTATTCCGCGCCAAATGTTCGAGGTGGCCATCCAGGCGGCAATCGGCGGAAAGATCATTGCCCGCACAACGGTCAAGGCGCTCCGGAAAAACGTGACCGCGAAATGCTACGGCGGCGACATTTCCCGGAAACGGAAACTGCTCGAAAAACAGAAAGAAGGAAAAAAACGCATGAAACAGGTGGGCAGCGTGGACATTCCCCAGGAGGCCTTTTTCGCGGTGCTCAATATGAAAGGGGAACAGGAATAGCATGAGCGCTTTTCACGAGGCAGGCCAGGACACCCGCTCCCCCCGCGACTTCAAGGTCATGGCCCTCGAGCTTGCCGAATTCATCATCGGCGTCGTTGTTGTCGCGGCGCTTTTCCGGATCTTCCTTTTCCAGTCTTTCTCCATTTCCGGCACGGTCATGGACAACACACTGCTGCCCGGCGACCGCATCTTTGTCAATAAATTCATCTATGGCCCTCTGGTCCCCTGCACCGGCCATCGCGCCTTCACCATTAAAAACCCCTCCCCGGGCGATGTGGTGGCCTTCAGGAGCCTCGATGACAACAGCCGCTTTTCCGTGCTCCGCTGTGTTGCCGGACCCGGGGACATGGTCGAAATCGCGAAGAAAAAATGCAGGATAAACGGCGCTGAATACCTCTTCCCCGCGTCAGCCCTGGCTGGCGACGAATTCCAGATCGACGCCCGGTATTCCCCGCGCGACAACCTTGAAAAGGTCGCGGTGCCCGCCAAAGACGACGTGGTGCGTACCGATAGCCTTTCACTATACGGCTTTGACTGCCTGGTCTCACTCATCAGGCAGGAAAACCCCGATGTACGCGTTTCGACCACCACCGACCTCCTGGTAAACGGCGCGGTCTGCGATAATCTCATGCTCGCTGAGCTCATGGCTTCGTATCGCCGGACAAACGCCAGTCTCAATTTTGATACCATGACCTGGATTGAACTGCGCAATGTCCGCAACTTCCTGGTGGCGCGGAATGATTCATCCAGCTATAGGTTCAGGCGCGCGCTCTATATGGACGGCCATCCGGTCAGGGAATACACGGTCACATCCGATTGCTATTTCCTGATCAGCGACAATTGGGACCAAGGGCCCGACAGCCGCTACTTCGGCCCTATCAGCGGCCGCAGGATCCTGGGCAGGGTCTCTTGTGTCTATTGGTCAGCCGATACCAACGCTATCCACTGGAAAAGGGTGCTGCGGTTCATTTAATTTATGTATTTTCTAATGGACAAAAAACCATGAGCACCGCACAACACTCAATCGAAAAATGGCGTGGAAAAATCAACGCCATTAACCGGGTCCTGCTTGCCCAGCTGAACGCGCGCGTACGCATTGCCCGCCGCATCGGCGCAATAAAAAAGAAGACCGGTCTTGCCGTATCAGATGAAAAACGGGAGAAAGCCATACTCACGGCAATGCGCGCGCTCAACAAGGGACCGCTCGACAGCGCCGCGGTGAACCGCGTTTTTTCAGTCATCATCGCCGAGACCAAACGGCTCGAGAAAAGGACCGTAGCGTGAACCGCACCTTCCATCAGGCAAAAGGCATATCCGGAGAGATCCAGCCGCCCGCGTCGGTCTCCGCGCTCTTGAAGGCCACTCTGCTCTCCCTCTTTGCCAAGGGAGAAACAACCATTGAAAACACGCCCAAATGCGGGGCCGCTGAGGAGCTTTTTTCCTTTGTCCAACGTTCGTTCGGCGCCATCACGCGCCAGGGCGGTTCCTGTATTGTCCAGGGGTCCGGCGGCTTCAGCGACCCTTCTTTGCCGGCCGCGATCGAGAACATCCCCTCCGCTGAAACGCTCGAGCTGATTGCACCCCTCTTTTTTCGGAAAGGCGTGCGCATCTCGGGAAACGCGTCATCCATTACCGGCCGCTTCCGCAACGCCCTGAAAAAACTGTCGGCATCGGGATTTTCCTTTGAGTTCAAGGAACAGGACAACGCATTTCAACTGGAAATCATCCCTTCCTCTCCCGAATCGCTGGAATGCGCGATCGACCATCCCGATGAAACAATGAAAACCATCTGCCTCTTTGCCGCCATGGCCGCCGCGTCCGGCCAAAACCGGATTATTGAAACCACACCCCTTCCCGGAGAGACTGAAGCGATCGCGCAGAAATTCGGCGCAATAATCACCGTGCAAAAACAGGGCGCCTCATACGAAGAGTCCGAACAGGAGCACGAGCAGGACCACGGCAACGAACTTGAACGCCGCATCAGGCGCATTCAGAAACAAAAGGCCGCGGAATCAGACGAAAAGTCCATGCGCATCATCACCGTGCGCGAACAGCCTGTACTCACTGCCGCCCATTTTACCCTTACGGGCGGAGCAGTGTGCGCTGCCCCATTTCTCCTTGCCGCTACGCTGTGCGGTCATAGCACGGTCACGGTAAAAGGTATTAGCAGCGGTTGCGCGCCTTTCATCCACGTTCTGCGGCGCATGGGCGGCCGGCTGCAAACTGAAAAGCACAAAGACAGCGATCGCTTTGATTGCCAGGTAAGTTCAGCGCCCTTGGCGGGCCGCCGCTTTTCCGGAGAACTCATGGCAGGCATAGGCGAACTCTTCCCCTTCGTATGCGTGGCCGCGGCCTATGCCACGGGACAAACCATTATCCGCGACGCTGATTTCCTGCGGCAGGGGCCCATGGATCTCTTTACTGGGACCCTGAAAAACCTCAGGACCATGGGCGTCAAAACCGGTGAAATCGAAGATGGCATAGTCATCGAAGGCGCGCGCGAATACGACGGCGCGGAATTCGACGCCTGCGGCCACCCTGCCATTGCCATGGCCTTTTCCGTCGCGGCGATCAAAAACCAGGGCGAGAGCACGCTTGTCAATGCCGAGGCCGTTGACCAATACTGGCCCGATTTTTACTTTCAGTTTGAAAACCTTGTCAGGAACGTGGAATGAAGAAGCTCTCGAACATCGGCATCATTGCCTTTGAACGGTCAAAAGAGGTACGAAAGCTTATTGCTGAGATTGTCTCATACAGCGCCTTCAACAGCCATACGTTTTATTTCAACCGGGGCATATTCAGCCTGCCTGCAGGCCCCCGGGTAAAAACCGCCGAAGTAAAAGAATTCCTGAAAAAAATAGACGTGCTTGTTTCCGTGGGAGGAGACGGCACCTTTCTCTCCGCAGCCCGGCTTGTGGCAACCTCGCGGATACCGCTCATCGGCATCAATATGGGACGGCTCGGGTTTTTGACCGATATCGCCGCTGCCAGCGCCGTGGAGCAGCTCTCGGACATTCTGAAAGGGCGTTACCGGAGCGAGAAGCGGATAATGTTCGACGTGTCACTGGTCCGTTCAGGCCGCGTGGCTGCCCGCGATATCTGTCTCAACGACGTGGTGATCAAAGGCTTGGGCAAGCTCCTGAATCTTTCCGTATTTTACGGCAGAGAGCTGGTGTCATTCTACAACAGTGACGGCCTTATCGTAGCAACACCCACGGGCAGCACGGCCTACTCCATGGCCTCGGGCGGCCCCATTGTCTATCCAAGCCTCAACAGTGTCATAATCACGCCCATCTGCTCCCATTCCCTTACGCAAAAACCTATTGTCTGTTCGATCGTGAAACCGGTGACCGTGAAGATGCACGACGAGAAAACAGCCATGCATCTGAATATCGATGGAAAAAAGAGACTGCCGCTGCGCTGCGGCGATGAGGTGCGGATTACCCGTTCACGTCACGATACCACGCTGCTCGCGCCAAAGAATGTGACGTATTTCCAAGTCTTGCGTGAAAAACTCCTGTGGGGAAAAGCGCCCAATCCTAAAGCCACTGCCCGATCTTCATGAACACTTCTTCCGCTGACAGGCGCTGAAGACACCGGAAATCGCCGAACCTGCACTGCTCCCGTTTGCCCGCATTCGCAATGGTCCAGCATGGGGAACAATCATACCTTCCCCTGATGACCAGATGATTCGGCCCAAATGGCGCGGTACGGGTATCATCGGTTGGTCCGAAAATACCCGCGGTCTTTACCCCATATGAGGCTGCAATGTGCATGAGGCCCGAATCGTTGCTGATAAAGGCCGTGCACTGTTTAATCACAGCCGCTGTTTCAAAAAGCGATTGGCTCGTGACAACGTGTGCGTTCTTTCCAATCAACGCAGCCAGCCTTTGTTTTAGCCCCTCCTCTTCGGGCCCGCCAAATATGAGATATAATGAGTTCCGGTCTTTTGAAATCAAACCCGCGAGCGCGGCGAATCTCTCCACCGGCCACCGTTTCTTCTCCATATCGTGTTCGCTGCTCGATCCCGGATGCATGCCAATGAGTGTACTGCCGCTGGGAACGCACGAACGAACATAAGTAATGCCAAATGTCTCCTCAGTGGGCGTCAGGGGAACAGGAACAAGCGATACGGTTTCCGGCTCAGACAACCCCAGACAGGAAAAGAGCCTGAAATTCTGAAGTACATCGTGCTTCTTCTCATCCGGAACCACAAGATCTGTATTTAAAAAGGCCAATGATTTAGTTGCCTTTATCGCATAGCGAAACCCAATGCGTTTTTTAATGCGTGCCAGCCAGGGCACCAGATTGTATTCAGCCCTGTTCGCCGGGAAAAATGCCAGGGAGATATCATATGCCCTGAAAAGCTTCTTCAGGAAACCCAGGACATAGACCGGTGACCTGCTTTTGGCAACAGTAAGCGTGACAATATCATCGACAAACGCGTATCGTCCGGCAATCTGTGAGATTCCGGCCTTGAGAGATAAAAGGGTGATGCGCGACTGGGGCAGACACGCCTTGAGGTGCTGCAATGCAGGGGTAAGTAACAGGAAATTACCAATTCCCACAGGGCAAATGGCGAGGATCCGGGTGGAGGCAGGCATGCGTTTTAGAGATTTATCTTTTCCGCAACCTGATACTCTTCGCGCTTGCCAGTGTGGGTGATCATTTCGCCGACAAGGCCAATGGAAAAAAGTTGTATGCCCATGAGTATGGCGCCAACGCCTAAAAGTAAAAGGGGCCGGATATGGAGTTCCCGTTCAACGATCCATTGGACGCCAAAGTAGCCGATAATGGAGAACCCCACGAGAGAAAAAAGAATGCCGAACAGGCCAAAGAGGTGCATGGGGTTTTTCGTGTACCGCCGCAGGAAGGTGATGGTGAGTAAGTCGAGAAATCCATTGACAAACCGGTTTAGTCCGTATTTTGTCACCCCGTATTTGCGTGGATGGTGCTGCACTTCCTTCTCGCCAATGCGGAACCCGTTCCAATGCGCCAAGACCGGAAGATACCGGTGCATTTCCCCGTAAAACTCGAGGGACTTTACCACTTCCTTGCGATAGATTTTGAGCCCGCAGTTGAAATCGTGCAGCCGGACGCCGCTGGTGACCGATGTGGCCCAGTTGAAAAGCTTTGACGGCAGGTTTTTGGTAAGCACGGGATCGTGCCGTGTTCGTTTCCAGCCCGAGACAAGGTCAAACCCTGTATCGATCTCCGCGATAAGCCCGGGAATTTCAGCGGGATCGTCCTGCAGGTCCGCATCCATGGTAACAACATAGCCGTACCGCGCAGCCTTGAATCCTTCGGAGAGCGCCGCCGCCTTGCCGTAATTTTTCCTGAAGCCAATGCATTTTACCTGTGCGTCGTCCTTTGCAAGAGCGCGGACAATATCGAGGGAATTATCAGTACTGCCGTCATTAACAAAAATGATCTCGTACTCGTTGATGCTGTTATCGCGGACCACAACGGTAATCCGCTGGTACAGTTCGCGCAGACTTTCAGACTCGTTAAGGAAGGGGATAACAATGGAAACGCTTTTCATGTGCAATAAATATATTAATCTGTCCTGGAAAGGTTCAATAAATTATCTTTTTTTGCCAAGATGGACACCACAATCCCAGCCCGCTGCTCCCATTTTCCCCTGTGCGGCGGATGCGCATACCAGGACCTGCCCTATCCCCAAGGCCAGATTGGCCAAAAAGAGGAGGTTCTAAAGCGTCTCTTCGGCTTTAGCGTGCCTGTGGCAGACTCGCCTATTGCCTTTGAGTACCGGAACCGCATGGATTTTGTCTGCGCCTTTGGGAAAATCGGGCTTCGAGAGCGCGGCAAGTTCTATAAAGTTGTGGATATAGAACACTGCCATCTGGTGCACCCAAAGGTCTCTGAGGCATTGCGCGCAATCCGGGAATGGCTCAGGCAAGGCGATATAAAAGACCATGATTATCTCAAACACATGGGCTATTTGCGCTATATTGTCTGCAGGGTCACCCAATTCACAGACGATCTTATGATCAGTTTTGTCACGGCAAATGAAGAGCCGCACATTGTACCGATCATGGAAAAGACCTGCAGTATTGCCACTTCCGTCAATTGGCTGGTAAACGACACCTTGTCTGAAACAAGTTTTGGACGCATAGTACAATCCATGGGAAAAG
This sequence comes from Candidatus Raymondbacteria bacterium RIFOXYA2_FULL_49_16, assembly GCA_001789205.1. Lineage (GTDB taxonomy): Bacteria > Fibrobacterota > OXYB2-FULL-49-7 > OXYB2-FULL-49-7 > XYB2-FULL-49-35 > XYB2-FULL-49-35. Next base: position 51,716 of record MFYT01000019.1, on the reverse strand, counting down.
GGTATTTTACGGAAAAAATAGGGGGCCTTTTATACCGGGCCGGGCCCAACACCTTTTTCCAGAACAACGCCCATGTTGCTGGAAAAATACTGGAACATATTACGCCCTTTGTTTCCGGAAACGTGGCAGACCTCTTCTGTGGGGTGGGCACGCTCAGTCTTGTGCTTGCCAGCCATTGTATCCATGTCACAGGCGTGGAATCAGAGGCAGAGTCAATCAGGTTTGCGCACGAAAATGCACGGGAGAACAATGTTGCCAACTGCTCGTTTGTCTGTTCACCGGTCAAAGAGTGGCTCGCGACAACGACAGAGTCGTTTGACACATTTGTCTGCGATCCGCCGCGCTCGGGCATGGGAAACAAGATCATAAAAAAAATCCTGAAACTCGCGCCGCAGTCCATCGTGTATGTATCGTGCAATCCAAAATCATTTGCCGATGACATGCGGTTTTTCAGTGATGCATACGCGCTTCAGGACCTGCAGGGGTTTGACATGTTCCCCCAGACCCCTCATGTGGAATTGGCCGCCCTTTTCAAGCGCAATTGAAATGATTGAATAAAGTTATGCTGTTTTATTAAATTTTACACCATGAAATTATTTGTTCTGTTTGTCACTATTGCTATTGGCGGCATTGCGGGTCAAGGAATGATGCCATCCGATTTCTCATCTTCAGACATGGTCTTTCCCGGTTCCCTTGGCGATTTCCAGAAAAATCAGACCCTGCAGCAGAATATGGTCCACGAACCAATTGCCGACAGCACCTATATTGTCGGCCCTGGCGATGAATTCCGGATTGTCATGTGGGGCAATGTCCAGGAGAACGACCTCAAGGTCTCCGTGGACCCTGAAGGGAACCTCCTGCTTCCAAAGATCGGGATTGTTCCAACACAAAAGGACCTTAGAACACTAAAAAAGGATGTCGTTGCCCTGATCAGATCAAAAACAAAATATACCGATGTGATTATTGAACTTAGCCAGGTAAAATCCGTGATCATCACGGTTTCCGGTGAAGTTGACAAGCCTGGTTCGTATACCTTCCGGTCTACAGTACGGCTCAATGATGTGCTGTCACAGGCGTTCTCAAAAACGATCGATATCCTGAATTATAAGTCAAGTTCCTTCAGAAATATCATTGTGAACACTCCTGATGGCGCTTCTCAATCATACGATTTTGAGAATTTTCTTAATAATGGGGTAGTTCAGGACAATCCCTATCTTTTCTCAGGTTACCGGGTTGTTGTACCTCCCCGTATCCAATTGGTGACCATAAGCGGGTCCATTGTCCGGTACGGCAGTCCTGATTATCGCAGGGAATCTCTGTTCGATTTTATCCGATTTTGCGGCGGCCTGAGACCCGATGCTGACTCATCAAACATGCGCGTTACAAGCTATTCAGCCGATGGTATGAAACTGCAATCGCAGACCCTCACATACCCGGAAGAATGCAAGGCCTATCAGATGCAACCAGCGGATGCTATTGTTGTCGGCGGTATTCCATACTGGCAAGAACAGATCACAGTCACTCTGGCTGGCAGAGTGCGAAACCCCGGCCAATATCTTGTTGAAAAAGGCACATCCATTGCCAAATGCATTGAAATGGCAGGAGGTATTCTTGAGGATGGAGATGTGAATATCGCCTATATACGCAGGGACCGATTCACCAACCTCTCGCTCGAAGTCGACAAAGGCTACAAGGCAGAATTGACAGACTGGTTCCTGATGAATGCAAAAAAAATCAATGCTGATTTCAATAATGTTTTCTTCAAAACCAGCGGCGAATATGCCCTGGCAGCTGTTCATCAGGATGTTGTGTATATACCGTGGAAGACAAACGATGTGAGTGTTATCGGGTGTGTGGCCAATCCCGGCCTTGTCAAATTTAAAGAGGGCAAACAATATCCATACTATATCAATACTGCAGGCGGATTTTCTAACGAGGCGTTCAAGTCCCACATACGGATCTACCGGGCATCAAAAGGCGCATGGGTTGCAGGTGAAAAAACAGGGGGAATAAACGCTGGAGACATTATCTTCGCTCCCGAAATGCCGCCGAACTATGCGTGGAACCGGTTCAAGGATGTTCTAACGCTTACGACTGGTGTGCTCACCACAGCTGTTCTCTTCTACTCCACGCTCAGGAATTAGCGTCCGTAATCTCAGGAAATATCCGAATCAAACCAGGGTTGGTAGTTAAGTGTATATTCCAGGTTGGGGTTTCTGGTGCCAATAGGTTTTGCCGGGATCCCGCCAATAACACAAAATGGCGCCACATCCTTGGTAACCACTGCGCCGGCCGCTACAACGCACCCCCTCCCCAATGTCACCCCCTGTAAAATTATCGCGCGTGACCCGATCCATGTATAATCTTCTATGGTAACCTTGCCTGGTATTGTGGCAAAATATGGAGAATTTTTGTCGTGTGTGAGGGAAAGGACCATGACTTGAGGTGAAATGCTCACGTTATTACCGATCTCCACGCCAACGCGACCGTCAAGATAACACTGCCGGTTGATGATGGAATTTTCGCCAATGGTTATATGGTTCCAGACGAAAAAGGCGCCCATATGCACGGCAGAACCGCGCCCTATCCGCATACGCAGAATATTCCTGTAATAACAGTGCCGGATCCAATAAAAAGGAACATGGGCAATGACATGATTTCCAAAATAAAAACAGGCCGATTTTGCTATTCTTTTCAGGACTGATTCCATTAATGCCTCGCTAAATTATAATATTTTTTTCCGGAATACCCCGATTATTTCGCCCAATGAGACATATCCGATCACCCGGTAAAAAACCGCTGTCAGGCCGCACAATGCCGCTCCATACACGCAGACGGATGCTGCCAAAGCCATGACCGGAGACACGTCCATGAAGAATCGGCTGCAAAGGAGGGGAAAGACAAACACACCCGCGACAGTACACGCCAGGCTCCACAAGAACGGCACCGCAATATCGGTCAGAAAAAAAGAGCTTTGGTCGACCTGAAGTTCACGATTCACGAGGACCTCAAAGAAAATGGTTCCTGCCACAAGAGACAACACGGTTCCCCACGCAACACCGTTCATGCCATAGAGCAGGCACAAGGACAATGAAAAGACAACGTTCACTAAGGCCATGCCAGTGTTGGCGATCGTTTCAAAATAAGGCTTATTGACTCCGCGGATGACCGAACTGCCTATCCCTGCTGTCAATTGGACCGCAACCCCGACCATGATCGCTTGAAACACGAATATTTCCAGGCGGTCAGCCGGTTTCCGGAGCCAGAGTTCGAGTATACTGCCCGCTGTTGGAATGAGCAGCGCAGCCGCGGCCGAAGAGAGGATCGCCAGATACCGCGACCCGTGCCGATAGATGCGCTGCAGAGTATTCCTGGCGCCGGTTGCAAACAGTTCGGACGCGCGCGGAACCAAAACAGCGAATATCAGGCTGAATGTATTCCTGACCAGCAGAGGAATACGCGTGCCGATATCGTACAATCCGACATAATATGAACCAAAAAGCCTGCTGATGATCAGCTTATCCATATTTGCTGACGCCCACATGGCGAAAAATGACGCCTGAGTATAAATGCCGAACCGGTACAGCTCAAGTAACATGCTCCCCGAGAACATACGTGGCGCAATGGGCCACTTTCCCAATGTGCGGCTGGTGACCCAGAACCCTGCACAGGTAGAAATAACGCACGAAGCACCCAATCCCCAGATAAACGCGGCAAGCCCTGATCCGGTCAGTAAAAACGCTATGGACAATCCAGTCTCCACAAGTCGTGCGGCAATGCCTATGAAGCTCGATATATCGTACCTGAGATAGCCGCGCGGCACTGCCATAAATATCTGATTCACAAGCATGACTGCGTTGATCCCCATAAACCAGATGAACAGCAATTCCTGATACCGCGATACCTGCGTTCCGGCAAACCATGAAATGACGTGTTCTGCACATAAGGCCGATACCGCAAAAATAACTATCGCTATCACACACAGGGAGTAGAATGAGGTTGCAACCACCCGCATCAGTTTCTCATGGTCGTTTGATGCGCGATATGCGGCAATAAACCGTTCAAACGAAGTGCTCAGCCCGAATTGAGCCAGAAGAAAAAAGGCTGCGAGAGAACAGTACAACACCCAGATCCCGTACACATCCATCCCGAGCTGTTTAACGGCTATCGGTACCAGAATTAATGTTGAAACAGAGTACAGGGTTTTTTCAAGGACAGCGTAGCTGATATTTGTGACAACGCTCTTTGACTTGAGTGGTTCCATAGTAATATCAGGCTTTTCCAATGGCGTGCTTGAGAAACCGTACAACCCGGCGGCGGAGCTCGAAATAGGCAAAACGTACGGCCGCAATCCCGATCCGCAGGGGCGGATATCCATACCGCAATAATTGCCCATAATACTCAATGCGCGCCGCTATGACCCTGTGGTCGCTCAGGCCTCCGGAACGCATATACACTACATTGCAAAGGGGCTTGAACGGTATCCCGGCTCTGATGCAGCGCAGCAGGAAATCAGTGTCTATGGCAATCCTGTACCTAGTGTCAAAACCGCCCACAATATCGTAGACAATACGGGTGGTGAAACAGCTGGTGTGCATAAAACCAAACCCGTACTCCAGCCGTTCCTTGTTGTACTGCGGTTTCATTTCAAAAACAACGTCAGTCATTGCATGTTCAAACATTTTTGTAATTCCGTATGTGACGACCCTTTCATCTGTCCCGATTCCCGCAACGATTGTCTCAACAGCCCGTGGATCAAGCGCATCGTCAGCGTTTAAAAGACCCACTATCGACCCTTTTGCCCTGGCAAGGCCTTTGTTCCAGGCATCGGCTATGCCATTGTCCGGTTCGCTGATAAAAAAGGAAACAGCATTAGCGTTGCCCTTTATTATTTCCACCGTGCCATCGGAGGAGCCGCCGTCAATGATAATATATTCTATGTTCTGATAGGTCTGCGACCGTACGCTGTCAATTGCCTGTCCAATAGTAGGACGTGCGTTGAAGCATGCGGTTATTATGCTTACCAACGGTTGCGCGCCATTCATGGTTTTATTTTTCAGCTTCAATGTTGAGACTTACGGGATACGCTATTCCGCCAATGGACAGGGTGAAGGTGGCGCAATCGGTGAAATCATGGTTTTTGCACGCCAGGGGATCCCACGAACGCACGGATGAAAAACGGGCGGCCGTCAGCAACTGTTCAAGAAACACACGATTGAAGACAGCGTAGTGAACATTGTCAGGATAATCCTGGCCTCCCATGAGCGGCTGCATGATGACGCTGATATCGCGGCCGTTTTTCCCGTAAATGTCGTTCAACAGATCGAAGTCTGGAACAGAAATGCGGAACACGCCCTTGGGCTTGAGTATGCGATGGATTTCACACACCACATTGAGCAGCTGAGCATGCCTGACGTGTTCAAGGATATGGCTCATGTATATAAAATCGACAATCCCATCCCTAAATTCATGAAAATCAGAGAGATCACTTTTTACATAATGCACATGTCGCAACGGACGCGCGTCAACATTAATGAATCCGGGGCTATCTATGTCACCACACCCGACATGGATCCGCACTGTACCGTCCGAATTGGCTGGGACTGGGGGACGCGTCAGCCGCCAACGCCCATACAAACCAATATTTCGCATGCTCCGGTACAGGGCCTTCAATCGCCGTATGGTTCGCTCATGGTAAGACGTCACTGAATTGTCCTAAACAGGTGGTTTTGCACGTAAAAAGATATATTGCTCTCAAATTCAAAGTCAATGAACAGCGCCAACTGCCGGGAACATTGAAATATTTGCAGGAGGTTAACTATTTTAATAAATTATTCATCACTGTCGGAACATGTTTTTCTGATGGGGCTCCATGCGAATTCTGGTTATCTCTTCATTATTGCTGTTCAAAGAAACACGATATGGCGGGGCAAAGAGGCTCTATTCTTTCGTGTACGAACTCTCCCGTTTCGCCGATGTGCATACAATCTGTCTCGACGCCTCCGGGGAAGCACCTGATTTTGAAAAAAGCGGAGAATGCCTGCAGAACTTTCTTTTCCTTCCCCAGTGCCACCCGCCACTTCCCGCGCCGTACAAGTTTTTTTATTCCCCCATCGACTTTCAGCAGCTGGTCAGAAAAAACCGGCTATCAATTGACAGGTTCCTCAACAATCGTCCGTTCGATGCCGTGCTGCTCGCATATCCGCTTGCCCTCAGTTTTTTGTGCATTCCCCAGATACAGGCGATCAACAGGGCTGTTTATCTCGAAGACGATTTAATACTGGAGACCCTGAGAAACACCGCCTCTGGACAACGATCCATAGTATTAAAATTCCTGAAAAAAATCCGGTACTGGCAGACATTTAGATTCTACAGGAAAGCGCTGAAACACATTACCGCATGGATCGCAATTTCGTCGCAGGAACAAGAAATCATCAAATCATATTTTCCTGCAGCCACGGTCAGCGTTCTAAAATACGGCGTTGATCTGGAGGAATATCCCCTTCTTCCCCTGTCTCCTGCCGCGAAGCGAATCGGCTTCATCGGCAATTTCCTGCATGCCCCCAACGCTGATGCCATGCACCACTTCCTGGGCGCTATTTTTCCGTTCCTTGCAGAATCAATGCCGGACTTGGAATTAATTATTGGGGGTAAAAACATACCTGATGCCATACGCAATCACAACCCCTCCAAAGGCAAAATTGAGTGCATAGAAGATTTTCCCGATATTGCCGATTTTTACCGGTCTATTACAGTTTTTGTTAATCCAATCGTTAGCAGGCGTGGGCTCCGGACGAAACTCATTGAGGCTGCTGCGTTCGGAAGACCCATAATATCCACTCCGCTCGGTGCCGAAGGACTGGAAGACCTGATGATTCTAAAAGCAGAATCAAAAAAAGAGTACCGGGACCACCTGAACGCCCTTTTTACCGATCAAATCCTGGCCGAATCAATCCGTATGCGTAACCGCAGACAGATTGAGAATGTATATACCGGGTCTGCACTTGCCAAAAGACTATTTTCCATCCTGACCGCACCGACTGCTGACGCTGAATAAAAATATTGTTATGAATCTTGTCTTTTATCCGTACTATTACTATTTTATAAGAACCCGTGAAAGAATTTAAAATCAATATCTTAGACATCCTTGAACTGGTTATTAAGCGTAAATGGCTCCTGGTCCGGATGTTCATTATTTCATTTCTTATTTCCTCTGTCATCACATTCATTCTTCCTAAAAAATATTACGCCTTCGGGGTCATTCTTCCAAATGCTAAATCCGGTAGTTTATTTGAGAATATTATAGGCGGTGACAAGGCAATGGAGCTCCTCTCAGGCAGCGGTTCACTCCTGAGCAGCGATGCTCGCGATGTCAAAGAAATCCTTCTCAGTCAGCCCCTCATACGCTCAACTATTGATACGCTCAATCTGGTTCACGTCTATGGATTCGACAAAGCAAAAAACTATAAAATCGAAGATGTTATTAAAGTGTTTCTGAAGTCTTACGGTATTGAAGAAACTGACAATAAAGCCCTGAAAGTCGGTTTTGTTGACAAGGACCCTCAGCGTGCAGCAGCCGTGGTAAACTATGCGCTCAAAAAAATGAACGAGATCAACAGCCAGATGAATTCGTGGCATGCCCGGGAGATGAAAACTTTTCTTGAGTCCCGGATTTCCATTGAAAAAAGCAGGCTGGACAGTCTGGCTACTCAATTCAGTATCTACATGGCACAGAACAAAGCCTTGCTTCCCGAATCACAAATCGGCGGGACCATAGACAACATTGCCTCCCTGGTAAAGACACAATATGCGGCCGAGATTGAATTGAACCTTGCCCGTAAAACATATCCTCCGGGCCACTCGACAATCCTGCAACTGCAGAGCAAGATTGAAGAGATCAAATCGCAGCTTAATCAGATACATTCGGCCGACAACAATGAATTCATGTTCCCCATGGCAAAGGCTCCAAATATTCTGAAAGAATATGCTGAATTAAAACGCAATGTAAAAATTCAGGAAGAAGTGTTTTTATTTTTATGCAAAATGTACGAAGAAGCAAAATACAATGAGGCAAATAACGTGCCCCAGATCAAGCTTCTTCATACAGCCTATGTGCCGCAGAAAAAAGCAAGCCCCATACGCCGTAAAATAGTCGCAGTCTCGGTACTGGTCGTTGAACTCCTGACCTGCGGCTATATCCTTCTCATCGCATTCATGGTAAACTACAGGGCAGTAAATCCTGATGAATACAAACGGATGTCGGTCCTATTGCGCGAAATGTCATTCGGCATCCTGCGCCTGCCCCAAAACTTTTAAATCCACCAGCGGGTATCCATGCTATACCATCTCACCCCTGGATTCTGGGGCGTAATAAGCGCTATCGTAGCGGGATTCTTGGGATATTTACAGGCGCCCAGCCTCGCTGTCTTCATATGTGCAACAATTGCAGGCCTGCTCTTTTTAAATGATCCTTTTAAGTTCTTGCTCTATATTTTTGCCTCGTTCATACTTTTAATGCCCATAGAGAAGTTACCCGCTGTTTTCCTCTATTGGGCAATCGTTCATGTCATTGACCCAATCGTTCTTCTATTTATCATTGTTTATTTTTTCAACTTTAAAAAATCTCCCTTTGAATTCCATCTGTCCGTTTTCCCTGCTTTAATCGCCTTCATGGTCTTTCTTGGTTACCAATTCCTGCTGTTTTTCAAGGCGCCAACCCACATGGGACGTCTATACGGAATCTTTGAACTGCGAGAATATGCCTATGCCCTATTGACTTTCTTTATTATCCTGCGCTCGAATATACGCCACAAACGCATGATCCAGATCCTGTTTTTCATTATTGTATTGGCAAGTATAGGCGGCGCACTCAATTCCGCTGGGTTCTATTACCGGCATCTCATCCTGGGGCTCACACGCATTGAATCCAGGCAATTGATTCACCTCTCGTTTTTCTTTTCCCAATGTTTCCTTATTTGCATTATCGGGTTAACCTATTTTAAAAATAAAAAGGTTCGTATTTTCCTTGGAATTTCAGGAGCAATGCTTGGCCTCTCCATGCTCATAGACCAAACTCGTGGTATGTGGATTGGTACTGCTGTCGCCCTTCTCGTCTACATCAGCATGATGACGTCGAACAAATTAAAACTGATACGGAAGGCTGCCTGGCTGCTTCCCATGCTTGTCTGTGCGGTATTCATTGCCAAGGTGACAATTGGGATTGATGTTTTGGGTATCATAACCCAACGATTTGGGGACCTCCAGCCAACAGAACTAATAAATCCATTCACGTCTATGGGATATCGCGTTTACGAATCTTTAATGGTTTTGCAACAAACGTCCGTATTCGGTCATGGATTTAAAGCCCCATTGCATCTTTATCTGCCTTTTTTCAACAAAACCGACGATTGGTACGGAATCCATGATCAATACTTGGATATCCTGTATAATACTGGGGTCGTCGGCCTCATTTTATTTTTCATATTTGCAGGATTGTACCTTGTCTCCGCATACCGTTTATCCAAAGATCCAAATTCCAACCGGGCATTCTGGGGCAAATTCATTTTTCTGTCCTTTATCAACACCCTTATGATTTCCATAACATCAGGATTTTTTAACCGTTTCAGCAGCTGCCTTTTTCTGGGATATACCCTTGCGGCATTAGTGGTCTTTTCTCGATATGCGAAAAAAAGGAGCGCTGTTGGTTGATATTGATATTCTGCTGGCAACCTGCAACGGGGAAGCATATATACACGACCAACTGAACTCGATTATCCGGCAGACGTTCACGAATTGGCGACTGCTTGTCCGCGATGATTGTTCCATTGATGAAACCCCTACCATACTTGAAGAATATGCCGCGCAGGACGACCGCATTCGATTGATATCGGACAACAAGGGACGCCTGGGCAGCGTCCGGAATTTCGAGGAACTGGTCCTTCGCTCTTCGGCCGACCTTCTTCTGTTCAGCGACCAGGATGATGTCTGGTTTCCTTATAAGATACTGGTGTTAAAGACGGCCCTAGAAAAGGTACCGGACTGGAAAAGGACTCCGGTAATTGTGCATGGCGATGCAATGCTCGCTGATGAGCGATTGAATGTTTTACGCACCACATTTGTCGGCAGCCGGCCGTGCAAAACAGGATTGGCGACAATGCTTTGTTCCGGGTATGTTCAGGGATCAAACATGCTTTTCAACAGAATGCTGGTTGAACGGGCTGTGCCGTTTCCAAGTGGCATTCACATGCACGATTATTATTTAGCGCTGGTGAATGAGGCATTCGGCGTCAGGCGCTACGTGTCACGACCGCTCATGTACTACAGGTTGCATGCCCGTAATCAAATGGGAGCAGTCTTACTCCGGGGAATCATACATAAGCTGTACCGGAAATTGACCATAACCAATGAAAATATTTCAGACGTCCGAGCTTTTCATGAACATTTTGGCGCGTCTCTGAATGCGGGCGACAGAAAACTCATCGATGATTTCATGAAAATGGTTTCACCGGATGTGCAGGTGCTGCAAAAGCTCCACTTATTTCTCGCACATCCTTTCTTTCCTTTGATCCACCGGCTGCGCTATGCTCTTGGCATGATCATGCAAAGGATTGTCGAATGATTACCGGAGCCGCCATCGTGGTTCTTTATCACCCGGATGCCCAGGTCCTCGATAATATAAAAAGCTACCTTCACTGGGCAGAAGCTCTCTTTGCTATTGATAATTCTGAAATCCAGAACACAGCGTTTGCATCATCGGTACGGACGCTTGGCCCCAAGCTTCAATATGTCTGGCTTGGAAAAAATATCGGGTTTGCCGCAGCCTTGAACCAGGGCATGGACATGGCGCATGCTGGTGGATATTACTGGGTCCTGACCATGGATCAGGACAGCCGGTTTCCGAAAGGCGGAATCGAGGAACTGGCTGCCAGTGAAGTTCTCACCGATTATTGCACGGTAGGAATCTGCGCTCCATTACAATTAACCATGGGGATTGCGTACGATCGGACGAGGTACTATGAGCGCCTGCTCACGGTCATGACCTCCGGAAATCTCCTGAATACGGAAGCGTACCGGAAAGTTGGGCGGTTCCGTGATGATTTTTTTATTGATATGGTTGATCACGAATATTGCCTGCGTCTAAACAACCATGGATACTCTGTGATCCGAAACAATCATGCGTTTTTGCATCATTCGCTCGGTATGCAGGAGCGTACGTGGATGGGTGCGGTGACCACGCATCATTCGCCAGTGCGAAGGTACTACCAGACACGCAACAGATTGCAACTGATCCGCGAATGGTGGAAACAGTTTCCCGCCTTTTCCATTGACCAGCTGTTAGTACTATGCAAAGAAGCGCTGAAGATACTCTGTTTCGAGCGGGAAAAAGCTGCAAAGCTTAAAAACATGGCAAAAGGCGCCATGGCTTTTCTTCGCGGACAGACAGGAGCCATATCCGGACAGGGTTCAATGACCAATCCGGTAAGAATCCTGTTAGTAGTCTTCGAACCCCGTTTTTCCGGGCAGGGCAGGGCCGTATGCGATATCGTGGAAAACGCAGGAAACGGCTTCCGGTTCGACCTTATCTGCCAGAAATCGAACAGCGGCCTCAGGGAACGGCTGCAGGGCCGGGTAGACTCGGTGCTTGCCGTGCCCATATCAAAAACATTGAATTTTTCCCTATGGAAAGCATGGCGCTGGGCAAAGCCCCTCCGTTCCGGCTGCATGCACCTGCACGGGTTTGAGGGATTGGTCTGGGGTTCCGCGCTATCGGCGCTGCTCAGGCTTCCCCTTATACACACTCCCCATACCATCGACATGAAAAACCAGGCGCTGTTCAGGCTTTTCAGGATGGCATGGAAAATCCTGGCACAGCGCGTCCGGATGACCGTCCTTGTAAGCAATACGGACAGACAAACACTGATATCGAGAGGAATCTGTACTGCCCGGAACTGCCTGACAATTTATCTTGGAGTACGGAAACCAGACACCAAAGGCGACTGCCTGCGTGTTGTACCGCCAATACCCAGAATCATCCACGTCGGCCAGCTGTCATATCAAAAAGCCCCGGAACTGCTTGTCAAAGCCGCGAACAGGCTGCGGGAAAAAAAATTCAAATTCCAGATTGAATTCATTGGCAATGGGCCGCTGCGGGGCGCATTGGAATCGGACGTGAATACGATGGGGCTTGAAAACCATATTACATTCTCTGGCCATGTAACGAACGTCCATGAAAAGTTAACAACAGCAACGGTGGAGGTCATCACGTCCCGTTGGGAAGGACTGCCCTTTTCCTTGGTCGATGCCATGCGGTACGGTGTTCCGGTCATTGCCAGTAGAGTCAATGGCGTCCTTGACCTGGTCGAAGACAGGGTGAGCGGCTATTTGTTCAAATCAGGAGATCTTGACGGCCTTGTAGCAAATCTGGAAGAAGTGCTTCAGAATCCCGAGAAAGCGGCCAAGATAGGGCGTGCAGGCCGGGACCGGATCCAAGGATTGTTTGATATGGAGGATATGGCTGAGAATCACCGGAAATTGTACCGCAGCATTGCCTGCTCCACGGAGGCGTAATTGAACGTTACCATTGCCCTGGCCCTTTACAACGGTGCCGGATTCATCCGGGAATTGCTCGACAGCCTTGTACTGCAGACAAAACCAGTGACAGAGGTCATAGCCTCGGACGACGGTTCCACAGACAAGACCCTGGACATTCTGGCCGAATATGCTGGCAGGCTACCGCTCACGGTGATCAGGAATCCTGGAAAAAAGGGCGCGACCTGGAACTTCGAAAACGCGTTGAGGTCCTGCCATGGTGAATATGTTGCGCTCTGCGATCAGGACGACATCTGGGAACCCGGCAAGGTCGAACGGCTTCTGCAGGGAATTAAACACGCAAGCCTTGTTCACAGTGACGCATCCGTCATTGATCATCAAGGCGCAATCGTGGCCCCATCCTTCAGTCGGCAGATCCATAAGCAGACCCGGACCGAGTTTAAAAAACTTCTTTTCAGAAATTCCGTTACCGGCTGCACATCAATGTTCCGCAGGGAGCTGCTGGACCGTGCCCTTCCTTTTCCCGAAGGGCTTCCGGTCCACGACTGGTGGCTTGCCCTGGTCGCCGAGAAAACAACCGGTATCACCTATGTTCCGGAAACATTGACACGATACCGGCAGCATGGAGGAAACCTTTTCGGGAACAATGATGCGCGCGGCGGAACCGTTTCTCAGGCATGGCAGGTATTGACGGGAAACCCGGACTGGATAAGCGCCAAACTTCGTCCGGACCTCAGAGCGCCTTTGTATCATTGTGTGCTTGAAAACATCCAAAGGCTGGGGCTAACCGCCGAAGAGCAGCAGGAATGCCGCCGGTTGCAGAACTTGATTGCACAAACACTGGTTTCTTCCGGCCATACAAAAAGGAGCCTGCGTTCATCAGTCAGAGCAGCGTGGGAAATATTCCGCTATTCATGTTTCTGAAATAAACCACAGGAGAGACCACCCCAATGGAATCACAGGAAGAACGGGAGCTATCCGAGATCACCTACTGGAGAGACTCGACGAGTGAACGCCCGGAATCGGGTCCTATTGACAATTTAATAAATAAAATGACGGACTGCGGGGTATTTGAAGCATCCTGGACGGATACAAGGAATACTTCAAATCGGCAGGAAACCGTTCTGGAACTTGGCGGCGGACAGGGATGGGCATCCTGCGAGCGCAAGAAGGTGTTCCCGCATCTCAAGGTCATATTGACCAACATCAGCGAATACGCAATAGCATCGAAGCCGAAATGGGAGCACGTGTTCAATGTCTCATTGGACAATGCGTATGCATGCACATCATACAAGATCCCGGAGGCCTCATCGTCAATGGATGTTGTTTTCTGTTTTGCAGCCGCCCATCACTTTGCCGAGCTGGCAAAGCAATGGCAGAAATATCCCGTGTTTTACGTAGCGGCGGCCATTGCTTTTTCTTACACGAGCCCTCCACGACGCAATTGTTCTATAAGCTTGCCTACACGCGCGTGAACAGGAAAAGGTCCATGGTTCCCGAAGATGTCATTGTCTATAAGAAGCTGCTCGGAATCGCCAGGGAATCGGGCCTCCAGGCCACCATCCGCTTCAACCAGAAATTGACAAAGAGAGTGCCACTGAAAACAATCTATTATTACATTCTTTCAAAATCCGCTATACTGCAGAAAGTTCTGCCCTGTACGGCAAACTTTCACTTTAAAAAGCCATGATGAATACCCTGCATGCGACAGGTCGATACGTCAGCGAAGAAGCACAGCCCTATTGAAAAAAGTTCCCCCTTCCAATCTGAGTACGGATGATATAGCAAGCGCTAGAAAAGACCTTTTGCATTTCATACGAGGGTATGAGTTCCCAATGATAATATCCTGTTCGCAACCTCGGTGACCAATCTCCCGTTAACACTGAAAATTCCGATATTAACATTCGACGCCATTTCAAGGTTCACGGTGATGGCCGTAGAGAGGTTGAACGGATTGGTATATGTGGTCAACATAGATTCTTTCTGATCGGCCCTACTTTGTATTTCCCACCTGCCTGATTCCACCGTATCTCGAATAGTTCCTTGAACGACCGCGCGGAATCGAGGAGCAGGTTCACCCTGGTCGCCTCCGAATTGGCCCATACCACGGGAACTTCGGTGACCGTGAAACCAAAAAGCTTGGCAAGAAAAAATATCTCCGAGTCATACCCCCAGCGGTCAATGCGTGCTGCGGAAAAAATCCGCTGCCGCGCGGCCTGGCCAAAAACCTTGAATCCGCAGGTATAGTCGCTCTGACCAAGCGACAGAATGACATTGGTGAATAGGGTAAAACATTTGCCCATGTTCTCGCGGATAAATGCCTGGTGTTTGGTTACATTGGCGCCAATCGTTTTTCTTGTGCCGGTAACAACAGAATCAGCGGAAGTCAGGTGCACCAGGAATTTGTCGAATTCTTCGATGGGAGTTGAAAGGTCGGCGTCCGTAAGCAGGGAAAACTCACCGGTACTGGCCAGCATGCCTCTTTTTACCGCATTTCCCTTTCCTTGGTTCTGCCCGCCCTTCAGGTAAATGAGCGGGCCATTGGCGCCAAGGATTGACCGGACCACCTGTTCCGTGTTGTCGCTGCATCCGTCATCAGCTATGACAATCTCATACCTCCAGGCCTTTGACGCTAGATACGCCTTGATCGCTTCCAAAGAGGCGCCAATGCGGCGTTCTTCGTTGTATGCGGGAATAACGATGGATAAAAATGGCTGCATACAATATGGAATCCCTTTGTTTTCCCTCTCCTCTTAGGAAAGGGATGTCAGCCTGAAAAGGCTGACAGGGTGAGGTCAATTCGACCTCATCCGCTGATACATGGAACGCACCGCGTTCAGTTTCTGCTCCAGGTTTTCGGCCTTTTCTTTCTGGCCTTCTTTTTTATACATATCAACCAAAGCCTGGGCCATGCCAAGCGTCTCACGGTGCTTGACATTAGCAAGATCATTGTCGAGTACATTCACCGCTTTCTCGAAATAGGGCATTGCCTCTTTTTCCTTGCCTATGTCGCGCAGGAAGAGCCCCATGTTCGAAACATAGACAAATTCATCAGGATTAAGATTGAGTCCTTCCTTGAGCTTTGCCTCGGCAAGGTCGTACTTGTTGTCCTGGGCATAGATCTGCGCCGCGAGCACACGCGAACGCCAATCCATGGGCAGGATTGAAATACACCGTTCGAGCTCGCGCTGCATGTTCGCGAACAAGCTGTCGGCTTGTATACGGACTGCGGCAAGCTCGCTTTCCTTGGCCGCAACAGCAGCCGCATCGACCTTCTTGGCCGCCTTGAGCCCGTTGATGCCGCTTTCCAGGTCTTTTTCCTGCTGCCGGAGGCGCATCAGGTTGCTGCGCTCCTCGTATACATAGCCGATAAAAGAAGCCGCGTAATTGGAAAGTAACCGTTCGTTGTCCGGACCAAGATAGAGTCCCTTGCGGCCAAGGAAGGTATACCGGTATACCTTGTCCAGGTTGAATAAGGTCCTCTCAATGTTCATGCGCGATGTCTGGTGTTCCTGGGTAAGGCGGTACACAAGTCCTTCCATGGAAAGATAGGATTCGAGCCCCATCATATTACCCTCGGAAACAGTGACCGCAAAATAGATGGGCCTTTTTCCCGCGTTTCCATGGACAATATTCATGACCATGTAGTCCTGTATCCGGAAAAAATTCTTCTTTTTAATGTCCGGGACCTCCACCTCAAGCTTCCAAGAGGAAAGCACCACCTTTTGGGGCTTCTGGAGCATGTTTCTGTGATGATTGATGGTTGTGACGAAATTCTCCTTTGAAAGGAGCTGCGGCCTGAAATATTCGTCAAACACTACTGTGGGAATCGTAATGACCGGCTTGTGGTCGAACAGCTGAGCTATATACCAATCAGTGTTCAGAAGACTCAAGTTGACAATCCGTACATCGCGGCGTATGCCATACCCCTCCTGCAGTGCCCAGAGGGGAAAGGTGTCGTTGTCGCCATTGGTAAAAAGGATGCCATCGCGTTCGCATGACTGGAGCAGATTGTAGGCATAATCGTAGGCCACCCAGTTATCAGCCCTGGTGCGCAAGCCCATGTTGATGGACAGCGGGATTGCGGGTGTCGCCATGACAAGTACGGCAATGAGCGGCCCCAGCGTAGAGAACATCTTCCGTCCACGATATTTCTGGGCAAAGGAATGGAGCAGGCACGCAAGGCCAATACCCACCCACATGCTATACAATAAATATCCCGCTGAATAAAAATAGTCGCGCTCCCTCACTTCAAGCTGGACCGGTTCGGGTTGCGGTCCCATACGGCCATTCCGCTCCCATTGGACAAGGTCGCGGTTTTCGGGCTGGGTCCCATCGGCAAAATTCATGTAAAAAATAAGTCCAAGAGTATTTGCCAAAAGGAGCGCTCCAAGGAACACCGCCCCTTTACGCTCTCTTTTGTATATATAGGCAACGGCCCAGATGACCAGAAAAAGCGGCGCCAGATACAGAAGAAGCTTAATGGCCCTCTTTCCCGCATTGTCGCCCAGCTCAATTGATCCTTCCTTCAGGTCGCCAAAATTATAGAGCTGCGCTACCAGATAACCGCCAAAACCCATGTTCCGATGGTTGATAAACTGGTGAAATAGCGTGCCGCGGCGGTGAAACATGCGCATGACCATGCTCTCATCGCCGTATTGTTTGCGCTCAAGAAAATAGAACAACTGGTTCCACGTTTCTTTTTTAAATATATCTCCGGGTTCTTTAATGACGACTTCGGGGTTGTTTTCGTCGATCATGGGGTCGAGGAATGAACGGATCGGCATCACAAAATTGACTGAATATCCAAGCGTTGCCGCAAATATGAGCCAGAAACATAGATACCATTTGGACCGTTCCTGGACTTTAGATTGGACCTGCACCATAAAAGGCAAAATGGCAAGCGCCAGATAGGTAAGGCCCATGATAAAATCAAGGCCGTCGAACCCGTCGTTTTGCTGGGGAAGGGCGTTCTTCAGCTGCCACAGGCCGAAAAAGCCGATAAATACGCCGTTAATGTATTTCGCGCTCTCCTTGTCAAGGAATATCCAGAGCAGGCAGTAGACAAGAAGCACTGGCGCAATGATGAGAAAGCTCGCGATGGAATACATGATCGAAAGAATGCAGAAACCGACGAGCCAGAGCTGGTAATGCTTCAATTTCTGCGGCTCGTTCATGACGACAAACAGGAAAACAAAGGGCACCGGGATCATGGTGTACAGGCTGGAGCCAATGCCCAGATAGGCGAGAAACGTGATAAAAATGAGCATTTTATCACCATCAGCCGTGCCCTTGAAATCAAACCATTTGAGCGCCAGCCACACTTCGAGGAAAATGATGAGCATGGTAAACGCGTAACTTTCCGATTCAACGCAGCTGAACCATGGTGTGTAGGAATAGGTGCAGAGAAGACCCGAGGCAAAGCCGCCGATGACCGGAATGAGCCGTTCCCACAGGGTCGCGTTGTCCCCGGGCTTAAACCACATCTTGAAAATCCGGATGACTGAAAGGTAGATGAGGAGCGCGGTCAGGGCGCCGGAAAAAACCGAGATGAGATTCATGCGCAGGCTGATCTCCTTGATAAAGGAGAGGGCCATGATGACCACCCGTCCCAGGATGACAAACAATGGGCTTCCCGGAGGATGGGGCACTCCCATAGAATTACCGCACGCCACAAACTCACCGCAATCCCAGAAGGGGACCGTGGGCTGGACCGTGAGCAAATAGGGAATGAGGGCAAACACGAAGACCAGCGCCCCGAATATCCCGATGACTTTTTTCTCGTTATACACCATGACTTTCTCCTGCTGTTGTTTCCTTTTTTGTATCTTTAAACGCAATGGGGTCGAGTATGCCATTTACAAACTGCCCCGATTTGTCCGTGCTGAATTTCTTCGCCAGTTCAATGGCCTCGTCTATTGAAACCTTGGGCGGAATGTCCTCAAAAAAAAGTATTTCCGCAATGGCCATGCGCAGAATGTTCTTGTCCAGGACCGCGACGCGGTCCAATTCCCAGTTGTCGCACTGCTTCTGGATGAGGTCGTCGAGTTCCTGTCGCCGCGAAACAACCACGGCGGACAGGCGCTGCATGTACTCCCACGTCTCAGCGTCGAGGTCCTTGTCCGCCTTAATGTCCAGAAGGATCTTTTCCAGGCCCTCATGCGCTATATCGATGCTGTACAGGGCCTGAAGTGAAAGTTCCCGTGCCAAACGTCTGCGTTTCATTTCAGTTTCTTCATGACGTCGGCCATTTCAAGTGCGGCAAGGGCAGCGTCCCATCCCCTGTTGCCCGCCTTTGTGCCCGCGCGTTCAATGGCCTGTTCAATGGTGTCGGCGGTAATCACGCCAAAAATGACCGGCATACCGGTCTCGAGCGACGCGGTGGCAATACCCCGGCTGACCTGCTGGGCGACCATGTCAAAATGGGGGGTTGCCCCGCGGATGACCGCGCCCAGGCAGACGACCGCATCGTACTTTCCACTCGCGGCGAGTGTTTTCGCCGCCAGGGGGATCTCAAATGAGCCAGGCACATACACCTCGGTCAGGTTTTTCTCCTCGCCGTCGTGCCGCAGAACGCAGTCTCGGGCGCCCTCAAGCAATTTACGGGAGATCAGGTCGTTGAACCGGCTGATTACCAGCGCAATGCGCACATTCTTCGCGGTAATGTTCCCTTCGATCTTTACTGACATAGCTCCTCCTTAAAACAAATGACCCAGTTTTTCTTTTTTCGTTTTCAGGTATTTTTTATTCGACTTGTTCGGCGTAACCCTTATGGACAGGCGTTCGACTATTTCAATATTGTATCCTTCGAGACCGTAGATTTTCTTTGGGTTGTTGGTGAGCAGCCGGATTTTACAGACGCCCAGGTCAGCCAGTATCTGCGCGCCAATACCATAGTCCCTTTTGTCGGGTGGAAAGCCCAGTTCGACATTGGCCTCGACCGTGTCGAGTCCTTTGTCCTGAAGCGCATAGGCCCGCATCTTGTTCGCGAAACCAATGCCCCGTCCCTCCTGCCTCAGATACACAAGCACACCGCCCTGCCGGCCGATCTGCTGCAGCGCCAGATCGAGCTGCGGGCCGCAATCGCACCTAAGAGACCCGAGAATATCGCCCGTAAGGCACTCTGAATGGACCCGCACCAGCACTGGCCTGCGGGGATCTATATCTCCCTTGACCAGGGCAAAATGGCATGCGCCCGTAATGATCTCCTCGTAGGCGCAAAGCTTGAAATCACCCCATTTCGTGGGAAGATCCGGTTCGGCAATGCGTTTGACGATTTTCTCATTCCGCAAACGGTATTCTATGAGGCTCTTGATGCTGATCATGGCAAGCCGGTGCGTTTTGACAAATTTAGCAAGATCGGGCAAACGTGCCATGGAACCGTCAGCGTTCATAATTTCACAGATGACCCCGGCAGGCGTCTGGCCGGCCATGCGGGCAAGATCAACGCTCGCCTCGGTCTGGCCAGCTCTGATGAGCACGCCGCCGTCGCGCGCGCGCAGCGGAAAGGTATGGCCCGGACTCACAATATCAGCCGCGCGGGACTTGGGATCTATAAGGACTTTAATTGTATGCGCACGGTCCTTTGCCGATATGCCGGTGGATACGCCAGTACGCGCATCAACGGTAATGGTGAATCCGGTCCCAAAGGTCGATTGGTTATTGGATGTCATCATGGGCAAGTTGAGCCGGTCGAGCAGGTCTCCAGCCATGGCCGTGCAAATGAGGCCCCTGCCGTATTTTGCCATGAAGTTTATTTTTGCCGGGGTAATGGCGTCAGCGGCACAGGCAAGGTCGCCCTCGTTTTCGCGGTCTTCGTCGTCAGTAATGACGATAATGTTTCCTCTGCGATATTCGCGGAGCGCCAGTTCAACCGGCGAAAAAGGGTTTTTCAAAAGCCATGCTCCCGGAGTTTGTGTTCTGTGAGCGGTCCCTGCCGCGCTTCCAGCAGGCTTTCCACGTATTTTGCGATACAGTCAATCTCAATATTGACCGCACTGCCAATGCCCTTGGATCCCTGGGTGGTCTGCCGCAGGGTTTCGGGAATAAGCACCAGGGTCATCTCGTTGTTTTTCTTCATGGCAATGGTAAGGCTGATACCGTCAATGGCAATGGACCCTTTCTCTATGCAGTATTTTTCCAGCGCCTGGTCTATTCGTATGGTCCGGTAGAGTGCGCCGCCATCGCGTGAGTCGCGGACAATGGTTCCTGTTGCATCAACATGGCCCTGTACAAAATGGCCGCCAAATCTCCCTGTGGCTGCCATGGCCCTTTCAAGATTGACCGCAGCCTGGGGTCGGGCGGTCTTGAACGTGCTTCGTTCAAGGGTTTCGCGGCTGGCCATGGCTGAAAAACCCGCGCTAGAGAGGCTATCGGCGGTCAGACAGACCCCGTCAACAGCGATTGAATCGCCCTGTTTGAGTCCTGCAAGAATCGTGGAACACGCCACATCGATACGCGCGCCAGAACCGCTCCTGGTTATCCCGCGTATGCTGCCGGTTTCCTCGATTATTCCGGTAAACATGCTTATCTCTCCGGCCGTGCGGTTACCATAAACCCGTTTTGAAGCTGCCTGATTGTCACATCCCTTAGATTCAGGGATTCACGTACAGAAAGGGTCCGCTGCCCGTGAACAAAGGGAATGCCGCTTGACAGCACCCGGGGTGCAAAAAAAAGCTGGAACATGTCAATGCATCGCTGTTCAAGGAACGATGTGTATATTTCACTGCCGCCCTCGACCAGAACGCTCTTGATGCCCGCAACGCCAAGCCTGCGCAAAACCTGGCGAATGGGAAGCCGTGACGTGCGCGCGCCAAGATCTATGTATTGAATAGCGTTGGAACAACGCGTGCGCAATGCGCGCGGGGTAACAACTATGGTTCGTATGTCAGAGGCGGTTTTAGCCAGATACGATGTTTTAGGAATGTCCGGCCCATGCGAGAGCACCACACGGATTGGGTTGCGGCCTTCCACATGCCGTACTGTGAGCTTGGGATTGTCCTCTAAAACCGTGGAAAGCCCTACAAGCACGGCGTTGGTACGCGCACGCAACTCGTGCACCAGTTGCCGGGCCTCTTCAGAAGTGATCCAGCGTGAATGGCGAGAATCAGCCGCAATGAGCCCGTTTAACGTAAGGCCGGCCTTGACAACGACAAAGGGGATTCCTGTGGTAATATATTTGAAAAAATCCTCGTTTATCACCATTGCTTCGCTTTCACCTAAGCCGCATTCGATGCGAACACCCGCGCGTGCAAGGGCGAGCAAGCCCCGGCCATGAATAAGGGGGTTGGGGTCTTTGAGCGCTGCAACAACCCGTTTGATGCCAGAGGCAATAATGGCATGTGTGCAGGGCGAAGTGCGGCCATGGATGCAGCAGGGTTCAAGGGTAACCGCAAGGCTTGCTCCACGCGCGCTCTTTCCAGCACGCCAGAGCGCTTCAGCTTCAGCATGATCCTGGCCGGGCATATGGGTGCGGCCCATGCCCAGAATAGCGCCTTTTTTATACACAACCGCTCCCACGGCAGGATTGTCCCCGGTCGCCCCTTTTACCGAACGAGCAAGATCGAGGGCTTTGGCCATGGCCTGGCGGTCGTAGAGGTCAAAGACAGGGCTTTTCACAGTGGGAAAAGATACGTTATTCTATTATTTATAGTCAAAGGTGAAAAATAGTATGTTTATTTAATATGCGCCTCCTTGCCGGACGTTGGACCATGATCTTCTGTCTCGGTCTTCTCCTTTTTTCCTGTTCTCAGGGTCTAAAACGGCACAAACAGCACTTTTTCGCCATGGATACCATGGTGGAGGTTGTTCTTTACGCACCCTCGACAAAGGCGGCAAACCATGCCATGGACGCGCTTGCCCAGGAGGCAAAGCGAATTGAACAGCTCTTTGGCGCACACGTTGCAGGAAGCGCGGTCTGGCAGATAAACCACCGGACAAACAAACAGTGGATCCAGACGCTCCCTGAAGTCGTTGCGCTCGTGCAGCAAGCCCTGGACATCGGCTCTGAAACAAAAGGAATATTTGACTGTACCATTGGACCGGTAAAATGGCTCTGGGGCTTTGGCGCTGACCTTACTCCTGCCCGCCCTGCTGATCCCTTGATTAACCAAGCGCTTACGCATGTCAATTTTCGCAATGTATCAGTACGCAAAGACACCCTCTTTTTCGCCGATACGGCCATACGTATTGATCTTGGAGGCATTGCCAAAGGATATGCCCTGAAAAAAATGGCGGAAATCGCCAAGGCGCAAGGGATCTCTTCATTCATGATCAATGCGGGCGGCGACATTGTCTGCGGAGACCCGAAACCCGGCAACGAAGAGTGGGTCATTGGCATCCGCCATCCCCGCAACCAGGATTCGGTCATAGCAACAGTGCGCCTCTCCAACACCTCCATTGTCACATCAGGCGACTATGAACGTTTCTTTCTTGATGGAAAAACCCGCTATCACCACATTTTTGACATTGCCACAGGATACCCTGCACAGGGAACAATCAGCGCCACGGTCATATGCAAAGACCCAATACGGGCCGACGCCTTTTCAACAGCGATATTCATCAGAAATGAATTGGCAGGTCTTGTGGAAGCCGCGATGACCGTGGATGATACGCTGGGAGTGCGGGTATTCGGTGATTTTTCCAGGTACAAACAATAGACGCGTGTCTAGACACTTCTGAGATTCGGATAAAACATGCCTAGCCCAGCGCCTTTACATGCGCGGGCCCTGAATGCATCTTCATCGATATACAGGGGAATGGCGCGCAGTGTATCGTTCATGGTCATTTTTCATGACAGGCGAAACGTCCATGCAGGTAACTGCACACGGTCTTGCGCATGAGAAAGTACTGGTCAACAATCAGCACATTGGGGAAACTGGTGTATTCCATCGCGTCTGCTCCTGATTGTCCTGTTACAGATACTTGTTGTCGTGAAGGATAAAATCCTCCGCCTCTTCTTCGTCGGCAAAATAGCCGATTTTGTCCTCGTGTTCCTTTACCCTGGCGATTTTATCAGCAATGTGCGGATTCAGTTTCATAATGAAGAACCTGCCTCCGGCTTCACGGATTTTCCTGCCGAAATTGACAAACATTGTCATGACCGCGTTTGAGATATCCAGGACCTTTGAAAGATCAAAAACAAATTCACTGACCTGTTTTGTCATCAGGTGGATGCAAAGACGATTGACACTATTCAGGTTCCTGTTGTCGAGTTTTCCGATGAATTCCACTACCGAAAGATACCCGATTTCACGCATGGTCACTGTCATTGTCTCATAGTTCATTGTCATGTGTGCCTCCACCACTGGTTTCGCAAACACAATGCCGCATCATATGGCATTGAAAATCAGTTGGTTATGCCGATAGCACAATAATCCTGGGACAAATTTGTCCTTCCTTTCTTTGGCCAAAGGACAGGTCTGTCTTTATAAATAGCCGCGTGCAAAAACCAGAGAACAGCTATTCATATGATTTTCAAAAAAAACCAGGGGAAGGTTTCCAATAGGCATTTGGCTTGCTATACACGACTCGCACGAAGGAGGCCTGGAATGTTTATACAAACAATGTTCGCCCTGAATTGTATCGCAGCTCTTACTCTTGGCATTGCGCTTAAAATGCATGCCAGCACTGAAATTTTTCAGGCTTCCATGCTCTTTATAACCATTTTTATTACCAGTTCAGCCTATTTTCTTTATGTATATCATATAAAATCAGGTACCCATTCAAAAAAGGGGCTATTATGAAGACCATACTATGCGCGCTGCTCGCGATCGCCTGCGTTCCCTGGATCCATGCCACCAGCATGTTCATTGCCGGACTCGATGAATTGTCAACAGAGTCGGAAATGATTGTGCAGGCCAAAGTGACCAGCACAGTGACCCAGTGGACAAAGGACAACACCCAGATTGTCACCTACATACGGGCGAACATTGTCGATGACCTGATCAGCGACAAGGAAGACAATGAAATTATCCTGGCCCAGCCCGGCGGCAAGGTCGGTGTTGTTACCATGGAGATTGAAGGGACCACGACGTACAAAGTTGGTGACGACAATATCCTTTTCCTGCGTAAAGACCCCTCCATGCCGGGAACCTGGCAGACCATCGGCCTTTACCAGGGAAAATACAAGATATACAAAGACGCCTCGGGTGTTCAGCGGGTCGCCCAGGAAATTGACGGCAAGGTGGTCCTCTACAAACGTACCGCTGACACCACGCCAGTCGAGACCGGAAACAACCTGCCACTCGACCAGTTCAAGGTAAAAGTGCTCGAATACAGGGCCTCACGGTAAAAGGAGGAACATATGAAAACCATTCATACTCTGATTCTTTCAGTTCTTTTCTTGTGCACCTGGTGCTTTTCCTATGTGTTCCTTGGCCCCAAATGGCAGGGAACAAACCCTGAGGTGAAATACTGCATAAACGAAGAAGGCACGCCTGATGTGACCAATGAATTCGACGCGATTCACCGGGGTTTTTCGGTTTGGAGCGAAGCGCCCGGAACAGCCATCCGCACGCAATACGTGGGAACAACAGCTTCCAAGAGCGTGGCGCCCGACAAAGCAAATATACTCAAATGGGAAGAAGGCAGCGGTTTTCCCTTTGACGGCAACGTGATTGCCGTGTGCTATTACTGGTATAGCAGCTCAGCCCTTTCTGATTTTGATATTATCTTCAACGGCCGTGATTTCCAGTGGTCGACCAGCGCGGAATCCGGAAAAATGGACGTGGGCCACATTGCCACGCATGAAATAGGCCATGCGCTTGGTCTTGGCCACACCAGCGTGACCAAAGCGGTCATGTATGCCTATGCGTCAAAAGGCGACACGTCGCACCGCCATCTTGCGACTGACGACAGCCTTGGCATTACCGCGCTCTATCCGAGAACAGGGTCCAACAACCATGCCCCGCAGATTTCCTCTGCGCCTATAAAAGAAGCCATTGCGGGACTCAAATATGAATACCGTATCACTGCAACAGATGCTGACAATGACACTATTAAATACCGTTTGCCAACAAAACCCCTGAACATGCAGATTGATTCGCTTACCGGGCTTATTACCTGGTATCCAAAATTCCTCGACATTGGGACGCATACAGTTGTGGCTGACGCGTATGACAGATACGGCGCCTATGCGCGTCAGGCCTGGCAGATCACGGTTACTGACCTTGTCGTATTCACGAACGATACGAATGTCTCGGCCAATGACACACTCGACTATCCGGTCAGCGTGACCCCTACCGACGGCTATGCGATTGTTTCTGGCAACATTGAACTGACGTATACCGCAAGCGAAGCAACGGTGATCGGCATCGATACCGCCGGATCGATCATTGCCAGCGCTACCATTGCGAAAAATCTCACGTCCGGATCCATCAAGATCGCCTTTGCCCAGACGCAGCCGCTCGAAGGCACAGGGCCGCTTTTCACCATCCGCACAGTCATTCCTGGAAGCGCATGCGGCAAAGACATCGTATTCAGGATTACCAAGGCGGTATTCAACGACGGTGATCCTGTTGCCGGAACAAAGGCCGGGACCATTTCCATGGAATGCGCACCCAGTCCTGACTACAGCGTGGACGGTACTGTGACCTACAAGGCAAACGGCAAAGGCGTGGATAATGCGCGCCTGGTTGTGCTGCGCTCCAATGGCGATACGCTTGCAAAGGCCATTTCGGACAATGCTGGCTCCTTTGTTTTCCCCAGCCTCCCCCGGACAGTGACCGATCCCTTCAGGCTCATTGCCGCCAAGGACTCTGGTGATATAGCAAATGGCATATCAGCCTATGACGCTTCGCTCATTCTCAGGTCTCTGGTGGGGCTCAAGACCCTGAATGACTTTGCCGGACAAACCACGGCCGCTGACGTCAATGGCAATAAAATGATCACCGCCTTTGACGCTGCCCTGGTACTCAGGTACTTGGTGGGCGTTGACGACAATACGCTGCTGGGCCGTTGGATAGTTACCCCGGAAACAACCATCATCCAGTCCCTGACCGCGCCCATCCACAATGTGCAGATACAGGCGCTTCTGATCGGCGATGTAAGCGGTAACCGGCAAAACAGCAATGACCCTGCGCCGTCAAAACGCTTTGCCGGATCGGTTGCCAAGGTTGTGCTCGATTCCTTCTCCCGTACCACGGAGACCGCCATTGACCTGCAGAATGTTTTTACGACCTCTATTGCGGCTGAAAACATGGCGGGGGTCTATTCCGGTGAACTGACAATGGCGTTTGACGCGGCCCAATACAATCTGGTCTCTGTGGAGCCTCTTGCCGCGCTCATTGGCTTTACCTGCGCCTATAACACCCGGAACACGTCCATTCGCATGGCCTTTGCAGGCACAGAACCTATTGACGGGTCCGCTGGCCTTTTTGCCATTACACTTGCGCCGAAAAACCCGGCCTCAACAGCGACCCCGGACATCGGATCGTCCCTATTACTGGCAAAGTTCAATGAACTGGAGAACAGCGTAATTGCCATTGAAAAACGGTCGCCAACACCCGCACGCGCCATGACCACGGCCATTACCTCGCTCTCGCCCAACCCCTTTAACCCCATGGTGACCATTGCGTATGAAGTGGAGAAAAAACAGAACATTGAAATAGCGATCTTTGACCTGCACGGCAGGCATATCACAACGCTGGCAAAGACATTGGCCAGCGCGGGCGCGTACCGTGCGATGTGGAATGGAAAAGACGCGCAGGGAAGAGCCGTTGCATCGGGTATCTATCTGGTGCGGTATGCTGCGGACGCAACAACGGCGATCGGCAAACTCTATCTGATGAAATAACGGAGAAGACCGCGCGCATCCGGGTGGCATGTAACAATCCCCATGCCACCTTTTTTTGTCACTCTTTGTTCTTGGAAATATCAAATCTCTGGCGTCTGCGTACAATCGATTTCTCACTCACCTTCGACTGTTCAGCGGCCTTGTGCACATCGCCATTGTGGAGCTGGAGCAGGCCTGAAAAATACTGCTTTTCAAACTCGTCCTTTGCCTCGTCGTACGTGAGATGGGCAAGCGACATGAATCCAGGCGCAGAGCTCAGTGCGCTTGAAAAGCGGACGGGAAGGTCGCCGGGTTCAAGGAAGGAACCTTCACTCATGGCAACCGCGGATTCAATGGTATTTTCCAATTCGCGCACGTTTCCCTTCCATTCATAGGAAAAAAAGAGGCGCATGACCGCTGGTGAAATGCCCGCACTGTTCTTTTTGAGCTTTTCGCACGATTTCTTTAAAAAATACCCGGCCAGCACCGGCAGATCGTCCATGCGCTCGCGCAGGGGTGGCACAGGAATGGCCACAACATTGATCCGGTAATAGAGGTCTTCCCTGAATTTTTTTTCAGCGACCAGCTCTTCAAGCTTCCGGTTGGTGGCTGAGATGACACGCACATTCGACTTTATTTCCCGGTTAGAGCCCACGCGTTTGAAGGCGCCCTCCTGGAGCACCCTGAGCAGCTTCACCTGGGTAGTGAGCGAGGTCTCGCCGATCTCGTCGAGAAACACTGTGCCGCCCTCGGCCTCCTCGAAAATGCCCGCGCGCTGGCGGTCTGCGCCTGTAAAAGCGCCTTTTTCGTGGCCAAAGAGCTCGCTCTCAAGGAGGTTCTCTGGCACAGCACCGCAGTTGACCGGAATAAAGGGCTTGTCTTTGCGGTCCGAAAGCGCATGGATGCTCCGGGCAATGATCTCCTTGCCCGTGCCGCTCTCGCCGGTAATGAGCACAATGGAATCGACATGCGCCACTTTTTTGATAACACTGGTTATTTTCTGCACGGCCGTTGAATTGCCGATCAGGTTGACCACGCTGCCCGCGAGTGTCTCCTTGAGCTTCCTGTTTTCGGACGAGACCGCGGAAAAACGCCGCGCATTTATAATGGCCGCCCCGCAGATATTAGCGAAACCCTGGAAGAGCTGCAGATCATCGTAGTCGAACTGCCCGCCATCCTTTTTATCCGTGGCCTCAATGACCCCTACGGACTGGCCGTTGAACTGCATGGGAACACAGAGCACGCTCTGCGGTCCTTCATCGCCCTGGGCCAACGCCTCCCACCGCTTGTCGGTCCGGGAATCGCGCACATGGACCGGCACGCCTACGCCTGCGGCGTATACCCGGGGTCCAGCCTCGATCTTGAGATTGAGGTCCTTGCCCGCGGTATCAGCCTCAAGCACTAGTTCGCCCTTTGCCTGGTCAAAAACATAGATGGAACTGCCAGAACATTCGAGAACCCCGGAAATGAGGTCGATCATTTTACGTAAAAGTTCAGGCAGATCTATGGATGAATGGAGCGCCGCGCTTGCCTGCAACAGGCTTTCGAGCTGTTTTTTTTCAGTAACAGGCACGCGCGCTCCTTACAGGTTCTTGATGAGCCGGAGCTCGTTAATATTGCCGGGAAGATAATTATACATGACCATATCCACCATTTTCCGGGTCACATAGGCGGCAAAGAGACTCATGGCCGGTCCTTTGGCGCGCGCCGTATTGGTTGGTTGCATAAAATTGTATCGTTTGCCGGGAAATGATACAGACGCGACCAGCATGGCGCCCACAGTGGCAAGAGTCACGTGGAAGGTTTCGTCCGGCTGGGTGCTGCTGCCGCGGTGGCTGATGATATGGGTGCATGCCTCGTTGAGCGCAAGCTCCATTTCACCGCACACCAATTCGTTGATGGCGCTGTTGGAGCAGAAATCAGCGGCAAGCTGACGCACCGCCGCAAGGGATTCGAGTGAATAGGGAAATGACCGCTTCATGAAACGCTAAGCGCCCTGGTTAAAATGGCTGAGGGCCTCTTTTTCTCCGGGAAACATGGTAAAGAGCTCGTCCACGCCGACCTTATGAAAGATGTTCAGGAATTTGGACGTGACCGCGGCAAAGGCCAGTTCGCCATTTTTCTCTCCCAAAACCTCCTTCAGGTCGATAAAGACCCCAATGCCCGAGCTGGAGATAAAGGAGAGCTTTTCACAGTTGGCGATGATCCTGGCGCACCCCCCGGCCACCACCCGTGCAATGGTTTTTTGAAGCTGGTCGATGTTTGCCTGATCAATGCTCCCCTCTATTCGCAGGACAATCAGATTACCCGCTGGCCCGGTCTTATGTTCGACAATCCTCAGGTTTGACATGGCATGCCCTCCTAAGGTATAAGATATATTTCACAGCGTATAATCATCAACACAGTGGTTGATGACGTACGTGGCCAAAATCCTGTTGGAAATCTCGCGCCTGGCTTCGCCGGTCACGGGAAACACAATCGGATGCCGTTTGCCATTTGCGCCTGTGGAAAGGGGAAAGGCGACATAGACGCCCTTTTTTCCCTCCTTGATCCTGATGCCTGATACGCATAGCGCGTGGTTGAAGGTGGCTGTGCAGAATGCCCTGACAGCGGATTCTTTTTTTGTTGGATAAATCCTGAGTTCGGTAATATCGAGTACTGCGTTTTCCATGATATCGTCTCCTTGGTCGTTACATATGGTTTTTTCATTGGTTCTTTGGTTCCAACCCGGCCCGTCCCGCTTTTCACTGGTTTCCGATAAAAGCGTGCGCTTTTAGGCCGAAACCGCTGCCTCGTAATTCGCCAGGACAGCGTCCTGGATCTCGGTTCTGCTCTCCCGTGTTATGGGATTGTAGATGCTGTAGTAGTTGCCATCCTTTCCCTTTTCAGACGGATAACTCAGGAAGAGGCCGTTTTCCCCTTCCACGATTTTAAGACCGTTGAGCTTGAGCGCGTTGTTCAGCACAACCTGCACAAACCCTTTGATCTTTCCCTTTGCTTGTTTGAAAGGATACACTTTAATGGCGGTAAGTTCGATGTTCGTCTTCATAATAAAACTCCTAAGTTTGGTATATACGTAATACAATTGTTTTGCTTATGGGACGGACCGGACTGGAATATCAAAGAACTTGTTTGTTCTTGCGCTCATCGTTTCGAAGATCGCACTAAAAATATAACACCCAGATATGACAAAACCTGTCACATCTGCAAATATTTTGACATAAAACACGGGTATTAACTAAATTAATAATCTGTTTAATAAAGGATAACTCCATGCCAGATAACGAATTCAGTTACAAACTGCCCGCGGAAATAACCTTTTACAATTCTAATGAATTAATCGAAATGGGCGTTCAGTTTCTGACTTCATCGAAAAGCGGCAACATGCGGATAGATCTTGCGGACCTTATTCTCCTGAATAGTATGACCATTGGCGCGCTCATTAAGTTGCACAACATGGCCGAAGAAAACGGCAGGGCCATAATTCTCGATAATGTGTCCGAAGACAATCTGAAGGTGCTTGAAACTACCAGTCTGGTCAATTTCTTCACAGTGCACGCGCCCTCGATACCGTATAAGCAGCCCGAGCGTCAAAAAAAAGAGACCCTTTCACTTAAGCTGGATTTTGACCTTTTTCAGAACGTGGGCGTGTTCAAATTCAGCGACTTTCCAGCTGAAAACACAGACTGCGAAACCTACATCACCACACTCGACACCATTCTCAACGACGAATTCAAAACCCTCATAGATATCAGCAGGTTTGTATCCGCATGCACAATCACTGAACCTATCGTGAAGCGCCTCCAGAAAATCGTTGAACAGTCAAAGGGACGCGTACGCATCTTCTGTTCCGACGCCGCGACCCTCCAGGCGTGCGAAAAACATATTTCATCGCCTTTTGTGACCATCTACCCCTCGCGTGAAAAAGCGCTAGGGTCGTGGAATTGACATGGAAAATATGCCGGGCGCCTAGGTATGGGTCTTGACGAATTCCCTGAAGCTTTCGTCGTTCTCGAAGACAGTGATGTATTTATGGATATTGAGAAGATTGATGAGGTTCCTGATGAATTCATTGGGCCCGATGAGCACAATATCACCGCCGCTTTTCACCAGCTTCTTGTAGCTGGACGTGAGTATCTTGATGAAAAAGCTGTGCATATAATCGACTTTGGAAAGGTTGATGGCGATAAACATCTGGCCATTGTCCACAATCTCATTGATCTTTTTTTTGATAAAAACAACATCCTCGTACTTGCGGACTGATTCGCTAATAAGTATGACGGCGTATCCGCCGACGGAATAAGTGGTAATATCCATGGGTATATTGGGTCGTTAAACCCACATCAAATATAATTAACAAATCAACCCAAAGTACAGATTTACGCATGTTCGGCGCCTGATAATCTTGAAGAACCTTGCTCGTTTCACGGTTCTTGTTCGCAGAGGCCTTGCGCCAGTGCAAGAAATAATATTAATTTATTGCCCAACATAGCGATCCTTGCCCGTTATTGCACCAAGAAGCGAGTTACGTGTATGGGCGCACACTGTTGTGCTGGTTCCGCACGCTGTTCACAAGACAGTTCTCCTTTTTATTTTCCAAAATTTCCACAATTAACCGGAGGTTTCTGTATGAGATTCACGAACGCCATTGTCGCAGCAGGCGTTGCTGCAGCCCTGATGTCGGGATGTGCAAAGGCCCCGGACCAGGATGTCGAGAAAGCGAAAAAGGCCGTTGAGACCGCCCAGGCAGGAGAAGCCGGGAAATACGCTCCCGTGGAATTCTCCGCGGCAAGCGACGCAATAAAGGCCGCGCTCGCGGAAATCGAAAAACAGAAGGCGAAATTCGTGTTGGGAAGAAACTACGAAGCGGCGAAAAAATCCCTTGCCAGCGCCATGCAGTCCGCTGAGGCAGCCCTTACTGCTGCTGCGGCAAACAAGGAAGCGATGAAGGCCGAGGTTGCGGCGCTCATTAAAAAGCAGGAAGCCAAAATCGCGGAGGCCAAGGCAGCGTTGAACAAAGTGTCAAAAAACAAGAAAATGAAGGACGCTGCTGAAAAATTAGAAAGCGCGGTCAATGATCTCGAAAATGGCCTGGCATCATTGAAGGCCTCATTCGAAAACGGCGAGATCGCTTCTGTGAAGGAACAGATAGTGGCAGCCGTTGGCAGGGCTGAGTCGCTCATTAAAGAAATGGCAGAACCCGCGAAAGCGGCAAAAACCGAAAAACCGAAAAAGAAAAAATAGCCCGGCCTATCGCGTAGTTGGCAAGAGACATCCTCCATTCCCATGCTGTTTCCTGAAGCAATGGGAATGGAGGATTTATTATTTTAATGGGAACCCATGTTCCAGCTCAGCCTGCGCAAGGCAAAGAACGTAGTTGAACGAAGCCTCATCTATTCCATATACGACGGTATTTTCGGCTCGTGCATGGCCGGGTTTACCATGGAATACTTTACCCCATTTATCCTGGTGTTGGGCGCAGGACCGCGCGAGGTGGGGCTTCTCGCGGCCATTCCCAGCCTGGCAGCCGCCCTGCTCCAGCTTTTTTCCGCAGATGTTACGGAACGGGTGGGATCGCGCAGGCTGGTAGTAACCTCCTTTATTACGCTCCAGGTCATTGCCCTTGCGTGCATTCCCCTGCTCATCTGGGCAAAACTGATTTCAACACCGCTTACCATTCTGCTAGTCACCCTTTTCGGCACGTTCGGCGCATTTGCCGCGCCAGCATGGGGCAGTCTCATGTCAGACCTTGTGCCGCCGGAAAAACGGGGCGAGTATTTCGGCTGGCGCGCCCGCCTGTTCGGTTTTATCACCATTGCGGCAATGTTTGGTGCCAGCTTTGTCATCAGTTTTGCCAAAAAGCAGGACATGGCGCTCCTGGGATTTTCCATCATCTTTTCCTGTGCCGCTATTTTCAGGACAGTGTCGCGCTATTTCCTGGGAAAAATGTACGAGCCCCCCTGCAAACCCACGCACGAGGACTATTTCAACCTGGTCGATTTCCTCAAACGCGTGCGAGTAAGCAACTTCGCCCGTTTTGTCCTCTTTGTCGCGAGCATGACATTCGCGGTCAGTTTCTGCAGCCCCTTTTTCGCGGTCTATATGCTCAACGATCTGCATTTCAGCTACCAGACATACATCATTATTGTCTCAACGCCCACAATCATTACCCTGCTCATGATTACCCGATGGGGCCGGCTTGCCGATAAAATAGGCACCATCAGGGTCATCCGGTGGACTTCAGGCCTTATTGCGGCAGCCCCGTTTTTCTGGCTGTTCATTAAAAACCCGGTCCTGCTGGTTCTCGTCCAGATACTGGGCGGGTTTGCCTGGTCAGGATTCAGCCTGAGCGCCTCTAATTTTATTTTTGACGCCTGCTCGCCTGCAAAACGCACACGGTGCATTGCGTATTTCAACGTGCTCAACGGCGTCTTTCTCTTTTTCGGCGCCAGCCTTGGCGGCTATTTCTCGACCAAGGTCCCGGCGCTTTTCGGGAACAAGTTCCTCATGCTCTTCCTGATCTCCTCGATCCTCCGGTTTCTGGTAGCCTATGCAATACCCTTCCGGGTCAAGGAAGTACGCCAGGTTGAGACCATTTCAAATACCGACCTCTTTTTCAGCATGCTTAAGTTCAAGGTCTTCTTCGGGTTCGACCGCAAGTTGAAATACTGACACTGCCTCTTTAAAAAAAGTATCTTTTCCGTTTATGATTCACGTACGTACCGGGAAAAGCGCCCGTGCCACTGCAGTGCGTTGCTGTTCATGCGCAGGATGCGTTGCCGTCTGCCCTGAAAACGCCATGCGCATGGACAACCTGACCCTTTTGATTGATCCTGAACAATGCACTGGATGCGGCCGCTGCATCCTCTTTTGTCCCACGGAGGCGCTGACGCTTGAACCTCAAGGATAAATACGATATTGTGATAGCGGGCGGCGGACCCGCTGGTTCGGTCGCCGCCCTGCGGGCCGCCCAGGCAGGCATGTCCGTGCTTCTCTGCGAGAAGCGCACGCACGTGGGCCTGCCGGTCCGCTGCGCGGAGCTTGCCGGATACCGCGACGACCTCGCCCGTTTCATTGCACCCGATTCCGCGTTCATCACCGCGACCATTGAAAAATGCATGGTCATGGGCCCGAGCCGCATTGCCTATTGCCGCAGCGTGCCCCGTTCGCCCATCATGCTCGATCGGAGCATCTTTGACCGCATGCTCTTTGAAAACGCCGCTGCCGCTGGCGCGCAGGCCATCACAAACGCTGAAGTCTGCGGCCTCTCGTTCGACAACACAGGCAGGGCGACCCACGCTTCAGTGAAAACCGCAACACGGGTGCGGTCCATAGGGTGCGATTTTGTCATAGGCGCTGATGGCACGGAATCGTCGGTAGGACGCATGGCTGGTTTGCCCACAATCTGCCAGCTTCCGGAAATCTATTCATGCGTCGAATACCGCGTCAACCAATATTCGGGCAGGGACGACACTATCGGCTTCCATGTAGGCAGCGCAGTCGCCCCTCATGGATACATATGGATCTTCCCCAAAGGAAACAGCGAGGCGAATGTTGGCATCGCGCTCATCCGGGCAGGCGCGGGAACGGCTGCTTCTCCCAAAACGTATCTCGATGCGTTCATGCGCGATTATCTGCCCGATGCGCGTATTGTGCGGACCGTCGCGGGCGGTATTCCCATCGACGGCGGTCTGAAACAATTCGTCAAAGGCAACGTGACGCTCATTGGCGACGCGGCCCACCACGCAAACCCCTTTTCCGGCGGCGGCATCATGAACAGCATGGAGGACGCTGATCTCTATGTGCAAACCCTGCTGAGACTGATCAACGAGGGAAAGACGCATAAATGCCATGTATACGAACAGATCTATACAAAAAAATACGGCTGGATCCTCAAATGGCAGCGCAGGGCGCAAAAACTCTTCTATTCCTTGCGCGATGACGAGATCGACCGGCTCTTTGCCTCGGTCAACGCCGCGTTCGGAACCGCGGACCAGTTTAACGAGATGAAATTCTACCGCGCCTGCTTTCTCGCTTTTCTGAAAATACTTCCCCCTGTGGTAAAAAGAAACATCCAGTCCAGGAGACAATCATGATATACCGGCCGCTGGGAAACACCGGCATACGGCTTTCCATCTTCAGCTTTGGCGGCATGCGCTGGGAAACTGAGGAGGACTGCCACAACACCATACAGCGGGGCCTTGACGCGGGTTTTAATTATGTCGATACCTCGTCCGGATACATCAATGGACACAGCGAAGAATGGCTGGGCCGGGCAATTAAAAAAAGACGCAATGAAATATATTTCTCGTCAAAAGCGAACTGGATGAGCGCTCCATCGGCCGACGCAGTGCGCGCCTCCATAGACCAGGCGCTGAAAAAGACCGGTCTTAACTATCTCGACTTCTATCAGGTCTGGAATTGCGAAACCCACGAAATACTCCGCGATGTACTGAAGAAAGGCGGCATGCTTGAAGGGGTCCAAAAGGCCATGAAAGAAGGGGTGATTAAACACGGCCTGGGCTTCACCTTTCATGGCAAGCCCGATGTCTTTCGGGCCGCGATCGACTCAGGGGTCTTTCTCTGCGCAACGGTATCATACAATCTCATGAACCGCGAGGAAGAGGAACAGATCGCCTATGCGGCGAAAAAAGGCGTGGGCGTCATCATCATGAACCCCCTGGCTGGCGGCATCTTTGGCATGGGCAAGGACCCGGCTTTTGATTTCCTGACCAGTGCGGGCCGCGATCCCTGGTACGGCGCGCTCAGGTTCCTCGTGGCCAACCAAAACATCACCACCTGCATCACGGGCATGTCACGGTCCTATCAGGTGGACGAGAACCTGATAGCGCTTGAAAGGGCCGACAGGCTTGATGACGCGTTCAGGCAGGACCTGATAAAAAAGATGGACGCAATCAAATTCACCGAAGGCAAATTCTGCACAAGCTGCGAATACTGCAAAGAGTGCCCGCACACCTTTGAGCCGCACAAGCTTATGAAATCCATGCGCGATTTTCAGCGCTACGGCATGGAAAAGAAAGACCTTCGCTCCTGGCTGAACAACAACTGGATATTCAGAGCCGATATTGACAAATGCACGGAATGCGGAGAGTGCGAGGCCAGATGCCCCCAAAAGCTTGAAATTGTCAGCGAGATATTGCGGGCAAAAACTGTGCTGTAGGCGCTGTTATGTGACCAGGGTTATTGCTTTGGTCTTGATCGTATTGCCAACAGAATAGAGGTTTTAGTAGCTTGATTTGCGGGTAGAGCCGCTGGTAACCAGGATCTTTTTGACTGCCTCGGTTACAATACGGCCGGTCCTGATGTCCTGCGCTCCCACATATCCGCCAGGAGCCACAAGCCTGCCCTTGGCGTTTAAACAGTTCCACGCAGGCATGCACAAATCACGCCCTGTGCTTGGACCGCAGCGCCCTGAAAGATAATCGTAGCCCAGCGAAAGGGTTGTGGGATATATGGGCCGTAAAGTGTCAGGATCTGAAGGCGAAACAGCCTCGGTTATCGAATAGGACTTCTCGATATCGCTTATGGTAAGGGTAGCCAGATCGTTCTCAATGGCGCCAAAGCCCATAAACTCGCGCAGAGAACCCACGGTGAACGAGGCGCTCAGGGCGGCGTTTGTGGCAGGCGAGGCCACAAGGTTACCGTACACATCGTAGATCTTGACCATGGTCTCGATAAGCGGTGTGGTAGTGTCAAAATCGCACACCACAAAGTGCCTACCGCTGATTACCGCGTCATCAATGATTACAAAGGTACGCGGGTTGTCCGCAACAATCTGCAGCATGTTGACCGTAAACCCGAAGAAATGGAAAAGCGGAACAGCCTGTGGCGTGCCTCCCTCGGTACTGCCGCCCCACGCAAAGGTCATGGCATCGTACCGCGAGATAATCGTTGTACCGATAAGCGAACAGACATATGCGTCTGTCTGCCCGTCAGAAACAAGGACCGCTTTCCGGTTCGCGGACACACACCCGCGGTTTCCCGTGGCATCGGCAAACTGGGTATTGACCGGTTTGACCGAAAAACGGATCTTGGTCATGCCCGGAATAAAGACCGCGTTTGAGTCCTTGTTAACAACCGCTTCATACGTCATGGTGTATGCAGCGTCGCCATCATAGCTCCACGCTTCAAGCGTGTCGTATACCCTGCCCGAAGGGCTGGCCTCTAAAATCGCGGTGCTCATGAACCCGCTGTCAGTCCGCGTCCGGTAATCGATGGTAAACGCGGTAATAGAGGAAAAAATCGAGATAGCACCAGTGGCAACAGGTTCGCTGAAAGATATGAAAATCCTGTTCTCAGGCTCCCCGATCTTGCAGGCGTTGTTCTGGAATCTGAACCCAGCAATGACCGGCGGTGTTGAATCAACGGTAATCGCCATGTCCGTGGAATAGATATCACCATCAGTGCCGATGAGTACTGGAAAATTAGTATGACTGTTCGCCTGCCGTATGGCATTGTTGTCGAATGAGACCGAAGGCAGCAAGCCTGTCTCAAAAGGAGCATGCACGCTTTGGCCCGCGTTGGTAATAAGCCACAGCCGCCAGAGTGTATTGCCCGGTCCGCGCGGAAGAAGGCGAATGGTGCGGCCCAAATCAGAGACCCGCCATACTACGCTGTCAGGACCATCATAGGTTTGCGCGTCGAATCTGATTGCGCTGATATATGTATTCTTAAACGCAAAAGGCATGCTCAGGGTAATATCCAAATAGTCGAGATACCCGTCTCTGAAGGGCATGTATCCATTGGCCTGCAAAGCAGCAAGATATACCTGGTTCTGCGAAGACCCTCTGGCCTGTAAAGCAATCCACAGGGAATCAGGATCAATGCCCAGAACCGAATCGAGCACCGTGCGGATAAAAGCAATGCCCGATACTGTGTCAGGAACCCACTCGTGCGTCTCAATTAAAAGCACCTGTGCAACAGGAACAATCAGCAAATCGAACGCGTAGGCAATATCAGCCGAAGGCCCGGTGTAGCGCACGGTAATGGTCCCGCTTGCGCCATCAAGAGCGTTTGCCGCGGAATAACCAATCCGATTGCCGTCGCGAATAATACCCGCTGTATCGAGCGTGCCGGACACGGTGACCACAAGGCTGTCGTAAAAACCGCTGGAAGCGGGAATGGCATTGCCAAAACGGTCGTAGAGCACAATCTGATAAAACAGCACAGAATCGGATGTTTCCGTATGCACCGAACTGAGCGTATCGCTCACAGCAAGAGTGCTGTCCTTTTCACGAATAACAGCAATAGAGTCGGGCGGACCGGCCCGCACCGAAATGCGGATAGTATCGGTATAAGTGGCTGTCCCGGTCTTGGTCGGATAGGTGAAGCTGATGACAAGCAGGTTGTCTCCGGCAAAATACAACACACCGTTGTTGATGGAAATACCGTTCAGGAACGGGTCTGTGATGCCCGCTGTGGTGTCGTTTAAAAGCAGCGTATCAGAAGCGCCCATGAGCAATAGCAGGGTATTGAGGGAGAGCGTATAGCCATTGGGCAGACGCACCGGGTTCCTCACCGTGTCCCCGTTCTGGTCTATGGCAATGATAGTGAAAGAAAAGGTGTCGCCCGCGATTATCGGGTAGTCGGGGAACACCATAATAAAAGAATCGATAAATGAAATATCGACCATACAGTAAACCGTGTCTGTCACAATAATACCCCCGCCAAAATCGAGGTAAGCGATAATACCGGTACGCGTGACATTACGCATGGGAATAATGGTCATCTGCGAATCA
The DNA here is from genome assembly GCA_001789205.1 of Candidatus Raymondbacteria bacterium RIFOXYA2_FULL_49_16. Lineage (GTDB taxonomy): Bacteria > Fibrobacterota > OXYB2-FULL-49-7 > OXYB2-FULL-49-7 > XYB2-FULL-49-35 > XYB2-FULL-49-35. Next base: position 12,635 of record MFYT01000019.1, on the reverse strand, counting down.
ATAGGAAAGCCGGAAACATCGACAAAGTACATGTCCGTTAAACGCCAGGAAACCGGCCAGGAAACCCAGGCATTGGTATCGTCCCGCCGTATTCTTGCGCGCACCACCGAGGTGTCTTGACCCGCGGTAAGAAATAGCAGCGCGCTTTTAGGAATGTCTTCGCCAACCGCATAGACATGCCCGGTGGTATCGATAAGGGGCGAGGGTGAGGCGCAGGCCTGAATGACCAGGGAATCAAACGAATAAGTGAGTAGTGTCAAGGCAATGCTGTCTTTCTGATTATACAGCCCCACAAGATTGACCCCCGATGCAACGAGATATGCGGTGGTCTGGGATCCAGGGGTCCCCTTCCGGTGGATCCAACCAAGACTGGTAGTGTCAGCCGGGATATCAATATAGGTAAGTACACCTGGCACGCTCACACTCCACGCTGCGTATGCGGTGAAATTGTTATCGCTCCCATCGTACACGCAATACCCGTATTCGTCACGCACCACGGCATAAATGCCCCGCATAGTGTCCGCGTTCGCCGGGATGACCAGTGCGGTAAGCGGCGCCGAAACCGTATCGCCAATATGGCCCGGTCTGCTTTCCAAGGAAATATGCCGGATACTCCCATAACCCCAGCGTATGGTCACCGTATCAGTGAGGGTATCGCCAGACTGACCCACAAAAGTGACGGTAAGCCGTTCCTCAAGCATGGGAACGCCGCCGCGGACAACATAGTAGGAGGCGGTCACGGGCGGATTGTTGTTGCGCTGCCAGACCGCCGTGGCCACGTCCATGTATTGCACCGGGGTGCCGCTAGCGTCAAAAAGCAATGGCCAGAAAGTAAGGGAATCGCCCAATCCCGGAGAATAGACCTCTTGAGACTGCTGGCCCGAATAATGCGCCTCAATGCTATCAGTGTTTCCAGCATAATAATTGTCGTAGATAGCTATGGTATTGACTACATCATAATGCGAGGTGTCTAATATCGCCAGCGTGAACGAGAAGGAGAGGCCGCCCGAATCAATGGTGATGAGACCGGAATCGGACTGGGCTGTTTCGGTTGTTGCCACGGAAATGCCGAACGTCCGCTGCTGGTGCGTACCCGTGAACGCGGCCCCAAGTTGCGATTGATAGATTGAAAAACCCGATGCAGACCACGATGCGGAAAGGGGCAGAATGTTTCCATGATTAGTAATTGCCCGTGCAAAAAGCGGTTGCGAATATGCGTTCAATTCCGCCCTGTTTCCCGCAATAAGAAGACGCGGCGGGTCGATAAATTGCCTGGTTAGCGTGTCATCGTCGATAGCAACACCTATAATCTTTTCCACGCTGCCCTCACCATACGCTGAAAATATGAGATAGTCGCGGTAGATAAGTCCCTGCATAGTGAGTTCAATGGTTAATGTGCACAATCCCGCATTATCGAAAGGTACGGTAATGCCCATCCCCTGCTGGTCGTCCTGCACATTATAGAGCAATGGAGCGGTCCAGCCTGATAAAGGGGTAAAGTTCCACGTAACAGTGGCAGGCGTATATAAAACCTCACCGGTCATATCAAGCTCAAGCAAGGCATAGAGCGTGGTGTCGGGAAAGACCGCAGGAGCGGTTGATGTATATTCAAGAGGCACCACCTTGGTCAATGACGGCGGTATAAGCGTGTCAGGACTCAGGGAGAGCCGAATGGCCGACACACCACTTTTTACCAGGACAAAATTCTGAGGGATAGGTTTTTCAGTGACCCTTCCAAAGATGTCCATATATTGGATGCGGGAGTAATTGACGCTGTCATTGAGCTGCGTATTGTTGGTCCGGGTGAGAACCGCATGGGTGGTATCGAGAATAGTGACTGCTGCCGTGATGTTATACCTAACCAGGAAGAGCTGCCCAAGTTTGATGGTATCGAGCGCAAGGGTTATCCGGGTAAGGCCGTTGACCGTGTCAACGGAGAATGCGGGCGTGAGGTCGCCTTGAGAGCCGACCTGCAGAAACGACCCCGGCACATAGTGGATGCCCGGTCCAAGCACATCGACGAACATGGGCTTGGTCGGCGAAACCCGTATGCCGACAATGTCCACCAGTCTTTGTCCGATGTCCTGGAACACCGAATCAATACCAATGCCGTCTTCGGTATGAATGTACATGCCGCCGACTGAATCTGCCATCATGGTCATCAGGCCGTCGTTGTCATTGACGCCGCTGCCAACGCCAACAATAAAAACCTTTATCGGAATACCCGCGACCCGGGCCGATTCAAGATACGAAAGCACTGAATCGACCGCCTCCGCTTCAGTGTTGCCCAGGGCACCGGGCGGCAGGCCCTGCTGATAGGAATTCCTGTCGTTGCCCGTGGTCAGGGCAATGATGACCGGCGTGACATTCGGCCGGAGGTTGGCGACCGCGTACTGGGCCGATGCAAGGATGCCCTTCCACATGGCATTGCCCTGTTCGGTCGCGTCGCCGGTCAGGGAGGAATCGAGCTGCCCTTTTGCATAGGGATAATTCGTGGTATAGTAAAACGCTGTGTCCACGTTTGAGGCGAACCGCAGCAGGGCGCACCTCTCACTCGACGTAAAAAATGAATCGATAAAATTGACGCTTGCGTTGTAGGCGCCCTCAATCCGGTTCGGGCTGATCCAGTTGTGGGGGTCGCCCGGGAGCCGCGACTGGATCTTCGGACCATTGTCCGTGAGAAAAATGACGTCAATGGGTTTGCCCACTGCCACGGAATCGCCGCTTGCCCACGACCACAAGTTCACGGTCGCCTGCGTGTTCGCGGGCGCTCCTTCGTAATTGATGCTCGACGGCACCACGGTGCGCCGCACCCATACCTGGGCTGTTGAGCTCTGCGCAGAGGCAGACAGGGGCAATAGCAGTACTGCAGAAAGAACGGATAATAAAGAGAAAACAATACGGCAATTCATACTAATATAATTTATATAATAATAATATAACCTCAAAACCGTAGGAATGCAAGCGCTTGACGAGTGAAAGATTACTTATAAAAAGATTACCTATAATTTGATATGGGTATCGTCATTTGATATGGATATCATCGCCTGTATTGTCCTGGGACCACTTTAAAAGCATGGCAACGACAATGACAACACCGATGGTCACAACACCGACAATGCCATACGTGATGATGGACGACCGTAGCTTCTTCTCTTCCTGCGACACGGACTCGTTGCCGTCCCATGAAAGCACAAGCGCCACCTGGTTCAGTGTCCTGAAAATCGTATAATCAGCTGGGACGCCGGAAGCGAGTTTCACATCAACGCTGATCACATCGTGTTCTTTTACCACCAAGGGCTGGGGGCTCTCCTTTTTCACCGAGACCACGATATCTTCAACAGGCGAAGCATAGAGAATGGGCGTCATCTTTTCCGCGGTCACCGCATTGGGAAAATCGACATTCACATAGCCGAACCCTTTCACATGCTGGAATGATACCGAGGGGGTCTTGAAGGTGAAAATCACCTTGGTCGTGCACGGTCCGCAGTCAGGGAACATTGGGCCGCTGACACGGATGCTCTCGAGTACGTTCGCGCTGGTAAGGTCGAGTTGCGCCATACAGGGAAAAAACAGGCCCCCGCACAGGACCAACCATGAGGCTGAGCGCGCCGGGAAAAACGGAGACATGTTTGAGCGTGGAGAAACATTCCATACGATTGTTGATAAAATATTTTATATCCACGCAGCGCGCAACAAGAAGCGTACATTGCTTTTCAGTCAATGGTCTTAAACTGGCCAGGTTCTAGGATCAGCGCATTGTCGTCGCGGCGCATGCCCCTTCTTTTTTGTCATTTGCTTTCACTCTTTTTCTGAATATATATTCTTTTCACGGCTTATCCTGTTTCCCATCGCAAAGGACCTTTCATGAAAAAAAGCATGTTTCTGATCGCTGTTTTTCTGGCACTCACTGTGCCAGATTACACCTTGGCGCAGGACACCAAATTCAGCGCTCTTCTGGTGTACAATTTTACTAAATACGTGGAATGGGCCGGAGCCCCCTCGGCATTCGCCATCACTATCCTGGGCGACGACCCCATTACCGATGAGCTCAAGATCATCGCGGAAAAATCAGCTGACGTCAAGATAACCATTAAAAAAGTCGCCTCACTCGACCAGGTCGGTCAGTGCGACCTTCTCTTTATCTCCCCGGACAAAAGCAACCAGTTGGGCGCGGCAATACAAAAATTTCCGAGCAATACCTTAATTGTAACCAACAAGGACGGTCTTGGCAAGGCAGGTTCTGCCATCAACCTGATACAAGTCGACGGTAAACTCCGGTTCGAGATAAATCCCGGAAGTCTGAAAACCAGCGGTCTCAAGGCAAAACCAGCGCTCTTTAAGCTGGGCAAAACCATTGAATCCTAACCTCGTATAGGACATACACCATGAAAAAAATACTCGCATTCGCAGCCGTGGCAGCCTGTCTTGTTTTTGCCGGAGAGGCGCTCGACGTAGCAACCATGACCGAAAAAGACATTGCCAAACTCACCTATGCCCAGCTTATGGAAATGCCCCTCGAAGACCTCATGGTGCTTGCGGACAAACTGGGCGTCTCGGTCGACGACCTGCTGAACATGAAAATTTCCGTGTCGTCGAAAAAAGCCATGAACACACGCGAATCGCCGGGCATCATCTCCCTTATTACCGAAGAAGAAATACGGAATTCCGGCGCGCGAACGCTTATGGACGTCCTGCGGCTGGTTCCCGGTTTTGAGTTCGGATACGATATCGACGGCGCCATAGGGCCGGGCATGCGCGGCATCTGGGGCCACGAAGGCAAAGTCCTGCTTCTCATTGATGGCCAGGAGATGAACGAACTCCTCTATTCAACCCTGCAATTCGGCAACCATTACGGCGTGGCCAACATCAAACGCATTGAAATTCTCCGCGGTCCCGGCTCGTGCGTGTATGGCGGTTTTGCCGAACTTGGTGTCATCAACATTATCACGAAAAAATCAGACGACCTGAACGGAGTCTCAGCAAGCGTATCCGCAAGCACCATGGCCAACGACTTTGGACGTACTGCTGTCAATTTTGGTGTTGGAAAATTCTTTACCAATGTTGATTTCTCCGTTACCGGCACAGCAGGCATGGCAAACCGGAGCGACCGCCCTTATATCGATGCTTCGGATTATTACTATGGTCCGGAAAGCGACGCGGCAAAAGAGACCTTTAGCAATGTCAATGCCAACGTGAATATCAAAGACCTGAGCCTCCGTCTCATCTATGACCGCTATGCCACACGCACGTCCGACTACTTTGACGGTGAAACACCTGTCTACAACTCGTTCGATGGCTATTATGGAGAGGTAAAGTACGATATTGCGGCCCTTTCCAACCTCACCGTCACGCCCAAGGTAAATATTAAATACCAGATTCCATACAACTTTCTTGACGAACGCTATCCCTACGACCGGTCCGCATTGCGCTTTTCAGGAAATACCATTGCCAACTATGATTATTCGGAAAAGCTGAACATTGTGGCGGGCGCCGAAGGTTATTATGATTACGCCACAGACCGGCTCGATGATCCAGAATCGGTCTTTGGCAACGATGAGAAGAACATCTCATATTACAATGTGTCGGGTTTTGCCCAGGGCCTGCTCAAGCTACCGCACACAAACCTGGTCGCCGGCGGCCGCATCGACGGCCACAGTGCCTTTGGCACTGCCTTTTCACCCCGCCTGGGCATTACCGGCCCCTTTGAAAAATGGCACTACAAGGCCATTTTCAGCAGGGCATTCAGGGCGCCGGGCATCGAAAACATGAACCTGCCTTCGCCCGACGGCACAGAGATTACGCCAGAACGCACCACTGTTTTCGAAGTGGAACTCGGTGCGCGTCCAACAGACAATATGTTCCTTACTTTGAATGTATTTGACATTACGATCACCGATCCCATTATTTATTTCTACTATTCTGACAACGACGGGAACGACGTTGAATGGTACGAAAATCAGGAAAGATCTGGGAGTACGGGTTTTGAGTTGGAATACAGGATTAAATACGGTTGGGGATATGGAAACGTGACATATTCTTACGCCAACCCGCATATTACAGATAAATTCGATTTTTTTGATAAAAACAAGGTGCCCTCATATGAAGTACCGGGAAAGGAAAACATGGTCCTTGGATTACCACAGCACAAATTGACGCTCAATGGATGCTGGCTCCGAGGCTCCCTCTCCATTAACCCTTCGCTTATATACATTTCACAAAGGTTCGGCTCGTTTGGCAACGGAATTATTGACAAAGAAAAACCGTCATTAATAACGAATATCTTCGTGCAGTATAAAAACCTGCTGACGAACAATTTGACTGCGGGTATCGGCGTGTATAACATTCTGGGGCAAAAATACGATTATCTTCAGCCATATTATGTAGTGGACAGTGACCTGCCACCGCATCCTGGTCCCTCGCGCGAATTCACCCTGAAATTATCGTATGATTTGGGATTGTAAAATGCATAAATCCTGATGTACGGGCGTCATTCAAAAGACGCAGGCCAGCATTGCAGAATGACGCCCCTGCAAAGGGGGATCATGTCTTAAATTTTCCAACCAATTTATGCAGATTATTGACCGTACCGGTCATGCTAATGATATTTTCCCTGTTCTTCTGAACACCCTGTTCGGTTTTGTCAGCCGACGTGTTCACTTCTGAAATATTGGCTGAAATCTGGGAAATAGTGTCCACATTCTGTTTGCAGGTTCCCTTCATGTTCTCGGTACTGCTGCTGGTGTCGCGCACATTACGCAAAATTTCCTGTGTGGTGGCAGACTGCTCCTCTGTGGCAGCGGCAATGGTCTGGGAAATAGTATTCACTTCGTTGATAATGGTGGCAATGCCGCCGATCTCGGTAATGGTGGATTCAACCGTTCCCCGGATGTTCTGGATCTGGGTATTAATGTCGCTGGTGGCCTTTGAAGTCTGCTTGGCAAGTTCCTTCACCTCTTTGGCCACAACCGCGAACCCCAGGCCCGCCTTGCCTGCGGAAGCAGCCTCAATGGTCGCGTTGAGCGCAAGCAGGTTGGTTTTGTCAGCAATGTCCTGGATAAACTTGGTGATTTTTCCGATTTGCCGGGTGACCTCCTCAAGCGCCTTGATCTTTTCACGGGCGTTCCGCGCCATTTCATCGGCCTTTTTGGCGATCTTTGATTCCTGCTGGCAGTTTTGCGCAACCTCGTCCATTGCCTGAGACATGGTTTCTATGGAAAGGGCTATGGATTTTACCGAGGCCGATGAATCATTCGCCGACTGCATGATGTTCCGCAGCGACCCGGACATCATGTCCATTATGGAAGCGCTCTGCCCTGCCTTGGTCTTCATGTTCTGGGCCAGGCCGCTCGTTTCGGACGACGTTGAGGCAAGCTGGAGAGACACCACGTTGAGTTCATCGGCATTGGCTTTTATCTCCCGTATCATGGCCTGCAGTTTTTCAATAAAGAGGTTCATCCAGAGCGATTGCACGCCGACTTCGTCTTCCGATGCCAGGCGCAGCCGCTTGGTCAGGTCGCCTTCGCCCGAAGCAATGTCCTGAAGCATGCTGATGGAGTTGTTGAGCGGCCCGATAATCCGGTTTGAAAGCACTGTTCCTGCGACCAGCACAAGGACCAGGGTCATGATGCCAGCAATCCAGATAAAGGCCATGAAACGCTTGATACTCGACACAAAGGAATCTTTTGAAAAATGGATTTCCACAGACCCCTGCACCTTGCCGTCGCTGTCTTTCATGGTGCGCCGCACCATGAGCAGCGTGTCCGTATTTACCACAGTATCAACTATAAATAACGCCTTGTCAGCGTTGAGCCCTGTCACAAAAGCGTTGTTTTCGTCGAGAATTGCCACAGACCTCACCATGCCGCCCTTGAGCAGATCAAGGGTCTGCTGGAGTGAAGCGCCTTCGTCGAGAACGCGCGTCTGCATGCCAAGGGCCAGATTGTCGGAAAGCAATTTAACGATAAATTCGACGTTTTCAGCCATCACCTTTTCAGCCGTGGCCTTGGTGCGGTTGGGGATGGCGATAATCATGAAAAGGACAAAGACAAATCCGATAATGAAAAACGCCGATAATAATCTGAATTTTATTGATTTTGTGTTCATACAAGACTCCTTAGTAGGATAAAATAGTTGATATGCAGTGATGTGTACAATTTAATGGATGGGCTATGGATACTGCACTATGTTTTTTTTTAAATTATAGGTCTATTGAGGAGGCACACGTATGTTCATGTTCGATCCCCTCTATCTTGTGTTTGCCCTACCGGGGCTCGCCCTGGCGCTCTATGCCTCGTTTAAGACCAAGGCGACCTTTGCCAAATACGCGCAGGTTGCCGCTGTAAATGGTCTTTCCGGCGCAAAGGCCGCGGGCCGACTGCTCAGAGGCGCGGGAATAACCGATGTTAAAATTGAAGAGGTAACTGGTTTTCTTTCAGACCACTATGATCCTGCGAAAAAAGTCCTGCGTCTTTCGCCCGATGTTTATGGCAGCAAAAGCCTTTCAGCGATCGGCGTTGCCTGCCACGAGGCCGGCCATGCGCTCCAGCACGCGCAAGGCTACTCCTGGATGTATGTGCGCACCGCTCTGGTCCCAGCCACAAACATCAGTTCCTACCTGTCGTACGCGGTCATTATGCTGGGCCTCATTCTGCAATCAGGCTCGCTCTTTCTCTTTGGCGCGCTTCTCTTTTCCGCTGCCGTGGTCTTTTCCATTGTGACCCTTCCGGTTGAATGGGACGCTACTAAACGGGCAAAAGAACACATGGTCGAGTACGGCGTGGTAAGCCAGGGCGAGGCCGCGCGTGCGGGTGAAGTGCTTAATGCCGCTTTTCTCACCTATCTTGCGGCCGCGGTCAGCTCAATCCTGACGCTTCTCTACTACCTCATGCGCGCAGGCGTTTTTGGCCGGAGAAGTTAGGCACACTCCCATTGGCTTTTCTCCGGATTTGAATATATATTAGTATATAATCATTTTCCGGAGGACGTATGAAATTGTTCCGCCTATTTTGTTTGTGTCTGGCTCTTTTCTGCGCTTTGTTCCTGACCCAGTGCGTTAAAGACAGCGCTTCGCCAACCGGACCAAATAGTATTGATACCACAGACCATGGTAATACGACAAATGGAGTGGCTGCCTTTTCCAATCCGCGATATTACACCTCTGTGCGAAACGACAGTTCCCTGACACTCACCTGGGTTGCGCAGGACACGTCAACATATGTGACGCTTTCGCTCTATCGGAATGATTCACTTGTGACAACCATTATCAACGGTACATTGAATGACGGGTTGTATCTTTGGTATCTTCCCTCTGTCAGTTCAAGCTCGCTCTACCAGATAAAAATCACTAATTACTACGATACAACAAAATATGATTTCAGTCCCAATTTTAGAATTTACTCACGCTATTTCGGCATCATCTCGGTAACATCTCCCACGGTTGCAACTAATGTCACCATTGGCTCCTCCCTTTCCATCCAGTGGACCGCCACCGATTCCGTGGGTTCCTATGTGCGTCTATTCCTTTATAAAGGCCAGGACTCCCTCTATCGTATCTCATCATCAACATATTACAGCTCAAACACCGGATCATATTCATGGACCGTGACAACACCTCAGGGATCGGGCAACGACTATCACATTGTGGTGCAAAGCTACTACGATCCCGGCATTTCCGGGACCAGCCCAGCCTTTACCATTAGTTCCCAGTATTCGGGCGCTTTTGCTATAACCTCTCCCGATTCCAGCGACACCCTGACCGCAGGGGTCTATGATTCGATCCAATGGACATCGCTTGGTTCACCCGGCGTATATATCAATATCTACCTGTTCACCAGCGCAGACTCTCAGGTATATACCATTGCTTCTGGAACCTCCAACGACAATATCCAGACATGGACCATTCCCTCGTATTTTGCCTCGGGAAAATACCGCATCAAAATTGAAAGTTACTATGATGCAGGCTTATTCGCCTTCAGCGACACCCTTTATCTGAGCGGCCTGGATCCCGATGTCTATGAGAACGACAACAGCCGTACCTCGGCAAGTTCGCTCTCCACCGATGGCATGGTGCAAAGCCATACGCTGACGTACGCGGATACCGACTGGGTTTCCTTTTATCCCACTAAGGGAAGAACATACTATATCAGAAACGAGGGTACCTTCCAGACATGGGTAAGCCTCTACCGCGGAACAAGCGCCTCGGCATCATATTCATTTTACGGCGGCACCTATGATGCCACCCCCTATCTCATCTGGACCTGTGACAGCACGATAATTTACACTATTCGTATATTGCCTTATTCTTCCGGATACTACGGCAGCTATACCTTATCCATCGTGGACGCCGATTCCCTTGATCTGGCCTCGTTCGCGGCACCCGATACAATGACAGTCTGGGCAACCAGTTCAACCTACGACCTCCAGTGGACCACTGATAGCGTTATGTTCAGCGACTATGTATACCTCTATCTATACAAGGACACCTCATACGTGACCACGATCTATTCGTCATACCTTAACAACAATGGTACGTATTCTTGGTCAATACCCGCGGGATTAGCCACCGGTAGTAATTATCGGATCAGGATTGTTGACCAGAGCAATGCCAGCATCTATGGATTCAGCAACTATTTCGCCATTAGCGGACAGGCTCCCGATGCCTACGAACCGGACAACAGCCGGGGTACGGCCACCCCCATCATTATCGGTGCGCCTGCCCAAGCACATTCCCATTCCCTGAACGACACAGACTGGGTCACATTCAACGGCCAGAGCGGAAAAACATATCTGATCTCAAACGACGGAGACCATTACACGCGCCTCTACGTGTATCTGGGGGCCAGTACTTCGTATGACACCTATCTCTATGGCGGTTCGTACAGTTCCTCGCCGTATATCTTTTTCGCATGCGATAGCACCGCGACATACTACATTAACGTGGCTGTCTATTCTTCAAGCTACTATGGCAACTACACCATTTCCGTGGTCGATGCGGATTCCCTCCACCTTGCCACCTTTTCCAGCCCAACGGTTTCCACGGTCTGGTCCTCCGGATCGTCGTACAGCATCCAGTGGACCAGCGACTCGGCCCTGCTGAGCACCTATGTTAATCTTTCCCTGTACAACGACACCTTCCTGGTTGCGGCAATTGCTTCGGGCACTGCCAATGACGGCGTGCAGTCCTTTTCTGTTCCCACGGGTCTTGCCACAGGAGCGCAGTACCGTATTAAAATCGTCGATTACAACAATACAGCCTTGTATAGCTTCAGCGAACCGTTCTCCATCAGCGGTCTCACACCCGACGGCTACGAGCCTGACGATGCCAAAACCGCTGCAAGTGCAATAACGGTCGATGGCGTGGTTCAGTCAAGGGTCTTCACCTACCGTGATACCGACTGGGTAGCATTCCCGGCAATTGCTGATTCGCTGTATATCATCCGGGGTTCAAACGCATCGTACACAACATATATGTACCTGTACAATGCAGCTTCCACAAGCTACCTGACCTATACCAGCGGCACTGCTCCGCAAATTGTCTGGACCTGCCCTGCTACCGGTACCTATTACCTGCGTCTCAACACATCGTCAACAGGCACGTATACTGGGAATTATACATTGTCAGTAAGGGAACACTCGTTAAATTCCACAGTGAATTTTATTGATCCCACGGCAAGTACCACCTGGTCAACAGGGTCTGCGTACACCATTCAGTGGACCCCGGACACAGCCCTTTTCAGCCAGTATGTCTCTCTCCAGCTCTACCGGGACAGCACCTATGTACTTTCCATCATAAGCTCCACAACCAACACTGGTACACGGGCATGGACAATTCCCGCCGGACTGGCAACGGGCAGCAGGTACCGGTTGCGCATGGCAAATACCACCGTGTCTCAGATGGCAGGCTTTAGCCAGAACTTTACCATCAGCGGCATGGCACCCGATAGCTACGAACCCGACGACTCGCTTTCCCAGGCCCATGCCATGGCCTCTCTGGGAACAGCCGAGAACCATTCGATTACCTATGGCGACGTGGATTGGTATTCGTTCTCAGCGCAGGCAGGCTTCATGTACAAAATCGAGACTGCGGGTCTGCCCTACCAGCAGCTCATTTTATACTCAACAAATGGTACAACCCAGCTGAATTCTGACAGTCCGATTGGTACAGACTCAATTGCCGCAATAGTATGGTACTGCCCCGCAGCCGGAACCTACTATTTCCGGACAAGCGCGTCCTATTATGGACCCTACACAGGAACTGTAACTGCCTCCGACTCAACCCAGCACCGCTTTGCAGTTATCGCACCTGCAGTCGGCCAAATAGATACCATCGGCAACACGCTCACCATTACCTGGACCGACCCGCTGGCCATTGGCGGATATGTGGATATTTTCCTGTACAACAGCACGGGTGTGGTGGAAACAATTATTCCTGCAAATACGCCAAACGACGGAAGTCACACATGGGTAATACCAAGCACTATTGCGCCGGGAAACAGCTACTACGTTAAAGTCGTAAGCAGATTCAACTCGAATATCTACGGCAACAGTGCGGTCTTTACCATAGCGCCCTAGCGTGAGTTTACTATAAATTCTACAGACATGGCACTCAATTGGTTGTACTACAAGGGGTTACG
>MFYT01000018.1:40350-107863 GCA_001789205.1 Candidatus Raymondbacteria bacterium RIFOXYA2_FULL_49_16 | reverse complement strand
CATATATTCTAAAGTTACCTCGGCTGGTCATTGCGAATCCGCCTGAGGCGGATTCTACCAACTGAACTACAGCCCCATTCAGCGCGCAAAGCGAATTCAAAAAATAATAACTTGGCGAGGCGGTGGCAAGGACGGACTTCGTGTAGATTTATTACATGTAAAGGCATCACCCCGCCATTGGTCCCCGCATTTAAACTATATTCTACTGACATACTTTAATGAAAGGCGCGTGAATGGCACATTTTCTATTACCCATGGGAACAAAAACAGAGGCCCTTCCCGAACAGGAAGGCGCTTTGGATACAAAAAGGATCAGGTTTGCCAAGGACAGGAAACCCAAGATGCGCGAAGGACATATTCTCATACTGTTCGCAACCGGGTCGCAGAAGCTTATCACCTATCTTTCCGCGATGAGTAATGTCCAGCACGACCCTGATAATGAACAGTATCCCTGGTTTGTAAATACCAAGGACTGGGCGCCGGAATATTCAAAGCGCTGGTGGACATTCGACAATATTTTGGGGACGCTGGCGGCCGAGCACCTTGCTTCGAATCCCGCGAACAAGTTGTCGGCGACAAAACCCATGGATGCGGCGTCTTTTGCCACGTCCATATATGGAAAATCAAACCTTGAGCTTAATACGGATTTTGCCTATTCCCTGATCAACAAGATGAAGGCCCGTTAATCCGCCTTTGCGGGAGAAGATAAGCTGAGTCTATGTTTCCAAATCAGAACCAGCGTCATTACTATCGTTTTTAACACCTTCATTTTTGTCTGGCCTTGTTTCCGGTCGTACCTGAGCGCAAAGGGTACTTCGGCAAAGCGCAGGTCAAGCCCTCGCATTTTCAGCAACAGATCAGCCATACACTGAAAGCCTTTTTCCGTGAACAACCGCTCCTGCCATTTGTCCATCGCCTTTTGCAGTGCGGTTGCTTTGTACGCCCTGAAACCGCAGGTATAGTCCCGGATTCCTGGAATGGGGAGAAGGAGCCTGAAGATCAAAGCGACCGTGTCTGAAAAGAGCCGCCGTAGAAAGGGCACGCCATGCACCCGTGCGCCCTTCTGAAAACGGGAGGCAATGACAACATCGTTCCCCTCCGCAATTTTTGCCGCCATGCCTGGGATTATTTCAGGCGGATGGGTGTTGTCAGCGTCCATGGTTACAATCATGTCATTCGAAGCGGAGAGTTCCATGGTCCGTACTATGCCGTCGCGAAGCGTGGCCCCAAGGCCCATATTGTGCGCATGGGTGAAAACAGTGACCGGCATGTCACGCGAAAGCGATTGTGCAACAGCGGGTGTGGTATCAGCGCTGCCGTCGTCCACAATGATGATCCGGTACGAATAGGCGCGGTTTGCGAGCGTTTTGGCAATGTTTGAACAAAGTTCAGCAATGCAGGCGCCTTCATTGTACGCGGGAAGCACTACAAAAATTGTCTGGTTCATAATTTTGTTACCTTATAAATGCGCGCGTCGCTTCCTTCAAAAACAAGGCGTGCGCCCGCGGGAGTCCCTGCCAATGCGTATTCATGGGCACGGTGTTGTGGATCACGTTTAAGCGCCTGTGAATAATCCATGTCAAGAATGTACGCCTCGGGATACTGTGCGGCGCGGTTCTCAATGTCTTGGTCAATAATGCACTGAGCGGTCAGGTAATAGCTCATTTCATTCGGCCGGGGAATCACCACAAGGGAAGCGCGCATTGCCTCCAGGTACGCGAATGCTTCGAAAAAAGGCGTGCGCGAGCCTCTGTACTGGTCACGGGTCTTTTGGTCAAAAACCGCCCTGATGGGTTTGTCATATATGCGTATTGCCACTGCGCACGCGAAAATCAGATTGCAACAGAGCACGCATTCTACCGCACGCCGCGTTGCCGTCCATGCCGCAAGTTTGTCAACGACCAGAGCCGCGGGAATGCACAGGGCCATGTACGCAGGGATATAGTACCGTGCCTCGGGGAGCACAAAAGCGTAGAGCAGCGTGGATGCGCTGCAGGCCAACCCCACAATGTACCATATCCAGCGCTGCAAGGGAAGGAGAAAGACGAGGAGAGGAAGCAGGGCAAGTAACACCGCGCCAAGGGAATCGCCGGCTTGGAATTTGCCGGGATGCATGGTGAAATCCCAGGGAAAGCGGATAAGATGAAAGATATCCCGTTTGTATCCACTGTACCGGGCCAGGACATGGGTGTAAAATGCTTTGATGTCCTGTTGCGAAAAAGGCTTTTCAAGGGCTAGCAAAGGTTTTATGTCCCTATGTTCGTATACCTGTAATGGCGGCGGGAACACAGGGCTCCCGGTTAAAAGCAGGGAACGTATTGGCCACAATGCGCCGATGCAACAGGCAATGCATGCGGCTATTATGACGCTTTTTGCCGCGCTTCTAAAAGGAGTTGCGTGAAAGGCAAGTACCGCCGACGCTGCCATGAGGCAGGCGCTGTAGATCGCATTGGTGGGCTTTATGGCAATACCCATGCCCGCGTACAGCGCCATGAGCCAGAGGTATTTTTTATGTCCGGATTGTTCGAATTCGAGCAGCGCCCGCAAACCGAGCAGGACAAAAAGCGCTGATGTCATATCGGTAAACGCAACAGAAGCTGTTCTGAAAATAAGCGGATTCATCACCGCAATGGTTACACAGATAATGGCGCTTTTTTTTCCCAGCCGAGGCCGGCATATGTCGTAGAGCACAGCCAGGCAAAGGACAAGCGCCAGCCATGAAACAAGACGCTGGCCTGGTCCGGGTGAAAAGCATCCGGCCAGGAGAAAGAGCAGATCGCAGCCGCCCGCCTGATACGACGTGAGGTAGGGGAGGATACCCATGTTTCCTTGGGAGAGCCAGAGTTTTGGAATAAAGAGATGGCAGCTCACTTCATCGTTGCTAATGCCGCCAGTCACAGGCGCAAAGCAGGCGAGGAACGAGAGAAATAGTATGGCCGCGCTTCCTGCGTAAAAGAATTTAATGAGCAGGGTGATGCCGGAGTCTGGTCCATATTTTTTCAAAGAAACAGGTCTTTTAAGAATAAAAATAACAAGCGAGACAGCGGCAAAAATGGACGAAAGAACAATGAGAAAAGGACGGATGAAAAGATGGGCATGTCCCAGAAAAAAAAGCAGAACACACCAGACACCAAGTCCTGTTGCCGCGGTAATACCAATAAAAGAAAGGTCTGTTGTATGGGGAATCCTGAAGAGTCGTAGAGTACCATACCCAAGGCCCCATGAACTGAGCGTCAAAACAATAAGTGCAAGCATGGTTAGTCAAGTACTTTTGTCATAAAGGACGAATTACTGAACCGGAGCGCGAAAAAGGCCGCGGTGACCAGAAGCATCCAGACAATTGCCGCAATCCTCAGCAGCGGACTTTTCCCAATGAACATGGGGATAATATATATAATTCGTCAACCCATGCGCTGGGCTTCGAAGGCGGCCATGTCAGCCGGTTCAGGCGCGTTGATTTCAACCAACTGCTCTGTCGTCGGATGGGTGAAGACAAGCCTGTGGGCGTGCAGCGCCTGGCGCTCCATAATGACGCGCGCAAGCACTTCAGGCGTGTTGCCCTTCTCGATGAACTGGAGAAAATCGTCGTCGTTTCCCGAATAGAGTTTGTCGCCAACAAGCGGATGCCCCTTGTGCGCCATATGGACCCTGATCTGGTTGGTCCTGCCGGTAATTGGATAGCAGTAGAGTTTCGTGAACCCGTTCTTCCGTCTAATGACCTCAAAATCGGTCTGCGCCGCCAGTCCGCGTTCAGGATCAATGCCCATCCTGATTCGGACTACTGTTGATACGTCCTCGGCAATGGGGGCGTCAATGCTGAACCGGTCTTCAGCAACCTCGCCGAATACATACGCGATATACGTTTTTTTTACCTGTTTATGCCTGAATTGGAGGCCCAGGTGCTTGCGCGCAACAAGCGACTTGCCAAGCATAATGATGCCGCTTGTCTCACGGTCGAGCCGGTTGATGAGATTGAGTTCGTATGCGGGGAAATCGCGGCGCAACAGTTTTATCAGGGTATTGTTGATATATTTGCCGCTGGTATGGACGGGAATGTTGGGCGGTTTGTTGATGATGAGGAGGTGTTCATCGTCGAAAAGGACCGCGTAGTCTGTGTTGACAGGCCGTTCTTCCCAATCTCCCAAATCGTATGCAAGCACGCTGTCGCGGGGCAGTTTGAGCGCGGCCTTGGCTTTTTTTCCATTTATCGAGACCCTGCCATCACGGATAATGGCCTGCCAGACGTTCCGGGTATGGTAGGTGTATTTTTCCGCCAGGTACAGGTCGAGACGCATGCCGGCAAAGCGGTTGTTTATCTCCTTTTCGAATATCATGGGGCGTACAGGGTTATTGGACAAGGATTGTAAAAAGCGGAGAATCAGAAAAGTTATTTGCCTGATCAACCACGCGCAACTGGTAGTGGTAGGCGCCTTTTGCCACAAGCGTGTTCCCCGCGTCCCTGCCGTCCCATTCTATGGCCGTGGGCGGCACCCCAGTGCCTGAAAATGATTTGATTGCGCGGAGTCTCCGGCCTGGTTCACGGGTATACAAAATAAGAGCCCATTTTTTGATGCCAGTACCGCCGGCATTGTCTTTAGCGGATATGAAAAAGGTGATGGCGTCGTCAACTCCGTCGCCATTGGGGGAGAGCGCGTTCTGCTGTATGGACACCTTTGCCAAGGGTGGAACATAGTCCTCGTACCCGCCAAAGGCCACTCCAGCCCGCAGCGCATGGGAGGCGGTCGCGTCGTTCCCGGCCGAGGCGTTTCCCAGCGAGTAGGAAAGGCTGTATTCGATTTTAAGCTGGCTTCCGCGGACCGGGATGTTTCCCGTGCACCCGAACATGATTGCGTTGTCAGGATCGGCCCCGCGTGCCGCTGTCTGAGAGAGAAAGCCCGCCCGTACAGCCAGATATCGTTTTTCAAAAAAGGCCTTGTCCATGGCCGCGCCCCACGAGTATTTCCTGACGCGCAGTTCGTGCAGGCTGTCGATCCTGCCTTCGGCCAAGACCTGAGCGGTCCGGTCCTGGTCAATGAAATAACCGAAATGGACCTTTGCGGCCCGTTCGGTCGAGATGGTGATGGCATAGTCGTTGATAACGCCTGTGCCAATGATATTGAACAGGGCAAGACCGGCATACAGGCGCGGAACAATCTCCCATAGTCCGCCAGCGTCAAAGTCGATGGTAAGGGTCCGTTTGCCATAGGCGCCGTTGGACAGACCGCTGCTGGTCATGATCTTTGCGGATGCGCCATAGGCCAACTGCAAGGCCTGTGCGCCAAACGAGATTGAGGTGACGCTTTCATTATAGCCGTTGTTTGAAAAAAAGGCGGTACCCGCTCCCACAGCGCCCTTCTCGAGAAACCGGCCTGTGTACGAAAGGTCGAGAAGCAGGGGACTTTTGGAAAAGTCAGGGGTTTGAAGGCCATAACCCCCGGCCATGAGGGTATGGCTGCTGGCGCTGGCGAAGAATGCGGGATTATCGAACCCAGCTGATGATCCAAAGGAAAAGACCGCATGGGGTCCAGGGAAACGGGTGAGAAAAGGATAGTGGCCCAGAGCGGTAAAGGCCGTATAGGCAGGGCCGGCAAAACAGGCGGCGCCGCAGAAAAGCCAGGCAGCGAGCGCACAGAAAAATTTATTCATTTCCTTCGTCGAGAAGACGGAGCGGCATGATGAGAAAGAGCATTTTCTCGCTCTTTTTCTTGTCCGCGGGCAGCACCAGCACGGCCGACAGCGGCGTATTCATATTGATGACAATGTCTTCGTCGTCGATGAGCCGCAGGATCTCAATGAAAAAGTCGACATTGAACCCAATGGCAATGGGGTCAGTGTCGTAGATGATGGGAAGCGAGCTTTTGCCCTCGCCGTTGAAATCGCGGTCAGAGGTGGAAACCGTGAGTGAATTTTTCTCGAACGCGAAGCGTATTTGCCGGGTGCGGCTGTTTGAAATGACCGAGATCCGGCGAAGCGAGGAGAAGAGTTCGTCGCGCTTGATGACGGCCTTTTTGGTGTTGGTCTGGGGAATCACCTGCTCGTAGTTTGGGTACTCGCCCTCAATGAGCTTGGAGGTGAGCACCGTGGTGTTCACGGTGAATTCAATGTAGGTTTCACCGAGTTTCACCGAAACATCGCCGCCCGCGGGGTCCATGATGTTGGGAAGCTGGTCGAGCGCCTTGGGAGGGACAATAATAGAAATTTTCTTTTTTGTAGTGACTGGAAGGCCGGTCTCCTTGCAGAAACCCAGTTTGTGGCCGTCGGTGGCCACCATTTTGAGCGATCCCTGTTCAAGTTCCATAAGCACGCCCTTGAGCGCCACACGGGTGGTGTCGCGCGAGACCGCGAACCTGACGCGCGAGGCCATGTCGTCCAGCAGTTTCGCGTTGAGGGAGAAGCTGGCCCGCTCTTCGAATGAGGGAATTTCGGGATATTCGTCCGCGGTCTGGATGGGAAGCTTGAATTCGTCGACGCCCGTGGAGATTTGGACAAACCCGCTTTTCTCCGCATTAAAAAGAATCTCCTTTTCGGGCAGTTCCTTGCATATGTCAAAGAGCTTTTTCGCGTTTATGATGAAATCGCGGTCTTGGCCGCTGGATTTGACTTCGGTCCGCGCGCTCATGGAAAGGTCGAGGTCGGCAGCGCGCATGGCAAGGACAGATCCCTTGACAGAAATACATATATTCGACAGGACCTGCAGCGTGGGCCGCGCGGGTACAATCTTGATCACCTTCTGCATGACCGTCAGCAGGTCTGATTTCTGGACGTAGAACTTCATAAGGACTCCCTGGATTTGATCGTTGCTGTTAAATTACAATAAAAACGTTTGGCATTACAAGAAAAATTTCCCATGATTCGCAGGTCCCGCACTCAGAGCGGCAGGTGGTTTTTCACCTGGAATTCGAAACTAGACAAGACGCTCCTCAGGGTCTTTCCCATAGCGCTTTCGGAAAAGGCGGGGTCGGCAAGTGAGAAGCGCATGGCGATTATTTCGTCAAGAGAGTTGCCCGGTGTGTCCTTGGCCAGCATCTCCTTGGCGGCCTTGAATTTCGCGCCGTCGCCGGGGTGGGCGGGCGCGTCCACCGAGAGCAGGAGTGTGATTTTACAGTGGAAATACGCCCCGTATTCCTTGGCGCTGCCTTTGGGCGGTGTGTAGCGGGCCAGTTCGAAATCGACGATTTTTCCGGAAACCACCTGCAGCGCCTTGCCGTTGAAGGCCGCGAGTTCGGTCTCTGTGCCATACAGGGGGCTGATTTCCACTGGCGTGGGCGTCAGTTCGCGGATCTTGTCCGCAAGCAATGCGGCAAACGCCTGTTCAATGTCCCATGCGCCTGTGTATCCGGCGCTGTTTTTCAGCCTGCAGACAACAATGGCGGACTCGCTAGTGTCCGCGAGCGTGGCCTTAATGCGGTTTTTCCAGGTTGCCTGTTGGTTTTGTTCATTAGAAAGCAATAATGGATTGAGCGGCTGGGTCCATGATAAATCCATCAGGTCCAGCGAATCCATGGGCTCGGGCCTGTCCGCAAAGGCGCGGCGATCAATAAACGCCTTGGTCGGCGCCTGGACAAAGAGCCGTTTGTCCGCGCCAATGACTTTTGCGTCGACAACACCCCGCAGCACCATGAGCCGCGTGGTCGCGTTGGTGGTATCGCTCAGCACCGAGAAGCCAGCGCCCTGGTCAATGGTCATTGACGCGGAAGGCGTTGCCACGGTATATCTGCATCGTCTGTTCTCGGGCATGTCGCATGAGAGAAATATTTCTCCGTAGTAGACTGTAATGGTCTGCGACCGGAGAGCGGATGCGGAATCCTTTGAAAACTCAATTTTAATCTGGCTTTTCTGGTTCAGGTAGATCGTTGTAGTGCCGAACAGTGTTACCACGCACGACGCATTGTCGTTTGACCGGATCCGTGTGTTGCCCGGTACCAGCGCATTGTCCGCGACGGTCTTCCACAAGGAGGGGTTGCCAGCGCTCGTTTCAATTGCTCCCGTGACCGAGGATATCCTGCCCTGTTGCGCCTGGCCCCACGCGTGGCAGCAGAGGCAGGCAAGAACCGCGGCATACTCCAGGGTTTTGATCATGGGAAACGCCCCTTGTTAAGATTTGTTTCTGAGGCTTTTAAAATGCCGCGGCATAACTTTCGCCGCAACGGAAAAACTTATTGTCTCGATGATGGAACTGTCGGGCAAGACAATGTCCACTGACCATGCGCCGCTTCTGTTTCGCGGGATGGCGATTGAGCTCGAGCAGGCCTGTTCGTGGCGGTGTATCCGCGCTGTTTCTGAAAACACATATTCATCCTCATGGAACCAGGAGAACGTGAGCTGGGTGGTGTCCTTTCTTGCAAGGGTAAAGGACACCTTGCAGACCACGGTCTGCTCCTTCTCATTCGGTTTTATCTCAAAGGCGGTCTGGCGCAGGGTATTGATGTCTGCGGCTGAAGGGTCGTATATCCGCGCCTCAAACTCCCGGAACATGGCAGGCAGCTTTTGCGCCTCCCTTTCCTGCCTGAAGACCCGGTCGGGGTCGGCATCCGGGGAAAAGAAGAGGTGCATGGCCGCCAGGACGAGAATGAGGGACAAGACCAGGGCCGGGAGTATCCGGAGATTTCGTATCGAATATTTCACCGGGAACCGCTATCCCTTTCCGGTCGTGAAACCCGTTTTTTCAGCGTACCTCCGCGCGGACCAGGTCGTCATAGGTTTCCCGGCGGCGGATGACCGATGCGTTGTTGACCGACACAAGGACTTCGCAGGCGCGCGGCCGGGAATTATAATTGGAGGACATGGAAAACCCGTAGGCGCCCGCGCTCATGACCGCAAGACAGTCGCCTGCTCCGGGCTCCTCAATTTTCCGGTCTTTTCCCATGAAATCAGAGGATTCGCAGATGGGTCCAACTATATCGGCCGTCATTGTGCGTTGCCCCCGCTTTTGCACTGGTTCTATCCGGTGATAACTGCCATAGAGCGGCGGCCTGATAAGGTCGTTCATGCCCGAGTCGGTGATGATGAAATTCTTTACCGGGGTTTTTTTTACGTATGTTACGCTGGTTGCCAGGATACCCGAATTGCCGCAGATATAGCGGCCTGGTTCCACGATAAGACGCAGTCCTGAGCGCCGCACAAAGGGGCGGATTGCCCTGGCAAAGGCCGCGACTGTAAAGGGCTTTTCATTCGCGTAGGTTATTCCCAGGCCCCCGCCAATATCCAGTTCCTCGAGAGTAATGTTGTGCGTGGCCAGCGTGTCCAAAACGGCAAGAAGCTTGCGGAGCGCCGTGGTATAGGGCTGCAGCGAGAAAATGGGGGAGCCAAGGTGCATGTCAATGCCCACGGCCCGCACGTGCGCAAGGCGGCCTGCCTCGCGGTAATAGTCGAGAGCGTGCGCAATGGGAAGACCGAACTTGTTTTCCTTTTTGCCGGTCGTGGTGAGCGCGTGGGTCTTTGCGTCAACATCGGGATTGAGCCTGAAACCGATGCGCGCAATTGTTCCCATGCCGCGTGCCACGGCGTTGATGGCGTGGAGTTCGGGCAGAGACTCAACATTGAAGAGCCTGATGCCGCTCTTCAGGGCAAAACGGATTTCAGCAGTGGTCTTTCCCACGCCCGCGTATACGATGCGTGAAGGGGGAATGCCCGCCTTGAGGCAACGGAAAAGCTCTCCACCCGATACAATATCAGCGCCAGCTCCGGCTCGCCCCAGCATTTTTAAGATGGCAATGTTGGCATTCGACTTGACCGAGAAGCAGATCAGGGGATTGAACTCCTTCAGCCCTCCCGCAACCTCGGCATAGCGCTGGAGAAACGCCTGCCTGCTGTATATATACAGAGGGGTGCCGTATTTTTTTACCAGCGTCCGGACCGGCATGTTTTCACAATACAGTGTCCTGGTTTTATAGTAAAACGGATTTTGAACCATAGACATACCAGCCTTTATTGGTGCAGGGGAAATATAATAGAATTCAGGAACGGACGGTTATGCTTTTGCCGGAGCGAGCCGCTTCTGTATCCTTGACTTTATCCGTGAAGCTTTGTTTTTATGCATGATGCCTTTGCGCGCGGTACGGTCGACCAGGGCAAGCAGGTCCTTGGATACGGTTGCGGCCTCGTCTTTACCGGCCTGAAGGACCTTTTTCAGCATGGTACGCACGGCGCTTTTTGCCGCAAGGTTGCGGACCCGCGCCTTTTCGTTGGTTTTTATACGCTTGAGGCATGATTTGTGGTGGGCCAAAATAATCTCCTTTTTTAGCGAATTAAAATACATGTTCGGGCGCGGCGAAGTCAACATTCTGGTACGTTTAAGCCATTTTCCTTGCAATAGAGGGCCAAATATCTAAATATTTATTGTCGCATATCGCATGAAAAAAGAATTTCTTATCTTTTCCCTGGTTTGGACAGCGGCCGTATTTGTTGTCGCTGGCCTCCTTTCCTGTTCTTCCACCAACCGGTTCAGCAGAAACCCTGACAGCGCAACGCGGCCCCAGGCAGCCACGTTCTCTTGTTTTGTGGATGTCAACCAGGAACGCATGATGCGCGCAATCCAGCCGCTCAAGAACATTCCCTACAAATGGGGCGGCATGAGTATGACGGGCATGGATTGCTCGGGTTTTGTCAAAAAGGTCTATTGGGACGCGGAACGCATTGACTTGCCGCACAGTTCCAAGGAACAGGCCGGATATGGCAAACGGGTCAGGCCCGAAGACCTGCGGATGGGCGACTTGGTATTTTTTAAAATCAACGGGTTTTCCATAGATCATGTGGGACTCTATATCGGCGACGGCAAATTCGCCCATGCCAGCCTTACCCAGGGAGTCACGGTGACGCCCTTTGACGACCCCTATTACAGCGCGCGGTTTGTACTGGCCAAACGGCTCTATTTTGAATGACAGGCAGGGAGACCAACCATGAAGACAGTCGCATTTCAGGGAGAAAACGGCGCGTTCAGCGAACTCGCGGCAGTGAAGTATTTTTCCGCACAGGTCCGGACAGTCGCGTTCGCGGATTTTGAGAAGGTTTTTAACGCCATACAAAAAGGACGGGTTGATTGCGGGATCATCCCTGTCGAGAATTCGCTTGCGGGCAGCATCCACCAAAACTACGATCTGCTCCTGAAATACCCGCTTTCCATTGTCGGCGAAATCAAATTGCGGATAAGCCACAATCTTATCGCCAATCACCGGACAAGGATAAAAGACATCAGGAACATCTATTCCCATCCAGCCGCCCTGGCCCAGTGCCAGGCGTTTATAAAGACGCTGGGCGCCATTGAACAGCGCCCCTATTACGATACCGCTGGCTCGGTCCGGTTTGTCAGGGATTCCCGCGCATACGACAGCGCCGCAATTGCCGGTTCCCGGGCAGCGGAAGACTATGGCATGAAGATCCTGAAACGAAATATCGAGGACAACGAGAAGAATTTCACCCGCTTTGTCCTTTTGGCGAAAAAACCCCTTGTTCCAAAAGGCGCCTGTAAAACATCGGTTGTTTTCGCGCTTAAAAATATTCCCGGCGCACTCTACAAAAGCCTGAGTGTCTTTGCGATCCGGGACATCGACCTTTTCAAGATTGAGTCGCGGCCCATTCCAGGCAATCCATGGCAATATATTTTCTACCTCGATTTTGCCGGCCATATGGGGCAGACTGCGGCCCAAAAAGCCATTGACCACCTGAAAGAGATCACCCAATACCTGAAGGTGCTTGGTTCTTACCCTGTGGGAAAAGAACGTTTCTAGCCATGTACCGGCAGCAGGACAATCCGCCAAGCCGTTTTCCTGAGGAGCGGCCGCTTGAGGCGGATATGGGCATCTGGATGGTGGCCTGCCTTCTTTCACGCTGCGAAAAAGCGGTGGCAACGGAATTTTGCGCGCAGGGCATGGGGTATTATCTTCCCTTGTTCGAAAAGAAAGTCCGTAGAAAAGACAACCACAAGCTCCGCAAGACCATTGTTCCTCTTTTTCCCGGATATATCGCGTTTGCAGGCGCGGCCAAGGACGTTCTGACCATACAAAACATCGCGCGCGTGCTTCCGGTAAAAAACCAGCGGCTCTTTGTCGCTGAGTTGCTTCAGATCCAGCGCATTTTGAATCAGGGAGCGGATGTCCGCCTGCACGCACGGCCTGCGCCTGGCGCGCGCGTGCGTGTGGCGCATGGCCCGTTTTCAGGCATTGAAGGGGTTGTGATAAGCCAGGAAAAAGAGACGCGCTTGCAGGTGGGAATAGAAATGTTCGGCCAGGCTGTCTCAATCAGGATCGAAGAAATGGAAGTGGAAAAAATCCGCTGATCAGATGCCTGACGGTACAAGGCCCTTCTTTAGAAGATCGTAGTCTGATGTTACCATCATGGTGACCAATTCTTCAATGCCAACAGTTGGTTTCCAGCCCAGCTCTTTTTTCGCTTTTGTGGGATCGCCGATAAGCAGATCAACCTCAGCGGGCCTGAAATATTTCGGGTCAACTTCAACAAGGACTTTGTTGGTTTTTTTGTCCACGCCTTTTTCTTGTACGCCAGCGCCTTTCCATACAAGGGAATAACCGAGCGCCCTGAAGGCCAGTTCCGCGAATTTCCTGACTGTATGGGTCTTTCCGGTCGCAATGACATAGTCCTGCGGGTTTTTTCTCTGCAGCATGAGCCACATGGCTTCCACATAGTCACCGGCAAAGCCCCAGTCGCGTTTTGCGCCCAGGTTTCCCAGGCGCAATGTTTTCATAAGGCCCAACTTGATCTTTGCCGCGCCCAGGGTAATTTTCCGGGTCACGAAATTCTCGCCGCGCCGGGGAGATTCATGGTTGAAAAGTATGCCATTGCAGGCGAACATGTTGTATGCTTCGCGGTAATTTTTTACTATCCAATAGCCGTACAATTTTGCCACAGAATAGGGGGAGCGGGGATAGAAGGGGGTTTTTTCACTCTGGGGAATTTCAATGACCTTGCCGTAGAGTTCGCTTGTCGAGGCCTGGTAGAATTTGGTCTTTTTATTGGTTTCGCGGATGGCGTCGAGCAGTCTGATAACGCCAATGGCGTCAACATCAGCCGTGTATTCAGGCACTTCAAAGGAAATTTTTACATGGGACTGGGCGGCAAGGTTGTATATTTCATCGGGTTGGGTTTTCTCAATGATCCTTTTCATGCTGCTTGAGTCGCTCAGGTCGCCGTACAAAAGCTGCAGCCGGCCGTTTTCGCGGTATTGGGGATAGAGGTGTTCAATCCTGCCCCTGTTAAAGGTGGCGCTTCTGCGAACCAGGCCTGTTATCTCATATCCTTTTTTAAGAAGAAGTTCCGCAAGGTACGACCCGTCCTGGCCAGTTATGCCGGTAATAAAAGCTTTTTTCATGTGCGCCCTTTTACACTCGTTAAATTTATTGTAATTATTCATCCCCAATATTTTTATCGTACGTTTCGACTACGCTCAACGTACGATGCGCTGCCTGCGATGTGCTGACTGAGCGGAGTCGAAGTCAGCGCAATAGTTAAATTTACCAATTAAATATACACTTCTCTCCATTCCCAGGGAAACGGAGAATGTTGTTAAGGGCTTAACTTGTTTCTAATGAGTGAGTTACAAGGAAAAAAATGCCGGAAATTAAACAAGTCCTTTATCACGGTTTCCCTGCATGAGCTTGATTTTTATTGTCCTAACTTTCTATTTTGTTTTGGTTCAAGAATTGCTTTAATTTTTCAGATATATATGAAAAAAAATATTTTTGCACCTGTTCTTTGCTTCTATTTTTTTGTAGGTATGTGGTTTGTTCCATTGTTTGGCCAATTGGATGACCAGGGCAAACAACAAATTATTGAGAAAATCAAATCCGGTGAAATACAAATTTCCCCGGAAATGATGCAGCAGGGACAAGATGTGCTAAAGACGCGAATTGACGAAGGCAAAACAGCTAAATCTGATACACCCCGGACAATGGCCATTACCAGCGGCAATGATACCATTACAGATTCCTTGGTTAAGAATACAGCGGCAATACAAAAAATTAAAAATCCAGGTCTTGAAGAAATCTACCAGTCATTGATAAAAGCCACACCAGAAGATCTGGGCCTTCCCATGTTTGGAAGCGACCTTTTAAGAAAAGAAGGCATGGCCCAGGGTGATGCGTCTGTTCCTCCAGTGGAGCAATACGTCTTAGGCGTAAGTGATGAGATCGTAGTGTATACCTGGGGGCGTGAGACCGCCACACGAAGCGTATTTGTTGACAAGGACGGATATTTCAATTATCCGCCCCTTGCGCCCATCCGCGTAGCAGGATTGACCTTCGCAAAGGCCCAGGAGGCGATTAAATCCTCCCTTGAAAATATTTCCGGTCTCCAGGCGCGCATTTCACTTGGCCAGTTGAAATCCATCCGTGTCATGATTATCGGCGATGCCAGCCAGCCCGGGTCCTATTCTCTTCCCTCAGGAACAACAGTGCTAAACGCGCTCATGGCATATGGCGGTATCAGCGATATAGGCAGTCTCAGGTCAATTGAGATAAAACGAAATGGCCGTACCTGGCGGATGGTTGACCTCTATGAGATTCTATGCAAAGGAAACACAAAAGACGACGAGCAATTGGTGAGTGGCGACGCGCTCTTTATCCCGGTTTTAAAGAAAAAGGTGATTGTGGCTGGTTTTGTCAAACGGCCGGCCATATATGAGGCAAGGAACAACGAGACCGTGGCGGATATGTTGGATTATGCCGGCGGTTTGGCGCCCCTTGCCGACTGCGAGCGTATTGTTGTTGAGCGCACCAGGGACAATAATGAAAAAATTGTGCTCAATGTCCAGTACGCCCCAGGCGATAAAAAAAACAATGCACAGACAATTAAAGTATCCGATGGTGACCTAATCAAGGTCTTTCCGTTACTTTCAAAGGAGACCAATTTTGTGTCCGTATCGGGAAATGTCCTTGCACCAGGGAAATATCAGTATCGTGACGGCCTTACAGTAAAAGGCATTTTACCTACAATTGAATCATACAAACCAGAGACCTTTTTCGATTACGGTGTCGTAAAGAGGCTTTTTGAACCTGATTTCCATGCGGAATACATCCCCTTTTCGCTTAAAAACATATATTCCGGAGGGGGCGATTTTACGCTCAAACCGCGCGACGCGCTTTTTATTTTCAATAAATGGGAGTTGCTCGACACTTCTTTTATCGTTGTTGAAGGGAATGTGCGCAAGCCCGGACGCGTTCATTATGTTGAGAACATGCGCGTTTCCGACGCTATAATCGCCGCGGGCGGTTTTAAGGAAGACACGTACAAGGAAGAGACCCATGTTCTCAAATATTCACCGGAATTCAGCGGCTCGTCTTTAAAACGTGTCAATATGGAGTCTGTGCTTGCTGATTATGCATCTGATGAAAACATTGTTTTAGGGCCCAATGATAAGGTGCTGGTGTTTTCAAAATGGAATTTTAATTTTAAGGATTCGGTTTTGATTATTGGCGAAGTTAAACAGCCCGGTATTTATAAGCTTGTGAAAGGTATGACCGTTTCTGACCTTATTAAACAAGCTGGCGGCTATACTGAGGGCACGTTCAAACTTTATATTGAAGTTGTCCGACAGAAGATACATGGCGATTCAGTTGAGGTGGAGGATGTTTTCAAACTCCATTATGGGAAAGATTTTGGTGAGAATGTGCATTTTGAACTGCAGGCTAAAGACAATGTATACGTACGAAAGATCATTGATTATGGCAGGATGATTTCCATACGGCTGAACGGACTGTTCAAATTTCCCGGCATCTACAGGGCGGAAAAAGGCGAGAAGTTGAGCAGCGTTATCAGCCGTGCGGGCGGGTTTAGGGAAAACGCGTATTTACCAGGGATTGTGTATACGCGGAAACGTGTTCGCGAAAGGCAGCAAGAGCATATCAAGATGGTTGCCGACCAATTGGAAAGACAATTAGACAATATGCTCAATGAGATGGGCGGCGGCATGTCAGAGGAAGACAAAGCGTATAGGGCTGTGCTGATCAATAACCGGAGGCAGATGCTCGAGGAATTGAGAAACTCGATTCCTTTGGGCCGTGTGGTCCTCAAATTGGATGATATTAATTCTTTCGCACAGAGTGAGTATGATGTTGAAGTTGAGGATGGCGATGAGTTGGCTGTGAACGAAAACCTGAACACAGTCACGGTCATGGGAGAAGTTTTTGCGCCAGTCACTGTTGTGTATTCTAAGGAAAATGATGAGATCGGCGAGTGTCTTGCCAAGGCAGGTGGCATTAACGAATATGGCGATGAAGATAATATTTATTTGATAAAGGCTGATGGTACGGTGGTTACCCCAAAGACGATTAGTTTTTTCACGGTTTTTTCATGGGTTGACGTAGAACCTGGTGCAACGATCGTGGTGCCGCCGAAAGTACCGAAGAAGAGTTTGTTGGGAGAAATGCAGCAGATTACAAGTATTATTTATAATTTAGCAGTAACGACTGGGGTAGTCATTACATTATTTAAATAAGAGCATGACCGGTGTATATAAGGCAAGAATTAAGGTGGGGGTGAAGGTTCAAAGAGGGTCATTTATTTGTTGAAATAAAGTTCTATATTTACAGATTTTTGAAATAGGTACTTCTAGATTAACTCATGGAATCTGATTAAGAATTCAATGTATTATTTTTCTAAAATGCTGAATTTAATATTGAACCTGTCGAATTTATCACAATGTTTGACAAAGACTTACAGACATTCTATATTTTAATATTATATCAAAAACTAGATAGGTGGTGGGTGCCGCCGAAAGGGACGAAGTGTTTTTAAAACCTCGAAAGACCATAAAAAACTTAATAATTAATTATTTTAACATGTTTGATTGATACATTAAATAAAAAACACAATTTTAAATGGAACTTGATTATGGAAAAGGATAGGGATATAATGGCTTTACAGAGTCATGCCGATAGTGATGTATTATCTTCTGATACAAAGAAGGATGAAATAGATTTGATTCAAGCCCTCATTCTATTTTGGAATTACCGAAGCGTTATCATAGCCGGAACAATGTTTGTATCTATTATCGGATTGGTATATGCTTTTCTAGCCACACCCATTTATCATTCGAATGCAGTTGTTGCACCTAAGGAATCTCAAAAAAGTAATAGTGCATCTGCTGTATTGTCCCAGCTTGGGGGGTTTGGAGGATCAGTTGCTTCGCAGCTTGGTCTGGGGAATACAAATATGGATAGAATAGGCATCATACTTCAAGGCCGGGATTTAGCACAAAAGGTAATTGAAGAAAATCGTTTAATGCCTATTTTATATGCTGATAAATGGGATACTGTAAAAGGAAAGTGGAATACGGAAGATACAAGTAGTATCCCAAAACTCTGGCAAGGGATAGAAAAACTTCGGACAATCATTCTGAAGATATCGATAGATGATAAAAAGAATGTAATTACTATTGGTGCGGATCATAAGAATCCAATTATGGCAAAGCAAATTGTTGACTTCTATCTTACGGCCCTAAACGCAAGATTAAGAGAAGACATCGTGCAAGAATCTAGAAGGAATCAGATCTACTTGACGAGTCAGCTTCATAATGCCGCTGATCCAATAATTAAGGACAAAATACGAGATCTAGTAGCTAGCGAAATTGAAAAGTCGATGCTTGTAAGTACGCAGTCAATAGACATTATCGAAAAAACGTTTGTTCCAAATATAAAATCCAGACCAAAAAGAAAAATGATTTTAATGACATCCTTCTTTTTAGGTCTTTTCTTTTCAATTATAGGTATCATTGGATATAAATTCTACGAAAATATTCGGCATCAAATTAGTCGTAAGTAATAATGCCAACGGTTAATTTTAGAGTCTTATTGCCAAAATATGGAATAAACCTAACTAGCTTTTTTATACCTGACCTAAAAACCATCCTTGTTGGCTTTTATTTTTTTTCTTCCGCGATTTTTAGTTACTGGCAGGAATCAGAAACAAGGGTTTTCTTTTACTCTTCCGCCCTCTTGGTGTTGTTCTATATCCCACATTTTATCAAAAAAATACACCCCGTTATCGAAATCAACCAATATTTAAAAACGTACTACATCTTTTTTATTTTGTGTGGTATTTCGTATATTTATTTACCCTCCTCGGATACGGACACGCATGCAATTATTAGTCTGATGAAAATCACTGTTATAACATTTATTGTTTCAAATTTCATAAAAAGTAGAAATGAGTTGCTCTTCGTTTTTTTTATAATTAGTTGTTCATCGCTTGTTCTTTATAATATAAATCAAGAACAGATACTAGTTTCTAGATATTTAACAAGTATGAATTATCGAGGCGGTGCAGCGAGGCTTGCTGGTACAATTGGAAACGCAAACGAAATGGCGATGATATCTATTGTGTCAATATGGGCGTCGTTGTGTCTTTATTGTGTTTTTAGAAGCAAATTAAAATATTTAATACTTTTTAATATTGTTCCGTCCATGGTAATAATATTCATGTCAGGATCCCGGAAGGGATTATTGTCTGTTGTCTTTTTATTTCTGATGGTTTATTATTTTCACATACGGCATACGATAAAGAAGGATATTATTCATAAAGTGCTAATAACATCATTTTTTGTCATGCTTTTTAGCCTTACTATCGTTAGTATTGCTCGGTCTCCTTTTGGAGATAGGCTTATGAATCTTGTAAAATTGAATTATACGTCCGACTCTGACGTAGAACGAATTGGATTTGCTAAATCCGCAGTCCTCATGTTTGCCGAATCGCCTTTTTGTGGCAAAGGGTTCAATCAATTTCGTCATTTATCACACATCTACGGATCGAAGGAAGGGTCCTACGCTCACTCAACTTTTTTTGAACTTCTTGCTGATAATGGTTTTATTGGTGTCTGCCTGTATTTTGGGACATTTTTAATGATTTTAATTGGCATCAAGAGAACACTTGCGATTGACCAATCAAAGGAGGATGCGGTAGTTCTTAAATTTGGTATCATACTTATCATACTTGTGTTGTTCTACAATTTCTTTGCTGTAATGTATGGGCACAAATTGTTCTGGCCTCTGCTTGCGGCTTATGCTGGGTATATCAGCAGATTGAATAAGTTTTCATGAGATTTGATCATTCCCTAGTAAAATTTATATGTTGAGACCATTATTTGTCGGATGAAAAAAACCATTATTGTTGAGTCGGATCGTATAATAAAACGTGTTGACTCAGCAATGTTAAAACAAGAAGTTTTAAAATCCAATGCCGCACGTCAGATTGGTCTTTCGAGCGGGTTGTTTTACGTCCCGAAAGTACTTGACATAAATGAACTACAAGGACACATTGTTTTTGAAAGAATTCTTGGGTTTAAGTCTATGCGGGAACTGGGTTACGAAAAGAAATTAAGTGCCTTATATGGAAAAATTGGGCAATCATTGTCTCGCATCCATCACGAATTGTCTCTCGATGATACTAATAAACTATGTTTGCCAGAGGAACTCGCTTTGGATCATAATAATGTATTCATTCATGGGGATTTTAGTCTGGATAATGTTGGGGTTAATTCTTCAACCGGTGAAATTGTGATTATTGACTGGCAAATGACAAAGATACACGGTGGTATTGCTACATATGGTACACGATATTACGATATTATGTGGTTTGTTAACAATCTATTTTATTTCCCGATAAGACAGATATACCGGTATTTCAGCATTTATAA
The DNA here is from genome assembly GCA_001789205.1 of Candidatus Raymondbacteria bacterium RIFOXYA2_FULL_49_16. Lineage (GTDB taxonomy): Bacteria > Fibrobacterota > OXYB2-FULL-49-7 > OXYB2-FULL-49-7 > XYB2-FULL-49-35 > XYB2-FULL-49-35. The sequence continues at coordinate 88,221 of MFYT01000018.1, read as the reverse complement.
TCGCGCACTTGATTTTATTTCCGGATATAGATCGAGTGAACCGAACTCATTTTCTTATAACACGTTGGCTTGGTACATGCGAAAAGCCATGATTTTCAAATTTCTAAAGCGGCGGGAAGAATGCAGTTTTCGCACTCGGATGCATTATGAGCCTTGCCAGCGTCTTTTCCTGAGATTTATTTCAAAACTTAGACAAAGCAATATTTAGTTGTAAAGGAGGTTTTTCATTGGATTATAGAGACTCACACACAAGTCCAGGAAAGGGCCAGTCATATCACCATGCGTTTAAATCAAATCCATATCGGTCAATGATTTGGACTCTTGAAAAACAAGTGTTGAAAGATATCGTTACTATGTTTTATAAAGGACAAACAATACGTCATCTTGATTTTGCCTGCGGTACTGGACGAATTCTGTCCTTTTTGGAAAATTGGACCGCAGAGTCCTGTGGCGTCGATGTCAGCAGTACAATGTTACAAGTTGCACGGCAAAATGTTATTCGTAGTTCGTTGATAAAAACTGATATTACAAAAGAAAACAAAATAGGTAATTTGAAGTATAATCTTATTACTGCTTTCAGGTTTTTTCCAAATGCAGATCCTATATTACGTTTTGAAACGATGAGAGCACTAAATTCATGTTTAAAAAAAGATGGATATATAGTATTTAATAACCATCTTAATGCGTCATATTCTTTTGATAGGTTATATTATATGATTAGAAAACGAAAGTTGTCGGGTAAAATGCTTTTCAGCGATTGTCAGGAGCTTATTGCCTCTGTTGGGTTGAAAATAGTTAAAATATATCATGTTGGGGTTGTTCCCGTTTCCAAGGAAAAAACCTGGTTGCCCGTTTTTGTTTTGTTGCCGTTGGAGCGTATGTTAAGCAAGATTGGAAAATTGCGTGACCTTGCCACAAATCAGATTTTTGTCTGCTGTAAAATCTAGTTTGATTAGTTCGAAGGCAAGACGTTTTTCGTTAAAAGAGAACTTTATTTAATAATATACTTTAAGGTCAAATGAGTAATATTACGGTTGGATTTAAGAGACAATTTCGGAAAAATATGAGCGCAAAAAGCATTTCTATGGTTGCTACTATTTTATCGGGAATATGGTTAACGCCGTATTTAATTAGATATCTTGGTATCTCTGCATACGGAATGATACCATTAGCGGCAGTTCTAACACAATATTCTAGTACTATTACCCAAGGAATATCAGCCTCAATCAATCGATTTTTCACCATGGAGTTGCATAAGTCTAATGGAAACCCCAATCAAACTTTCAACACCTCTTTTTTTCTATATATAGCGATATCATGTGTTCAAATACCAATATTTATTCTAGTTATCAATTACAGTAACACCCTAATAAAAATTCCAGAAGGTTTGTTTTATGATGCGATGATATTATTGGCTTGTTCTGCCTCAGCATATTTGCTTTCTTTAGTTGGGGGAGTCTTTAGTACATCTGCCTATGCAAACAATCGAATTGATGTAATAGAAAATATTGTTGCTGGAAAAAAAGTTCTACGTTTGATAGCCATTGTTATATTATTTACCATATTAGGACCAAAATTACGCTATATAGGGTATGTTGATATTTTATTAGCGATCATCGTTTTTATTACGCAAATAGCATTCTGGAAAAAACTGACTCCAGATTTATTTGTTTCGTTTCAAGCAGCGTCACTTAAAATAATTATCCCGATGTTTGGTCTTTCACTATGGATTATAGTTAATAAAATGGGAATAATATTTCATTCAAGAACTAGCATCTGGTTAGCGAATAGATTTATATCTCCAACTGCAGGTGGTGAATTTGCAGCGATCTCACAGTGGGTGGGGATTTTATCCGTTGTATCTGGTGGATTGTCAGTATTAGTAGGACCAATGGTTATGGCCTATGTTGGACGTAAGGAGTCGGATTTGGCGGTAAGACTTTCTACGATATCGCTTAAAATGTTATCTTTAGCACTTGCAGTTCCAGTGTCCATAATTATTATATACAGTAAAAATATTCTTGAATTTTGGTTAGGGATTGAATATGGTAAGTTATGGCTGGTAATGGTTCTGATAGCGTCGCCATTGTTTTTTGTTATAACACCCTTACACCAATTAAATGCAGCAAAACTGAAAATACGGTTTCCTGCAATTTTGACTTTAGTAATGGGTGCCATACATGTAGCGCTATCCGTTTTATTTATCAAATATGTGGGCAATGGTTTAATTGGGCTTGGTGTTTCAACTGCCGTGACTCTAATAATTAAAAATGTAATACTTATGCCTTTATATACTGCCCATGTTGAAAAAACATCTGTTTGGGTTTTTATATCGCCTACCATTTGTGGACTTCCTATTTTCGGCGTTGCTTGGCTAGGGAGTTATTTTATTAATAAAATTCATGTCTGCATTTCGATATATGACCTGCTATTAAACATATCGGTTCTATCTATTTTAACAGTGCCTATCATCTGGTTCTTTTTCCTAAACAGGTCGGAAAAGACCATGCTTACAGAAATGTTGATCCACAAAAAAAGGAATTTACAATAGTATGAATGAGATCAATTTGATATCTGAAATTATCATATCAGATAGGTCAGACACGTCTGAATGTATAAAACTGATGGCAGTAGGGGATATTGTTCCAGATACAACCGAGAGCATTGTAACGGAGAATATAAAGCAATATATTCAATCTGCAGATCTGGCAATGGCAAATTTGGAAGCCCCCTTAACAGACGGTACTGACCCCATAGAAAAATCTGGACCGTTGATTAAAGCAAAACCAAGTGGAGCGTCTGTTTTGCGTGACGCCGGTTTTCACCTTGTTTCCATAGCAAATAATCATATTTTTGATTATGGTAAAAAAGGCTTGGATCAAACATTGTTTTCCTGCCATACGAAAGGTCTGGATACCGTAGGAGCAGAATCTAATAGTATGATTGCTCGATCACCTCGTCAGTACAATATCAAAGGTATTAAATTAGCGATCATTGCACTCACAGAACGTGAATTTTCAATTGCTGATAACAATACAGCCGGTGCAGCAGAACTTGATCCAATAAATGCTTGGCATGCAATTACAGAGGCCAAAGCAAACGCTGATTTATTAATAGTTAGTGCACATGGCGGCAGTGAACTTAGCCCGTTTCCCAATCCACGCCTTCAAAGGTGGTATCGATTTATGGTTGACATCGGTGCAAGTGCTGTGATTGGTCATCACTCTCATGTTATTCAGGGGTTAGAAATTTATAAAGGAGCTCCAATATTATATGGTCTTGGGAACTTTTATTTTCCTGACGGTTATCATGCATCTTCTGTCACCCGAGAAGGGCTATTGGTTATTCTTGACATTAAAAAGAACGAGATCTCAAAAGTTGCTTTAGCGCTTACTTGTTGCGAAGGAAAACCTAAAAAAGTAATGTTGGCAAGCGGCAACCGAATTAATGATTATCGTCAGATAATTTCAATACAATCAGAGATTATTTTAGATCAAAAGCTATTACACGAATACTGGAATCATTGGTGTGCAACCTGTCAAAAAGGATTTACATTTAACTTTATGCTTGCAGCATTTTCATTGCAATCGTTCAGCTTGTTTCAATTTATTCGATTAATAAAAAAAGGTAGCGTCAGCGGGGCAATATTAATACTTTTTATTGGTGTTTTAAAATTAATTCAGTCTTCAGCACAGAGAAGAAAGATGTTTCTCAGGATAAAAAATTTAACTATGTGTCCTTCTCATCAAGATATATTTCGAACTACGATTGAATTGAGAGAGTTGGAGTGTGGCATGCAAAGAGAGGCTATCCAAAAGAAATATGATCAATTAAAGACACTCAGGGAATCTAATGATTTAACGTAATAGAACATCATGAAAAATAGCAAAAATAAACGCCCTATTATTGCAATACATAGAAGAGTTAACAGTTTTTCGGAACGATGGATTGAAGTTTGTCAAGAAGTTGGATATAACTACAGGGTTGTAGATTGTTTTTCAAATACAATCTTTCAGGATTTAAATGAAATTGATATTTTATTATGGCATTGGCATCACAATGACCCCCCGTCAAAATTGTGCGCACGAGACCTGCTAAGAAGTGCTGAAATAAAAGGCTTAACAGTCTTCCCTGATTCGTCAACGTGCTGGTCTTTTGATAATAAATTAGCCCAAAAGTACCAACTGCAATCTATCGGCGCGCCTTTAGCAGAAACAGCAGCATTCTTCCAACGCAAGGATGCCTTAGAATGGGCTGATTCCGTTTCGTTTCCAAAGGTATTTAAACTCAGATGTGGTGCCGGTTCATCAAATGTGCGATTGCTAAAAACCAAAAAAGAAGCAATTAAAATTATCAATCAAGCTTTTGGCAACGGTTTTTCCTTTAAACCACCACACATCGAAGAAGTAAAAGATTATCTTGGTAAGCAGAATCCTGCCGGGTCGGAAAAAATAAAAAAATTGTTTAACCTTCCAGGAAGATTAAACCGATATTTTCAACGATCTTCTCGTGCAAAGGATTTGTGTCGTCTTATGGGCAATGAGATTGGCTACGTTCTTTTTCAATCCTTTATTCCGAATAACCAATACGATATCAGGATTACCGTTGTAGGGGATAAAGCGTTCGGATTCACGCGTAATGTTAGAAAAAACGATTGGCGCGCATCTGGTAGTGGGTCTATAGATTACAATATAACACGTGTTGATCCTCTTTGTGTAAAAATAGCGTTTGATATTACTCAAAAGCTAGGGTGTCAAAGTATTGCATTTGATTTTGTTATGACAGAAAATTGCGAGCCGCTAATAGTTGAGACTAGCTATTGTTATAATTCCAAAGCCATATACAACTGCCCTGGATATTGGGATGTTAATTTGAATTATCATATAAAACATTTATGGCCACAAGACCTTATATTAGAACTCGTTATAAAACAATGGAAAGACAAGATACCGAAAAGATAATGCTTGTTACTTCCCATCTTGAATGCGGTGGGCAAGAACGTGTTATGTGTTTATTGGCCAATTACTGGGTCAATAATGGGAGAGAGGTTTTTTTAATGACACTTGCACGGCGCACGAATGCTGTAGCTTTCCCAATAGATAAACGTGTCAAATTAGTAAGTGCACAAGATTTACCATCGCGTTTTCCTGGAAAAGTAGGAAAAATAGTATCGTTTAGGACGCATATAGGTAAAATTGATCCAATTGCTATAATCGTTTTTGGAGATATAACAAGTTTTGTTACACTAATAGCGTTGATTGGAACAGATTACCAGGTAATCGTTTCTGAGCGAACAAATATGTCCGCTAGAAAGCAGCCGTTCTATCGTTATTTATTACGTTATATCTTGTATCCACGAGCGGCCTTTTTGGTAACGCAAAATAAGGAAATAGATGAATTGTTTACCAGGATCGTCAGTAGGAATAAACGTAGAGTTATACCAAATCCCATTCTTGGGTATGATGATAGAACGACACTCGAGAACACTATTGTATTACCTGGAAAGGCATTGATATCGATGGGCAGGCTCGTTGAGTCAAAAAGATATGATCGTATGATTGATATCTATTATGACCTCCATTTGGTCAGGCCTGAATGGCGTTTGTTCATCATAGGAGAGGGCCCCGAAAGAAAAAAAATCGAAGCCCAAGTTAAACGTTTGGGTCTTGAGGGTAGCGTTGTTTTATTGGGGTACGAAGCAAACCCAACCGCTCTTCTCAAACAAGCAGACATCTTTTTATTTACTTCCCAATACGAAGGTTTTCCGAATTCTTTGTGCGAGGCCATGGCAGTAGGTTTGAGTGTCATTAGTTACGATTGTCCTTCGGGACCCTCTGATATTATTATTAATGGAAAGAATGGTATGCTAATTCCCAATGGAAATGGTGAGGTTTTTTTAACGTCTCTTATAGATTTGATTGATTCCCCAGACAAGCGCAAGGTGTTTGGACAAGAAGCACAGAAGATAACAACTTTGTTTTCTATGCAAAATGTTGCCAGACAATGGGAAATGTTATTTCATTCAAAACCTATTTCTTCAGGAAAAATGGTAAATAATTAATCATATGATAGATAACAATATAGTGGTGCTGGCTTGTTTGCCCAGTTATGAAAAATATAGGGATAGATATGAAATGTTTGTGCATTTATGTGATCGCATTGTTTGTGTCAAAATTTTACTCTTAAATGGAGACCACCCAAAGGAAATTAGTCGACCAAACCTTTTAAAATTATTATTTAACCCGAAAAAAAATATATTTCAGAGACGCGATCAGGTATATTCCTTCATTAAAGATGATATTATTAAAGGTAACAAAGTAATTATACACGATACGTTTCTAATGCAATTAGGTTTTTCGTTTAGAGATGCTTGTTCAAGACTAATTAATGTTCGCAAAGTTCTTAGTCTTTATGCACCAAACCTAAGCTTTTTTATAAGATATATAACCAAAAGTAAGTACTCGCAAATACCTATCCGGTTGAGTGAGTATCCATATTACCTTAAGCGATTTCTTACAGTATACGTTCCAGAAGCTTTATCGTGTAGATTTGCTGATCTGATAATCGGGAATGGTGAGACTGTTACCCAAGACGTTATAAAATATTACCATATAAAACCAGACAAGACAGTTCTCATTCCCTCTGAGGTAAATACAGATTTCTTTTGTCCTGGAGATACCGAAAGGCAAAAGCTCGGATTTTCAAACAGAGACATTCTAATTCTTTTCGCTGGTTCTTTTCAAAGAAGGAAAGGTGTTGAAACATTACTTTTATCATTTAACGCATTTTATTCTGAGCATTCCAATTCAAAACTTATAATGGTAGGAAGAGTTGGGGATACAGGATATCGTTGGTTTGAAAGTATTATTTGTTCCCTTCCCTGTCGATCAAATATTCTTTTTATGGATTCAGTAGATCCTTATGGCATAAGACAACTATATCGTTCTGTTGATATGTTTGTTCTGCCAACATTTATCGAAGGTTCACCAAGAGTCGTTAAGGAGGCTCTGGCTTGTGGGTGTCCTGTCATTTCTAGTAAAATTCCTGGAAATTATGCCATAGATCCCTTGGGTAAGGGAATATATTATGCTGACAATTGGGAAAAAGATTCATATTTGAAGCAGATGCTCATGGTTGAAAGTTTGCCTGAACTCAGGCAGCAGAAAATTGAATATGGGATTGCGCTTGTTAAAGAATTACACCCTCGACTTGTATCTGAAAAGTATTTATCTGTCTATAAACAGCTGTTTAATTGATTTAAAAACATGACCATTCCATTAACTATTAGCAATATCACTAAATCACACTTGTGCATATCATGTGGTATATGTTCTGGTATTAGTGATTCTGATCACATAAAGCTAGAATATCGCATGGCTCAAGGGATGTATTATCCCCGTATATCAGACACTATCTCAAAAGCAGAACACCAAAAACTGATATCATTTTGTCCCGGCAAAGGATATCCTATTAAAGAAATGGGGGACAGTTTATTTTATGATGCAGATAATTATACCATGGAATTAGGGCATTGGCAGGAAGCGTCCGCGGTAAGATCAACGGATTTAACTATTCAGAAAAATGCAAGTTCTGGTGGAATTATGACCTCAATAGCTCAATTCTTGTTGTCTGAAGGCCTTGTTGGTGGTGTTATAGTTACCAAAATTGATTATACTGGAGGAGGTCCCAGAACTTTGAGTTATATCGCAACAAGCAAGAGAGAATTATTGCTAGCACAAGGCTCTAAATATTGCCCAGTTCCAGTGCTGGAGATATTGAAAGACATATATAATTTTCCCGGAGCGCTTGCATTTATTGGTACTCCGTGTCAAATAGCTGGGATTAGATTAATCCAAAAAGAAGATTCCATTTTAAAAAACAAAATAAGGTATACAATTGGTAATTTTTGTGGTGGGTTCAGAGACTTCCGGGAAACGAATGCGATTATTCAACGTGCAGGCATTGCTCTTGATAGGGTTGCCAGTTTTCGCTACCGAGGTGGAGGTCAACCTGGTTCCATGGAAATAATAGATAAGTCAGGAAGAAAAGTTCTTCTAAAATATCCTGATTACGCACGATTAACAGGGTATGTAAAACATGTACGGTGCCGGTTATGTGTTGATGCAACTGCAGAACTTGCAGACTTTTGTTGTGGTGACGCATGGATTTCACGCTTTCTAAAAACGGGAAAGGCGTGGTCAATTTTAATTATTCGATCACCAAAAAATATAGCGATAATTCATAGAATGAAACAAACAAGTGCAATCGAAACCGCTGCACTCACATACGATGAGATACTGTCATCACAGAAACAAAATATAATTTCAAAGAAGATACGCCAAGCGGCACGACGTCGATTCATGCGTCTAGTTGGCTGTAGAGTTCCTGATTTTGATGGTGGCTATTCTTTAATTGCTGGAAATATCCTTCTTGAATTATGGGTTTATATAAAATATACATTATCTGAATGGTCCGAAAAGATTATGTTGTATCCATTGCTCGCAAAGTACTTAAGGAGAAATGACAATGTCAGACTCTAAGAACAATATATTCGTACCAGAATATGTTCCATTAGAAAACAAAGGAGAAGAGGCTATTATTTGTGGCATGGCTGATGTAATTTATCCTGATAGTGCTAGCACATTCGTTATTTTAGATACAAAATTGAATAAAATAATTAACGAAGATCATTTCGTGAGGTATCCAAATAAATGGTTTTATCCTTCTTGGCGTCGGCAAGAATTTACCATTAGTGTACAGCCAGCTGCTGTATGGAGTTCGATATGTTCACTTATCAGAAACGTATTAAATAGAATAATACCGATGTGGGTTCTTTGGGAGCCATTTCCTAATCGATATAATCGATTTATATTAAAATCAACCTGGTTTAAAAATAAGGTAAGGAGAAAAGCGTTAGAGGAAGTCCTTAAGTGTGGATATTTGATTGCAGGACACGATGGGGCATTTGACGAGTATGATTGTCATGTGATTAATCTTATGCATGAATTCGGAATGCGCTATGGAATATTCGGAAGTTCAATGAAAACTAAAACAAAAAGTAAGTATATAATATCTGTTTTCGAAAAGACTCTTCAAAATGCTGATTTTATATATTGTAGGGATAGAATTGCCTTTGATTGGGCTAAAAATAAATTCAAACATTTAAATATTCAGTTGGCACCTGATCCTGCGTTTGGGATGCGGCCGGCTTCTCAAAATGATGTGGACGAAATGATAGAACGGGAAGGATTAATAAGGCTTTTTACTAAACCGGTGATTATGGTGACTTGCGCTGAACCTGCACCAATTGAGCGGCATAGTTTTAAAAATATTCCTTTAAGAAAAAAAAAGAATGTTCATAGAGATTTTCTTGCCTCAATTTTTGACTATATAGTTAATAAACATGATGCACACATTTTATTTATTCCACACGCAATCGGCCCAACCCCCGGCTTAGACGATAGAAAAATCGCAAATGATGTAATCAGGCGGATGCAACGATTCGATATGGCAACAAATCTTGTTGGCGATTTTTCAGGAAGAATCCTAAAAGGGTTAGTTTCGCGGGCAGATCTTCTTATTGGAGAGAGGATTCATTCAATAATTGGTGCCTTTGGAGTTAATACCCCTTTTATTAGTATGGGTGTTGAACAGGACAACAGAGTTATGGGTATAATTGGTGAAATGTGTGAGTGTCACGATTTGATATATTTACTAAACGATGCGAACCAAGCTTCTTTCGAGACTTTTTTCGATAATGTATGGTCTGCAAAGACAACCTTAAAAGAACGACTCAGTAAGACCTCGATGATAATAAATGGAAGACTTGCTACTGTTGGCAACGAAATTAAAGATATTATTCGCGGAAAGGAAATTGATTGAAAATAATTTTAAACCTATTGCCTGTTCTTACAGGTGGAGGTCTGCAGAACAGCTTAAGCTTTCTGAAAGTGCTTTTATCTTCTGATAAAAAAGACAATTTTATAATTATAGTAAGAAAAGAAACTGAAATTTATGATCTTTGTATCCTTTCCGATTGTGATTGTGTTGCTGTTAGAAATAACATGATATCCAGATTGTTCTTTGAAATCCAGTGTAGAAAAAGGTATGAGTACGGTCAAGTTTGTTTTACTTTATTTGGCCCCCCAATGCTTTCATCTAAAAATTATTTAATTAATATTCTTGGCTTTGCCTATTCAAATCTACTATATCCTGAAATTCATTTTTGGGCTCGTCTGTCCATTGTAAAAAGATGGAGAAAAGAACTTGTTGATATGGCGCGTAGATGGTTGGTGACGCAAGGCGATTATTGGATTTTAGAAACTCAGGTTCTCAAGGATCGGGCTGTTCGAATTGGTTTTCCTGAACAACGGGTCGGTATTGTAAGAATGTCGCCTAGTAAATTAATTAGCTTTAAAAACGTACGTGCTGGTATTGTGGATAGGTATAAAAAGCAACTCCCATTGTCTTTCAAATTCCTTTTTCTTTGTGGGGCACACCCGAATAAAAGACTTCACCTATTACCAGCACTAGCAAAGAGCTTGTCTAAAATTGAGAGCAATTTTGTATTTGTAACTACTTTTCCTGAAGGAAATGAATACGGAAATAAAGTACTCAAGAATGCAGATCGGCTAAAGGTTAACGGCCGGATAGTCAATATAGGGCCCGTTTTAGCTGAGGATGTTGCATCTCTTATTCAATGTGTTGATGCAATGTGTAATTTTAGTGTGCTTGAAAGCTTCAGTAATAATTTTGTTGAAGCTTGGAAAATGAAAAAGCCTCTTATTGTAACAGACGCGGATTGGTCTAGAGACGCCTGCGGCGATAGCGCACTTTACGTTGATCCAGAAAATATATTGGAGTGTTGCGGGAAATTGCAGGATTTAATAAGACAGGATGAAATTGCTGAAAAACTAGTGAAAAAAGGAGAGGTATGTCTATCGCAATATCCGACACCAGAAGAAAAAAACATAAAATATTATAATTATATTACACTGGCTGCAAACGTTGGGTTCTGTCCAAACATTGAGAGGAGAAAGATCAATTGGCCAAAAATATTAAAAAACTAGGTGGAGTATAATGAAAAGATTCCACTCGGTCGCAGTAATCGTTTTTGAAACTGGCATGAGATTATTGATGAATTTTCCTAGGTTTATGATTCTAAATATGGTAAAGGCACAGTTTTTGCGCATAATGGGTGCTAAAATTGGGAAAGGAGTAATTTTTTATCCTGGGCTGTGGATTGCTCCGGGGAGAAAATTGGTAATTGGAGATGATGTTGATTTAGCTTTTGGAGTTCTTATTACAACATCAGGAGGCGTAACAATAGGAGATAGAACCCTTATAGGATATGGAACAAAAATATTATCTTCTAATCATACCATCCCTTGTAGTTCAGATAAAATATATTATTCTGGACATTCAAATAGTCCTGTTGAAATCGGAAATGATGTGTGGATTGGTGCAAATGTAATTATTCTTCCCGGCATTATCATTGGTGAAGGAGCTGTTGTAGCCGCAGGAAGCGTAGTAACAAAATCTGTGGAACCTTTTACAATAGTTGGAGGAAATCCTGCAAAAATAATAAGGAAACGAACTGAATCTGTCCAAAACATATCGCACGCTTCAGGATAAGATGATTAAAATTAGTGTAGGTTGATAGAGTTTTATTTTTGGGCACGTTTCACTTGAGAGGTAATAGATTGAAAAAAGACTTCATTATAAGGGTAACCAATGAAACAAATACTTCAATCATACAAAAATGGTGAGCTTTGGCTTGCAGAGGTACCGGCGCCAGCGGTTAAATATGCCGGAATTGTCATACAAACCCATGCTTCTTTTGTTTCTGCCGGTACTGAAAAAATGCTGATTGAGTTTGCCCAAAAAAATATAATTGGCAAAGCATTGGCCATGCCGGATCAGGTTAAAAAAGTTGTCCGAAAGATGAAAACTGAAGGCATATTATCCACCCTTGAGAAGGTCCAGTCTAAGCTGGATCAACCAATTCCGCTAGGATACTCTTGTTCCGGCACAGTTATTGATGTCGGTCCAGGTGTTTTGGGTTTTGTACATGGCGATAGGGTCGCCTGTGGTGGCGCTGGTTACGCAAATCATGCCGAGTATAACTATATACCCATGAATTTGGCCGTGAAAATACCTGAAAAAGTCTCGTTTGAGGACGCCTCATGCGCAACAGTAGCCTCTATCGCGCTGCAGGGTGTACGGCAATGTGATTTGAGGATTGGAGAGAATGCCTGTGTTATGGGACTAGGCTTGCTGGGGCTTTTAGCCGGACAAATACTTAAAGCCAGCGGTGTACGGATTATAGGCTTTGATCCAAACCCAGAAAGATGCAGGCAGGCTCTTGAACTGGGATTTGATTTTGCTGTAAATACGGATCTATTATTGGCTTGTGGGCAGTTTTCGAAAGGACGCGGGGTAGACGCAGTATTAATAACCGCAGCCACCAAATCTAATGAACCTGTCACGGTTGCTGGTGAAATTGCTCGAATCAAAGGCAAGGTAATCGTTACGGGTATGGTAGGGATGGACATTCCAAGAGACATGTATTATAAGAAAGAACTTGATTTTAAGCTGAGTCTGTCGTATGGGCCCGGCCGATACGATCCTTCGTATGAAGAAGCGGGCAACGACTACCCCTTTGGATACGTCCGTTGGACGGAACAAAGAAATATCGCCGCTGTCTTGGATCTTATCGCACAAGGAAAGGTGACTCCTCAACAACTGATAACCCATCGGTTTGATTTTCAGAAGTCCTTATCAGCATACCAGTTGCTGCAGGGTGAAATCGAGGAGCCGTATTTGGGAATTGTACTACACTATCCACAAGAAAGTTCTACAATGGCGCCCGAACAGACTATTCGCACGGGGGATGTGCGGGCCGCCAATCCTTCAGCAGGAAAGCCGGGCATCGCGTTTATCGGTGCCGGTAATTTTGCAAAAAGTGTTCTTCTTCCCCATCTTCGCAAACGAACGGATGTTATTCGACGCGCAGTGTGTGATCTTGACGGTTCTGCTGCGGCGGAAACTGCCCGAAAGGAAAGGTTTGAGATTGCCTCCACGGATATCGATGCAACAATGGCGGATCCAACGATTAATGCGATATTTGTTACAACGCGGCACGATTCTCATTGTAGCCTGATTGAAAAGGGCCTAAAAGCGGGAAAACATATTTTTGTGGAGAAACCTTTGGCTCTGACCCTCAAAGACCTCGCTGCCTTGGAAGCGCTAACGCTGACGTCAGACCGTGTTCTCATGGTTGGTTTTAATCGGCGTTTCACCTCACATGCAAATAAAATAAAGGAATATTTTATTGACAGAAAAACGCCGATGATTGTGAATTACAGAGTGAATGCCGGATATATTCCTCCTGACAGCTGGATACACGACAGCAGAATCGGTGGTGGACGTATTGTTGGTGAAGCGTGCCATTTTATTGATTTTGCCAGTTTTTTAATTGCGGATCAGCCCACCGAAGTCTTGGCTAGCTCCATTCAGTCTCAAAACACTCAAATACGAAATGATGATAATGTGTGTTTCTGTGTTCGCTACGCGGATGGTTCTATGGCAACTATCCAATATGTTGCGATAGGGTCTCCTGATTTTTCAAAAGAACGGTGCGAGGTATACGCTGACAGCTCCATGGCGGTTATGGATAATTTCCAAGAGACGCTGATTTATGGTAAACGAGGCAGGGTAAAGATAAAGGGGAAGCAAGACAAAGGGTTTTCTGAAGAAATTGCCGCTTTTCTATCCGCGATCAAGAACGGCAGCCCTGCTCCAATTCCTTTGAAATCCCTGTGTGAAACCACAAGAATAACTTTTGCGGTATTGCAGTCCCTAAAGGAAAGACGCTCAGTTTCAATTCAGCCGTAGTTGTTTTACTAGCATACTTTTATTATTTGTGCACGAAACCGTAAGCCTAGAAAGGAAATAGCTGTTTTGAATGATTATTATCCTTGAAAACGGCATATTTCGGTTTCTATTGATTTTTCTGCTCCTTATACTGCCAGGAATAGTCCACGCGAATACCAGAGAGATTGTCGAATTAAGTCATCTCCACGCGTATGATGTCCCTTCAACTAAATTAATAAGTACTGATATAGGTTTGGTGCTTTCTTGGGCACAAGAATGTAAAAAGCTATCTATTAAAGCTTGTCGTGGCGAATATGAACCGGCCAGTATCGTTGTTCATTCTAACATGAGATATTCTGATGTATGCTGTCGCTGGAGTGCTCTTATAAGCGAATCTTCAATCATTCCTGCAGGATCACTAGACGTGCGAATAGTCAAGGCATGGTATCAGGCGGGTAGTATCTCACCTTTGAAGACGGTGAAAACATTTACCCATGAGTTGCTTCTAAAAGATGATAGTTTAGTGATCGTTGACACGGTTCGTAAAATGAATTGGCTGCGGATGCATTCGGAAAAAGGCATACGCTATCAAGACATTAGTACCCCTTCGGTTGTTTTTCCATTAAAGGATACAATTTATGATTCTGATACCATTATGCCCTTTTCTCTGGGGCCAAATGGATTTAAGCAGCTTTGGATTACCCTTCATGTTCCAGTATTTACTAAGTCTGGTGATTATTATGGTATTTTTCATCTAGTGAATAACTCTCATGATACATTACTTTCTCTGCCTATGAAAATTGAGGTTCTACCATTTGATTTGACGCCTGCACGATTAACTTATTCTCTATATTATCATGGAGTTCTTGTAGATGCTCCGACGCCATTAACCTGTTCTGAGAAAAGCGCTAAACAGCTTCGTCAAGAACTATTAGATATGCAAAAACACGGGGTCACAAATCCAACTTGCTATCAATCGTTGATGCGACTCGAAGAACACCTAAAAATCAGAAATGAGTTGGGCTTTTCTCAGGATAAACTTTATTATCTTGGTATTACAACAGGGGCTTCGCTTGATAGTGCTGTATTAGAGGCCAAGCGGATGGGAATTCAAAATTTAAAAAATATAGTAAACTCTATGGGCTATAGAAATCTTTTTATATATGGGGTTGATGAAGCACGCGGTAAAATACTCGCGAAACAACGGAAAGCTTGGAAAGCTGTGCACCTAGCCGGAGCAAAAATATTTGCAGCTGGAGCCGTTGAATTGATAGATTCTATGAGTGGATTGTTGGATGTTGGCATTGTAGCATATGCCCTACATCCCAAATATGCGAGGCGCTTCCATGCTGCGGGCGCAAAGATATTTTCTTATGCCAACCCTCAAGTTGGTGTTGAGAACCCGGAAACATATCGTCGTAACTATGGATTTGCGCTTTTTAAGTCTGGGTATGATGGCGCAATGGATTACGCGTACCAAAAAAATTACAAAGCTATTTGGAATGACTTTGACGAAGCTGTTTCATCGAGAACAGGCAAGAAGAAACCATACCGTGATGAAACCTTTGTGTATCCCACCAGCAATGGGCTTATTCCCACCATACAGTGGGAGGGGTTTCGCGAGGCAGTGGATGATGTCCGCTATCTGTCGACTCTCCTAGATCGAATTGAAGTGTTAAAGGCGAAGGGTCATGATATGTCTCGTTATGAATCCTGGGTGAACGCGTTGGACCCCACGGAAGATCTTGATGCATTGAGAGCGGCTGTGGTTGAACAAATTCAAATCCTTTCAAGTGTGAAATAAAAAGAGGAGTGCCTTCCGTTATTATGACTCTTGTTCAAACGTTTTTTGCGGTCCGTTTTCTAACAATTCGGCAAATCGCTTATCGTCTTTTAAGGATGGTTGGGGCTCGCACCCGATTCTCCCCTTTATCATTAGACTGGTACCCCTGTTCAGTTAAGGCATCCATTGGTCTGGATGGCTTGGATCATCCGCGTTATTCTGACGGTCAGTTCCGTTTCATTAATCGATCTTCTTCTTTTACCGGCGGAGATTGGAATAGCCCTGTTTTTAATAAGTTATGGTTATACAATCTTCATTATTTTGATTGGATACATGAGCTTAGGGATGCGCAGACCGCATGGATTGAACAATGGATCAGAGAAAACCCTCCTTTCTCAGGAAATGGATGGGAACCGTATCCTGTTTCACTTCGACTTAATAACTGGATTATGTATTTTCAGAATACGGAGAGATCCCCCTCTGATGAAATTCTAAGTTCCATGGGTCTGCAAGCGGCATTTTTATATAATAATCTTGAGTTTCAGCATGGTGCCAACCATCTTCTCGAAAACCTTATCGCACTTAAGATGGTTTCGTTTCATCTTAAACCCTCCGGAATTGCCCGACGAATCGATGCCTGGTTGATGTCCGAACTGCAGGGACAATTTCTTGCGGATGGGGGCCATTATGAGCGGTCGCCAATGTATCATTCCATACTCTTACAGCGAATGATTGGGTTGTTAAATGTTTGGCCACGTAAGGATCAAGGCGATATGTATATGCTCCTAAAAAGTATAGTAATGAAAGCCATGCGTTGGCTGTCAATAATGTCGGTACAGGGACAGATTGCGTTATTTAACGACTCCTGTTATGATGCCACGCCAAAAATATCATCCCTTTTAACTTTTGGACAGGCAGTATTGGGTTGCTCTGATACTTTCCTGGTATCTGATGGACTCCATATGCTTGGATCCTCGGGTTACTATCGATATCAGAATCAGAACTATCTTATGATCTGGGACGGCGGTCCTCTTGGCCCGGACGACAATCTTGCCCATGCGCATTGCGATATATTTAGTTATTGTTTATGGGTAAACGGAGAACCTGTTGTTGTTGATAGCGGTAATTACGAATACATCCCCGGCCAAATGAGGGCGTATTGCAGGTCAACAGCGGCGCATAATGCTTTAACGGTGGATAATGGAGAACAGGCTGAGATGTGGCGTTCGCATCGAGTTGGACGTCGTGGACGTCCCATTTCTGTTTCTGCTATGCCAGTTGCCCATGGCGCTGTATTAGAAGGCAGGCATGATGGCTTTTCCCATTTTTCAGGCGCTCCTCTGCATGAAAGACGGATAGAATTGCGGGAAAAACAGATAACCGTAGTGGATCGCGTTATATCATCAAGAAGACATCAGTCGGATTCTTTTATCCATTGTGCACCGGATTCGAATATTGTTCTGGACGGTTTGACGGCTATTATTGAGAGAGCGGGGGTTGCTGTTAAAATCCTTTGTTCGCACCAACCTATTTTGGAGGAAGGATGGTTTTGTCCTGAGTTTGGCATTAAAATTCAAAATAAAATTATTAAGATCACGACTTCAGACAATGAAATGAGCTATATAATACATATTCTATGACGATTATATTTTTAACACATTATTTTCCGCCTGAAGTGAATGCCCCTGCTTCCCGGACGTACGAAAACGCGAAACGGTGGGTGGTTGCGGGTCATCGCGTCCGGGTCGTAACCTGTGTCCCGAATTGCCCCGATGGTATAGTGTACAAAGGATACAGGAATCGACTCTTTCAAAAAGAAATGGTGGATGGCATTGAGGTCATACGTTTGTGGACTTTTATTGCTCCCAATAAAGGGGCTTTCCGGCGAATTCTCAATTACCTGAGTTATATGGTTGCGGCAATAGCGGTTGGCATGTTCATTTGTAAGCCGGACATCATGATCGCCACCTCTCCCCAGTTCTTTTGTGGATTTGCCGGAGCCGTAATTAAAAAGATCCGGAGGTTTTGTTTTGTTTTGGAAATACGGGACATTTGGCCGGAATCAATCACCACTGTGGGTGCAATGAAAAAGGGCAAGGTCATTCGTTTCTTGGAAGCGCTGGAAAAGGTGATGTACAATAGTGCAGACCATGTTGTGGCTGTTGGTGAAGGTTATCGGGAGAATATCGTTGCCAAAGGTGTTGCCAGAGGAAAAACATCGGTCGTCTATAATGGGGCGGATGTAGAAAGATATGTTCCCATGACTGCCAATGCAGCATTCAAAGACAAGTATCACCTTTCAGGAAACATGATTATCGGGTATATCGGTACCGTGGGCATGGCGCACGGCTTGGAGGTCATGATCCGGGCAGCCCAGAAAACCCGGGACAGAGATTGGACATGGATGGTTGTCGGTGATGGAGCCAGGCGTGAGAATCTCGAACAAAGAAGCAACGAGGCGGATTTGTCTAATCTGATATTTACCGGAAGATTGCCAAAAGAAGAGATGCCTCGTGTTTGGTCCGCCCTGGACATTTGTTTTATCCATCTTCGCAAAACCGATCTTTTTACAACCGTAATTCCTTCAAAGATGTTTGAGGCAATGGCCATGGAAAAACCTATCATTATGGGGGTTCAGGGAGAAGCCAGTGATATTTTACTCCGCTCTGGAGCGGGATTTATCATTGAACCTGAAAATGAGGACATGCTGATTCAAATCGTTAAACAATTCGCTGACAATCCTTCTCAATTGGAGATGCTGGGAAAAAAGGGACGACTTTTTGTTCAGGAATTCTTCAATCGGAACGCCTTGGCTGAACAGTACCTTACCATTCTGGAGAACCAACGATGCGAAAAAAAATGACCATTATCAACGTTTGCGGCGCCCGTCCCAATTTTATGAAAATTGCCCCTATCATGACGGCCATGAAGCGGTCCAGGATAATTAAGCCATATCTCGTTCATACCGGACAGCATTATGATGAAAAAATGTCACAGTCATTTTTCGACGCCCTCAGCATACCTCGTCCTGACGTGAATCTTGAGGTGGGGTCAGGATCGCATGCCGAACAAACTGCGCGCATCATGATAGAATTTGAAAAGGTGGTCGAAAAGGAACGACCTGACATTGTTCTTGTGGTTGGCGATGTGAACTCCACCATGGCTTGTGCAATCGTGGCGAAGAAGATGCAGGTGAAGGTGGCGCATGTTGAGGCTGGACTGCGCAGCGGAGACCGTTCCATGCCTGAAGAGATCAATAGAATGGTAACGGATTCCATCTGTGATTATTACTTCATTACTGATCCTGCGGCAAAGAAGAATCTTGTAAAAGAAGGCGTAAAGAAGACAGCGATATATTTTACCGGCAATGTAATGATCGACACGCTTAAGTCGAATCTCTCTAAGGCAGATACAATAGATGTTCTGAAACGGCTGGGACTGAAAAAAAGTAATTATTGTTCCATGACCATGCACCGGCCGTCAAATGTTGACGATAAAAAGGTCCTTACTGGTCTGGTGAACGCATTTGATGTAATTCAAAAAAAGATCCCCATGGTTTTTCCAGCGCATCCTCGGACAGTGAAAATGTTCAAGACTTTCGGACTGATGAAGCGAATAAAGGCGATGAAAAACTTCATTCTTCTTGAGCCTCTTGATTACCATACCATGCTCAAACTGAATAAAGATGCACGTTTTGTACTTACTGATTCTGGCGGACTTCAGGAAGAGACTACTGTTCTGGGTGTGCCCTGTATAACCATGCGAAACAATACAGAACGGCCGATTACGGCTAAAATCGGAACCAATGAAGTGGTAGGGAATTCTCCCCGCAGGATATTGAATGCTGTTGATAGGATTCTTAGAGGAAAATGGAAGAAAGGGAAAATTCCAAAGGGTTGGGATGGGAAGGCAGGAGAGAGGATTGTGGCAGTTCTGGAGAAATTAGAAGGCCCGATCACCAAAACTGAGACGCGAATATAGCATCATTTATAGAAACGAACAATTGTAGCGCTTGAAAGGCTGAGCAAGATTTGAGATGGGCGCTGGTTTGATCGCTGTTACTCGATAAATAATTATTAAGCCTGCTACAAAGTGTTGAATTTGATTGAGATATAATAAATTCAAGATAGTATCTATATTTCTTGAATACATATTGATTTCTCTATGCTTATTGACTATATTTATAGTTGTTGTTATATCAGGGTTAAGAAGGGATTCGCAAACCTGGAGGCTCTTGTGAAAATAAAAATAGGTACTATCCTGGAAGGTAATGTTGTGCAGGAACTCAAGGAATTTTCTGCCAAACGGGGAAGACCAATCAGCAATATTGTCCAGGAGGCCATAGTAACATATCTTCACAGTGGCGGTGCAGGCAGCAAACAAGAACTAAGGTTAGCTGCTTTAAAAAGACTTTGCTCCAGGCCATTCAATATTCCGCGCGATGCATGGAACGAGATCATGGAAGAGGACTTTTATGAGCAGTAAGCCCTGCCAAAACCTCGACCATGTTCCAAAATCCGACATTGTTTTAGTAGATGCCAATATCTGCATATATGCGATCAATGGAGGATCGCCTCAATGCGAACAATTCCTTGCCCGTTGCGCACAGGGAGAGGTGGCAGGCATCATGCCCTGTCATGTCCTGGCCGAGGTCATGCATCAATTGATGATGGCCGAAGCGCGGGATTACCAATGGATAAAAGGCCCAAATCCTGCCCATCAGTTGTCCGCAATGCCAGACCGTGTGAGAGCATTATCACGATATAAGGAGTTGGTCCGGGATATACTTGGCCTGGGTATCCAAACAGAACCTGTTATTCAGGAGGATTTCATCGCTGCTCTGGCCATCCAAAGCCAGGCTGGATTGCTAACCAATGATGCGCTGATTGTTGCCGTGGCTGAACGATTACGGATACATTCTATAGCATCAGCGGACAAAGGATTTTCAGGTGTAACCGGGATAGTGCTCTATTCGCCAGATGACATAAAATAAGCAGTAATAACTTCAATTGTTAGCTTTCTCAGGCTTTGCCTTTATTCGCGGCAAGAGAAACGATATAGTCCCCGATTTCCTTTAAAAACGGTCTTACGCTTCTTAGGACAAGCCTGGATACAGCTCTTGTGCGCTGTTTTTCAAGGAAAATTCCATAACTATTGCGGACCAAGTGCCGGAAGCGAAGAATTTCGTCAAGAGCGCGGAATGTATTGTCTGAAAGGATTTTTCCGCGTTCTCCTGGTATTGCGGTATGCATTTCAAGCAGAAGGTTTTTATGCCATGCTTCATTTTTAGGAACGCCGCCGCCCGTCTCTTCAGCAATGTTTTTAAAGATATTTTCGACTGAATTATAAAAGTCATGAATATAAAGCGCCTCGGCCCGTAACTCATGCCCCGACAACAGGGAACTTTTTTTCTTCAGTAGATCGCGCAGGCCTTGCAGATTTTGAGCGATTATTTGCTTCTCCTGTTCGAGAAAAGCGTTTAGGGCCAGGTACGCGGTCTTGTTTTTTCTTTCAGGACTCAATGGGAACACTCCTTTCCAGAAAATAGGCTGCTTTGGCTGGTGGCATGCTTTTAAGAGGCACAATGTCGATAGTAGGGGGGGGGAACAGGCCATCAAGCATCTTTTCCGCGTCCATTTTATTTGACATGGTGAATTCAGGCACAATGATGTCTATATCAGAACCCTCATAAAAACGGTCGCGTTTCAGGAGCGATCCGCCTATCCTGATTTCGCCGGTTTTAAAACGCTTGCGCAGGGTTTTTACGGCGCTGAAGGCCGTTTTCCAGGCTTTTCGATATTGACTGTCCAGGCCGTCATTGACTGGTTTCCAGGCAGGGATGCGGCCTGGTTTTATGGTTGTTTCCATGATATCCGCCAGGGAAGATATAGAATATGGATGAAAAGAAAAGCAACTTTTTATGAAGCTCCTTAATTTCGATGTGCAATGACAGACCCTTGCCTCATTGATCACTTTAATATAAGTAAAACGCTAATATTGTTATAATATTAGCGTTTTAATCGCTAATATTATATATTATTGCTGATGACCAAGGACACCTTAAAACGTATAATCGTTGATCAGAGGGAAGACCTTGAACAATTATTCCGGGCTGAAAAACCTGTTTCCCGGGAAGGCATACCCCAGTGCCGGAAGCTGTTGTCCCATCCAAATATCCTGCTTGTCAGCGGCCCACGGCGTACGGGCAAATCTTTTTTTTCCCATATACTGGCCGCAGAGAGGCGTTACGCATTCATTAACTTTGACGATGAAAGGCTTCTTGGCTTCTCATCTGAGGATTTCAATCAAATTCTGGAATGTTTTTATGAGCTTTATGGTGACCCCGAATACCTGTTGTTTGACGAAATTCAGAATATCCATGGGTGGGAACTGTTTATCAGCCGTCTGCGGCAGGGACATAAAATAATTGTCACCGGCTCAAATGCAAATCTGTTAAGCTCTGAAATGGCCAGCCATCTGACCGGCCGGTTTGTCCCTTTCTCTCTTTTTCCCATGAGTTTTAGTGAATTTATTCTCTATAAATCGTTCAAGGTGTCGCCCAATGATATTCATTCAACCCGGAAAAGAGCCGCTATAGAGGCCCTATTTGCCGAGTATCTTAGGTTTGGCGGAATATTTGAATATTATAAATTCGGCAAACCGCATCTCCGCTCTCTCTTTTCCTCCATTATTACAAAGGATATATTAGGCAGGTATAAAATCGGGTATCCGACCGTTCTTGAAGAAATGGCATTGACCCTGATAACGGGTTTTGCGACAAAGATATCAACGAACAAGATTGCGAAACAATTCAAAGTAAAGAGCTATCATACAATCCAGGATTATCTTGCGTATATTCAGAATACGTACCTTGTTTTCAGCATCAACAAGTTTTCCTATAAGCTGAAAGAGCAGTTGTCGTCCTTCAAGAAAATATATACTATTGACAACGGGTTCATTGAGGCGCTCGCTTTTAATTTTTCCGAGAACAAGGGCCGGCTTCTGGAAAATCTGGTTGCCGTTGAACTTAAGCGCCGTTGTGCGAACAAGGATACCGAGCTTTTTTACTGGGATAATTATCTTAACGAATGCGATTTTATCATTAAAACCGGGAAAAAGGTTTCAGTGGTCTACCAGGTGTGCTATGAACTGAACTCCCAAAATGAAAAACGGGAGATCAACGGTCTTCTGGGCGCGCTTACTGCATATAATCTGGGATCAGGGACAATCCTGACCATGTCGCAGAAGGAAAGCAGGCATGTTGCCGGAAGGACTATCAGTGTTCTTCCTGTATGGGAATGGTTGTTGCTCCAATTATAGGAATTGTAGTAATATTTGGGAGGGTAACTTAAAAATGAGGACGTCTCTTATTACGTATATTTTTGGGCTTTTAGTCATCATGGCGGTCGTAGTAGAAGGAATCACCATTCCCCTTGATCATCCTGTCTACGAATCCGTAGATTATCTCTCGAATAGCGGTTTTTTACCGGGTCTGCAGAGACAGGTCAAACCGTATGATCTGCGGGTTGTGAACGATGAACTGAAGCGCATTAATCCGACAAATTTTTCTCCGGTCCAATTCTTGTATTATCAGGATGCTATGGCCTATCTAGATAAGGCATCCAAGGGTAGTCAAGAGAACAACTTGCTACTGGATGCGCACCTTAAGGCAGTCGCAAGTAGCGCAGATACCTTCTCATACCATTCCCGGCTCCATGTTGGCGCAGCATATACGTATAAACGGTTTTCGCTCGTGAATCGGGTTGCTGTTGATGCAACCAATGAGAAAGACCGGTACGACCATCTTGAGCGGAAATACAACAAGAAGATGGCTGCTGATATGCCACAGGCATATCTCCAGTACCACGGAGACAAATGGGGCCTGCTGGCAGGTAGAAACCAGGTAAAATGGGGGCCGGGCATGTCTGGCAATCTTATGCTTGGCGACCACATGCCGCCGCTGAATCAGGTTCTTCTGTGGGGCAATTTCGGTTTTTTAAAGGGATATACTCTCTCTTCGCGCCTTACGCCTACGGACTCTGTTACAAGCCGCTATTTTTCAGCATCTCGCCTGGTAATAAGTCTGAAAAAGAATCTGTATATTGCACTTAATCAGTCCGTGGTGTACGCAGGAGCGGGCCGGAACTTTGAAATGCATTATGTTATTCCGTCATTCATTTATTACTTCGGGACTTTTGGGTTTGCACTTAAGAACAAGACAGAGAACCTTCTTGTGGGCGCTGACGGCGAATGGAACATACGAAATA
The DNA here is from genome assembly GCA_001789205.1 of Candidatus Raymondbacteria bacterium RIFOXYA2_FULL_49_16. Lineage (GTDB taxonomy): Bacteria > Fibrobacterota > OXYB2-FULL-49-7 > OXYB2-FULL-49-7 > XYB2-FULL-49-35 > XYB2-FULL-49-35. The sequence goes on along the minus strand of MFYT01000018.1, from coordinate 64,296 downwards.
AATACAGACTCTATTTTGAGTTTTTAGCTGATGATTTTCAGGTCGACAGGGATACCCGTTCTCGGACAACGCAGAATGCGATAGCCTGGCTTGTGGGCCTTGATTGCCCGAACTTATATAAAGGCATGGACGCTGGATTCGAGTACTATCGTGCAAATTCTTACGTGTATAAGAACAGCGGCGGGTTTCCAGTGTATTATATTGCCAATCTGCATGGCGGTGTCATTGGCCATGAGATAGGGCCTGATGCAGAGGCATTGCAGGTGAATATTGCCAAACGCTGGAAGCGCCACCTGAATTCAGGACTGCGGTATTCTCTGGTACGTCGCGGCGATCTCAATTCAGTCTATGGGATTTGGGATGCGCATGGAAAGGCTGATGAGGCAATACCGCATGGGGTTGTATGTTCTGAACACACTCTTGTTGGCGAAGCTGGTTTTATTCATTTCAATGGGTTTTCCATCTCAGGAAATGTTGGTTACCACTGGTTCGTGAATAAATCAAATGTCCTGGATAACGATAATTCAGGTGTTGTCTGGCAGGTAGGTTTGCAGTATTATTTTGATAGATTACTTCAGTGGAATACGCGGTCTACGCTGTTTGCTCTGACCTCACCCCGAAGGTGATAGTTGACAAAACGCCCCTCTCCCAGATGGGAGAGGGGAAATGCCTTTATTAAACACCCTCGGGGGTGAGGTCAGAACCGGAACAGATTGGTTTTAATTTTTTTTGACAAACAATACTATTAATAGTATATTTAATAGTACAAATAATAGTATTATAAACAAGGTGATTAAATGAGTAACATCATTCATGCCAATGATCTAAAAACACGCGGTGTAAGCGCAATCGCAAAGGCCACTGCAAATGGCGAGGAGGCGGTGATTACGGTCAGGAACAAAATGACCTATGTTGTGCTTCCCATTGAACAGTACAACCATCTCAGGGAGTGTGAACTCGAAGCAGCTGTGCAGGAAGTTCGCGATGACATGGAAAAGGGCCGTTTTGTTGTTCAATCAGCTGAGGACCATGTAAAAGGCCTTGGTCGTGGCTGAACTTGTTTTTACTGATTCATACGTTCGGAAAGCCCGCAAGTTTTTTCAAAGACACACTGAGCTTGTTACTCAGTATAAGAAAACCCTTATTCTTCTTGAGGCCAACCCTGCCCATCCCTCATTACGATTGCATAAGCTGCGGGGCAGACTCGATGGCATTTATTCCGTTTCAATAAATATGTCGTACCGGATATGTCTTGAATTTCTGATCGAAAAAGATCGGATAATTCCCATCAGCATAGGTTCGCACGACGATGTCTATTGACTTGGGTATTCAGCGGAACAGAAGCGTTTAAATATGCTGCAGATTTTCATCGTCTCTAATGTACGCTAGCTGGTCACCCAGATACGGCAATTGCTTTAGACCATGCCACTTTCTCACTAGATGATAGGATGCTGAAGTCAGCAAGTTGCATGCGTCCACTGCTGCTTTCCATTCCGGTTGAAGAATTTCCTGGATAGTATCAGACCTTGGCAGTATCCCAAAGTCCCATGCGCCGCATACTCTTGCTAAAAAATCGACTTTTTCCGGCAAACCGGTAAACGTCAGGGGAGGACTTTCGTCCGGATACAAGGAGCCGTCAACCCATGATTGCATTTTGGAACTCTGTGGTATACCACTGCCTGACTTTTCTGGCTTCTTCTTGTTCAGCAACGCCTTGGATGTTCTTTAGGGGGCGATGGAGTTCAATTCTTTCAAGGTGTGTTGAGATGGCGATTTTAGCTCTTGCAGTGTCAGCGTTGCCATGGATGAGGGTTTGCCTTTCTCCCCAGAGTTCCCAGCACTCTTTCGGAGAAATCAGCTTATTCAGGCACAGTGAATAGATGTCCCTGAAATCCCTTGGTGCGCCGCGTTCAATAAGCGCGGACATTTTGCTTGCCACTAGATCGGAAAAGCTGTCTACTTCAATTCCGGGCCACGGAGAAGGGGAGGAGTGTTCCAGCAAAGCGCTTCTCATGGCGATTTGAAAGGAAAAGACAGCCCGGCCTTCTTGTTGCAGATCAATGCTCGTGACATCTCCCCACGCACGAACCTGGACAAGACCGAATTTTACCAGAACGGCTTTAATAACGGTAATGACTTTTTCACGCTGTTCGAGGCCCGCTTTTTCATTCCACCAGGCATCAATGTCATGGGTGGCGCGGTATTCATGATAATGCGACAAGCCAAAGGCGCCGCCAAGTGAAATGGCGGAGCCTTGGCCGCTTTCAGAGAGCGCCTGAAGACATTTTTCAGCAAATTCAGAGATGTGTACCGGTTTTTTAGGGTTCATGGGTATTTGAATATAGTATTTGTATTGTAAATTGTCAATGATTGTTTAACGTTTCCTCGCCCACAATCTCCACGCCCAGCGCCCGTGCTTTATTGTATTTTGACCCTGGATTCTCTCCCGCAAGCAGGTAATCTGTTTTTTTACTCACAGAGCCTGAGACCTTGCCGCCCATTGATTCTATAATCTCGATTGCCTTGTTCCTGTCAAAGGTCTTGAGTGTGCCAGTGATGACAACTGTTTTTCCAGTAAAGAATCCCTGCTGTATCTTTTCTTTCCCGCCCTGAGGGTTTAAACCAGCAGCCTTTAGCTTTTCAATCAATTCCTTTGTCTGGCTATGGGAAAAAAAGGCGACAATGCCTTGTGCCATTGTTTCACCGATCTCGTTGAACGCATCGAGCTCTTCAAGGCCCATGCATGCCAGGTCATCGATGTTTTTCACATTGCGGGCAAGTAATTTTGCCGTTGTCTCGCCCACATGGGGAATACCAAGGGCGAAAATCAACCTGTTAAGCGGATTGGATTTGCTCTTTTCAATGCCATTGATGATATTCTGGGCTGATTTTTCGCCCATGCGCTCAAGTTCAGCAAGATTTTCTTTCTTGAGGGTGTAGATATCAGCGAAATCGCGTATGAGTTTTTTTTCAAGCAACTGATGGATTATTGCAGGTCCAAGCGAATCAATGTTCATTGCATTGCGCGACACAAAGTGCTGAATCCGGCGTTCTATTTTTGCAGGACACGAAGGGTTGGGGCATCGGAGTGCAACCAAGTCCTCATCGTTATCCTTGTCGCGCACAAGGCTGGTTGAACATTCCGGGCATTTTTTCAATACTTCAAACGGCCGGCTGTGTGCTGGCCGTTTTTTTATTATGACTTTAAGAACCTTGGGAATTATTTCCCCGCTTTTTTCAACCAGCACTGTGTCACCTTCGCGCACATCGAGGCGTTCAATCTCATCATAGTTGTGAAGCGTGGCGCGCGATACTGTTGTCCCGGAGAGCAGAACTGGCTCCAGGTTTGCCACAGGCGTAATAACGCCCGTGCGGCCAACCTGGTTCACTATTTCAAGGATTTTAGTTTCTTTTTGCTCAGGCGGGTATTTGAAGGCAATTGACCACCGAGGGCTTTTGGCCGTGGTTCCCAGTCTGCGCTGAAGTCCAAGGTCGTTTATTTTAATAACAACGCCGTCCGTATTGTATGGCAATGTATGTCTGAGCGCGCTGAATTTCTCGATAAAAATAATGACACGATCAATGCCGTCGCATACGGTGATATGATTGTTAACTGGAAAGCCCAGGTCTTGCAAGGTTTTCAGGTTTTCCTGGTGGCTTATGGAAAATAAAGAGCCTTCTGCATAATACGCGAAAAAGCAGAGGCCTTTTTTCGCCACCTCTTTTGGGTTTTGCAGCTTCAATGCGCCCGCAGCAGCATTGCGCGGGTTTTTCATTGGTTTTTCACCTGTTTCCTCAGCAATTTCATTCAGACGCTGGAGTGTGTCAACAGTCATGTACACTTCACCGCGAACCTCAAACTTGGAACTGTCGTTGACCACAAGAGGAATGGATCTAATGGTCCTGATATTGTTGGTGATATTGTCGCCTGTTACGCCGTCACCGCGGGTTTTACCCAGAACGAGCCTTCCATTGTTGTATATAAGAGAGCAGGCAATGCCGTCGATCTTGGGTTCTGCTACATATTCAACAGAGAGCTGTTCGATCTCTTTGAGCACCCGCTTGTTGAATTCATGAAGGTCATTCGTATCGTAGCTATTGTCTATGCTGAGCATTGGGCGTTCGTGCGCCACTTTGGGGAATTCCTTGGTTAAATCAGACCCAACGCGCATGGTGGGGCAGTCGGGACTTTGGAATTCCGGGTGCTTTTCAACCAATGTTTTCAGCTCTGAGTAGAGAGCGTCGTATTCCCGATCACTTATGGTTGGATTGCCAAGAGCGTAATATTGATGGTCGTGATGATGGACAAGGCCGCGAAGTTCGTTGACCCGCTTTTCCGTGGCATTACTCATAACGGATTACTTCAACGCGGTTGTTCGCTTCCCTGCCCTGGGATGTGCTGTTTGAGGCAATGGGTGATTCCTCACCCATGGGTTTGAGTCTGAGGCGGTCGTCAGCAACGTCTTTTTTCATCAGGAACAATTTGATCGCATCAGCCTGTTTTTCAGTCTTGACCCTGTTCTGCCGGGTTGAGCCAAACGCGTCTGAATAGGTGCGGACCTCGATCTTCACTTCTTTGTGGAAATTCATGAAAGCAGCCAGTTCAATGAGCATCTCTTCAGCCTTTGGCAGCAGCAGATCGGGTTTTTTGAATTTCACGTCAGCCAGGACCAGGGATTCGCCTGTTTTCATGTATTTGATGCGTCCGTCAGGACAGCCATCAGCATCGTCAAGCCCATTGAATGTCTCGGGAGTATTCGGGCATTTGTCTGTTTTATCAGGAATACCGTCCTTGTCATTGTCAATATCAGGACACCCGTCTTCATCCGCGAATCCGTCTGGGTCCTCGGGCTGGTTGGGACACTTGTCCTGACCATCTGGAATGCCGTCCTTGTCATTGTCAAGTTCTGGGCAGCCGTCATTATCTTCAAAATTGTCCATGTCTTCGGGTGTATTGAGGCATTTGTCCAGGGAGTCTGGAATGCCGTCATTGTCATTGTCTCTATCCGGACAGCCGTCCTCGTCCGCAAAGCCATCGCGGTCCTCGGGGTTGTTCGGGCATTTGTCGGAAATATCCAGGATACCGTCATTGTCATTGTCAACATCAGGGCAGCCGTCGCTATCTTGGAATTCATCAACATCCTCGGCTGCCTGGGGGCATTTGTCCTTGTCATCGTCAAGACCATCATGGTCGCTGTCCTGGGAAATGAGGTTGCCTGAGAACGCCAGGGTAACAAACCCGCCAAAACGCGGGAAAAGTTGCGTGGTAACGCTGTCTTTTCTGATGATCTGGACTTGTTTTGCCGCTGGATTGGTCATGAGCCGTTCAAAGCCGAAGCTGATATTGAAAATACCCAGATTGACCTGGCATCCGATCGTGAACCACAGGGGATCCATGTCAGGTGTTAAGCCCTTTTTTGCCTTGGTTTCGCCGGTTACCTCGAAAAAGGGATTGAACAGGCGCGTTGCATTGTATTCGAGGCCAGCGCCAGCCTGATACATATTTTGGGTCTTGTTTGTTGTTGTGAAAAGGCCTCCGAAAAAGGTGTGGAACTTTAATGGCGCGCCACTGCCGACCTTGTTGAAATTGATCAGAAAGGGAAATTGCAGTTCGAGAAAAGGGTCTCCGGCTGAAAAATTAAGGTCTTCACGAAAGACTACCCTGCGTCTGAAAAACCCCGCATTTTTTGATCCGGTTGATACTGTGTAGGCTGCAAGTATGGCCAAGTCAAACTCCTCGCGGTGGGGATAGGGGGGGTAGATGAGTTTGAGAGCTATCCTGGTATCACCTGAACTGAAATCATAGACGCCATTTGCTCGGTCCGCATGGGTTTTACCCGTGACCACGCCTTCGAGAAAGGGGTTGAATCCATAGGTGAGGCATATGTATTGATCGAAAAGGAGCGCATCCGGATAGTCATCGGCATAGTGGCGGTCCCACCCATGGACCGAGAAGGGCAGGCTCAGGGCAATATTTCCCGCACCAATGGAAGCCGCTGTGGGGGAACGATAAAGCCCGGTCCCGCCGTTCATGTTGGTGAAGGCGGAGAGCGAAGTTGCGCAGAGCAGGAGAACCAGGGAATTGAGAATGAAATTACGGCCTTTATTCAGTCTTAATGCCGGTTTCCTTGTCCTGTTCCCGCTGTTTTTTTCTGGAGACTTTCCGTTTACTTTCATTTTCATAAAAACTCTGCGGCATGCGCAATGAAACAGAGATAAGGAACGCGCCCATGATGATCAACAGGATGCAAATTAACTTCATATGTTGAAAATAGTAATTTTTACAGGTAAATACAAAGGGGACTGAAAGACCTCACCCTGATAGAACTGCTGCGAATAATTTCCCAACCTTTTTACGCATATGCGTCGATGTGTGACAGGTTTTGTCACATCCAAACGTTATATTATATCCAGACAATAACCGGTGGTCCAGGCTAGCCAACCGAGCCACTTGGCAACACGGGGGTCAGGGAATGATAGTTGCAGGACTGCTCGCTGGGTCCACTAGGCAGCGCAGAGGCTGCCTGTTAATCATCGTTTTATTGTTTTAACGGCCGAGCCAGAGACGGCTCGGCAAGGACGAACTCATGGTGCATTACATGGTAACTGCGCATAACTATCAAAGGCCATTCGATAACCCGGAGATCGCATTGGTCTGTTGCAATAATCTGATAAATTGTCATGAGATGAAACGAGTGAGGATACACGCTTTCTGCCTGATGCCTGATCATTTACATCTTTGCATAGAAAAAGGCCATGATGATCCGGACTATTTTCTTGGACGGTGGAAATCATTCGTAACGCACGAATCTTGGAAATATGGGTGGAATGGAAAACTTTGGCGCGATGGCCATTTGTCTAAAGAAGTAGTTAGCTTGACCGCAACTGAAAAGGTGACCTCGTATGTTTTATTCAACTCTCAAGAGGCAGGACTGGTTTCGTTATGGAAAGAATGGCCTTATTGGGCTGAACCTATATTCGGAAGAAAAAGCTGGAAATAACTGTTGTGAGGCCGTCTAGCCTCGCTTTATAAGAAAACAAATCACGTTGATTAACTGGCGGCCTCTGCGCCGCCGGATTTTAGAAGTTGGATTTTCATTACTGCCCCTTGAGAACCTGGTTTCCGGATTTGTATTTTCCTATAAAAGGATAGGAATTATAGGGAGGCGCTATGCTGAAGGTATCGACCAAGGGGCGGTATGCCCTGCGCGCGGTCATTGATCTTGCCGATCACAGTGAGAAAGGCCATGTGTATTTGAAGGACATTGCCCGGCGGCAGGACCTGTCGATAAAATATCTTGAGGCGATTTTTACCAAGCTTAAGAAAAAGGGATTGCTCAAGAGCAGGCGGGGGGTAAAGGGTGGCTATGCTCTTGCGCGCCCTGCCAAGGCTTTGTCAGTGCATGATATTGTCACTGCCATGGAAGGCCCGCTCTCGATTGTTCCCTGCGTGTTCCACGGAAACTGCGCCCGTATCAAACGATGCAGGACAAAATCGTTGTGGGCAGATCTCACGCGCCAGATTGAGACGATAATGAAAAAGACCCTGGTTGCTGATTTTCTGTAACTAAGAGGATATGATGGAAAACAATGACAAATTTGGCAGACTGCAGGCCATTCTCCAAGACATGGGATCAGTGGCAATCGCTTTTTCAGGAGGCGTTGATAGTACCTTTCTCGCAAAAATTGCCTTTGATACGCTCAACGACAAGGCAGTGGCTTTTACAGCTGTATCGCTCTCTTTTCCTCAACGGGAACGGGAAGAGAGTATTGTGCTGGCCCGGCGGATTGGCATACGGCAGGTGTTTTTTGATTCTGAGGAGACGGATATTCCGGAATTCAAGAACAATCCGCCTGACCGGTGCTATTTTTGTAAAAAAGAATTGTTTTCCAAGCTGCTTGAGCAGGCCCGCTTGCTCGGAATTGCTTATGTGCTCGATGGATCAAATATTGATGATGTGTCTGACCACAGGCCAGGGTTTAGGGCGCTTGGCGAACTTGCCATACGCAGCCCTCTCAAAGAGGCAGGGCTGAGTAAGAATGAAATACGGGAACTTTCCCGCGGTCTTGGCCTTCCGACGTGGGACAAACCTTCGTTTGCCTGTCTATCGTCCAGGTTCCAATACGGTGATGCGATTACAAAAGAAAAGCTTGCCCGGGTTGAACAAGCGGAAAACTATTTGCGCGACAAGGGGTTCAGGGTGCTTCGGGTCCGGGACCATGGGACCATGGTTCGGATTGAGACTTCAGCAGGGGAAATGGGACGTTTTTTTGATGAAGGGTTCAGAAACGAGACTGTAGTGCACATGAAAGAGCTTGGTTATGCCTTTGTGTCCCTTGATTTACAGGGGTATAGGACAGGGAGTATGAATGAAGTGATTAAAAATTCATAGGCCACGGCCCTTCGGCTTCGCTCAGGGGCCGTGGCCGATGATTAAACAGGGGCCGGTGGCCGGATGAGTAAATTGATTGAAACGCCCGTTGAGCGTAGTCGAAACGAGCGTTTTCCCGGGTATGTGGGCGCTTTGCTCCGCAGGCGCACTTAGCGCCAGAAATCAACAGATAGTGAAAAGAAATTTATTAAAAGCAGGCAACATGGAACTCATCCCCCCAACCCCCTTCTCTTGGAAAGAGAAGGGGGAGAAAAATACCTGCATACCCCCTCTTTTTAAGAGAGGGGGCAAGGGGGTGAGTTCCATATTTTGCGAAGCCGCAGCAAGCTGCGGAGAATTATACCCATAGTGAATTAAAACCAGGCAGGAATAAGTTTATGATAGATAATTTCTACAGCGGGCTTGCGGACAAGGCACTGAAAGACAACGGCATTTCGCGGGAAGATGCGCAAGGGGTGCTCACTGCCAGCGGCCCGGATCTTATGCAAATTTTTGCCCAGGCCAACCAGGTGCGGGACCATTTTTTTGGCAATAAAGTTTCGGTCTGCTCAATCATCAACATTAAATCCGGTGGGTGCGAAGAGGATTGCGCCTTTTGCGCCCAGTCAGGCCATCATGAAACAGACACTCCCCAATACGGCATCATGAGTTTTGATCCTATCCAGGAATATGGCGACAAAGTGAAAGCATGGAAAAGCCGTATGGGTCTAGTGTCCTCTGGCAGAGGAGTAGATAGTCCAGAGGAATTTGACGCAATCCTTGAGTATACCAGAAAAATGGCAAAAATCTGCAGTGTTGACGCGTCATTGGGCATTATTTCCCAGGACAAGGCAATGGCGCTGAAAACATCCGGCCTTTCAATCTACCACCACAATGTTGAAACATCAAAAAAATATTTCCCAAACATTGTTTCAACGCACAGTTATGATGAACGGATCGAAACAATTCGCAATGTCCGGAAAGCGGGACTGAAGCTCTGTTGCGGCGGCATCATGGGCATGGGGGAAGCGCTTGAAGACCGGGTGGACTTTGCCTTTGAGATCAGGAAGATAAATCCTGATAGTGTCCCGCTGAATTTCCTCAATCCCATTGCTGGCACACGGCTGGAGTGTGTTACGCCCATACAGCCGCTTGAGGCATTGCGGGCAATTGCCATGTTCAGGCTGGTGAACCCTTCAAAAGATATTAAAATCTGCGGCGGCCGCGCAGTGATCTTACGGGACATGCAGTCGTTTGTGTTCTTTGCTGGAGCATCGGGCATCATGATTGGCGATTACCTGACAACAAAGGGCAGGGCTGTTGACGATGATCTTGCCATGATCCAGGACCTTGGATTTGAGATTGCGGATAATGGGTGCTAAACGCGTTCTGGCTGCCATGAGCGGCGGGGTTGATTCATCGGTGGCAGCGGCCCTTTTGCAGCAGCAGGGATTCGAGGTTGTCGGCGTTACTATGAAGCTCTACCCAGACTCGGGCAAAGCGTCCATGAAGAGCTGCTGCGGTTTTGCCCCTGCTTTTGACGCGCGTTGTGTTGCCGAACAACTGGGGATCCGGTATAGCGTTGTCAATGCTGAGGAGCTTTTCCAGGAGAAGGTCGTTGATGATTTTTGCAGGGAATACGCGGCTGGCAGAACACCCAACCCGTGCATCAGGTGCAATACCTATCTAAAATTTGATTTTCTTATTGCAAAGGCCACAGAACTTGGGTGCGCGTATGTGGCCACAGGACACTATGCGCAAATACGGGACAACCGGCTTTACAGGGCAAATGACCGGGCCAAGGACCAGTCATATTTCCTGTACACCCTTACTCGGAAAAACATCGGCCGTATTCTTTTTCCTGTTGGAGACAAGGAAAAGAGCGAAACACGCGCAATTGCCCGTTCTTTGAATTTACCAGTGCACGACAAGGAAGAGAGTCAGGACATTTGTTTCTTGCCGCGGGGAAAATACCGGGAGTTTCTCGAAGACCATGGCATTGTTGGCGGCCCAGGACCCATTGTCACTCTGTTGGGTGAAACAGTGGGAACGCATACAGGGCTGCATTGCTACACCATTGGCCAGCGTAAAGGTCTTGGACCGCTTGGCGAACGGTCATACGTTGTTTCTATGGACCCTGAGGCCAATGTTCTGGTTGTCGGGAGCAAGGACGATGTGCTGGCAAACACCATTGAGGTTCGCGCGCTTTCCGTATGCAATGATCCTATTGTCGATGGCGGGCAATACGACGTCCTTATCAGATACAAGGCAAAACCGAAAAAAGCCCAGGTTTTCGTTACAGGTCCTGATACGCTGAAGATTATTTTTACTGAACCGGTTGATGCGCCTGCGGCTGGCCAGGCGGCTGTGCTGTATCGGGACACTGAAGTGATGGGCGGCGGCATTATTTCGAGGAAAGTATCATAGCGGGGAGTCTTGTGGACATACGGGAAGAAATAGTCCGTTTAAAGAACAAAAAGCGGGCGATTATCCTGGCGCATAACTATCAGCGCGACGAGATACAGGAGATCGCGGATTATACGGGCGATTCGCTTGGGCTCAGCAAAAAAGCGGCCTCGATACAGGACAAGGAGCTCATTGTTTTTTGCGGCGTGTATTTTATGGCTGAGACGGCAAAAATACTGTCGCCCGATAAAAAAGTGATTATTCCTGACAGGGGCGCGGGGTGTCCCATGGCGGACATGATAACCGCCCAGCAGGTCAGGGAATTCAGGAACAAATATCCCGGCAGCGTGGTGGTCTGCTATGTCAATTCAACCGCTGAGGTAAAGGCTGAGAGCGATATGTGCTGCACCTCCGCGAACGCTGTGCAGGTTGTTTTGTCGCTTCCGGCTGATAAAACCATCCTTTTTGTCCCAGACCGGTATCTGGGTGATTTTGTCAGAAAAAAGACCAGCAGGAACATCGTGTGCTGGAAAGGGTTTTGCCCCACGCACGCCCGGGTCACGCGCGACATGGTGCTTGCCGCAAGAAAAAAGCATCCCAATGCCGTTGTTTTGGTACACCCTGAATGCACGGAAGACGTGGTCGATGCCGCTGATGAAGCCATGTCCACCGGACAGATGATTGCGTATGTGAAGAAATCCGGCCGTACGGAGTTTATTATAGGCACGGAAAAAGGCATTCTATACCAACTGAAAAAAGAGAACCCAAGAAAGGATTTTTATCTTGTTGGCAAGGACGTGATCTGCCCCAACATGAAAAAGATAGATCTGCAAAAGCTGCTGGTTTCGCTGCAGGAGGAGCAGGACGAGGTCGTTGTCGCTCCCGCGATTATGGAGCGGGCGCGCAAAGCCATATCGGCGATGCTTTTACTATAGAGGAGGCGCCATGGACGCATGGGACTGGAAACACAAGAAACTGAAGAACCTGACCCGGAAGCTCATCAAATCGTACGATAAGAGAAAGGGGATAAACCAGATTGACGGGCTGAATCTGCCCAGTGTCGAGAACGTGATGGAAATCATCGTCGATTTCTTTAAGATCATTTTTCCCGGGTATATCGGCAGGGAGTCCATAACATCGTCGGGCGTCTCGTACTACGTGGGCAATCTGCTCGAAGGCCTGTTCGACAAGATGTTCTACCAGATACACCGGGCGCTCGAATATCAATGCCCGTCAAAAAGCGCCAAATCATGCAAGGCCTGCGACTGCGAGTCAATGGCCTATTCGATAACGGTCGAGGTTTTGGAGCAACTGCCTGCAATCCGGAACATGCTCAAGGACGATGTGCGTGCGGCCTTTGAGGGCGATCCTGCGGCAAAGTCGTTCGATGAAATAATCGTGAGCTATCCGTTCATCAAAGCCATTACCGTGCACCGCATTGCCCATCTTCTCTATTGTGAAAACGTGCCGCTTATTCCGCGCATGATGGGCGAGTGGGCGCACAAGGAGACCGGGATCGACATCCATCCGGGAGCGGTGATCGGCAGGGGCTTTTTTATCGACCATGGCACGGGCGTAGTGATCGGCGAGACAGCGCAGATAGGGAACAATGTAAAAATTTACCAGGGGGTCACCTTGGGCGCGCTTTCGTTTCCCAAGGACGAGCGCGGCAGGGTCATCAAGGGCATGAAACGTCATCCCACGCTCTGCGACCATGTCACGGTATATGCGGGCGCTACAATTCTTGGCGGAGACACGGTGATTGGCAAGGGAGCGGTGATCGGCGGTAATACGTGGGTCACGTCATCAGTACAGCCAGGCACCACGGTCACCATTGCAAAGCCGGACCTGGTGTTCAGGACAGGAAAAAAAGGCTAGGGCATTCAGGCCGCTTTTTTTAGGTTGCTAGCGCGGCACAATGGCTGTGCTATGGCTGTTTGCGCGCAGCTTCTGGCCTGGCAGGCGGTTTAGCATGGCAAGGAACCCTTCGGGATAGGCGCCGCTGCACGCGCTGTTCTCTTCCAGGACTTTTTTTGCAAACACAAAGGTTGTTGATCCAATTGATTCCACAGGTCCCAGACTGCCTGCCCCCATTTTTTTTATTCCAGGAACCTCGATAATGGCCCCGGGCATCTGCGCGGCCGCGTTGAACAATTCGGGGAGCGGGCCATGGATGATGATGCCAGTCTCAAAATGGAGGACCAAAGCGGCTGCGCTGGATATGGCGCACGTTCTAAAGACCGAACAATAGTTGCCAGGAGCAAAGTCAGCGACCGCCATACCAGGATTGTGCGCGCGGGCGAATTTTTCAACGATTGGATTGCCTCCTTCGACAAGGACCGTGATGCGGAACTTTTGCTGGAGCGTGTGAAAACATTGGAAAACAGCGTTGAAAAGGTTTGGCAGGGGCGAGGTGATACGATGGGTAAGCATGATATGGAGGCCCGCAGGGTCGTCTTTTTTGAGCGCCCTATCTGGGACAAAGTAACGGTAGTCGTCCCACAGCTCGCTGTTTCCCCAGGTTTTTTCAAACCGTTCCTGGTTGTTTGCCATGTGTTCATTGCGTCCCGTGCTTTGGCCTTCGTGGTGCACAATAACGCTTTTTGGGGAATAGAGGACCTTTTTGCCAAGGGCCCGTATCCTGAGGCATAGGTCAATGTCTTCCCAGCCATTCACATACCCTTGGTCAAAACCGCCGCAGGAGGCAAAGAGCGCGGCACGAATGGCAAGACAGGCGCCGGTCACTGCCTGAAATTCGCGCCTGAGGCAGGCTGGTCCGTATGCAGCCGGGAAATGCTGATAGAGGTGGTAGGGAAAGTTGTTTATTGCAAAGACAACGCCCGCGTGCTGGATTGTACCATTGGAAAACAGGAGTTTTGGGCCTGCAATGGCTGTTTCCTGGTCTGCAAATTCCTCCATGAGCGCGTCCAGCCATGCGGGATCACTGATTTCGGTGTCGTTGTTCAGAAAGAGCAGAATGGGGCCTGTGGCAAGGCTGGCGCCCGTGTTGCACGCCTTTGCAAAGCCTTCATTTGCCTGGTTGTCATGGACGCGCACAAAACCTGCAATGGTGTGCAGGTATTCCCGCGTTCCATCCGTGGAATTGTTGTCCACGATGATGATTTCATAGTTTTGCCACGCTGTATTTTTTACCAGCGATTCGATACATGTTTCCGTGAGGCCGCGATTATTAAAAGTGACGATGATTATGGAGCATTTTATTTCAACACATTGTTTCCCGGGCTTTCCCGCGGCCGCAAGAACCCCGCAACACCAGTGCGCATAGGCGATAGTATCATAGAGATCAAAGAGCGCTTTTTTTACCCGTGGGTCGCGCGTGCGCGCATACTGGTATTCGAGCCAGGGAATGTTTTTACCAAAGGCAATCCTGATTTTTTCCTCAAAGAAATGAGGGGTGAACTCGTTTTGCGTAAGGAGTTCGCCGAAATTAATGGTGTTGGGGCAGAGGGAATTGCAGAGAAAGGCCATGGTACCTATACGGGCCATTTCTCCGGCAACATCAGCAATGGTCCCTATGACAGGCAGGGTTGTTGCAGCCTGTTTTTCGTACAGCAGATGGAGGCCTTTTGCCATAAGACGGAAGCCAAGCTCAGCTCCTTCAAACGAAGTGAACAGGAACCCTTCGTTGAATCGCGTTGAACTGAGAAAATCCCGTTTTATCGAAAGGTTCATGCTCGTACATTGCAGGTATGCGGGCGTGGTCTGGTCCCGGGTAAAGAACGGGAATTCCCTGCATGCTTCAAAGATATACTCGTTCAGCGCTGAAACAGTGGCGCTGGATTCGGGCGCAACCTGGCCGCATATAGCTGTGGTTGGGCTATTGTGCGCCAGGTGGGCCTGCAGGTGGGTTGCGACCAGGCCAGGGCTGGGCCATACCTGGGTTGATGAAAAGAGCAGAATGTCTCCTGAGGCGTGTTCAATGCCCGCGTTCAGCAGTGCTCCAACACCGGCAACAGTACTGACAATGGTTTTCAGGCCTGGCCCGCCAGTATTGGGCATGACAAGCGATTTTATACGGTCCGCATTGGGCGATACTATAATAATTTCGAACGTAGCCGCCTGGGGCGGCTGTTGGGTCCAGGTATGGATGACCGGCCGCAGATCAGCGCACGACCCTGTATCGGCAAGTATGACCGAAAGATCCATGCGTGTTTCCTGAACAGCAGGCGCGCACGCAGGGGCCGCGCAGGGGACGCGCTCTTCGGCTGGTTCAAGATTGTCACGCGTACCGATCAAATATATGATCCGTCCGTTAAGAAACCAGGCTGTTGTGGTGCCAAAACAGGGAAAGGCGTCAGACCATTTCCGGTAGAGCTTTTTCGCCTCGTCCCGGTAGGTTGGATAATGAAGGGCGATATTACTCCCGCCGTCGGACAAATGGATTGTTGGCACTAGAATCACATAGTTGCGCATATTGCTTGAAAGAGCCGAGAGACAGAGATCCGCTCCATAAAAATGAAAATGCGTGAAAGTCGCGGGATCAAAAGCAAGACCCGATGCTTTCCGTATGATCAGACAGAGCTCATCAACCACCTGTGCGGGCCTGTAGGGAGAGCCGTCGGTTTTGAGGAAATCGTTGACCGCGCCTGCGGGATTGAAGGAGATCTGGGAGCCGCGCACAGTGCAGTATTCGCCGGCCATGCCTATGACGCCCCATAAAGGATCGTACTGTTCGACCAGTGCAATGCGTTTTTGAACCTGGTCGAGCCACTGGTTTTTGCACAGGATGTCCTGATGGCAAAACATGACATAGGTCCCTGTCGCTTGTTCGAGTCCTTTGTTCAGGCCTTGCGCGGCTGAATACCGATTGTCGCTATTGTCGACAGGAATGAATTCGATCACGGTAGTATTGTGAATATCGGCCAGGAGTGATTGTTTGAACCCGGCATATACGCCGGGATTGGTCACCAGGGTAATGATGGAGAAAAGCATGTTCATACACAGTATTATAAATTGACAAATATTATGTAAAGACTTATTTTAACTTTGCAATGGCGGACATATCCGAACTTATCGCTGATCCCGCGTACAAGGCGGGCATGGATTGGCTTGCCCAGGGAAACGCCCTTGAGGCGCTCAAGAGCTTTGAAAAGACCGTACGGTCGAATGAAGGCCATTTTATCGCCTGGAACAACATAGGCGTGCTTTTGCACAAGGCGAACTATGTGAAGGAAGCGGAAAACGCTTTTAAAAAGGCCCTGTCCGTGCAGGAGAACTACCTCGACGCCCGGATCAATCTTATCAACCTGTGCATAGACAAAAAAGACCGGGTCGCGGCGGTGCGGGAACTGGAGATTTTGCGGAAAAAGGACCCGGCCAATCCTGAGCTCATTTCCCTTGAGACCGCGGTGAACCAGGTAGCCGGTCCCATTCAGGTGAGGGAGCCGCCTGTCTGCACCATTGTCACAGGAACGCTCAATCGTCCCAAGCTCCTGAAAAACGCCATCCAGAGCGTGATCGCCCAGACCTATCCCAAGTGGGAGATGATGATCGTCAACGATGGCGGCATGGACGTGAGCCATATTGTCAATAGCTTTAACGACCCGCGGCTGAAATATTTTTCAATGGCCGCGAATTTCGGCGCGGCCCATTCGTATAACTACGCCATCTACGAATCCACGGCCCCCTACATCGGCTATCTGGCCGATGACGACATCCTTTATCCCAACCACGCAGAGACGCTGGTCAACGCGCTTGAGAAGAACCGGCAGTTCGGGGCCGCCTATGCGGACCAGTACGAAGTCTCCTGCGACCTCAACGACGGCGAATACACGGCAATCCACGAAAAGCGCATCGCCTATTCATACGATTTTGACAAGATATACATGATCGCGTATCTTAACTACATCCCGCACCCCTGCCTGATGCACCGGCGGCAGATCATGCAGAAATGCGGATATTACGACGAACAGCTTACCGCGCTTATCGACTGGGACCTTTTACGGCGCATGTCGTTTTATACCGATTTTTTCCATGTGCGCGAAGTGACGGGCGAGTATTATTTCCCGAGAAACAAGCAGGAGCGCATTTCGAACATGATGGAAAAGGAGCCGGACAAATGGTACGCAAACCGGCGGCGCCTCTTTTCCAAGCGGCCGGACAAACCGTGGGACCGCATGAAGGAATTGACCTTTGTATTGTATTGCGACCGGCTCGACCGCGCGGTCCTCGAACAAATCAAATACCTCTTTGAAGGGTGCATGTACCCGAAAACCGTGCACCTGCTTCTTGACGAATATAATCCCGAGGCAGTGACCCTTTTGAAGGAATTGGGCATGCCTGATTTCCGTTTCCATTTCAACAGCAGCCCATGCGGTCTCAAGCCCACACTGGCAAAATATCTCCGCAGCTATACGGACGATGGGTGGCTTGTTCTTCTCTACGAGCGCATACCTCTGGATGAAGCATGGTTCAAAAGGATCATGGAACAGGTCAGATCTCAGATACTTGGTTTGTACCAGCAGCCAAAGACCCTTGAACAAGCTGCTCTATATACTGAACCGCAGAAGATAATGACAATCCTCGGCAATAATTTCCAGTAAGCCTCCCTTTTTGCAAAACCGATTTATTGTTTTAAGGCATTAAAAATAAAAGGGATAGATAGTACCCCTTTTCCATTAATTTAATGGCACATAAATTGTTTCTATTTCAATGGGAATAATAGTGTGTTTAAATTGTTAAAAACATGTAAAACGTTAAAAATGATATGATTACAAAAGAACTCTTGTTTAAAAAGACCTCACTGCCAGCTGTTGAAAAGAGCCTTGATGCAAGCATGCTCAGATCAAAGGCGATCGCAAACAATATCGCTAATATAAATGTCCCTGGTTATAAGAGGGTTGAGGTGGCTTTCGAGGACGATCTTAAAAAGGCTTTGGACAAGACCAAATTAAAAGGTGTAAAAACCGACCAGGCCCATTTTGATCTTGGACGGCCTTCCATTCCAAAGGTGCATCCCAAGTCGTATCGTCCAATCGACCCGTCCCTTCCCAGCGGGGAAAATGACGTTGACATAGATATGGAAAATGCGAAGCTTGCCGAAACGCAGCTTTTGTTCAATTTTGGGACCAGGTTTGCCCAGGAGCGGTTCTCCGCAATCCAGCAGGCGATCCAAGGCAAGAACAGATAACAGGGGATAGCATATGCCACTTGTAGGACTCTTTTCAGGAATCAACATCAGCGCATCGGGCCTGCGCGCCCAGCGCATACGGCAGAACGTTATTTCCAGCAACCTGGCCAATGCCGAAACCACGCGCACCAAAGAGGGCGGTCCCTACAAACGGCAGTTCGTGGTCCTTGAATCCAATCCGAATGAGCGCGATTACCGCATGGTCTTTGGCCCTGAACGGCTCGAAGGTACTGCCACAAAGCGGAACCACATGGGAATTCCGAAGCCGGAGTTTCCTATCATAACCGAGAAAATAGGCGCTGGCGTTGAAGTGCAGCAGATTGCCCAGGACAAGGCGCCGCCCCGGCTTGTGTACGACCCCACGCACCCGGACGCGAACGAGCAGGGATATGTGGCAATGCCCAATGTCAATGTTGTCCAGGAGATGACCGATATGATCACCGCCACACGGGCGTACGAAGCCAATGCCACGGCTCTTGGGGCCACCAAAGGCATGCTCATGAAGGCGCTGGAGATTTAGGACTGATTCCCCCAACCCCCTTAGAAAGGGGGTGCACAAGGGAAAGAAACATGCAGATACAGAACGACCTGACGAGGATACAGCAGTTCCTTGAGCTGAAAAAGGCAGCTGAAAAGCGGCTGGCAACGGCAACGTCGGCCAAGGGCGCAACAGACCCCAAAGCGCTGTTTTTTGACACACTTCGCATGGCCAGGGAACGGAAGAGCGGATCAGTACAGGCTCAGGCTGCGGCTCCCAAGGCCGCTCCAGCGGCCAAAGACGGACTTTCTACCGTATACAGTCTGAACCAGGCGCTGGGAAAGACCTTTTCAAGCAGCCCGGCGCGCGAGACCATTGTCAGCAGAAGGCACCTGGGTGCTTTCTTTGACGCAGTAGCGTAAAAAAGGACAAGGAGACATACATGGCAGACCTTGAAAACAGCATCAGCCGGATTGACCAGCTTAACCAGCAGATTGATCCAGGCAAACGCAAGACAGTGGTGAATCCGTCGAACGTTCCTTCGTTCGGCGATACGCTGAAGAGTTTTATCAAAGACGTGAATTCGATGCAGAACCACGCGGACAAATCCATTGAAAAGATGGTGGCCGGCGAGATCACGGATGTGCACCAGGTCATGGTCGCGGTAGAGGAGGCGAACACCGCGTTCAGCCTTATGATGGAGCTGCGCACAAAAATGCTCGACGCATATCAGGAAATCCTGCGCATGCAGGTATAGCGATAGAAGCCCGATGACCGGGCATATGCCGCTGGCGCGGGAAAACGGGATTCCCGCGACAGCTTGATGGTCAGACATACAATTGGGAGAGTGCCATGGCTGATTTTTTCAAACAGCTGCTTCGCCAGCTCAACGACATCTGGACGCGCCTGACCACAGGCCAAAAAATCATCACCGCCTCAGTCGTGACCCTGACCTTTGTCGGGTTTGTGGGGCTTGTCGTCTGGGCCGGATGGAGCGGCAAATCATCGAGTTATATGACCCTTTTCTCGAGCCTCGATTTGGCCGAATCCGGGTCCATTGTCGAGCAGCTTAAGGCGGGCGGCTACGAGTATAAGATCGAGAACGACGGCCGCACCCTTACAGTACCCAAAAAAGACGTGTATGAACTCCGCATGAATTTCGCCAAACTGGGCATGCCCAAAAGCGGCGGCATTGGCTATGAGATCTTCGACAAGACCAACCTGGGCATGACCGACTTTGTCCAGCATCTCAATTACCGGCGCGCGCTCGAGGGCGAGATTGCGCGTACCATTGAAATCCTCGAGGAAGTCGAAAAGGCGCGCATACACATCGTCATCCCTAAAGAGACTATTTTTATTGAAAAGCAGAAGGAGCCCACGGCCTCGGTGGTCCTGAAACTGAAACCAGGCGTTAGACTCAAGGAACAGCAGATCGTGGGCATTGCCAACCTTGTGGCCTATTCGGTTGAAGGCCTGAAGCCCAAAAACGTCTCCATCCTTGATACCGAAGGCAATTCACTCTCCAACGCCTATGGCAGCAACGAGTTGGCCGAACGTACCTCAAACCAGCTCCAGCTCCAGAACAAGGTTGAAGGCGCCCTCTCCAAAAAGGCGCAGGAAATGCTTGAGGGGGTGCTCGGGCCGAACAAGGCGAATGTCAAGGTCTCGGTGGATCTCGATTTCGAACAGACCACGCGCACCGAGGAAAAATTCGATCCTGAAAGCAAGGTCGTGCGGAGCGAGGAGCGGAACGAGGAATCTTCCGCCAACACGCCCACATCCACCAACGAGAAGCGGGAAAATTCCATTACCAACTACGAAATCAACAAGACCGTGGCCAATATCATTGGCGCGGTGGGCACGGTCAAGAAACTCTCCATATCGGTCGCGGTCGACGGCATCTACCGGACCAAGGCGGACGGGGTGCGCGAATACCAGACGCGTCCGGCCGAAGAGATGCTGAAGATAGAGGACCTGGTCAAGAACGCCGTGGGGTACGACGCGAACCGGGGCGACCAGGTGGTGGTCTACAATCTCCAGTTCGACAATGAATTTATCGATACCGAGCGTGCGGCCATGGAAAAGGACGCGCAGCGTGAAATGTACATGGAAATTCTCAAAGGCGCGGTCATTGTGGCCATTATACTGCTCTTTATCTTCTTCCTGCGGTCTGTTGCGCGCACCATCATTGACGCCATGAACCCGCCGGTGCCTGAATTCGTGGGTGTGGGCGAGACAGCGGTGGAAGAGGAGATCCCCATGGAGACCAAGCGTACCAATGAGCTTATTGAGAAAGTTGAATTAATATCCAAGGACGATCCACAGGCCGTGGCAAACATCATCAAAGGATGGCTTGCCGAGTCCGCGCCATCGCTCTAAACGAACAGGGAAAGGCAGAAACATATGCCAGAGTTCTATAAAACTGAAAAAGGCGACGCCAAGGACATCAAGCCCAGGTCGACAGGCCTGCCGGGCCCGCGCAAGGCGGCAATCGTTCTTGTTGCGCTGGGAACAGAGGCATCGTCAAAGATATTCCAGAAGCTGTCCGACGCCGAGGTCGAGAAACTGACCACGGAGATCGCCCGTCTGGACGGGATCACGACGGAGATGCGCGAACAGGTGCTCCAGGAGTTCCACCACCTTACCATGGCGCAGCAGTTCCTTTCGCAGGGAGGGGTGGAATACGCCCGCGAACTGCTTGAGGCCGCCCTGGGTCCGGTGCGCGCCAAGGAAATTTTAGACAAAGTGCAGGCGGCCATCCGTACCACGGGTTTCAATCTGCTCGAAAACGTCGATCCCCAGCAGCTTGTCAACTTTATTCAGAAGGAACACCCCCAGACAATCGCCTTGCTGCTTGCCCATATGAACGCCCAGAACGCGGCGAACATCCTTTCGTCGCTGCCCGCGGAAATGCAGGTCGAGGTCTCCACCCGCATCGCCACCATGGAATCCATATCGCCCGAGGTCATTGACCAGGTGGAACAGGTGCTTTCAGACCAGGTGCGCATGCTTTTCGGCGGTAACGTATCGGAGATCGGCGGCGTCAAGGCGGTCGCGGAGATGCTCAATATGGTCGACCGCGGCGCGGAAAAGAACATTTTGGGCAACCTCGAACGCGAGAACCCGGAGCTTGCCGCCGAGATCAAGAACCTCATGTTCGTGTTCGAGGACATCCTGCTCATCGACGACCGGTCCATGCAGCGTGTGCTCAAGGAAGTGGACACCAAGGAACTGTCGCTGGCGCTCAAGGGAGCGAACGAAGACGTGCAGAACAAATTTTTCAAGAATATGTCGAGCCGCGCGGCCGAGATGATCAAGGAAGAGATGGAATATATGGGCCCGGTCCGCCTCAAGGACGTGGAAGAGTGCCAGCAGCGCATCGTTGACGTGATCCGCAAACTCGAGGACGACGGCGAGATCGTGATATCAGGACGCGGCGGCGAAGACGACGTGGTCGTCTGACCGCGACGGATATTTTTCTTCAACGGCAAGGGACCACCCCATGAACCAGAACCTCCAGGCCATTCTGCTCGAGGCGGCGCACAAGGCGCTTGGGGCAGGCATGCCGCGTATTACCACGGCCTCGCCCATCAGGAAGGCCGGAAGCGTGGGCGCGGAACCCTATGCCGCGTACGATGTTTCCCTTCGCGAATTCTACATTCCCGGCCATACCAGGCGCGAAGAGCCTTCGGAAGAGCAGAAAATGGTGCTGGGTCTCCGCATGATGGTCCAGAAGCTCCAGAAGGAAAATGCGGCGCTCAAGAAGGCCCTGATCGAGGGAAAGGAGCAGGCCTACCAGAAAGGGCTTGCCGATGGCCAGAAAAGCGGCGAAACAGTCGGGTACGAAAAGGGACGCTCCTCGCTGCAGGCCGCGCTTGCGACGGTGCAGCAGTCCATCGCTTCGGTCCTAAAGTCGTTTGAAAGCAAGAAACTTGAAGTGCTCAATAACAGCGAGCGCAAAACACTCGAAATCGTTTTCCAGGCCGTGGAACAGATCATCAAGCGCGAATGCGGCCTGGATCCCGCAATAGTCACATCAGTCCTCAAGGCCGCGCTGGCGGAAGTGTCGCGCACGGACCGCATTGTTGTCAAGGTGAACCCCCAGGACGTCTCCGCTGTCCAGATGGGCAAGGAATTCTGGGCGCCCGTGAACGCACGCCTTAGCGAAGTGCGCATTGAGGAGGATGGCAGGGTTGAACGCGGCGGCTGCATCATCGAATCTTCATCTGGAACGGTTGACGCCCGCATGTCGACCCAGCTCATCGAGCTGCGGGAAACATTCCTGCGGTGCTGGGAGCAGGGCGCGGGTTCGGTAAGCTGATATGCCTCATCTTCTCGATAAATATTCAGATCTTTGCGCAAAGGCGCGGACCGTCAAAGTCAATGGCCGCATAACGCAGGTGATCGGCCTGGTCATTGAATCCGAAGGCCCGGCGGCCTCCATAGGCGAGATCTGCACCATTGAGTTTAACGGCATTCTTGTGGGCAGGGCCGAGGTGGTGGGGTTCAAGGAGGCGAAGACACTGCTTATGCCCCTGGGCGAGATGACCGGCATACGGCCTGGTCTCGATGTGGTTGCCACGGGTAGGCCCCTCAAAATAAGTGTTGACAGTTCTCTCCTGGGACGGGTCATCGACGGACTGGGAAATCCCCTTGACGGCAAGGGCCCAATCCAGGCCTCTTCCTCACGCGCGGTATTCAGCACGCCTCCCAGCCCCCTCACACGGCGGCGTATTGCCGAACCCATGGTCACGGGCATCCGTTCCATCGATTCCTTTCTTACTCTGGGCAAAGGACAACGCGTGGGCATCTTTGCCGGCAGCGGCGTGGGAAAAAGCGTGATGCTGGGCATGATCGCGCGCAACTGTCTGGCAAAAGTAAATGTGATCGCCCTTATCGGCGAGCGGGGCAGGGAAGTGCGCGAATTCATAGAGCGCGACCTTGGTGAAGAGGGCCTGAAACGCAGCGTCGTGGTTGTGGCCACTTCTGACCAGCCTGCGCTTATACGGCTCAAGGGCGCGCTGACCGCGACGACCATTGCCGAATATTTCCGCGCGGAAGGCAATGACGTGATGCTTCTTATGGACTCGTCCACACGTATAGCCATGGCCCAGCGCGAGATCGGTCTTGCCACGGGCGAGCCGCCCGCCACCAAGGGATATACGCCTTCGGTCTTCGCTTTCTTGCCCCGGCTCATGGAACGGGCCGGGACCTCGGACAAAGGTTCCATTACAGGACTCTATACCGTACTTGTCGAAGGCGACGACCTGGACGAACCCATTGCCGACGCCATGCGCTCCATACTCGACGGACATATTGTGTTAAGCAGGGCGCTTGCCCAGCGGAACCATTATCCAGCCATCGATGTCCTGGGCTCCATCAGTCGCGTCATGCCTGACGTCATTGAAAAGGAGCATCTTGCGGCCGCGCGGCGGCTGTTGACCCTTATGGCTGAATACCGGGGCGCTGAGGACCTCATAACCATTGGCGCCTATGCCAAGGGAAGCAATCCCGAGGTAGACCGGGCAATAACCATCATG
>MFYT01000018.1:0-40268 GCA_001789205.1 Candidatus Raymondbacteria bacterium RIFOXYA2_FULL_49_16 | reverse complement strand
TCTACACCATTGACGAGGACAACCGGAAAAAGGAGTTTGGCATAGCTGGTCGCGCGCTGCGGGAGGCGCAGGACGAACTGGAACGCCTGGGTACTGAATACGACAGATACCAGGACATCGAACTCGCACGCCGCGCCGCTGACGAAAGCGTGGCTCAGATGCGCCTGTATACCCAGTATATATTCGACATCAAGCGCCGGATCGAGTCGCAGAAACGGACCGTGATTGAGCGGTATCGCGTTGTCGAGCAATGCAGGAAACGCCTCATCGAAGCGACCAAACGGAGGAAAACAATAGAACGGATAAAGGAAAAACGTTTTCAGGAATGGAAGAAGGAGCGCCAACGGTTTGAGATGAAGTTCCTCGACGATGTGTGCCAGCAGATGCATATCCGGGAACACACACCCGCGGCCGCGTGACCCATGGCTCTACGACTCGCAAGCATGGTCTTGTGCGCGCTGTCGCTTGCAAGCGCCAGCAACGTGCAGATCATTGACCTTTCAGACACAGTGAATACCGGCAATTGCGCGCTTTCGGGCGGCGCCCTTGTTCCCCAGATCGATACCATCAAATACGCGCGCGTTGGTCCGGACACTTCAATCGCCTACGTGGGGACATCGGGACACCAGCCCGCCTGGCAAACGGTCATTTCACCTTCTACCGGCAGGTTTATCATATCGTACATTGTCTTTAAGACGCGCGTGGGCAACACGGAAGGCAATTATTATATGGAGCGCCGGCTGCAACTTTTTCCAGAGACAGATTCCCTTGCGCTCTACGACGTGTACGAGAATGTTACCAGCCACGATAATGCCACGGGCACCTACCTAACTAAAGCGATAATGCTATCAACGGGCGCCATGCAGGTCATTGGCGGGTATTCAACGGAAAGTATCATTGGCCAAAACAACAGGGTATACCGGATATGCCAGCCCAGCGGCGGCACCACTGATTCCCTGGCGATCATTGATACCATTGCCGAATTCCCCCTTAATACGTTCTATGTACGGACTGACGACAGTTATACGCCAGCCCTCAACAAGATCTATCCGGGGTATTGCCTCAACGCTACGGGCGATACCCTGTATGCGGCATATACATTAAGCAACAGCACCAATGTGAAGGCGGCTGCAATCCGGCTTGCCGGCCGGAACAGTTCGGTACGGGTCCGCAATACCACGGTATTTGCGGGTGACGGAACCTCCCTGTACGATCTGGGCATTGCCCGCGATCCAGCAAGCGGCAGATTCCTTATTACCAGTCTCAAAGGTTCTACTACGCTGCTGGCCTGCCTGACAAACCCGGAGCTGACGCTGCTCGACACCGCTTCCTTGCAGACCACTATCAACCCGTTTCAACTCCAGGCGCGCAATATCCGCGTTATTGCCCTGGGAAACGACCATTTTGCCATTGCGTACTGGAAGGGAAATAATGGCGCATCGGGCGTATACATGGAAATCGTTGACGCGTCTTCCGGCGACATCCAGAGTGTGCGGGTGGACACCCTCGAACATGGCATTGGTATTATTCCCTCGTTTTCCCTGTGCAACGGCCTGCTTGCGGTGGCCTGGCTCAAGGACCCCAACGCGGGTACCGCCAACACAGGGCAGATCTATGGCCGCATTTACCAGATTGTCGCGGGCATGCCGGGCGATTGCTTTTACGACGGACCGCTTTCAAGTTCCTCCACTATCACGGAATCCTATTTATCGCCGCCCGGGAATTTCAGGTCGTCAATTTCCCTTGATAGCGCGGGCAACCTGGTCACCTTGTACATCAAGCCCGACAATAAAGTGTACGCGTCTGCTTGGTCATCGATCAGATATTTCGTCGATTCAGCCTACGTTGAGCTGCGTCCGGATTCCATTGATGAGACAGGGTGGGGGAGTCTTGCCGCAGACTCAATCATGTATTCGAATTTCAGGTTTGCCAGCATTGGCAGCGGCGGCAGCGTGTCCATCGGGTTCAGGCAAGGTCCTGCGTCCGTGCTCGCGGGGCTGTTCAGTACCGTGGATTCGAACAGCGTCATTGGACCGGTACCCGGACCCTATTATCAGTTTTCCGCGATTCTCCGCGGTGATTCCACGCTGTACCCGCGCGTCGCGGCCATCAGCTTTGATTTCAACGTGAAGCCCGCTGGGGCGCGCATTGACAGTGTTGCCCTGAACAGCAGCGCGTTTGGCCCTGCTCCCGATACCGTAAAAGTACGGTCGCGCATGGATACGCTGCGGCTTTTTGCCTCGGCGCGGGATTATGACAATGCTTCGGCGGCCACCCTGTATTTTACCGGATACAACCTGGACCGCTCGATTATCGCCGTGCAATCAGGACCCATGCAATACGCTGATACGGTCATCTGCCTTCCCCTAGACCACGGGGACACGGTCTATACCCTGAAATTTTCCATGACCGATACCACAGGGTGGGGTTCAGACAGTTTCAGTCAGCATATCGAGGTATACAATGTGCCACCGGTACTTTCCTTCAAGGACACGGTCTATTTTGAAGGGGGATTCAGGACACCGGCAGTCGCACAGGGAGAGACCCTGCATGTTTTCAAACGCCAGCGCACGGCGATTGCCGCCTGGTCTGTTGATACCAACGACAACAACAACGTTGATGTCCGTTCATGGCTTGATGCCGTATCGCATGCGGCGGCGCTTGGCAATGATTCCCTGCGCGATAGTATAACCGGGTTTTACGATACAGCGCTCTATGCCATCTCGGTCCACGATCCCAACACGTTTGATTCCATCAGTTTCTGGGTGGCCGCGTACAATGATCCCGCGCACGACAGCATTGGATTTGCCTCGTACAACACAACTGATATTGAGGTGCAGGCGCGGGCCATTGCCGCGAACGACACTGTCTTTATTCTCGATTCAGCCTATATCAGGATAGGCGCGGCGGCTTCAGATTCCAATGAGAGCGATGTCAGACATACGCTCCTGTTCAATGGCGTTCCAATGAAAAGCGGCCAGGGCCTGCTTTTTTCAGATACCCTGTACGCGGATTCAGTCAATGGCGTGGACACAGTGCGGATCGCGGTAAGCGATTCGTTTTCTTCTGATACCGTCACTTTTTTCGTACGAGTAAACCATGCGCCGTTTGTTACCGGGCTCACCTATGTTAACCAGGGCCTGCCCCTTGCCGATTCCGCGCGGGTCCTTGTTGTGAACGGCATTCCCGATACCTTTGATTTTTTTGCACGTGATCCTGATATTCTGGTCGATGATTCCCTTTCATTCACTATGGTCATTGACGGGGTTGCCGATACCACGGTCACTCTTCAGGATTCTGTGGTCCGTTTTATCCGCCATGCTTCGATGAATGACACCAGCGCGCTCTGTATCATACACGACCAATCAGGTGTGGCCGACTCAATAACAGTGTTCTTTTTATACCCGTCGTTTTTTTTTGGACCATCGTTTTCTGGTGATTCGCTTTACTTTGCCGACAGCATTACGCTGTACGTGACCCGCGAGGCGGCCACCCGCACCGGCGTGAATGTGGACGCCCGGTCCATCACAATCATAAACAACGGCACTGATACGCTTCGGCTCTTTTCAGCCTGGATAGGGGCCGCACACTGGCTGCGGCTGGGATGGTCAGCGGCAAACAGCCAGACAGGTGTTTTGTACGCCAGCGCCACAGGGACCGCGGCACGCGTGGGACCCGGGGGCTCTTTTTACCTATGGGTAAAGGACAGCGCCGCGCTGCCCGTGGACACGCTGTTCTACGACACATTACGGCTTGCCACCAACGACGCGCTGCACGACACAATCGCGATACCCATACGCATTGTCTGCGGCGAATTGCCCTCTGTGGCGGACAATACGCTCCATTTTTTCGGGGAAAAGCCGGCGCTTCAGAAAGGGAACAAAAAGACGGATTACATACCTGTCAATTCCTATTACAAGCATCTGGGCGTGGTGTTCAGTGAATTCATTGACCGGTCAACGGTCGTTGACTCAACGTTTATGGTCTACAGTATCTGCGATTCGCATGTTGCCGGAACCTTGCGGCCAATTCCGGGTTTTCTGAGCTGGGGAACGCGCGACAATTTACGGCGCGACACGCTCTTTTTTGTCCCCGCATATACTTCAGGCGGCTTTACCAGCCCGGCGTTTCACATGCGTCCGCGCGACAGCCTGTTTATTCCCGCGGACACGCTTCGGGCCCGGATCAAGAATTATATCACAGACCTTGCGGGCAACCCCTTTGACGCGAATGGCGACCATGTGCCCGATGCGGTCGGCCTGTTCAGGACCCTGTCAGCGGCAGTTGACACTGGTTCGCTGGTTGTGGCGCATCTCGATCCTGACAGCGGCCAGACAGGCATTGCAACGGACGCGCCCATCACCATTACCTTCTCTACCGGTCTTCTCGCCTCGTCCGTTGATACCGTGCTTGTCAACAACAAGAGCGTGCATGTCACCTCGGCTTTTTCGCAGGGCGTATCAATTCCCTTCCGGGCGTTTTCCGCTTCGGGAAATGGCATTTCCCTGGTTCCTGACATACTGTTCTACTCGGGTGACACTGTCCTTGTCACTGTGTCCGCAAGTGTGCGCGACACTTTCGGCAACAGCCTCGACGGCGACCACAACGGCAGGGGTGATTTTGCTTTTACCGACAATGGAAGCTATGCCGCGGCCGCGTCGTTTACCTCCCATACTGACGATTATGCCTATTCCTTTATGATAGAAGAGGCTGGCTTCTATTTTTACCCCTGTCCCTATGAACCTGCCAGGAATGCGCGTCACAGCGCCCAGGGAGGCATTGTTTTTAAAAACCTGCACCGTCTTGTCGCACACCAGAGCGACCGGAAACTCCAGGTGCGAATTTATGATGTGGCGGGCGACCTGGTCTATTCCTCGAAAAAGGCGAACGATCCCATCAGGTTTTTCTCGGGCATTGGCTCAAATCCGCAATGGAAATGGAACGCGACCAATACCAAGGGACGGGACGTTGGGTCAGGGATCTATCTCTTTGTATTCACGGACTATGCAGGCGATGATGTGCTGAAAAAAGGGAAGTTGATTGTTATCAGATAGTCAGAGAGGCACAAGAGGTCAGAGGGTCAAAGGTTAGTTTCGAAGAGCATCTTTGGCCCTCTGGCCCTTTGTGCCTTTGCCCTTATCTATAGACACTTCTTATCCTTCAAATACCCGCAATAATCCCTTGTAGCGTCTTCCAGTGACATGAATTTCCGGTTATATCCTGCTGCGCGCAGTTTTTTTGTGTCTGCTTCGGTAAAATACTGGTATTTATCGCGAAGTTCGGGTGGCATGTCCATATATTCAATGACCGGTGTCACGCTCAGCGCCGCGAACATCCCTTTTGCCAGCGCGTTCCACGAGCGCGCTTTGCCAGTGCCAATGTTGAAAATGCCTGTTTTGTCCGGGTGCTCCAGGAAAAAATACGTGGCTTCCACGGCGTCCTTTATGTAAATGAAGTCTCTCTTTTGTTCGCCGTCCTTATATTCAGGTTTATACGATTTGAAGAGCCGCATTTTCCTGTTGGCTATAAGGTAGTCGTATGACTTCGCGATTATGCTGCGCATGTCCCCTTTATGGTATTCATTGGGACCAAAGACATTGAAGTATTTCAGGCCGGTCATTGTATTGACCGCGCCGGTGTCCAGCGCCCAGAGGTCAAAATCCTGCTTTGAATGGCCGTAGAGATTCAGGGGGTTTAACCTGCGGGTGTTGGCGTCCTCATCGCTGTAGCCAAAGCCGCCGTCCCCATACGTGGCCGCTGACGAGGCGTAGATAAAGGGTATTTTTTTCTCTATGCAGTAGTGGGCAAGCGCCTTGGTGTATTCAAAATTATTTGCCTTCAGATAACCCGCGTTCTGCATGGTTGTTGATGAGCACGCGCCCATGTGTATAATTGCGTCGATATGGCCGGGCATTTTCCCCGATAGCGCCATGTTCAGAAATTCGCCCTTCTCAACATACTCATTGAACCGTCTGTTTGCCAGGTTGGTTTTTATGCCTTCAGCGTCTTTTTCGTCGACCACCATAATGTCCGTGTATGCTTCTTTGTTAAGGCGCCAGACAAAGGCGCTGCCGATGAATCCCGCTCCTCCGGTAATAATTATCATGGCTTCTCCTTGCTCAACACCGCCCGGTAAATGCTGCGGCCCGCTTTTTTCCACTTTAATTCATAGCTTGAAGGAATATAATCCAAGACTGGTTCCTGGTCAACGAATTTTCCGAATTTCCGTATGTTTGCCATCGCAAAATCGAAATAATCTTTGTGGTCGGTAAACAGGTGGAACGCGCCGCCCGTTTTGACCACCCGGTATGTTTCGTTTAAAAAATCGAGCGAAACGACCCGCCGCTTTATATGGCGTTTCTTTGGCCAGGGATCGGGAAAATAGACGTGCACTTTTTCAACAGAGCAGCTAGGGACCCTGTTTTTCAGCACCAGAAGGCCATCGCCATGCATAAGCCGTGCATTGAATGCCTTTGCCGCGTGGATTTTGTTTGCCACGTGATGCACCATTTTTTTGGTAATCTCAACGCCAAGCAGGTTGAGCATGGGGTTGTGCTGCGCGTATTCGACAATGAACCTTCCCGTGCCGAATCCAATCTCAATTTCTACCGGATTTGTGTTGCCGAACAAAGCAGGAAAATTGAAGGGCTCGAAGACAACAGCTTCCTGGTCCGGAGGTGTCCAGGGAAAAACATCTTCGCGAACAGAAGGGAGAATGAATTGTTTTGCCTCGTCCTGGAGGCGCACCTTTTTAGCATAGCGGTTCATAAGAGAGAATAAAATATTAATAATGAATGGTAAAATGGTGCAAATACTTTTTTTTATTTTATTTCCGGATTGGTTTTGCCTGTTTCATGAAATTTTTTCCTTTTTTTCTTAAGCATTTTTCCTGATTTAACGATTAACCAATAAAATGTCATTATGTTATACTACAATGATTAAATCGTATAATATTATTAATAGTAATGTGTTATAAGTTTAATAAAGCAGCTATTTAAGTTAATATATTTAACATGGGTCTGTTTTTTGCTTGTTTTATTACCGGATATATTGTTTTATTTAAAAGAGGCGGAGGTGCATGGAACTATTAAAAGCAGTGAGAAACATTGCCGAGTATCTGGCAGCAACAATCATTTTTTCAACAATATGCGTGTATCTCAGTTTGCGGACCTGCATTTTCTAAACAATGTTCGAAGTCCGTCAACTCGAAAAAACGCACATCCAGTCCGCGGTCGCTCTCTGCACGCAGGCCAATTGGAACCATTGCGTTGCCGACTGGGAGCGCCTCCTCGAATTCAATCCCGCTTTTTGCCTGGGCGGTTTTGTCAAAAACGAGCTGGCCGCTACCTGCACGCTGATCAGGTTTGGCCCTGTGGGGTGGATCGGCACTTTTCTTGTCCTTGATTCTCTTCGCGGCAAAGGACATGGCAAAACCATGTTCAATGCGCTGCTCGAAAAAGCGGCCCAGGAAAAAATAGCCACACTGGCCATCGATTCCTCGGACGCAGGCAGGCCCATATACCAGAAATCCGGCTTTGTCATGACCCGCCAGGGAAATGAGCTCTGGTCTGGCATGTGCGTGGGCGATGAGGACCCTTCAACGCTTTGCCTTGAACCTGGCCATTGGCCCGGCATACTGTCCTTTGACGCTAAGCACACTGCCGTTGACCGGGGATTTCAGCTTCAACGGCTTGGCAACGAACCAGGCGCAAGCGGCCGTGTTATTCTCGAAAACAACCAGATTGTCGCGTTTGGACTCTCGCGGCCTGGCCGCATGGCCGGATCAATTGGCCCTGTGGTTGCCCGGGATTTTTCCAGCGCGAAAAAAATCATTAATGCATTGGTCGCTGACAGGCAGAGAATGGACCCTGGCAAGGGCGTTGCTCTGGCTGTGCTTGATAATCCTGAAATCAAACAATGGCTTGCGGAAAAAGGGCTCCAGATGCGGCGCCGCAATGTCCGCATGTTTTTACCAGCGGAAGTCCCGGTCCTTGCAGGACCAATGGTTTTTGTCTCCACAGGCCTTGGCATGGGATAAGGCGTCGTAATTATTTCCTGGAGGCGGAGGCGAGGAAGCGGACCTGAAAATCAACAAGCGAATCAAGGGCCTCAATCAGCGTTGCGTGCTGGTTGTTCAACTTCTCCAGCCCCTGCGACTCCAAAAGGCAAAGAATGTAGTAGGCCGCCTCGATGGTTGAGACGCAATGGGCCGCTGGCTGTCGTTTGAAGCGAAAACGGGAAGGTGCCGCGGGGGAGAACCGGATTTTCGGCAAGGCACTCAGATTTTCGTTCAGTTTTAGGATCCTTTTTGCTGTGGCCCAGGTGCCGTCGATCAGAAAAACCAGCAGCTTTTTCGCGCACGGTAGTGGGAGTGCTTCGTTCTCAGAGAGGTTGATTGCTCCGGGGCCGGGAAAAAGAAGGACCGGATAATAGCGCGGGTCGGACAGCAGTCTGGACAACCGGAGATCGCCGGAGAAATCGCATCCCATGATGATCTCTGAATTCCTGAGAGCGACATGTGTCAAGCGTCCGGTCCCTGTTGTCTGCCGTTTGAACTCCTTGGGATGCATGAGCAGGACAAAACGCGTATGCGTGTCAAAGGGCCGCGCAAACCCGCAGAAGCAGGTGGCAAGCCCGCGGTTGCAGCGGAGGCAGCGGTCGCGCTGGGGTTTTTCAGGTGCTATCTGCCGGATGATCTTGTTTTGAGGGGAAGTCATGTATTCTGATCCCTGAGCCAGTCTTTGAGCGGAACAAAGCGGATACTGCCGTCAATGGCTTGGTCATTGCGCGTAAGTACGGTCAGCCGTGTTGGTATTGCATACATCAAATATAATTTATATGAATTCCCTTCGGACACCATCCTATCGGGGGAAAGGCCATACAATAATTGAAACCGGGTGTCGAGAATATTATTTTCATTATGAGAAACAAGCGGGTATTATATGTCGCCAAGGGAAACATTCGTCCTTGAATCCATCGTCTCGTTGGTCAGAGAAAGGCTGCATCCGTCCAGGATCATCTTGTTCGGATCGCGCGCTAAAGGGGCAGCTGGACTGGGCGCGGATTTTGATCTTGCCGTGGACAAGCCCGGTGTGCCTTTTCGGGAACGCAGGGAGCTGAAAGACGCTATTGAGTCGCTCTCCGGATTATATTCAGTGGATCTGGTTTTCATGGACTCGCTTGAGAAAGGTTTCCGCGAACTGGTGCTTTCCACAGGCAGGGTGGTATATGAAGGATGAGATTGCTTATTCCATTACAAGTCTAAGGTCTGCGCATGCCGCGCTCTCAGAAGGGATACGCCTTGCCATGGACGAACTTGACCATGACGGGGTCATACAGCGTTTTGAGTTCACGTTTGAACTGCTTTGGAAGACGTATAAGCTGTATCTGGATTTTCAGGGCATTCAAGCGGACTCGCCACGGGCAAGCTTGAAAGAGGCGTTCAGGCTGGGATTGATAGGGGAGGAAGCCCTATATCTCGACATGCTCGAAGACCGGAATTTGGCCTCCCATGTGTATAAAAGAGAGATTGCCGAGGCGATCTATGGTAGAATTGTCTCTTTTTATAAGGCGGCGATCGGGAGAGCATTGGAAACGCTTGAAGACCGCTTCAAGGGCGAGTGAATGGCGGCAAGAACACTCGGGGCAATCCTAACATCCGCCTGCCTTGTATGGTCAGTATGGCAGGTTTTTGCATGAGTTTGCAGGGTAAAGTGTGGCAAAACGGTAGTTGATGCGACACGGCCTAAAAAATATAGCCTCCTAACCCATTATGGATTAAAAGGCTATAAACTGGGCCCGCAAGGACTTGAATCCACCCGAGGCGGACGTACCGCCTTGGACCAGCGGATTATGAGTTCAACCAGGTAAATATCGTACTGTAAAGCAAGCCTTTGCATCTTATTGCAGAATCAAGTGTTTATATGGGTTTTTATGACTTTATGATTTTGCTGATTTATGCACCATTTTGCAGGGGGTTGCACAAAAAACGTGGGGGAATATAATCAACAAAGCAAGGTACGGTCTCAAACCTTCCCGTTCTCTTTCACAATTAGCCTTGCCTTGGCATGGGCATAGCAAGACGCTATATTTTCCCCATGGAGCCAGGATTACGTATCGGTTGCTATAACATCCGAACAATATTAGTTTTGATATCAAGTTTTTAAGGAGGGCACATGGCTATCCATTCACAACGATTGTGGAGGGGGAGAAGTAAGCCGACTGTAAGGAGACCGCCTCCGTGTGACCGTGCAAAAACTATGGTACCTTCGCGATTGAGTTTCGGCGGCGCGGAGGCCGCCGACTAATCGTGGGTACTGGTTTTATTGTTTCAGCCGGGCCAGAGACGGCCCGGTTGTTGGGAACAGAATAGATGATACATTACAATATCCATTCGTTCGAGAATACAAAACCGTTCCTCATTACACCATTAGCATTAATGTGCTGTGAAAATCTTATGAAATGCCACGCAGAGAAAAAAATTGTCATCCACGCGTTTTGCCTTATGCCCAACCACCTGCACTTGTGCGTTGACGGAGTTTTCGAAAAAACCAAGAGTGTCGTAGACAGATGGAAATCGTTTACGACGCATGAATCTTGGAAACACGGGTGGAAGGGCAAGCTTTGGCAGGAGCGGTATTTGCCGAAGGAAATAAACAGCGAAAAGGGAGAATCTGAAGTGATGGAATATGTTTTATGGAATCCGGAGCGGGCCGGGTTGGTGTCCATATGGAAGGAATGGCCCTATTGGGCTGAACCCCCATACGGAAAGATTGGGTGGAGAAAGACCGGCGAAGCCGTCTCTGGCCTCGCTCCAATAGAAACAAAAACATAGATTAGGCGGCCGCCTCCGCGCGGCCGCAGAAGTTCGGAATTGTTGGTGTGTGTTTACTGCAATAATAGCCTCGGGAGAAAGGTTGATCTTCATGTAACAGATGCCTTTGATGTTGCGGCATTTCATCATGGGGTGCATCGGAAGAGAAGATTGCCACCGATTGTTGCTTCAAGAGGTAACTTTAGAGCAGAATACGTAGATCTCTTGAAGACCTCACCAGAACCCCAGAGAATCGATTGCATACGCTTATCAGCGTTTTTCCTGACGGCTACCGCTTCATGGTCTGCATACTGGACAGCGGCGTTATAAAGGCTCCATGCCGTTCCACCTATGCCAGGAAGATTGTTCTTGGGATCATCGGTGAAAATGGACCGTACCCGATTCATGTTATTCACCGTTCGGGTTGAGTAGCTGTCGAATTCATCAGGCTCAAAGCACTGCTTAAGGAATGCTTCTACCATGGCTCCGTCCACCAGCTTCATTCTGAGGGCATTGGCAAGCTCCTCGAATGATTTATAAAAGCGGCTGGTGATACCCAGGACATCCTGGGCCTGCCGTATCTTGTTCTCAACGTCACCAACATGGCGGATTGAGATGCCCTGTGAGAGAGAGTATTCCCGCCCTTTTTCACGGATGGCAGCGTTCAGAGTGTTTGAACACACAACGCGGATTGGGGTCATGAACATTTTCAGGCTTCCTGAGCCATCATGTGGGTTCACAAGGACCAGATACTTCTGAATCGTATCTTCGCTGGTCAGTCGGATTTCACCAGGGATTTGGGCGGTTATAAAAATTTTTTTCCCACAAAACAAAGAACCTGCGGTTTCATAGATGGCATCGCCTGTGCCGACTACAGCGTCAAAGAAGCTGAACGCTTCGAAATTCTGGACCACGCTGTAATTCTCCGTTAGAAGGGCATTGATTATGATGTCCGCAGTACTTAAACGGCAAATCAAAGCGGACAAGCTTGAAAGCAATCCCGTAGCCAAGGTTGACCTTCCCAAGGTCCAGGATACCCGCGACCGAGTTTTAACGGATAAGGAGTTTAAGAGACTCCTGACTGCTGAATGGGAGGTCAAGAATAATGGCGGCACCTATAAGAAAGGTATGGAACCTCAAAGGTGACGATGTGATGGTTTTAGTTGGCAAGAAAAGTAAGGAATTGCCTTTGGTTACCTATGAGGATTTGCAAGCCATTGCATAGAAAACGTGGAGGGCGATTGACGTTTCAGGAGTGGCCTAAAAAACACAGCCTCCTAACCCGCTATGGATTAAGAGGCTATGAATTGGGCCCGCAAGGACTTGAACCTTGGACCAGCGGATTATGAGTCCGCTGCTCTAACCAACTGAGCTACAGGCCCGAAAATCTGATTAATAAAGATAGTTTTGGATTCGCAGGCAAATCAAGAAGCATACAGGGAAACGCAGGGGCAGGGGTTCTTTTAGCTATTCAGAGGGCAGCAACGGGGCGTTGAAATGGACCCCGTAGACAAAGTGGCCATTCTCTTGCTGTTTCCAGACAATAACGCCTGATACTGAGGAAGCTTTTTCAGAATCCCAGGCATGCGCCTCAAACTGGAGCGTATCGCCATGCTGGTATTCGACGCTGCTTTCAAAACAAAGCCCTGACAGGCTGACGTTCCGGATGTCCTGCACTGCCTTATCATTACTCGAAACAACTACGTCACTGGTGGCATTGTGCCGCCGGTACAGCCGTTTTTCTTCTGAATCGTCATCTTCAGTGCGGTATTTTACGAGCTGCGCGTGGAGTTTTTCATGGTCCAGGGGTTTTTCGAAAAAGCCGTCCGTCTCCTTTACCCAGGACTGCGGCGGCATGGCGCCGGAAATCACAATGAACCTGACGGCATTCAATGCTTTATTTTTACGCACCGTGGCAAAAAGGTCGCGGCCGGACATGCCTTCCATCTCAATGTCGGAAATGATGGCAGTGACATTTGCGTGGGGCAGGACCTTGAGCGCATTCTCGGTGCTTGATAGGCAAATGACCTCGGCGGCCCCTTTTGCCTTAAGCATTTTTCCGCTTATTTCGAGCGCGTCCTGGTCGTCGTCCACGAGGCAGATGCGCAGTTTCTTGTTTTTCCAGACCCCCATAAAAAATAAAGTACTATTTCACAAGGGTATCACGCAATATAAATTTACAAAAAGTGGAGGTTCGCTTAAGCAAGCTGTTTCGCCCGGTATCCGGCCTTTTCCACTGCCGCGATCACAACGCGCGGATCAAAGGGGCCCGAGACGAACGCCGTCTTTTTATCGAGGGATACGTCAGTTGATTCCACTCCCGCAACCGAGGAAATGGCGTTTGTTACGTTCGCAACGCAGTGGCTGCATGTCATACCCGCAATGGAGAATTGCAGTGTCCCAGCTTTTTGGACAGTGCTATCTTTTTTTCCGAACACGCGCGTCCACACCAGCGACCGTGCCAATAAGGCGAGGAAAATTACTGATAGGACCGTTTTCACGGCCGGGGTGAGTATCAGCGCGTCGCTGTGCACGTGCTGTGTATGGACCAGGGAAATGCCCCCCAGCGCAGGCACAAGGAGATCGAGCGCATAGCCAAACCCGATTGCACAGGCGATAATTACCCCAAGGTACAGGGCGGTCATCTTTTTACCCAGCGCGTTCATGACAATAGTGAGTGATGCGGCGTTTGTGGCAGGTCCCACAACCAGGAACACATAGGCCACACCTGGTGAAAAACCCTTCATCATGAGTGCAACGGCAACAGGGATCGAGGCTGTGGCGCAGACATACATGGGCACGCCGATCACAATCATAAGGAGCATGCCTGCCATGCCGTTATGAAAGGGCGTGGCAGCGAAAAAATCATCGGGAATAAGCCAGGCGATTAATCCTGAAATAATAATACCCACGGTAAACTGCAGGGCTATGTCATCGAGGAATTCCACAAACGCGTATCTTCCCATCTCCCGCATATGTGAAAAAATAGCGGGCAGTGTTCTGCTCGCAACGGCTGTTTCGGCAAGCTCAGGAAGCGGTTCCATGCTGTTCTGGGACATGGCGCTCTTTGGGGTTTTATCAGAAACGAGCACCGCGATACCGCCAATTATTCCCATTATAAATGCGGCAACAGGCCTGAATATGGCAAAGAGCGGGCCCAGCATGCCATAAGTGGCCACGATGCTGTCAATACCCGTCTGTGGAGTGGAAATGAGGAACGAGACTGTTGCGCCTTTTGATGCACCGTTCCGGTTCATGTATACCGCGGCAGGGATCACGCCGCACGAACAGAGGGGGAGGGGGATGCCGAACAGGGCTGATTTTATCACAGACCAGATGGAATTTTTGCCCACATGGCGGACGACCATATCTTTGGAGAAAAAGACGTGGAGTATGCCTACAAAGACAAGCCCCAAAAGGATGTAGGGCGCCATGTCCATGAACATGGTTTTAACCGCCAAAAGAATTCCCATAGTTAAAATATATGAAATTACATATTACTAAACGAGCTATTGCGTAAACATATATCGTTGATTATAAACAGGTTATGCTAATAAAAAGATTCCATGTGACCTAGGTCACAGAGTTTATTATTGGTTTAATCTATATTACTTAATGGAACTTGAAAATTATTATGAATTAATATATAATACTGATTACACCATACTACACACCGAAAATAATTATTTATCAGGTATAGAGGGATTCCAGGAGGCGTTTATGGAAAAACAGATGTTATCCTGTTTTAGTTTCGTCTTTTTATTCTCGGTTTCAGTCCTGGCCACTCCCCATGTATTCTGGTACAATGCGTATACAAACGGATATACTCTTTCAGATACAACAGGCTATGGTCCGAATATTCCCGCTAATGCAATGATTCACCAGGGAAAAATCGTCACCTGCGCCCAGAGCGTTTCCCCTGCAACAAGCGGTCCTGGTTTTGCCATTGGTTGCGGACTCGCGGACAGCGAGGGTAGGTGCGGGGCAGTCTATGTAAAAGATTTAAAGAACCTCACTACGCCGGTTTTGTCAGCAGTGGTCCGGGGTGAATACCGTGATGGATGGGTAGACAACGCGTTTTGCAACTTCGGTGTTATCAATATCAGGATCGGTATTGTCGATATATCCCAAGGGATCGCAATGTGGGGCGGTCCGGA
The DNA here is from genome assembly GCA_001789205.1 of Candidatus Raymondbacteria bacterium RIFOXYA2_FULL_49_16. Classification (GTDB taxonomy): domain Bacteria; phylum Fibrobacterota; class OXYB2-FULL-49-7; order OXYB2-FULL-49-7; family XYB2-FULL-49-35; genus XYB2-FULL-49-35. The sequence continues at coordinate 25,298 of MFYT01000018.1, read as the reverse complement.
CATGCTTCCGGACGATGCTGTATGGGGAGACCTTAATCCAGGGAAAAGTCTCGATTTCAGCCTTCCCCTCATAGGTCCAGTAAAGACAGTGCAATTCCAGGCGCAACATGGCAGGCTCACGGCAACAGGTCCGTCGTATCTCGACGGCCGGTTTTTTGAAATTGACGTACGTGACCAGGTCAACTATGTCATCAGCCGCAGGACCGATGGCCGGGAATATGCCATTGTGTTTCTCACCGCTCCGGGCCAGGGGAGTCTTGGAAAAGTAATCTGTTACGCCGCTGAAGAGTGCCAGATGCCTGTCCCTGGTTCAGACAAGCCCTGGACAAAAGACGGCAATACCATGCACCTGTTGGTCGAGGCGGCTGATTCGCCGACAAATCCACGACTAACGGACGCGTCATACACTACCGCGCTCAAGCAGCTGCGGCTCAATTTCGACGTAGTGGTCAGATACAACCAAGTAAATCAAAACGCCATACAGCTTTCAACAGACTATGGGGCCATGATCGTGCGTCTCAATAGTTCCTGTTCGGTTTCCGAGACTGCTAACAACAACACGATGAATATCATTCTTTCCGATACCCTGGCCGCACAGCTTGAGGGGTTGCCCAATGTGAGCACAAATCTCACCATTGCCCTTGACCAGGGGGCCTTTGTTTCGCTGGACAGCCTTGGTTCCAATGCCGTGGCGTTTTCCACGGGATTCCCCGTACACTATGAGACTGCTGACACAACACTGCCAACCGTACCGCCTGTCTATATGGGACCGCAGACACTGCTGATGAGTTCCCTGGCGAATGTGGCCTGGTCGATCATTGAGAAGGTCCCGGGGACCGATACCGTGGCTTTTATCGGAACATACGCGGCCCAGCAAAACTTGACCATTCCCTTTTCTTTCAGCTATTATAACCCGGCGTGTCTCTGTACCAATACAGGCACTGGATTTCTCGTTATCGCGAACGGCGATTCTTTCGTGGTCATGTGTGACGGTCTGGACAACAACAAGGTGTGGATGTACAACAGCTGCGTTGTTGTCGAGAAGTTCCAGTCATCGACCGGATCCTCCTATTGCCAGGGCGCATTTACCGCGTACGCGGAATGGGACCCTGCCAATGTGGGTGTTCGTATACGCGCCACCTGCTTGCCGGCGTTCGATGTCACCCTGGTCGACTTTTTCCTCTTGGATTCGGCCACGTGGGTTACCACGCATCTGGCCTCGACCTCTGCAGAGGGGAGTTTTACCGGTATTGTGCATCAGGGCAGTCAGAGAGACAACGCCTATTCGTACAAGATCATCGTATACGGCGCCATGAACGCGGTTGCTGTTGCTGATACACAGATTGTTCCTTATTATCCGTCGCAGACCGACACCAGCGGATCGACACAGCCCAATGCCAATACCTGGTACGACGATTCGGTCAATGCGGTGCGCCTCGAACTTTTCAACTTGCCGCAATACGACAGCATTCAGATTTTCAGGTATGGCGCAACGCATGTGGCCACCATTGGCATCAATTGGTTTTACGACAATGCGCCGGGAAAATTCGATACAATAAGCTATTCATTCGTAGTGTTCGAAATGGATACTATTGTCGCCTCGTTCTGGGGCAGCTACGTGCCATATGCTTCCTCTACGCAAGGCGCCGTGGTGGTCGATATTCCCTATCCATTGCAACAGGACCGGGTAGTGCGGCCTAGTGAGACACGTGTTGAAGCCTCTGCGATGCGGATAAACAATAATACCGAAACAGCGATTAGCACCCCAGGCTGGTGGGCGCATTGCAATGGATCCGCTGGTTTTCATAGCGCCATTGTTCAAGTCAGCGCCTGGATCGATAGCGGCACGTCCCTAGGCCGGTGGGACGCGGGCGACCGCAAGATTTTCAGCGGTGTTCCCCGTTTCATGGGCGATACGCTTCTATGGATCTATTTCCCTGCCCAGCAAATAGTTCCCCATTCATCGGTTTCCATTATATATACTATTGATCTTGCCGCCTCATTGCCCAGTGGTTTTAGCATGGAACTTTTCTACGATAGCCTTATTGCGTTGCCTTCCCAACCAGTGTATATGGACCTGTATGGCCGCGACCATGTGACGCTCCACGATTCAATCTGGCAGCCTTCGCAGCCGCCCATGAGCCTTTCAGGCGGATATACGGACAACCTTGGCACAATGACAAGCACTTCACAGTATGACAGTGTTCCGGGCATCTATGTGTCCTATTATATTGACATGACCCGGTTTCCCAATCCGGCGAGTCTTGAGTTTTCAAGTTCTTTCGAAGGCAGCCAATACCATCTTGATACCGCGCTGACCGGGAATGTACCGCAAGCGGGATACTATTTCAAGGCTGGCGATACCATTCAGCCAGGCAATTACAGCATCAAGGCGCGGCTTTATTCAAGCGATACGACTGTCATGCCATACGAAACGTATTACAGTGTGCGGGTGGGCAATACGAATCCCTTTTTCGTGGCCTGGTACGATACCGGTGTAAAAGCCATCCAGGTCGAATGGGGGAACATCAATCAGACCAACATGGTCTCTCAGTATTTCATTCTTCGCGACAACTCACCCGTGAACAATGCGCCTGCCTCGAGCATGCGGTATACTGACTGGGGTGCAAATTACAACATGTCACATAGTTATCAACTGGTGGCCATCTATGTCGACAGTGGTTATACGGGTGCTGACACGTTTCAAACCATGTATTATCCTCCCTTTTCAGAACCAGGACTTTTTTGCGGCGATCCCGCGCTTATTACCCAGGCGTTGGACCAGAAACGGCAATTGGCCTGGCATGGCGACAGCGGCAGCCTCAACGTCGTGCCATACGATCCCGCGGCAGGTCCCGTGGTGACTGAACGGGACATTGGCGGTCTGGGCCATATAATTTCTCTTGTCATGGGCACAGACACCCTTGCCGCGCTCTCTCCCGATAAAATGGCCTGCGACCAGCCCTGGATAAGCGAATGGACCGCGTGGGGAAATCTGGTCATGTTCGCGAACCTTAGATACTGGTGGCGTCCGTATATCCACGCATGGCAGGATTCGGGCAACGCCATCCGCATTACATGGGGTGATTTTGATACATCAAAGGTGGCCAGCTACATTCTGCAACGTGATGATATTGAAATTGCGCGTTATACTTCATCCATTTCAACGCACTTTGATTCCAGTACCAATCCTACGGTCTATCATCAGTACCGGCTTATTGCCGCGTTTTCAGACGGCGGCGAGACAATGATCTACGCTGACTACAGTCCCTCGGGACCGGGTCCTGACAACGGGGAAATGGCCAAAGACCGGTACATGGTCTGGGCAAACCATTTCTACGATCTTTCAACCTGGACGCACGACACGTCTGACACGCGAAAACCCGGTATTGTCTTCAACTATTTTCTCCACCCCGATTCCCTCGCCGATCTTTCGGCGACCAAGAGCGCCCTGCTTTCCGTGTACCTGAGGAACACTGAACAAGCGGCCTTTCCCAGTCAGCCTGTGTTCACCAAAACCATTGTCAATCCGGACAGCATGCGCGGCGCCTACCTCTACCGTCTCGCCCAAGATTCCGTTGCCGGGCACTATGAGGTGCGGGCAATTTTGCGCTTTGGCGCCCGCGTGGACACCTCATGCGATCAATTCGACCTTGGCCATGTGCTCCGTGTTACTTTTGGGCAGAAACTCACGGTCGACATCTCCCTTTTTGCGAAAAAACTACTGCATCTTTCCGCCGCCCCAGCAGTCAGCAGCCTGGTTGCCGCTGACGCTGGCAAGGGCGTGGTGACCGGAACATTGTACGCGTATACAGTGGACAAACGGTCAGTCAATGATGAACAGGTGCGCGTTTCCTATATGGCCAATGGCGTTGCCGTGAATTTCGCGATTTCAATAGGCAACCCGTTTTTCAGCGGCGGGCTTCTGCAGGCGGGCATAAGGCCCGATTCCGGCTTTTATTCGGGCGATGGACGGGCGGCCCTTGATATTGGCGGCCGGGCCTTTGAATCCAACAGTTACACCTCCTCTGACACGGGGTTTGTCCGCGAGTATGTCTATTTTGACACAATCTCTGTCTGGTCAACCGGCAGGCCCGTCATGAAACTTCCCGCGCAGCTGAGGGACAGCATATCATACAATACTGGATCAGTCACTGGCATTAAGTCCATTACTGTAAAGGCCTGGGACCCCTTGTTCGGCGTCAGCGTCGAAGGGCCAGCGGGTAAACTGTACCATCTTGCCGCTGGTGTCAAAACAGTGCGCGGCCAGAGCGGGGCAACGTACGCAACGGTCACGCACGCGCTCAAGGCGGGGGAGAAGACCCTGTTCCTCGATCCTTCGTATCCGGGCATGCCAATCATGTACAAGGACGCGCCGAACATTTCCATTACCGGCCAGATAACAGACACGGATAAGACAGTTATTAATGGTGAGGGGTTTGACGCCTGTATGGTCTTTGAAAACAGCGCGTCCATTGCGCTCACGGGTCTTGCGTTCAAGAACGGCGCTGCTTTTAACGCTGGTTTCAACACCTGCTCTAACGTCCAGGTGGCGCGCTGCAGGTTTATTGGCGGGCTGTTCGGACTTTTCGCCATGTCCGAAGAGCGCCACGACTCAATGGGCTGGAGCACGGCCATGCCGGTCCAGAATTTCACGGTCACCAATAGCATTTTCGAAAATCTCGAAGGCCTGGGCGTATATATTGAGATGCCTTCGAAATGCCGGTTTGCCAACAACACCTTTGTTAATTCTTGGGGCGGCCTTGTATTTGGCATTCAGCGAGGCCTGGTATCGCTTAGCGACACCAATTATATCATCAACAACCTTTTTAGCAACCTGCCCAATGGCGGTTATGGAACAGCGAAAAAAGGGACTACTGACAAGCTCACTGTCTCGGTTAAGAACAATCTTTTCTCTGACTGCGATTCTGGCAATGTGATTGTCCTTTTGGGCGGTGAAAACAGCTCGATCCTCACGTTTCTCCGCGATACCCTGCCTGCCACAAATATCAGCGCCACGGTATCGCTCTTTGAAACAGGCAGTTTTCCCTATTTGCCGCTCTCAACTGGACCTGCCAGAAACGCGGGATTGTACAGCAGCACATTGGTGCCGGCATACGATTTCCGCGGTTTTCCACGCACTAGTACCGCGGGCGGCGACAACCGGATCGACATCGGCGCAATCGAGTATATCCTGCTCGAACCAGGCGTGAATATTGTTTCGCAGGCGGTTGACGCCGGGTATTGCAAGATCTCGTACAAGGTGATTAAACCTGACGCGTCAGGGACCATGGCGCAGGCCACGGTTTCGGTCAAAAAAAACGGCGTTGCCTATTCGCCAGTCCACCTGCGGAACAGTGCGACCCAGGGCCTTCTCGAACTCTATCCATTGCCCGATGGCGCATACTCAACCATTTTCAGCGCGGTCTATACGGCAACGGGCATCACAAAGACGTTTACCAAGACAGCGGATTTTTCCATTGGTGGTGGTACATCCTCCCTTGTTCCCGAGACCTGGTATATGGTGGGCTACGCTGATTCGCAATCCCAGATACAGAAGAACGCAAGCAGGCTTGCGGGCCTCAATGATTCAACGCTTTATATATGGGACATTGGCCAAGGCAAATACATGGGAGGATCGGGCGCGGACACCATGCGACTCAACCGCGGCCGTGCTTACTGGAACCTGACGTCTTCACCAGTCACCATATCGGTCAACCCCATTTTCTATACCTCCACCGACACAGCGGCGTTTCTTTTGCCAATTGCAGCGGGATGGAACATGATAACCTCGCCCTTCCCATTTCCCGTGGCTATTAACCGGAGTGGCTTGCTTCATTTTGCCGACCTTGCCGGGAGCGGCGGATATGTGACCGGCACTGCGCTCAAGCCGCTTGCCGGCTGCTGGTACTACAGTGCTGCTGCCGATACTCTCCGGATGGCATATGCTCCCCAGGTTAGTGTTGTTGCCGCAAAGGTTGCGGGTAAGGCGCTTTACCGCAATGCCTTTGATTGGGATCTGTCCGTGAGCGCGCGCATGGGGAAATATCAGGACAATGACAATATGGCTGGAGTCAGGCCCGCATCAGCCGGACCTATTGCCGATTATCCGGAACCGCCGCAACCCCTGGGGGGTATTTCAGTCTATTTTGAGGACCAGAACGCTCAATATGGTCCCAGGCTCATGCGCAGCTTCCGCGAACCAGGCAATGGCACTGTCCTGTGGACCCTGGTTGTCGATCCTGCTGGCAAGGCCGGCGACATTGAAGTGCTGGTCGACGGTGTTGCCAATTTCAGTGAAACCCAGTTTGTTTTTTGCGGCAGTTTGTCAGCAGGCTTTCAGGACCTGAAAAAAGATCCGGTGGTGCGCATGAGCACCAAGGGCGGGAAGCAATGGGCCACACTTGTTGCGACCTCTGATCCTGAGTTCATGGACAATCTTAACCGGGGCTTTGAGCTTGCGCAGAATACACCCAATCCGTTCAATCCCACAACCGCGATTTCATTCTTTGTTCCCTATACTTGGGACAATGGCAAAACGCTCTTGGCCGCGAAGCGCAGGGTGGAACTCTCTGTGTACGATGTCCGGGGCCAGCGTATTGCACTGCTCGCGGACCAGGCCTTTAAAGCTGGCGCCCTGCACTACGTGGTATGGCGCGCAGCTGATTGCGCGTCAGGGGTCTATTTCTACCGGATTGTGTCAGGCGATTTTACCCAGACCCGGAAGATGGTCCTGGTTCGTTGATCTGGCGGGCAGTGGGCAGCGGGTAGCACAGAGTCAGTATTTTTCTACCCGCTGCCCACTGCCCGCTATCTGCTGCTTGCTATCATTGATTTATCTTCCCTGTCATAGCTATTTTTTTACCCCATGAAAATCCTCGCGCTCAATCCGCCCTTTCACCACCGTTTTTCCCGTGAGCAGCGAAGTCCTGCGGTCACCAAGAGCGGTACGCTCTACTATCCCATGTGGCTTGCCTATGCCGTGGGATACCTTGAACAACAAGGCCATGAAATCCGGTTTATCGATGCGCCCGCGCTCAACCTGCACATGGACGAGGTGCTTGCCCGGCTGGGCGGTTTCTCGCCTGGTCTTGTTATCATGAATACCAGTACCCCCAGCATATACAACGACATTGCCATGGCCGGTGAAATAAAAAAAGCCTTTGCTTCGGCCTTTGTGGTTTTTGTAGGGCCGCATGTATCCGCCCTGCCTGCCGAGACTCTGGGACATGGCGATTTTGTAGACGCTATTGCCATTGGCGAATTCGACCAGACCGTGGTCGATCTAGCCATGGCGATCGAACAGGGAAAAGAGATCGCGGGTGTGGCCGGCATTGTCTATAAGAAAGAGGGGGCGTCCGTGTTCACCGCGCTCCGGACTTTTCTTACGGATCTTGACGCGCTGCCCTTTGTGAGCAGCGTGTATAAGAAGCACCTCGACCATACCAGATATTTCTACAGCCATTCACAGCATCCCATTGTCACCATAGTCACTGGCCGCGGCTGTCCCTTTAAATGCACCTACTGCGTTTACCCGCAAACCATGCACGGCAACAGGTTCCGGTCGCGCAGCGTGGAAAAAGTGGCTGACGAATTCGCGTATATTTACGGGCAGTTCCCGGATGTGCGCGAAATCATGATCGAGGACGACACCTTCACGGTCAACCGGCAGCGGTGCAGGGACCTGGCCATGCTGCTTATACGCCGGGGACTCAACCGGATCCCGTGGTCCGCGAATTCACGCGCTGATGTGGACTACGAGACCATGGCCCTGCTCAAAAAGGCGGGCTGCAGACTCTTCTGCGTGGGCTTTGAGAGCGGCGACCAGACAATACTGGATAATATCAAAAAAGGCACTGATCTTGTTAAAATCCGCGCCTTTGCGCGCGACGCACGGCAAGCCGGCATTCTGGTGCATGGGTGCTTTATGGTGGGCAACCGGGGCGAAACGCGCGCGACGCTGCGGAAAACACTTGACCTTGCGCTCGAACTCAACCCCGATACGGTCCAGTTTTTCCCCATCATGGTCTATCCTGGAACCGCGGATTACCAATGGGTGAAGGAACAGGGTTTTCTCATCTCCGAGGACTTCTCGCAGTGGGTCACTGATGCGGGCCTCCACAACTCCGTTGTCTCCAACCCCGCGCTCACCTATGCCGAACTCACCGCGTTCTGCGACGAGGCGCGGCGGCGGTTCTATCTGCGGCCCCGGTATATTCTCGCCAAAATGCGGCAGTCCATAGTGCATCCCACAGAGGCAAAGCGGAACCTTCTCGCCTTCAGGTCCTTTTTCAGGCATCTCTTCGGGAGGGCGCGGCCCCGTTCAGCGAGCGGGCCAGCGCACACGTCATGACCGCAACGCGGCCGCAGCGGATCGTCTTCCTGCTCTCGGACATTTTCATACTCAACGCGTCTTTTTTTATTACCGCGTATATTTACGTTTTTTTCATGCGGTATACCAAGGGCGCCATGCGTGAAGTGGTTGAACTTATGCTCGACGCCAATCGCATCCTTACCATTCCCTGGGTCGTCATTTTCCTGCTCTTTGGCTTCTACAAGACCAGCTGGCGTCTTTCATTCGCCAATGTCCTGCTCGCTGTGGCTGCCGGTATTGGCGTCCTTTTTCTGGCAACGCTCCCTTCGGGAGATATCTTCCATTCCGCGGCAGGACGGCTGCTGCTTCTCATCTACGCGTCCGCGATCCTTACGTTTATCTATATGACCAGGTTTCTGATTACCGCGCTTTACGACCGGATAGATGTAAAACGCGGAAGGAAACACGCGCAGCCCACCATCACGGGTGCCGGATATACTGAACGCGAATTTGGGATCAGCACTGACTATTCCCTTGTACGCCATTCCATAGTATATAGTGTACTAAAGCGGCTCATGGATCTGGCGCTTGGCGCGCTCGCCTTTTTGGCCTTTCTGCCTACAATCATTATTCTGGCATGCATCATCAAGATCACCGACCCCCGAGGGCCGGTCTTTTTCAGACAATACCGTCTGGGAAAAAACGGGCGCGTCTTCCGTATTTTCAAGTTCCGCACCATGGTGCACAACGCCGAGGACATCCTCAAGCAGGACCGGAAACTCTATGAGGAATACATCAGGAACAATTTCAAGCTGCCGCCCGAGTCCGACATCCGTATTACCCGTATTGGTTCGTTTTTGCGCAAGACGAGTCTTGACGAAGTGCCGCAGATATTCAACGTGTTTTTAGGCAATATGTCGCTAGTGGGCCCGCGTCCCATCGTGGTCGACGAGTTGGTAAAATACGACAAGTACCGGAAAAAGCTGTTGTCGGTCAAACCAGGGGTCATGGGATGGTGGCAGGTTGCCGGCCGGAGCAATATTGATTATCCTGATCGCATTTACCTGGAAATGTATTACATTGAAAAGGCGTCTATTTTATTTGACCTGAAGATTCTCATTGAAACAATTCCAACGGTGCTTTTTTCCAAAGGCGCGCATTAATTAATTACCGTATTTTGTCCCACATTGGCTTGTTGCCGTACCGCAGGTAATACCAGAAACCATACATCTGCGCAAACGTTGTCATGGTGAAATAATACGGCACGTGGAAAATCTTGATTTTGATATTGAACCGCGAGCAGAGGAACCCGATGACTACGCACGAATAGAGCACAATCTGGATACCGAAGACGGGTCTGAAAGCGGCTTCGCTGTACAGGAGCGCCGAGACGGTAAAAAGGCCTATCTGGAACGCCGCAGTGAGCCATCTGAGGATTTTATGGGAGAAAAGCTTGAAAAAGAAGGGCGACACCATGACCGAGGGATTTGACACCAGGAACGAGAAGGCGCCCGCGAAAATGCGGCCTTTGCGTCTAAACTCGTCGTGCGACCGCTTGGAACTCTCCTCAAACGCACGCGCCGCGGGTTCGAACACGCATTCGTACCCCTGTTTAATGACCGAGAGTGAGACCGCGAAGTCATCCATCACAATCCTGGTGTCGGCGGGAAATGGATAGAGGCTTTTTCGGACCGCGTAGACCGAGCCGTCAGCGCCAACGCACGAACCCGTGAGACTTTCACCGTATTTGAGGAACGATTCATATTTCCAGTAGTTGCTTTCGCCCAGACCCGTGTCCGTGTCCGACCGCATGTTCTGGATTATTTTTGCGCCGCTGACGCAGCCCACGCGCGGGTCGGAGAAGTATTTCACCATCTCCTTGATCGTATAACCCGCGAACATGGCGTTGCTGTCAGTGAGCACCAAGATCTCGCCCGTCGCCTGTCCGGCCACGCGGTTGATGGCGCCCATTTTTCCCCGCCGCTCCGTGAAATCAAAGAGGGAGATGCGGCCGCGGTATTTTTCCGCCACGGCCACAGTGCGGTCCGTGGACGCGTCCGAGGCCACAATGACCTCAAGCTTGTCCGCCGGGTAGTCGATTTCCAGCGCGTTTTTGATCTTGCGCTCAATGCACGCCTCCTCATTGTGCGCGGGAATAATGATGGAGACCGCTGGAAACCAGGCAGTGCTGGTCTTGCGGGTGCGGGTGAAAAAGAACCCGGCGAGATAGAGGACGACCGGATATCCCGCATACGTATAGACGATGAGGAACAGAAAGGTGAAGAACAGGATTTCCTTTAACGTGTAACTATCCATGGCGCCGTTTCACTTGCTTTGTCCGAATAAATAAATGATTTTAACCCTGCATGCGAAGCGTCCATATTATTGACGGAATGGGGATGGCCTACCGGGGCCACTACGCGCTCATCAGGACGCCTCTTATCAATTCGCGCGGCCAGAACACCAGCGCCCTGCACGTCTTTCTTACCGCGCTCCTCAAACTTGCGCGTGACGAAAAAACCAACGGCATTGTGGCGGTGTTCGACAGCGACAAGAACACCTTCAGGCACCGGCTTTTTCCCGGCTACAAGGCCCACCGGCCGCCTATGCCCGACGACCTCCGGTCGCAGATCCCGCTCATTCTCAGGCTGCTTAAGGCCATGCACGTTCCCGTGCTGCAACTTCCCGGCGTTGAGGCCGACGATATCATCGGCACCATCGCGGTGCGCGCTGCGGCCGCGGGAGAACGCGCCGTCATTGTTTCAAAGGACAAGGACTTCGCACAACTGGTCTCAGATAATATAATTATGATGGACCCGAAAATGCAGGGGGAAAAAGAACTCTTCATGGAGTCCACTGATGTCAAGGAAAAGTTCGGGGTCGAGCCCGGGCGCATGGTCGATTATCTCGCCCTTGTGGGCGACGCATCGGACAACATTCCTGGTGTGGCCAAGGTGGGCCCCAAGACAGCGGTCGAACTCCTTGCCGCCTATGGCAGTCTCGAGGGCGTGTATGACAATATCGAAAAAATCAGCAAAAAGGGACTGCGCCAGACCCTTGTGGACAACCGGGACAACGCCTTTTTAAGCAAACAACTGGTCACCATCAAGACCGATGTACCAATTGCCGCAGATACATTTCCCTACGGACCTTTTGACAGCCAGGAATATGCGGACCTGTTACGCGAACTCGAATTCAACCAGTTTCTTAAAGAGGCGGTGGCGTCGAAAGGGACCGCCTCCATCGCTGTCCACGATTACCGGACCGTCATTGCCATGGACCCTCTTGAAGCCTTTGTTCAGCGGGCGCGCAGCCTGGGTTCGTTTGCCCTGGACACTGAGACTGACAGCCTCAATATGCGGACGCTGAATCTTACGGGCATTTCCCTCTCCTGCGCGCAAGGAGAGGCGCTCTATGTGCCCCTGGGGCACACGGCCGGGCCAAACGCGCAAATTGACGGTGTGCGGAAGATGCTCGCCCCCCTGTTTGCTGATCCTGTGATTGTCAAAGCAGGCCACAATCTGAAGTTCGACATGGGCGTTCTGCAGCGCCACGCCATGCCGGTTGCGGGTCCGCTTTTTGACACCATGGTCGCGGCCTATCTGCTCAATCCCGGCACCCGTCAATACAGCCTCGATGTATGCGCTTTCAGCGTTTTTTCATATTCCATGCAGCCCATTACCGCGCTTATTGGCGAAAAAAAGGCCGGCCAAATTCCCTTTTCAGAAGTTCCGGTAGATGCGGCAACCTTTTATTCCTGCGAAGACGCTGACTTCACCTACAGGCTCATGGCTGTCTATAAGGAGCAGCTTGCGGCCCAGGGCCTTGACGGTCTCTTCAAAAACATTGAGATGCCTCTGGTCAGCGTGCTTCTTGCCATGGAGCGTGAGGGCATTGCCATAGACCGGGCCTTTCTGGCCGAACTCTCGGTCGAATACGAGAAAAAACTTGACGCCCTGCACCGCGAAATTATCAGGTCAGCGGGGCGGGAATTCAACATCAATTCGCCAAAGCAGCTGGCCGAGATACTCTTTAACGAACTCAAGATTGCGCCATTAAAAAAGGTGAAAACAGGGTTTTCCACTGATTCAGAGGTTTTGGAACAGCTTGCAATCGAGCACGAACTGCCCCGGCTCATCATCGAACATCGCGAATACTCCAAACTCAAGTCAACCTATGTCGATGCGCTGCCTGAAAAGGCCGGCGCGCAGGGCATTGTGCATACCTCGTTCAACCAGAGCATCACGGCAACAGGCAGGCTCTCGAGCTCAGACCCCAATATTCAGAATATTCCCATCCGTACGGAAACAGGCAGGGAATTGCGCAAGGCCTTTATAGCGCGCAGCCCTGACAACGTGCTTATTTCAGGCGACTATTCCCAGATAGAACTGCGGATATTGGCCCATGTTTCGTCCGAGGAGACGCTCATCGAGGCCTTCAGGAACAACGAGGACATCCACAGGAAAACCGCTGCCCTGGTTTTCAGCATTTTTCCTGACATGGTTTCCGACACCCAGCGTTCCATGGCAAAGGCGGTCAATTTCGGCATCATCTACGGGCAGAGCGCCTTTGGCCTCTCACGGCAACTGCGCATTTCACAGAAAGAGGCGCAGGAGTTCATTGATAATTATTTTGCCAGCTATCCGCGCATCAGGGGGTACATAGACCGGACCGTGGCTTTTGCGCAGGAAAAAGGATATGTCGAGACCCTTTTTGGCCGCAGGCGCAACCTTCCCGATATCAACAGCGCCAACCGGCAGGTGCGGCAGTTTAGCGAAAGGACCGCGGTCAACACCACCATCCAGGGTTCGGCCGCTGACCTTATCAAAATAGCCATGATCAATGTCCAGACGCTCATAGATAGCGGAGCGCTTGCGGCCAAACTTCTGCTCCAGGTGCACGATGAGCTTGTTCTCGAGGCGCGCGAGGCGGACGCGGCGCAGGTGATAACAGTGGTACGCGAGCAGATGGAAAAGGCGGCAACGCTCGCCATACCCCTCAAAGTTGATATTGGCGCGGGCAAAAACTGGCTGGAGGCGCATTAAATGGTTATTGGTATTACCGGAAACGTGGGTTCGGGAAAGAGCACGGTCGCCCGCCTTATCCAAGAACAGACCGGCGGTAAAGTTGTTGACGCTGATGAAATTGGCCACCACCTCCTTGCCACAAATCCCGATATCCAGCGCCAGGTACAGCTCGCCTTTGGCCCTGAAATACTCGACGGACCCGGCCGTATCAGCAGGAAACAGCTTGGTGCGTATGTTTTTGCCGATCCTGAGCGCCTTACGGTCCTCAACCAGATCTTTTATCAGCCCCTGGTATACGAAGTGCGGCTCGAAATCACCAAGGCATTGCGCGTTTTCACCACGGTCATTCTCGACGCAGCGCTTATTGTCGAGTGGGGTGTGCAGAAAGACCTTGATACGTTGATAACGGTTACGGCCGCGCCCCTGGTGCGGCTCCAACGGCTCATGGAGCAGCGCAGGTTGCTCAAAGAGGAGGCGGTGGAGCGCATTGAAGCGCAGGCGCCCGAGAGCCTCAAAATCGAGGCCGCAAATATTGTGATAACGAACGAAGGGTCACTCGACGAATTGCGCGTCCAGGTCGAGGCTGCAATGGCGAATCTGGGATTTGCGCGCAGGGAGGCGGAATGAATACACTTACCGTTGGCGTATGCCAGGTGCGCGTGGGCGCGGACAAGGAGAAGAACATCGCGAATGCGGCCTGGGCCATTGCGCAGGCCCATGCCCGGGGCGCTTCACTCATTGTGCTGCCGGAAATGTTCACGTGCCCCTATGACCGCGGCTATTTTAAAACATTTGCAGAACCTGTGCCGCGCGGGCCTGCGTGCGAAATGCTTGCCGACCTTGCGCGCACCTTCAAGGCTTTCATTGTGGGCGGGTCGATTCCCGAACGCCATGGCAAAAGAATATATAATTCCTCGCCAGTCTTCAATCCCGGGGGCAAACTCATAGCCGTGCACAGGAAGATCCACCTGTTCGACGTAAACCTTAAGACCGTGCGCATGCGGGAGTCAGCGGTTTTTTCCCCTGGTGCATTACCCACGGTCTTTACCACGCCGTTTGGCGTCTTCGGCCTTGCCATTTGCTACGATGCGCGTTTTCCCGAACTCTTCAGGGCCATGCTCAGGAAAAAGATACGCGGTGTCATTGTGCCCGCGGCTTTTTCCATTGAAACCGGCGTTGCCCACTGGGAACCGCTCATGCGCATGCGTGCGGTGGACAATCAGGTCTACGTGATTGCGGCCTCGCCCGCGCGCACCAGCGTCCTCTACCACGCGTATGGCCACTCAATGGCCGTTGATCCCTGGGGAAAAATCATTGCCGAGTGCGGTACCGGGGAAGAAGTCTTTGTCTGTACCTTGGATAGCCAGCGGGTGGCTGATGTGCGGGAACGCCTGCCCCTGCTCAAGCACCGGCGTCCTGCGGCGTATTGAGCAAAGGGGCTGTATGGCGGAGTTGTCCGGAATGAAAGGCGCGGTCGAGTCACGTGAAGTCAATGATTTCATGGACTTTCTCATTATTGAACGCGGACTGGCGAAAAACAGCGTGGCCGCGTATGGGACCGACCTTGATAGGTTTGTCTCCTATCTTTCCGGAAGAGGGAAAGAGGTCGGGGCCGCGGACAAGCACGACCTTTCGGGACATATCCAGACGCTCTCGGCCCAGGGCTGCGCACCGCGCACCATTTCGCGGAAAATATCAGCCATCAAGGGGTTGTATAAATTTCTCATAGGTGAAAAACGGGTGGCTGCCGATCCCACGCAGAACCTGGTGCTTCCCAAAGCGGGAAAAAAACTCCCCACATTCCTGGAATACAACGACATGGAGGCCTTGCTCGCGCTTCCGGACACCAAGAAAAAAGGGGGCTTGCGCGACCGCGCCATGCTCGAACTGCTCTATGCGTGCGGCATGCGCGTTTCAGAGCTCATCAATCTCAGGATCCAGAATATCCAGGCAGACGGCGGGTTTATCCGCGTTTTTGGCAAAGGCTCAAAGGAACGGGTGGTTCCCATAGGGGGTCAGGCGCTGGAATGGGTCATGAAATATATCACCGAAGAACGCCCGCTTTTCGCCACAGAGGCTTCAGAGGATTTTGTGCTTCTTAACCGCAGGGGGCGTCCGTTTTCCCGCATGGGACTATGGAAAATCATACACGCGCTTTTGTTCAAGGCGGGTATCAAGACGCACGCAAGCCCCCATACATTCCGCCACACTTTTGCCACGCACCTGCTCAAAGGCGGGGCTGATCTGCGGAGCGTCCAGGAGATGCTGGGCCACGCGGACATTTCAACCACGCAGATATATACGCACGTGAACAGGGAATACCTGAAGGACGTGCATCAGACATACCATCCCCGGAACAAAGAGGTGAAGCCATGAAGATAGTTTTTTGCGTATTTGCGCTCGTATATGCGTCCGCTGTCTGGGGCCAGACCGATCTTTTTGCGCCCAAGGGACTCACGGAGCTCAAGAACATGCCCTCAAACCTGGCCGAGACCGTGGGCATGCTGAAAAAGACCGATTTGGTTGAAATAAAGAGTACTGCCGCTGATTCCTTGGGGGCGCAATGGTATCTGGTCTTCTGTCCGGCGCTCAAGACCCAGGGCTTTGTTCCAGCCTTAGCGGTCGAATTCTTTGGCGACGAGGAAAAGGGCGGGTCCATGCTCCAGATGCAGAACGAACACGAAGAGGACCGGAAGCGGCGGCTCAAGGCGTTGCGGGAGCATCCTGACTGGCCGCGCCGCATTCAGCGGGTTGTCAGAAACGGCGCCATTTGTCTTAAAATGAGCGAGGAGCAGCTTTCTGTCTCGTGGGAACAACCCTATCAGAAGACCAGCGGCTTTATCCTGGGTCTGGGCAATGTGAACATCCATTTTTTCCAGTCCCAAAGCCCGGTGGCGGTCATTTTAAAGAACAATGAGATTGTTGGCTGGAGCGAGAGTAAAAAGAGCAGGTAGCACAGAGGAGAATTCAAATAGTATATTATTTTCATGGTGTACATGAAAATTTTCATCTTGTCCGCGTTAGCGTCCTTCTGCATGCTGGTAGCGTGCAATTCAAACAAATCCTACTACGAGACAGCCCAGTTCGAGTTGCAGCAGGGGAACATTGCGAACGCCAAACAATGTCTTGGGAAAATTGAAGCGTCATCCCCGTACCGGGCGCAGGCTGATTCCCTGCTCAAGTCCCTGGAGGACAGACAGGCCCCATGATCTCAAAAACCCTTTTCCTCTTTCGTGAGGCGCTGCGCGGGTTTTTTCAGAGCAAAATGCTCTCCTTCATCGTGATCATGAACATCGCACTTTCCCTCTTTTTCGTGGGCCTCTTTTTCGCCGTCTTTTTCAATTTAAACCGCCTTATACAGAGCGCGGAAGACAAAATCCAGCTTGAAGTCTTTTTGGAAGACGGCGCCGCCGACATCCATGTCCTTAAGAACGAGATCATGAGTACAGAAGGTGTTGCGGATGCTGAGTATGTTTCCAAGAAGGACGCGTATCGCATCTTCAAGGAGGAAATAGGAGAGGAGATCCTCACCGCGGTCGAAGGCAACCCGCTTCCCGCCTCGTTCAAAATAAAGATACTGCAGCCTTTTCGCACCCCGGAAAAGGTCGAGGCCATTCGCGAGAGCCTCAGACGCATCCCCTTTGTCGATGAGGTGAGCTCTGTCAAAGACTGGGTGCCCAAGCTCGAGCGCACCAGGAACATCTTTGTCAGCGTCTCGCTTGGCGCCATCTGCATCATCGGTTTTGCCATCTATTTCATGGTCTCGTCAACAGTGCGCATCACTCTGCTTGTCCGGCGCGACCTTATTGAGATCATGGAGCTTCTGGGCGCAACGCCCAATTTTATCCGTATTCCGTTCATTCTCGAGGGCATGCTCAAGGGGTTGTTCGGGGGCCTGCTTTCCTTTGTCTTTCTTGCGCTTGTCATGCACTTTCTGCACCGGTTTTTTCCCGAAGCAGCCTTGTACAAACAGGTCTTCGCGGTCCAGGTTTTCATGGGGCTCTTCCTGGGATTGGTGGCCAGCGTCCAGAACCTCCGGGTGTCGGACAAACTGTAGCATGCGGCTGCTTTTCATTGCCTTCATGTTTTTTCCTTTTGCGGTCCATCCGGGCACGGTGAAAGAGTATGTCTCTGAAATCGAGCAGCACCAGCTCGAATTAAATGAGATCAAGCAGCGGCTGCAAAAGAACCGTTCAGAGGTCAAGAAACTTTCGAGCCGCGAGGCAAACCTTGTCACCAAACTCAAGCGCATTGACGAGAACATAACCCTGGTCAACAATTACATCAAAAAACTCACCGAGACGGAGAAAGCGGTGTCTTTGGACATAGATTCAATCAAGGCTGACCTGAAAACCACTTCCACGAGTCTGGCTGATAAAAAGGAGATGCTCAGGCAACGGGTGCGCAATATTTACATCAAGGGACGGTACGACCACCTCGATATTGTACTGGGATCAAACTCCTTTACCGGGTTCTTAAAGCGGAACAGCTTTTTCAAGCGCATTGCGGACAATGACCGCGCTCTTATTGACCGGATATTCGACCAGAAGCGTCGCATCGAAGATAAAAAGCGGCAGCTTGAACGCAGATTCAATGAGGTCCATGCGCTCAAGGAGGAAAAGGGCAAGGAACAGCAGCTTTTCAGTTCCCAGAAAAAAAAGCGGACAACGCTGCTCAAAGAAGTAACAGGGAAAAAACAGACCTATATTGAACTTGCGCGCGAGCTCGAGGAAAAACAGCGCGAAATGAACAGCATTATCGAAGTGCTCGAGGCTGCCCGTAAAAAAGCGCTTGCCGACGAGGCGCGGGCCAGACGACAGCCCAAGGGAAAAGACCTTGCCGGTCTTCAGGGCAGATTGCCTTGGCCTGTGGAAGGCAAGATCATCAAAAAATTCGGCACCAATGTGCATCCTGTGTACAAGACCAAGACCATAAACAATGGCATAGATATCAAAGCGTCTGAAGGCGAGCAGGTGACCACTGTGGCAGAGGGCGAGGTCATGTATATTGGCCAAATCGGCGGCTTTGGCAATTTCCTGATTGTCGGCCATGGCGGCGGTTACTATTCCCTGTACGCGAACCTTGCGTCAATCGCGGTCAAAAAGGGTGATACCGTGACCATGGGCGGGACCATCGGCATTGCGGGTGACACAGGTTCGTTTGAAGGCACCAAACTCCATTTTGAACTGCGCAAGGAACGCCAGGTCCTGGATCCCACAAAATGGCTTTCCAAAAAATAGCGCCTCTCTCAGTTGCGCTCAATTTTGTTTTTCCTCCGGTCTGCACCGCGTGCAAAGGATATCTGAGCGATACTTCAACCCCGGTCTGTTCCACATGCTGGGATGGTCTTGAAACAGACGCTGGCCCGTTCCCCGATTGTTCGACCGGTGATTTTGCCTTTTCTTCGATCAGGGCTGTCTGGAAATTCTCCCCGGTATTTCAAACCATTGCGCATCTTTTAAAATACGATAAGAAGCACGCTGTTGGCCGCAGGATCGGGGAAATCATGTTTGCCAGGACTTTGCCTGAATATTTCTCAGGAATGGACCTGCTTGTGCCAGTACCGGTACATCATACGCGTAAACGCGAACGCGGGTATAATCAGGCTGAGGTCATTGCACAAGCCCTTGCTACGCGCTCAGGCATTGCGCTCCACGCGCGCGCGCTCAAGCGGCTGCGCAAGACAGGGACGCAGACAAAATTGGGAAAAGCGCAGCGGGGGAAGAATATTTTCGGCGCGTTCATGGCAGTGGAGGACCTCTCGGGGAAAAAGGTACTGCTTGTGGATGATGTGTTCACCACGGGCGCGACCGTGAACGCCTGTGCGCAGGCGCTCAAAGCAGCGGGAGCGGCTGAGGTGCGGGTGCTGACTGCGGCGCGGGCGTGAAATGTATGGAAAAAATGCAAGCAGATGATTATCTTTAAGATAAGAAGAAAGGCGGGTTGATATGTCATTTACGGCAGTTTTCCAAAAAGTCGCTGAAGGGTATATTGGCTTTGTTGAGGAACTCCCCGGCGCGAATACTCAGGGAGCTACCCTTGAAGAAACCCGCGAGAACCTCAAGGAAGCTGTTTTACTCACTCTTGAAGCGAACAAGCACCTGTCGGAAATCGATATTGCGGGAAAAAAAGTCATCAAAGAATCACTCGCCGTATCCTTCTGATGAAAAGAAAAGACCTGATCAAACATCTTGAGATATCGGGATGTGCATTCGTACGTGAAGGTGGCAAACATACGGTGTACGTAAATCTGCAGACCCGGAAATCTTCAACAGTACCGCGGCATAATGAAATCAACGATTTCCTAGCCAAGAAAATCTGCAAAGACCTTGAGATACCAGTCCCGCTCTGATTTTATCGTCACCCCATTCCCAACGATCCCGCTGTAATACTACGATACGATCCCCATTTTCCAGCGGCATTGTGTATTTAGTATCACAGTGCGATCCTCTATAAGGGAACCGCATGGCGAACGCCACTTATTATATTTTAACGTGAAGGCCCGAAATGTCCTCACTTTGACGCGGAGATCATTATGCGCGCCCATACCCCTGAAGCTCTGTTAGACTTCGACCGCCCCATCGAAGCCTGTGTTGCGGCCTGCTTCCCTGATTCGCATGCCTTACTCGATGGGGCCCGCCGCAGCCTTTTCTACTCCTTGCCCGTGGCCTTTGACCCTGCCCTGGGGGAAGGGTGTTACTTGGCCACCGTGGACCGCGACGAGACAGGGGAACCCTGGCGGTTTATTGATATGGGGGCGCTCATCGCCACCCGTGCGTTCGGGGAGAACGATCCTGGGTTGAACAAGGCCATCTTTGCGGACCTGCCTTCAGTGGTGAACCGATACGCCCACAGCGAATACCAGACGGTCCTGTCGCTCCGTTTTAAAGCCGCCCTCGACCGGATCGCGCCGTCCGGGACACCGCGTCACTTTGTCGTGAACACGGGCGCGGAAGCGGTGGAAAACGCTCTCAAGGCAGCATTGCTGGTGAGGTCCCATACCGCCGGCGAAAAGGAAGGCGGGGTTATTGTCTCTTTTGAAGGAGCCTTCCACGGCCGTACCTTGGGGGCGCTTGCGGTTACTCACCGCAAGAAAGCGCGGCTGGGTTTCCCGACCTTTGACTGGCCCCAGGTGATTTTCCCCATCGAGGATCCGTGTGCCCCCGCAGCCACGCAGCGCCGCGAGGAGCAAAGCCTGCGGCAACTCTGGGAGATACTGCAGGGCCATGGCTTGCGCGAGGCATTTGCCGAGGAACTGGCACGAATGGATACATTTTTAGCCGGACATGGAGACGTGACCTCTTTCGTCGCTGCGGAAAGGGAACGAATCGGGCCCGGGGCCCTCAAGCGGGCGCTACGGGTTGCAGCAGTACTCATCGAGCCAGTTCAGGGAGAGGGCGGGGTCCGTATGGCCACACCCCGGTATTTTCGGCGCTTACGCCTGCTCACATTGATTTTCAACGTGCCGCTCATTTTTGACGAGGTGCAGACGGGTTTCGGCGCCACTGGTCGTCTCTGGGCCCATGAACATTTTGATCTGCCCGCCCCGCCCGATGTGGTTATCTGGGCCAAAAAGGCCCAGAACGGCGTACTCTTCGTCAGCGAGGCGCTGGCGGTCTTTTTTCAGGAAGAAAAGAAATTTAACACAACCTGGGAAGGTGATTCCGTGGGAATGCTGCGTCTCATGGCATCAATGGATCGCCTGGACCTGGACCAGGTGCGCCGGACCGGTTTAATTGCCCAGGCGGCGCTGGAGGGTCTCCACACCCGCTATCCTGAAATCATCCTGAACGTGAGGGGGTTGGGAGTCATGCTGGCCTTTGACGTTGCGCGTACCGACTGGAGGGACGCATTGCGTGACAGGGCTTTCCGGCGCGGCCTGATTCTTTTGCCAGCCGGCGAACGGGCGCTCCGTTTTTACCCCCGGTACGACACCCCGGAAGAGACTATCCGGGAAGCAATCGGCATACTGGCGGCTGCGGTTGAAGACATTTTATTGCACGGGGCGACCGTGCCAATGGGGCCTCTTTTGCGTATGGGCGCCGCGATTGTGCCACCGGATGGAACCGAAACCATCGAGCTGGATTCGCACAATTTCGCAGAGCATCGGACCGGCGTCATGGCTGTGGAGATCGAACGATACGGTTCTTTGTCGAACTATCCGCCCGATGTACTGCGCGAAGGACGGCGTCCGCTCCTGCAGTTCCCCGTTGAGACTATCGAGGCCGTGCTGGCCAATCCGCGTGCAGTGGGGCTTGTCCTTTGCTTTTCCGGCCGCGTTATCGCCTATGCCGCAGGCAGCCCACTTGAGAATCATGATGAGGAAGGGGTGCATGATGACCCCCACTATGGCGATAACCGTACCTTTTATTTGTTAGCTATGGCTGTCCACCCTTTGGTGGAAAACCGGGAAGAAATGGAGTGTCACCTTCTTGATCGGCTGCGTGAACGCGTGATTAGCCATGGTTTCCAGTGCTTGTCCGCGCTGATTGAGGAACGCTTCCTGGAGTCTGGCCCTCTCTGGTTTCGTCATGCCGAGGTTGTACGGAGGGTTGAGAATTACCTAGGGAGCGGGTTGTGTTTTGTTTACCTGCACACAATGGCCGCTGGTTAAGGTGCGGGTGTTGACTGCCGGACTCGCCTAGCGAGTCTAGGCGGGCGGCTTGGTCGTGAAATGTATGGAAAAAATGCAAGCGGATGATTATCTTTAAGCAGAGAAGAACGGCGGGAGTAGATATCCTTAATATCTTTCTGAAATAATACCATCTTTTCATAAACAAGGCCAGTAATGGACGAGATCCTGCCAGCGCCGACAGCAATAGAACGTTTCAATCCCCCTGGAGTACCCGAGCTCTTCATGGATCTCTTTTCTCCAAGCGAAAAAATGCGGAACAAGGCGGCCGTGATCTTCATTCATGGGGGTGGTTGGTCCGGAGGCAACCGGCAACAATTCTTATGGCATGCCCATCAATTATCATTACGAGGCTATTTTACCTGTACCATTGATTATCGGTTGTCACAGACGGCCCGGTTCCCGGCCGCGGTTGAAGATTGCCAATCCGCGGTACGCTGGCTTCGCGGCCATTCGGACTGTTTTGGCATACGGCCTGACCGGATTGGGGTTTTTGGAAGTTCCGCGGGAGGTCATTTAGCGGCGTGCCTCGGCGTATGCAATGGTGAAAATCATTCCGGAGCTCTTTCAGCGCAGGTCAATTGCGTTGTGGATATTCATGGCGTTCACCATTTACCGCTGCTTGCAAACAGCCCCCATAAAACAATGTATGAAATGTTTATCGGCGGGACATGGCTGGAAAAGCCCCGGGTCTGGGAGCAGGCATCACCCGCGCTGCACGTGAATAAATGGTCCGCGCCCATGTTTCTGACGCATGACCCTGACGACAACGTTGTTCCCTATGCCCAGACAACTATCATGGCGGATGCGCTGAAAAAGGAGGACCGGCCTGTGCAATTCCATCCCACCCAGGGAGCCGGGCATGGCTTTATTTACGATCCGAAAAATCCCTGGACACGGAAAATATGGCCGGTTGCGGTGGCATGGCTAGACTCATTCCTCGTTGATTTGCATTAAATTTTTCCTTGAGGACGGCAGTGAACACGTGCGCGCAAGCCCTCAGGGCACCTTCTTTCATAAAACACCGCTGGAAATGAATACTTGTATTATTATATCCTAAAATATTATATTTTGTAATATAATAATGATATTTCTGGACCGAAAAGAAGAACTGTCGCGTCTCAATGGCCTTGTGAAACGCGGCGAAGGCGGCCTTGCGGTGATTTGGGGCCGTCGCCGTGCCGGAAAAACACGCCTCCTGACCGAATGGGTCGATTGGCATAAAGGATGCTATCTGGTCGCGGACCGATCCGCTCCTGATATCCAAAGGCGGTATCTTGCCGATGCTTTGTCTACCTATCTGCCGGGCTTTAATGAGGCCGCGTATCCCACATGGGCCGCTTTTCTGAATCGCCTAGTCGCGGATGCCGCGGTGAGGGGTTTCAAAGGTCCTGTGGTATTGGATGAACTGCCCTATCTTGTGGAACATAGTCCGGAACTTCCCTCTGTACTGCAAAGGATCGTGGATCACGATGCAAAGAAGGCCAGATTGACGTTTGCCATATCTGGATCGAGCCAGCGGATGATGCAAGGTATTGTCCTGAACCGCAACGCACCATTGTTCGGCCGGGCCAGTGAGAATCTCAGGATCAGGCCCCTGAAAGCGGGATATCTCCTGGATGTACTTACTAAAAATCCCGTGGAAGCGGTAGCGTGGTATTCGCTGTTTGGGGGCGTGCCTTATTACTGGGAACTGGCCCTTACCTCACAGCTGAAAAACACGGTTGAAGCCGCGGATGCGCTGGTACTCTCGCCTCTTGGCGTTCTGCATTCGGAACCCGAAAGGCTACTTGCGGAAGAAATGCCTTCTGCTTCCTTTGCACGGCCAGTGCTTGATGTTATTGGAATGGGAGCGCATAGGGTTTCGGAAATAGCGGGCCGTATCGGCGCGCCGGTCACGGCTCTGACGCCTTCCCTGGCCCGTCTTATGGATATGGATTTATGCGCTCGGGAAGTGCCGTTTGCCGCATCTGAAAAGAGTGGAAAAAAGTCCCACTACAAGATTATGGATCCTTTTTTACGTTTTTGGTTCAAAGTCGTTGGGCCGCACCGGTCGCTTTTGTCGCACTCCTCGCAACAGATGCGGGTTGCACTGTTTCGGAAGTTTGAACCGGCCCTTTGCGCGGAATCGTGGGAAGAATTATGCCGAGACGCGGTCCCATTCCTGAAAAAAGGATCACTCGGTCCGGAGTTCGGTCCTGCTTTAAGGTATTGGACCACTGGCGGACCGGAATGGGATATTGTTGCGGCTTCCTTGGACGATTCGACCTTATTGCTTGGTGAGGCAAAATGGAGCCGTAAGCCTTTCAACCAGAAAGAGATAATGAAAGTCTCGAATGAACTCAAATCCCGGGGTGTTCCAGGGAAACTGCAGGGCCAATATAAGAATATTGCCCATTGTATTTTTGTTCCGGCGCTGGATACCTCTTTCAAAACACAGAACGATTGCATAGCCATTGACGCTGAATCGGTCCTTAAAGCGCTCAGAACCCCGGATTGAAGGACTGTACCGTTGTATTTCGGCAATTGGCATTGTCCAAAGAAAATAAGCAGGCCGTTCTTGCAATTGCGCTAGGAGATAAATCATCTTACTACAGAGAGGGCGCATGCTACGATTACCGTTATTCCTGATCATTGCATTTTCGGCGTCTTTTTTACCCGCGCAATCCTTGCAGCAGATCCATACGGATTTCATTACCAGCTTTAATAATGGCGATATGGCAAAACTCACCGCCCTGTTTTATTACCCGCCAAAACAATCCAAGATGGTCCACTCCGAGGATTCCTTGATACTGGCCGGTTTTTTTTCAAACATGCACAATCAATGGGGAGACGTAACAACGATCAATCCCGCGGCTTTCACATCCGCTGATTACATCAAAGTTTCTCTCTGCACCGCGGATTCGGGCTATTGGAGCAAGCAAACCATTTCAGACAGCGCGGTGTACAAGGTTAGTTTTAGCGCCAAAGGGGAGGGGGTCATCGGATACCGCATCTTTGCCAAGGCGAAAAAGAAGCGTATCGCCTATTTCGACATTTACGCGAATTTTGAAAAAACACTCGCCCAACAGGATTTGGAAATCGTCCGCCAGAAGTTTTATCAAGACCTCAGAGAATTAATGGAAAGAAAATAAAGGGTCTATCGCGCGTCCGCGCAGGTGCGGTTAAAAATGGGTATTCCCATTTGCATTGTTTCCCACAATTATCTATATTTATGATGGGAGGCAATTATGAGCGCGCCGAGCGAAATTTATACTGACCAGCTGGTGGAAATCCAGCCTGGGGAAAGGTTAGCCACCACCCCTGAACCGAACTCTGCACCTGG